>JBMZTC010000010.1:11933-62296 GCA_049623505.1 Puniceispirillaceae bacterium (SeqCode) | reverse complement strand
TCATTGGCACATATGGGACGGGCTGATGTGGTTCTGCCACGCATTGTCTATGGCGCGGCGGGACCAGATTCATGACTATAGTTTCACCGGGGTTAAGGCCGGCCAGAAATGACAAGCCCGTGAGCGTTGGCGTCTGCGCGCGCATCCGATGCGCCACCTGCCTGATGGTGCCGCGCTGGACGACATAGGTCCAACGCGCTAGAACCTAGACGCGCCGCATGTGGGCGTCAGCCCCGCCACCGTCAAGGAAGCCCTGGCCGTGTCCTTTGCCTCATTCCCCTCCAATGACATATTGCTGATGATGACAGCAGGGTTGCTTGTGACCGGCATTGTCGCCGGGCTGCTGGCAGGCCTGCTCGGGGTTGGCGGCGGGATCGTCATCGTGCCGGTCCTGTTCCTGTTGTTCGGCTATCTGGACGTGCCGGCGGCTATCATCATGCATATGGCGGTCGCCACATCGCTGGCGACGATCATTCCAATCTCGCTATCCTCGGCGCGGGAACATTACCGGCGGGGTGCTGTTGATATCGCCGTGTTCCGTTACTGGTCACCCTTCATGCTTGTTGCCGCCGGCCTGGCGGGGGCGGGATCTGGCACGCTTGATTCGCGCTATCTCCAGTTGCTGTTCGGCGTCATCGCGATCTATGTCGCGCTGACCATGATCCGCGGCAAGACCTCGGCCGCCGACGCGGCACCCGAGACATCACGCATCGCCGCATCCGGCCGCGGGATTCGTGGCGGCATCATCGCGGCGCTGATTGGCGGGGCGTCCTCGCTTATGGGGATTGGCGGCGGCAGCATCGCCGTACCGGTGCTGAGCGCGCTTGCCCTGCCAGTCCACCGGGCCGTCGGCACAGCGGCGGCTTTCGGCTTCCTGATTGCCGTTCCCGGCGCGCTTGGATTCATCTGGGCCGGTCTCGACGTCGAGGGGCGCCTTCCTTTCTCGCTTGGTTTCGTCAATGTGCCAGCCGCGATCATCATTTTCTCGACAAGCCTGTTCACAGTGCCGCTTGGAAGCCGGATCGCGCATGCGCTGAACCCGAAGGGCCTTCGTCGGGCCTTTGGATTTTTCCTGCTGCTGAGCGCGGCAAACATCCTGAGCGGTGTGATCACCTGAACAGGGCCGCCACCGCCGGTGGTGGCTGGACGCGCCACCAGACCGTGCCGTATGGTGAAGTCATCATATCCAAACAGATCACAGAGCAGAGCCGTCATGCGCTATCTTCACACCATGGTCAGGGTCACCAGTCTGGAGGACTCCCTCGATTTCTACTGCAACAAGCTCGGGCTTGTCGAAACCAACCGCAAGGATGTCGAGGCCGGACGCTATACACTTGTCTTTCTGGCGGCGCCAAAGGATGCCGACAACGCAAGGGAAACCCGCGCACCGGAACTGGAACTGACCCATAACTGGGATCCCGAGGATTATGATGGCGGGCGGAATTTCGGGCATCTTGCCTATTATGTCGATGACATCTACGCGACGTGCCAGAAGCTGATGGACGCAGGCGTGACGATCAACAGACCGCCGCGGGACGGCCGGATGGCCTTTGTCCGTTCGCCGGACAACATCTCGATCGAGTTGCTTCAGGAAGGCGAGGCCAAGCCCCCTGCCGAGCCCTGGGCATCAATGTCCAACACCGGATCCTGGTAGGCTTGTCATGACACTGGACCTTCATCAGTTTGGCTATGATCAGGACAATTACGGCGTCCTGCTGCATGACAGTGAAAGCGGCGAGACAGCCATGGTCGATGCCGGCGACGCGGCGGCGGCGCGGGCCGCGCTTGCCACAGCAGGCTGGCAGCTGACGCAGATCTGGATCACCCATCACCATGGCGACCATACCGCCGGATTGCAGGATATCGCTGCCGAGACCGGTGCCGTCATATATGGCCCGGCTGGCGTTTCGGGCGTTACCAACACCCTTTCCGGCGGCGACAGCTTTGTCTTTGCCGGTCGGCGGGTCGAGGTGCTTGCCACCCCCGGGCACACGCTGGATATGCTGAATTACCACCTTGCCTCGGAAAGCCTCGCCTTTACCGGCGACACGCTGTTCGCGATGGGGTGCGGGCGCCTGTTCGAAGGCGATGCCGAGATGATGTGGGAGAGCCTGACAAAATTGATGGCGCTCGACGATGAGACCATCATCTATTGCAGTCATGAATATACCGCCGCCAACGCCGCCTTCGCGCTGAGCGTTGACCCTGACAATCAGGCACTGCAACGTCGCGCCGAAGCTGTGGCGGAATTGCGGGCGGCCGGCCAACCGACAGTGCCGACAATCATGGCGCTGGAAAAAGAGACCAACCCGTTCCTTCGCGCCGATGATGCGGCGATCCGCACGGTTCTGGGAATGGAGTCCGCAACAGACAGTGCCGTCTTTGCCGAGATCAGACGGCGCAAGGACAGTTTCTGAGATTCATATGAAATCGGCCTTGGTTAGGGTTTAGCGTGGGACGATATGGCCCGACACCTCGGCAAAGCGTGCCAGATCGGGCGCGCCGGTCAGGAACAGCGCCAGACGCAGCTGGTCCTTGCAGCGTTCCATCGCCGCCATCGCGGCGGCAGGATCAGGGGGCTGAACCCCATCGGTTGTCAGCGCGCGAAGCACCGGCCCAGCCATTGAGGCCAGCGCCGCGCCAAGCCACAGCGCCTTGGCCGCGTCGAGACCATGGCGAATGCCACCAGACGCAATAAGGCGCCCGTCCGGGCAGGCGGCGCGAACGGATCGCAGTGCGTCAACAGTCGGCAGCCCCCAGTCAAGAAACGGGTCGAACAGGGCGGAGTCGACGAGGCGGGCCACTTCGATACGGGTCCAGTTGGTGCCGCCAAGACCAGCCACGTCAACGGCATGCACGCCAATGTCAAACAGGCGCCTTGCCACATCTGGCCCGATGCCGGCACCGACCTCCTTGGCCATCACCGGCACGCCAAGCTCGCGCGCAGCCGTCTCGATAGAGGCCAGCACATGGCGCCAGTCTGTCTCACCCTCGGGCTGCGCCGCCTCCTGAAGCGGGTTCAGATGGATGAAAATGGCGTCCGCCTGAAGATCGTCAACGGCGCGTTTCGCCAGATCAATTCCCCCCGGCATCGCCAGCTGGACGCCGCCGAGATTGCCAATCAACGGCACCGACGGGGCCCGTTCACGAAGCGCCGCCTGCGATCGCCCGGTCTCAAGACTGGCACGCTGCGAGCCGACGGCAAGCGCAATGCCAGCTCCCTCGGCAATCTCGGCAAGCGCCAGATTGATGTCATCCGCATGTGTGGTGCCCCCGGTCATGGCGCCAATGAACAAGGGCGCGCTGACCGACCTGCCAAGGCAGATTGTCGTGATGTCTATGGCGGCAAGGTCGCATTCGGGAAGTGCGCAATGATCAAGCCTGACGCGGTCAAACCCGGCGTCAATGCCGGCCAGCGCCAGATCGCTTGCGGCAAGCGCAAGATGCGCGTCCTTGCGTTCGTGTGTCTTCGGCTCGGACCTGTTCGGATCATCCATCATTGATCATCACCGGTTGATAAATTGGCGTTTCAGGGTGCGCGTCGTGCGGCGGTAAAATCCGTCAACAAGGATCATGTGCGGTACAGTCAACGCCGCCAGACCAATAAATACAACGCGCAGGATAACCGGCTGCGGGTCGGTCATATCGGCAAACCACCAGATCGCCGCCACACCGGCAAGCCAGCTTGCAAGCGTGAACAACAGCGCCTGCAGCAACATGGCGCTGGCCGACATGTGCTGGCGAAGACTGGACATGATGCTGACGACATGGCGGGCCGAATGCACACAGCAGAAATAGACCGCGAAACCGACCAGCGGCGGTGTCAGCGCGAACAGCACCGCCAGCGCGCCAAGCTCCAGCGCGGTGCCGCGCCAGCGCCGATACCACAGCGCCTGGGCAAGGCAGATGACAACAGACGCCCCGACAATCACCGTCAACATATCAAGCCCCTGCCAGACAAGGGCCGTATCGCCACCGGTCAGATAGGCAAAGATCACATCAACCTCGGGACGGTGCATCTGGCTGATGCCAGCAATGACAAGTCCACCATGAGCCAGCATCTCGGCACCGCGCACCCAGCCGGTGCCATGACGCGCGTCACCTGCCCCAAAATGGATCATGCTGATGATAAGGAAGCCAAACAGACATAACGCCGGCGCGAACATCCAGGCGGCGATCACCAGCCCCGCCATGCCAATGTACAGAAGAAGAAACCGGGCGAACACCAACGCCCTTCGAGAAAAGCCAAGATGTGCCGCTATGGCGCCGTCAAGCGCCCCATGCGGCAGGCCAATCAGCACCACCGCGCCAAGAGCCGCAAGGTCGAGGGGTGCCATCGCCATGATGCCGGTCATGATTTCCATCACGCCATCCCAGCATGTTTCATATCACCACCGCCAGTGACAAGCCGCAGGGCACCGCGAAGAAAGGGGAGTTTTGGCATCGCCATGACAATTTTCAGGCGCAATCCCCAATCGGCCTCGCCGCTGAGGAAACGTGCGAACTCGTCCCCTGAGAGCGCCTTTCCCATGCGCAGGAACAGCTCCGGTGCCCTCTCCGGCCAATGGCGAAGCACCGTCAGCAGAACCGCATCCATGGCCAAATCGATAGTCTGATGAGGCGGCGTCACCGCAAACAGTCCGGTGGCCTGCGCCGCCGCGATGGCCCTGTCGATCTGTTTCTGGATGAAAATGAAGGCATAGCCGCTGGACGGCCTGATGGCGCCGCCATTGCCGCCAATGCCGGGAATGGCCGGATCGCGTCTGTCCAGCCTGCCAAGCGGAATGACACCGCGCTCACGGCGCAGGGTCTCGAAACCGGTGAGGCCATAATGGCGATCCAGATAATCATGGATCGCGGCCAGATAGAATTCCTCAGCAAGCGTTTCGGGTGAGAACAGGGTGGATTCGACCAGCGCCTCGGTCGGCGAGAAGGGCAACAGATAGATGAAATGCATGCCGCGCGACTGGTCCACCCGAAAATCCATCAAAATCGCCGTATCCGGATCGAAGACAGGGGACGGTGCCCGTACCTCAAGGCCGATGAAATGCTGCAGCATCATGCCACGCGGCACCGGTGGGGGGCGGCTGTCAAATTGCTGAACACCGGGCCCGCTGCCATGGATGTCATCATCTGTGCCATTTGCGGCGCGGATGGTGACGCCGCCTGCCTCGGCCTTGGCACGGCAATGCGCGGTCCAGTCGCTGCGCCGCAGCGCGAAATAGGGCCGTGATGACGAGGACATGACAACCCGGTCGGTATCCGTCGCGATGGCCCAGCGGGTCCAGGACGCGCGCGCCAGTCTGGTGGCAGTCTCGAGGCCGGCCCCGCCCCAGAACCCCCAGATATGCTCGGATGCGGCAGGCGCGCCGGCGGGCCGCACCAGTGTGATATCATGCTCGGGAAGTTCATCGGCCCGCGCCGCCAGAGACAGCGCGGCGCAACCATCTCCAAGGATGCGAACTGGTTGTCTTGTGCTGTCAGGCGACATAGGGCAACCCCCGCAGAGCGAGATGAAGCCGCTGGTCATGACATCCTTCAGCCGCACCAAACCGGGTGCCAAGGCTTGCCAGCGCCACCGCCGAACAGCGAAGTTTTGTGGTACCGCTTGTCACCTGCCGGCCCTGATGCCAGGCACAGCCAGTCGCGAGAAGCTGCACCCCGATCTGCCGATAGACCCGGGCGGCAATGGCAATGGAGAGATGCGCGCGCCACGGCAGATAGCGATAGCCCTGCGCACCGCTGGCGTAGAATGTCTCGGCAATATCGAGAAGGCGCGCCACAGCATTCGTCACATCAGCATGAACGTCCGACCCGGGCGCCTGCGCCGCGGCCAGAATGTCGGCTGGCGTGGCGCCGCCAACCCAGTCACCTGGAATATAACGCCGGTTCATGTCCGCATCTTCCAGGACATCGCGTGCGATGTTGGTCAGCTGCATGGCGATACCAAGGTCGATGGCGTGCGCGCGGGCGGCCGGGGCGTGGCAGTCGAGAACATGACACATCAGAAGGCCAACCGTCCCCGCCACCCGGTAGGCATAGCGCAACAACGCCGCCTCGTCGGCAAGGGCCACCATATCAAGCTGGTCTTCCAGCAACCCATCAATCAGCGCAACCAGAACTTCAGCCGGAAAGCGTTTTTCCGCCATCAGCGGCAGAAAGGCCTGCAGCGCCGGATCGTCGCCGGGCCGGCCGGCAGCGAGGTCATCACGGATGGCGCGAAGGCGCGCCGGGCCATTCTCGATATCACCATCCGCCATGTCGTCAAGAAGCCGGCAAAACGCATAAAGACGAGCCGCGTCATTTCCCATACGCGCGCCAAGGAACCGGCGCGCCCAGTGAAAGCTCTTGCCATTGGCGGCAAGGGATTGTTCGGATGTCAGGCTTTCATTCGACATCGGTGCCGGCTCCCGCCGTCAGGCTGGCTGTGCCAGTTGCTGGCTGGCTGCCGCCTGCTCCTCTTCCTCGATCAGTCGTTCAACAACCTTAGCAGAACACAGCACACCTGGCATCCCCGCGCCGGGATGCGCGCCGGCGGCGGCAAAATACAGATTGGGAATATGCGGATCGCGGTTGTGATAGCGGAACCAGGCAGACTGGATGAAGATCGGCGCGATGGAGAAACCAGCCCCATGCATTGATCTGTAATCATTCTTGAAATCCTCTGGAGTCATCCAGAAATCATCTGAAATCACATCCGACAGGCCGGGCATTATGGTGCGTTCCAGCGCCTCGACGATGCGGTCACGAAGCACCGTTCCCTCTGTCGACCAATCGACGTCGCCAAGAAGGTTCGGCACCGGACAGAGAACATAGAAGCTGTCGCAACCCTCCGGCGCGAAGCTCGGATCGGTTGCTGTCGGGCGGTGCAGATAGAGCGAGAAATCATCCGCCAGAATCTTGCGGTCGAAGATATCGGCAAGAAGCTCCCGATAACGCGGCCCCATCCAGATGGTATGGTGCGCCACATCCTCATAGGTTCGCCTAGTGCCAAAAAACAGCACATAGAGACCCATCGAATATTGCGTAACGCTCTCCGGCAAGGCGCGCTTTGACCGTGTCTCGTCTGGAAGCATCTGTTGATAGACGGTCGGCGGATCACCGTTGCAGATCACCCGCTCGGCAAGAAAACGCCGCCCGTCGGTTGCGGTGGCACCGGTGGCCAGTCCCCGGTCGACGGTGATGTGGTCGATATCGACCCCCAGTTCAACAGTGACGCCGGCGCGTTCAAGCAGGCGATGGAGCTGTTCGACAAGACGGCCAGTGCCACCCATGCAGAAAAAGACACCCCAGCGTCGCTCCAGATAATGGATCAACGCATATATCGAGGTTGTCGTGAAGGGATTGCCGCCAACAAGCAGCGGATGAATGGAAAAGGCCTGCCGCAGCAACGGATGCCTGATATGGCTGTTCACAAGCCCGGCCACCGTGCGGTAGCTGCGAAGCCGCAACAGGGCCGGCACCTGCGCCATCATCGAGGTAAAGCGGGTGAAGGGGCGGTCGGCGAGCTTTTCAAAGCCAATCGCGAAAATACGCCGCGAGGTTTCAAGAAGGCCGGCATAACCCTTTACATCGTCCGGCGAAAACCGTTCGATCTCGCGGTTGGTGTCCTCGACGGTGGCCCGATAGTCGAATTGCTGGCCATCATGGAAATGAAACCGGTACCAGGGATCGAGAGGACTAAAATCCAGATGGTCCTCGCGGGATTCACCAAACAGCTCGAACAGTTCATCAAACAGAAATGGCGCGGTGATCACCGTCGGGCCGGCGTCATGGCGAAACCCGCCACGTTCAAACACCTGCGCCCGCCCTCCAATCGCCTGAAGCCTGTCGACAAGCGTCACGCTGTAGCCACGAGCGCGCATGCGCAATGCCGCCGCGATGCCACCAAAACCGGCACCGATGACAAGGACATCGTTTTTGGGTGCGGATGTGTCCGCGGAGGAGGATTGCGCCGTGGGGGCCGGTGTCATAGGTGCTGTTTCAGCCTTTTTTCAGCGAGGCCACTGACTTCAGACATACCTGCTGAAGAAGCTGCTGTATAGGCGTGATCACGGCGACAAGTTCAGCTGGCAGCCGCTCGGCATAGAAGGTGGCGTCATCAAGAAGGCTGTCCATGCGACGAGCCGCCTCGGCAAGCGCCGACGACCCGCGCAATGCCTCAACCCACTGGTCAAGTCCGTCAGGGGAACCGCTTGCGTACCAGCTGTCGAAATCAGCCCTTGCCGCGGCATCAAGTGACTGGCGGAACAGCACCACGACACCATTCGGCGCCCGCCGTCCAAGATCAGAGCCACAGGTGTTGGCACCATCGGCACCAGAGAAATTCAGAATGTCATTGGCAATCTGATATGCGTTGCCAAGCGCGCGGAAACAATCGCCAATTGTTGCCGCCGCACCGCTATGAAGTGCCATCGCCGCCACCCCTTCAAGCGGGGCTGTCAGCAGCGGTGCCGTCTTGTCGCCGACACCCTGAAGATAGTGGTCCCAATCCCTGACCGGGCGGACGTCAAATTCCCGCGCCTCGCCGATCGTGGTTGTTTTCATGTGCGTTGCCAGAATTTTCACCAGCATCGGTGTCTGTGACCGCTGAGCCGCCTCGGCGGCAAGCTCGAATGACAGGGCGACCAGCCAGTCGCCAAGTGTCAGCGCGACATCACGTCCATAGACCGACCACACGGCCGGCCGGCCGCGCCGCAACCTGTCACCATCGCAGATATCATCATGAATCAGTGAGGCGTTGTGGAGAACCTCAATCGCCGCTGCCCAGTGAAGGGCCGCCGGCCTGCCGACTTTCAGAGACTCGGCGGCACGAAGCGCCATTTTGGCGCGCAACATCTTGCCAGGTGCGGCGAAATGATGAAGCGCCGCGTCGGCAAGCGGTTGGCCCGGCTGGGGCATGCGCTCGATAATAAAGCCGTGGATGATTTCCGATATGGACTGCGAAACCGGAAAGCCCGTGCCGGTGTTGGAGAAAATCTCGTTCGCTGGAGTGGACAGATCAGTCATGTTTGCCGTCTTTAGCTGGTTCCACGAGAAAACTACGGAAATCGATCAAATCTATGGCTGGAAGGGGCAGCGCCGGGCGCTGCCCCTAACAATTGGGTAGGTTAGGCTTTTGCCTCGGACTCAGTGACCGCAACGTTCCAGATGATCACACCGAACGCAATTTTGTTCAGCACGTCAGCCAGGTTGTAGATCACGTTGAGCGAGTCTGCCGAGCCAGCCGGATCACCGGTTGCAAGGTAACCGTAGAAGTAGCCGAGCGGGTAGATTGCCCAGCCGATGGTTACGATCCAACGCATGGTGGAAAATGCCGACTTGACCGACTCTGGTGCCTGCTCTGCCGAAAGCTTGCCGGCTTCACCAGCGAAGATTTCGTACAGGATGTAGAACCAGCCGACCATGCCGATGACGAAACCAAGCCACACATTCATGTAGCCCGCTTCACCCGCATAACCGCCAACCAGCATGATCAGCGTACCGATCGTCAGACGCCAGAAAATGCCCGATGAGACATTCGCGATGGCGCGCAGGATCAGATAGAACTCGATCATGAGAAGTGGCACGGTGATCAGCCAGTCGATGTAACGATACACCGTTGGTGTTTCACCGGTAGATACCCACACATCACGCATGTAGAAATAGTGCACGGCTGCGACAAGGGTCACGAGACCGGACACGGTAAGCGATGTCTTCCACTTACCTTCAACGCGCTGGGTCTCGATGAAGAAGAACGCGGTTGAAGCAACCAACGCCATCGAGATCAACCAGAAAGAGATACCAACAAAGTCGTTGGACTCCAGGTTGCCACCAGCGGCAAACGCAACAGTGGGTGTGATAGCCAACGCCGCCGCAATTAGCGCCGTTTTCGTGGCCTTACCCGAGAAGAGTTTCATTTTGTACCTCCGTTAACGAAAAGGCACGGACGAATCGGGCCGCTGTCGCGACATTATGACCCACCCGTATCCTCCTCAGAGTATTGAGACAAAGTGGCGCGGCGCAATTGTTAACGGGCCCATTTTGATGCCTTGAGAAAAAAGTGAGTTTTTATTATTTAAATTCAGCTATTTGCATGCTGAAAAACAGTTTTTCTGTTTCAGCAAGACTGAAGGGAAAATTGAGGAAATAATAAATTAATTTATTATTATTCAATAATTTACACAAATTTTCCGAAAAATGATGATTCTGCGGCAGTGAGGCGGTTTTTACACTGAATTGGGCTGTCTGATGCCGCCGTGACAGCTTTTTGGAGCCATTTCGTCGCAGGCCAACAGACCGCAGCATGCCTCTTGGAGTGCGATTTGATCCCCGTTGTTAACCGCACATGGGGTAGGATTTGCCTATCGCTGATATATTGTAACGGCGCGGTGGCGGAGTGCCATTCTATGCGCGTTTACGGTGTCATAAACTTGTCGCACACTGGTGATATCGCCTGAATAGTAACGCGCTGACGGATAACGGAGCAGACACAGGGAATGCAGAGTTCACAGGCCGCACATCCTATTTTCAGCTTTGCCGACGGCGAAATGGGGCCCGTTTCCAACACCCTGATCAGGTCGATTGAGCGGTTCAGCGGACAGCCGAAGATTCGTAAGCTCTATTTCGACTATGTCGACGAAAACCGGCCCTATGCCAGTTTCTGGGCGGATGCACTCAAGCGTCTGAGCATCGACATTGACCTGCAGCGCGAAATGGGCGCGATGATTCCACGCAGCGGTCCAACCCTTGTCGTGGCGAACCATCCCTATGGTGTGATTGACGGGCTGGTGCTGTGCGCGCTGATGGCCGAGGTCAGGGCCGACTACAAGATCATCACCCACCGCGTTCTGCGCCAGGCACCGGCGACAATGGACAAGATTCTGCCAGTGGATTTCGATGAAACCGAAGCCGCCCTGGCCACCAATATCGAAACCCGCCAGCGCGCCGCCGAATATCTTCGTGATGGCGGCGCGGTGATCATTTTCCCGGCCGGCGCCATATCACTCGCGCCCAAGCTTGTTGGCGACGCCTATGACAAGGAGTGGAAGACCTTTGCCGCCAAGCTGGCGATGCAACCGGACACAGTAACCGTCCCGTTCCTGTTTGATGGCCAGAATTCACTGCTGTTTCAGGCCGCCCGCAAGGTCAGCCTGACACTTGCCTATTCGCTGATGTTTCGTGAGATCTGCAAACTCATGGGAACCACTGTATCGCTGACAATGCGCCGGCCAATCCATGCTGGCGAGTTAAAGTCATTCGGCAATCGCAAGGTCGTCACACAGCATCTTCGTGATCGCACCTACGGCATTCTCTGACCGCTGCGCGCCGGCTGGTCATGGCACCAGCAACCCGCAACATGATCATTGACCATGCCAATGCCCTGCATGAAGGCATAGATGATCGTCGTCCCGACAAATGTGAAGCCGCGGGCCTTCATGTCGCGTGACAGCCGGTCACTGAGCGGGGTCGAGGCCGGAACCTGTCTGACTGAGGTAAAATTATTGATCACCGGGCGATGATCGACAAAGGACCACAGATAGTTTGAGAAACCACCCTCTTCACGATGAATTGCCTGAACGGCGATGGCGTTGGATCTTGCACTGAAAATCTTCAGCCTGTTGCGAACAATTCCCACATCGTTACTCAGCGCCTCCAGTTCGTCATCCGTCATGGCCGCCACCCGGCCAATGTCAAAATCGTGAAAGGCACGGCTGTAACCGGCCCGTTTGCGAAGAACAACGTCCCAGCTGAGCCCGGCCTGCGCGCCCTCCAGCGTCAGCATTTCGAACAGATGCCGGTCATCGCGCACCGGCACACCCCATTCGGTGTCGTGATAATGCGCCAGTTCCACCTGCCCGGCGCGATTGCCAAAGCAACGCCGCCGCCCATCAGGTGACATCAGATCATCAGCCATGGCACCGTCGCCCCTTCAACCTGCCAAGTCAGCCTAGGCGATGAGCGTGCGCATCAGAAGTGACAATCCCGAGAACAGCATCAGCACAATCAACAGCCGCCGGTAGCCATAATCGGACAATCGCCCGAACAGCCACAATCCCACCGCCGCGCCAACCACGCTTGCCAGCAGCGCCACGCCAAGGTTGTAGAGAACCTTGCCACCAAAGCCACCGTCAAACGCCAGAAGTACTGTGGCCAGGGTGAGAATGACCATGTTGAAAGGCTGCAGGATGCCGCGCTGCTGTCCCTTCGGCCAGGGCCGCATTGCCAGCCACATGGATGGCAGCGCGCCAGACAGACCTGCCATTGAGCCAAGAGCCCCACCGACGAAGCCGATGCCGGCCTCAAGCGCCAGCCACCGCCCGGTGATGGACGGCAGATTGCGACGAAAGGCGAAATAGCCGCCATAGACAAGAAGCATGGCACCAACAAACAGCGACAGCAGACGTGCATTGATCAGATCCAGCGCGAACAGCCCCAGCGGGACGCCAAGCAACGCCGGCACAAGGAACACACCAAGACGGCGCGCATCCATGCTGTGGCGCACCTGCCAGACACCCGGTACGCCAGTGACAACCGAACAGGCAAGCGCGATGGCCACAGCTTCACGCGGCGGCATCACCTGAAGCAGCCAGCCAAGTGCGAACAGCGACGTGCCGAATCCGGCAAGGCCGTTGACAAAGCCCCCACTGAGACCCGCCACAATGAGACAGACAAGCATCATGTCCATGAAAGCAACCACCGACTCCAGTCCGAAATTCCGGCCGAGACTACGCGCTAATTCCGCTGATGTCATGCCGAAGCGCCAGCGTCATCCGGAACGTGGTTTTGCGGTTGCCGCGCCCCTGTAAACACGGCACCATCACGCCATGTCGGAAGAAGATTTCATCGCAGATTTTGTGATTGTTGGTGGCGGGTCGGCAGGCTGTGTTCTTGCCGCGCGTCTGAGTGAGACCCCTTCAACCTCGGTGGTGCTTCTTGAAGCTGGCGGCGAGGATCGCAACCCGCTGATCCATATTCCGGCCGGCTATATCAAGACGATGGTCAACCCGGCCATCAACTGGATGTTCGAGACCGAACCGGAACCCGGATATGATGATCGCAGGATCAAGCAGCCACGCGGCAAGGTTCTCGGCGGGTCCTCGGCCATCAACGCCATGCTCTATGTCCGTGGCCAGGCCGCCGATTATGATGGCTGGGCGCAGCGCGGCAATCCGGGATGGAGCTTTGCCGACGTGCTGCCCTTCTTCCGGCGCGCCGAAAATTGCGAATTTGCCGACGACACAGATGAATTCCACGCCCGCGGCGGACCGCTTAATGTTGCCGCGCTGCGCACCCGATACGAGGCGCTGGACCTGCTGATCGAGGCCGCGCAGTCTTGTGGCTATGCGCATAACCGCGATTACAATGGCGCCAGCCAGGACGGGTTCGGCTATTACCAGGTAACGCAGAAAAACGGGCTTCGCTTCTCGGCCAAGAAAGCCTATCTGGACCCGGCACGACGGCGCCCGAACCTGCGCGTGATAACCGGCGCGCATGTCACCGGGCTTATCCTTGCAGACGATGCCACGACAGCGCCAAGGGTCACCGGCGTTCATTTTCGGCAGGCCGGACGCGATATCACCGTCAAGGCCGGACGTGAGGTGATCCTTAGCACCGGCGCCATCCAGTCACCACAGATTCTTGAGCTGTCAGGCATTGGCGACCCCGAAATTCTTGCCGGGCAAGGCATCCAGACACGGCACAGTCTTGCCGGCGTTGGCGCGAACCTGACCGACCATTACATCTCACGCCTGTCCTGGCGGCTGAAAAGCGATATCTCGCTGAACAAGCGCGCGCATGGGCTTGGCCTGGCGTTGGAGATCGCAAAATACGGGCTGACCCGCCGCGGCATGCTGTCAATGCCGGCAGGCATGCTTGCCGGCTTTGTGCGAAGCCGCGACGGCCTTGCCGGACCGGATATCCAGTACCACATCGCGCATGCCAGCTTTGCCAATCCCGAAAAGCGCCAGTTTGACAACTTTCCGGGGGTGACATTCGGCCCCTGTCAGCTGCGTCCCGAAAGCCGGGGAAGCGTTCATATCGGCAGCGCCGACCCGATGGCACCACCGCTGATCCGGCCCAATTACCTGGCCACCGAGGAAGATTGCCGGGTGCATGTGGCCGGCATGCGAATCGCCCGCCAGATCATGGACAGCAAAGTGATGGCCCCGCATGTCGATCATGAGATGAAACCCGGACCAGCCAAAGCCGATGATGCGGATCTTCTGGCCTATGCGCGGGCCACGGGCGTGACTCTATATCATCCGGTATCGACCTGCCGTATGGGCCCGGACCCGGCGCGCGGCGATGTTGTCGACCCTCGACTTCGCGTTCACGGCGTTGATGGATTGCGGGTTGTCGATGCCTCGATCATGCCGGCGCTTGTGTCTGGCAACACCAACGCACCAACAATCATGATCGCCGAAAAGGCCGCGCAGATGATCCGCGAGGACTCGTCCAGCTAGCTGTCATCCTCGGCAAGATCGAGAGACATGATCAGGTCGTCGACATTCAGATTGTCGCCGATGGCAACCTCGATCGACCTCACCGTCCCAGCGGCCTCGGATGACAGAACATTTTCCATCTTCATCGCCTCGATGATGGCGACGTCCTGACCTTTGCGGACCTCGTCTCCGGCTGCCACAAGAAGCTTGGTGATCTGACCCGGCATCGGCGCCATGATCTCGTCGGCACCGGCACCCTCGTCAGGCGCCGGCATATGGTCAAGCATCGGCGCGAACCTCGCAGGCAGCACTGTCAGTGCCAGCCGCCCGGCACCGCGCGACAGGGTCACGCGATGGCCTTGCTGGCGGATCTGCACGGCGACAGGCTCTTCATTGATTGTGCCATCGAACAGATGCACCGGGCTTTGTATGCGCCCCGATATGACAATGGTTTTGCCATCGACGACAAGCTTGGCGCCGCGCGTGGTCAGACTGACCACCTCGACCATCATCCTGTTTCCTGTCTGGTCAACGGCGACAAAATCACGGGCAGGCGTGGAAAAATGCCGATCTTCATCATGCAGCGCAGCGATCGCCACTCCAAGCCCGGCCAGCCCGGAAGCTGCCGCCGCATCAGGCGGTCCGGCAAGAAAATCGCCATCGAATTCCGCGGCAATGAAGCCGGTCGTCAGATCACCGCTTTTGAAGGCGTCATTCTCCAGCACCGCAGACAGGAACTGCCTGTTGCTGGCGATGCCGTCGATTTCGTAATGGTCAAGCGCAAGATGCAGTCTTGTGATCGCAGCGTCGCGGGTTGGCGCGTGCGCCACCAGCTTGGCGATCATCGGGTCGTAATACATCGAAATCTCGCCACCTTCCTCGACCCCGGAATCGACACGAACGCTTTCCCCGCGGGGTTCGCGATAACGGATCAGCTGGCCTATCGACGGCAGGAAACCGCGGGCCGGATCCTCGGCATAGACACGTGCCTCAATGGCCCAGCCATCGGCGACAATATCATCCTGCGAGATTGTCAGTTTTTCGCCTGCGGCAACGCGGATCATCTGTTCGACAAGGTCCAGCCCATAGACCATCTCGGTCACCGGATGTTCGACCTGAAGCCGTGTATTCATCTCCAGGAAATAGAAATCCTGATCGGCGCCAACGATGAATTCCACTGTTCCGGCCGATCGGTAGTCGACAGCCCGCGCCAGATCCACAGCCTGTTGTCCCATCGCGGCACGGGTTTCCGGCGAGATGAAGGGGCTTGGTGCCTCTTCGATGACCTTCTGATGCCGCCGCTGGATCGAACATTCGCGTTCACCGACATAGACCACATTGCCGTGCTGATCAGCCAGAAGCTGAATCTCGATATGACGCGGCTGAACAACGAACTTCTCAATGAACACCCGTGAGTCGCCAAAGGCTGTTTGTGCCTCGCTCATCGCGGCGCGCATGCCATCGGGAAGATCATCGGCAGTTTCGATAACCCGCATGCCCTTGCCGCCACCGCCGGCCGAGGCCTTGACCATCACCGGATAGCCAATCTCGGCAGCCGCGGCGAGGGCGGAGTCGACATCCTCAACCGCGCCCGGGGTGCCGGGAACGATCGACACACCGGCAGACTCGGCCAGCGCCTTCGATTCAATCTTGTCGCCCATCACCGCGATAGCTTTTTGCGCCGGCCCGACAAAGGCGATGCCCGCCTCCTCGACCGCTGTCACGAAGGCGGCATTTTCAGACAGGAAGCCGAAGCCGGGATGGATCGCCTTGGCACCGGTCTTCTGTGCCGCTTCAATGATCCGGTCGGCGCGAAGATAGCTGTCGGCCGAGGCGGCACCACCGATATGAACCGCCTCATCAGCCATGATGACATGCGGTGTACCGGCATCCGCATCCGAATAGACAGCAACTGTGGCGATCCCCATACGCTTTGCGGTGCGCATGATCCGGCAGGCGATTTCGCCACGATTGGCAATCAGGATCTTATCGAACATGGTTTCGAGCCCCGGCGTAAATCAGCTGATCAGAGTGGAAGATTGTCATGTTTGCGCGCCGGATTCTCCAGCTGCTTGTCAGCCAGCATGGTCAGCGCCCGCGCGATCCGGCGGCGCGAATTTCGCGGCATGATGATATCATCGAGATAGCCACGGCCGGCGGCAACAAACGGATTCGCGAATTTCTCGCGATATTCATCGGTCTTCGCGGCAAGTTTGTCCGGGTCCTTGGCGTCCTCGCGGAAAATGATCCGCGCCGCGCCTTCCGGCCCCATCACCGCGATCTCGGCACTTGGCCATGCATAGTTCACATCGCCGCGAAGATGTTTCGAGGCCATGACGTCATAGGCACCGCCATAGGCCTTGCGGGTGATCAAGGTCACTTTCGGCACAGTGGCCTCGGCATAGGCAAATAACAGCTTGGCGCCGTTCGAGATGATGCCACCTGTTTCCTGCGCCAGGCCCGGCATGAAGCCAGGCACATCGACAAGCGTCACAAGCGGAATGTTGAACGCATCGCAGAACCGCACAAAACGCGCCGCCTTGCGTGAGGCGTTAATATCGAGACAGCCGGCAAGAACCATCGGCTGGTTGCCGACAATACCAACGGTGCGGCCATCTATGCGGCCAAACCCGACAATGATGTTGGCGGCATAATTTGTATGGATCTCGAAGAATTCGCCATTATCGACAATCTGCAGCACCACCTGGCGCATGTCATAGGGCATGTTGGCGTTGGCCGGAATGATCTGGTCAAGAACCGCCGAAGGGCGGTCAATCGGGTCGTGACAGGACACCACAGGTGCGTCTTCTCGGTTCGAGAGCGGCAGGAATGACATCAAAGCCCGGGTCTGCATCAGCATTTCAACGTCATCTTCGAACGCGCCATGGGCGACGCCTGAGACACGACTGTGCATTTTCGCGCCGCCAAGTTCCTCGGCTGTCAGATCCTCATGCGTCACTGTCTTCACAACATCAGGCCCGGTGACGAACATGTAGCTCGACCCCTCAACCATGAAAATGAAATCTGTGATCGCAGGCGAATAGACGGCGCCGCCAGCACAGGGACCCATGATGAGCGAGATCTGCGGCACCACACCGGAGGCCAGCACATTGCGCTGAAACACCTCGGCATAACCACCAAGCGAGGCGACACCTTCCTGGATCCGCGCCCCACCCGAATCATTCAACCCGATCAGCGGAATGCCTGTTTTGATGGCCTGGTCCATGATCTTGCAGATTTTGCCAGCATGGGTTTCGGACAGCGATCCGCCAAGCACGGTGAAATCCTGCGAGTAGATGAAAACTGGACGGCCACCAATGGTGCCATACCCGGTAACAACCCCGTCACCGGGAACCTTCATCTCCTCCATGCCGAAATCATGGCAGCGATGCTCGACGAACATGTCCCATTCCTCGAATGAGGCATCATCAAGAAGCAGGGTGATACGCTCGCGCGCGGTCAGCTTGCCCTTGCCATGCTGCGTATCAATACGGTGCTGCCCTCCACCGAGGCGGGCCTTGACGCGCTTTGCCTCGAGTTCGGCAAGAATATCAGTCATCTGAAAATCCCGGAACATCGGTCATGTGAGGCGCGGAGTTTATCGGAAAGACACAGCGCGGATCAATGGCTTTCAGGGCGTATCGGCGGCCATGGCCCGGCAACGGCCGATGCCTCAGACACCGTGCGGGCGAAGCGCGCTCTTTCGTGCCTTGTTCCAGTAGCGGAAAAACCTGCCAAGATCTGGCTCTTTGGCAAGAGTCACGAAGGAGGTGTCCGCAATGATTTCGACAGCCAGCCCGGGCAGGGCCTGGCTGATTCCGGCAAGTTGTTTCATGATGGCCGGATCGGGGCTTGCCGGCACCAGCAGACGGCTGGCCCCCTGCGCCGCGACAAGGCGCGGCAACAGTTGGGCCGCGTCACCCTCGAAGATATCAAGGTCAAGCTCGACAAGGGTTTCATAGATGAAGAGCTGACGTCGCGCGCCAATATGGGCCGCGTCAAATCTGGCCCGGTCCCAGATGAACAGCGCCGACGCCCCTTTATCCGCCATCGCGAAAACAGGATGTGTACGCCGCAGCGCGCCCTCATGAAGCCAGATCAGGTCAGTCATGCGCCGGCTCCAGATTCGGGAACAGCAATTCACTCAGCCGTTCATAGGAATAGGCGAGTACCCGGTTGTCAGCCATGCGGGTGTTGATGTCATGACCGGTATATTTCGCGACATTTTCGAGATTGAAGATATAGGGCTTCTTTGAAAAAGTGCTGGCAACCCATTGCCAGGACAGGTTGTTGCTTGCCGGATCGGCATCAATCAGATGTTCAAGAAACCATGCCGCGCCGGCCTGCCAGCGAACACGTCGCCAATGCACAACATAGGCCGCAAGATACATGCGGGCATGATTATGAAGATAGCCTGTGTCATAGAGCATGGTGATGAACTGATCGAGGCAGGCCACACCAGTCCGCGCCTCGGTGATATCCTGCGGCATGGCCGTTTCATATTCGGCGGCGTCAAACCCGGTCTTGTAGACCTCCACGTCATTCCAGATGCGGTCCGGGTGGGCTAGATAGATGCGCTGCCAGTAATCCCGCCAGGCAAGCTCCTGGATGAATTTCTCGGCCTGCCGCGGATCGGCAACCTTGCCAAGAGCATGATTGCGAACCTCGTCAAGGCTGAGGATCCCATGCCGCAGATAAGGCGACAGACGCGTCACCGCGCCGTCCAGATGGTTGCGACTGGCGCCATAGGCAACCGGGTCGACAGCGGCAAGCGCAGCCTCGCCAGCCATGCGGCCGCCCTTTGATGATGCGGAATCACCTGCGGGGGCAACAGCCTCACCAGACAGGGTGGCCACGAATTCGGCCATCGCCTCTGTGCTGGCAAAGGTTTTCGGAAGGGGTGTGCAGTTCGTCATGGTGCCGAAATGGGTGCCAGCACCGTGATGTCAACCACATGCGACCTTCAATCCTCGCTGGCGCTGGCGCAACACCCCCTGACCCGGCTTTACCCGGCAAGGCAGGCACATGCCATCATCATCCCGGACTGGCATCCATATCGACAATATGCTGCAACGCCGCCGCAAGACCGTCACGGCGTTGCGCACCAGTCGCGCCTTGCAACGCTTCAATACCGATGACCCGTATCATGAGGTCATACCCCGCCATCGTCGCGAGAATCATTCCGGCGCGCGGGCGGGCATCCCTTCCGTCAAGACGCATTGCCAGCGGCGCAATCACCTGCCTGTCGAGAGCCGTTTTCAATGCTGGCGCACAGGCCGGGCTGGCGGCAGCGCGAATAAGGGCCAGCATCGGGTCAAAACCGCGATGCGACCTCATATCCATGATGGTTGCCGCCCGCATGCCAAACTCCGACATGGGTCCGCCCATCAGCGCGCTGATATCAAGTGTCGGCGGCACCGCCGCAAGAAACAACCCTTCCTTCGATCCGAAATACCGGCCGATCAACGCCACGTTCACACCGGCCATATCTGCAATCGCTCGAAGTCCGGTTCCATCATAGCCATGGCTGGAAAACCGCCTGCGGGCCGCCGCCAGGATGGCATCGGCTGTTCTGGCTGAGATGGCTGTCATTCGGCTCTGCATATTCACACTTTAAACGATCGTATACTTTTTGCCATGCAAAAATATAAACGATTGCTTAAGTCAGCCATCAGATTAATTTAAACAGTCGTATAATCAGGTGATCAGCGCGCCGCGGACAGCGACCCACGAATTTCCACGGTGACATCCAACTGCGTGGTATGGGGGAATGGTCGGCCTTCCACCATGTCAACCAATATACCGGCCGCCCTGGCGCCCATCTTTCGATGCGGCACATGCACCGTACACAGTTCGGGCACAACGACACGTGCAATTTCAATGTCATCAAATCCAGTGATTGAAATGTTGGCTGGCACATTGATGCCCATCTTCTGTGCCTGCCTCATGGCACCAACAGCCAGAACGTCATTGCCACAAAAGACGATTGTGGGGGCCTGGCCGCTATTCATCAGGGCCTGAAATGCCATCGCCCCTGTTTCAATCCCATACTCGGTCTCGATGACGTTGAGGTTGTCCAGCGATATGCCGGCCTCCTCCATGACGTAACGTACAGCCAGGACGCGCGCCCGAGCCCGGTCATTTGATTCTGTTGCCGCCGAGATCAGACCAATCCTTTTGTGCCCAAGGGAGATAACCTTTCTGGCAAGAGCGCACATCGCCTCGAAATTATCAAACCCGATCGACGGCAGAACAGCGTCCGGATCATGCGCCCACGCGACAAGCGCCGGCACATTCCGTGCGGCAAGATAGTTCAGAATCGTCGTGCTGCGATCATGACCGATGAGCAGCAGTCCATCAGCACCGCGGGCAATCAAAGCTCGCACCTGCTCTTCTTCGACATCGGATTTGTATGAGGAACTGGCAACCAGAAGCGTATATCCCTTGGTCCGCAACTCATCCTGAAATGCCTGCAGGCCACGAGCGAAAATGGCATTTTCCATGGTGGGGATAATGGCCCCGATGGTGTTGGTCCGCTTGGCCGCCATCACTCTTGCGCCAAAATTCGGCGTATAGCCAAGCGCCATTACAGCTTCATTGACGCGATTGCGGGTCGATTCGCTGACCTGCTCAGGCGAATTCAAACATCGCGAGACGGTCGCGGTTGACACAGCGGCCCGCTTCGCAACGTCATCCAATGTTGGTACTGAGCGAGTGGCCATCAGCGTCCTGCCTTAACACACACAACATTCTGACTGGCTGTGCGAAGGGGTTTCACGAGTGAAGAATCTCCATGATCAAAGCCTAAAAAGCAGGTTTCGCCAATAGCAACTCACACAAAACCAAATTTATTCCCAATAATGTAAGCCCTTACATTTAATCCTTGCATTTTGATGATGTAAGCGCTTACGGTTTTTGTCGATGTCATGAGACTAGGAGGCAAAACATGCTGCTAGTGGCGTCAACGTTGGCATTCGGGGTCTTCGCATCAAATGTGGTTATCGGGTCCATGACCCGCGCACCTTTTTTGAACGATGTGTCTGAAATGCTGGTCTTGCTCGCGGCGGTAACCTTGTTTGTTGCTGCGATATTAAAGAACGAAGCCGAAAGCAAGGGAAGACAACCTGATTAGGCTCGTTTCGGGAGGAAAGAAATTGAACGACGATACACAAGAACTGAAATCCGTTGAGCGGCGCAACTTCTTGAAGCTTGCCGCAGGCGGCAGCTTCACAGCAGCGCTCATTGTTGGAGCCAATGGCATGCTGTGGTCGAAGGAAGCCATAGCGCAGACAGCCACCGAGGAACGTGAGCGTGAAAAAGCGGCTGATCATGTAATGACAGTTGCCACAGCCTATGTCCTTGGCGCATCGCGCAGCTACCCAATCCTGCAGCTGGATCTCAAGGAGAACATCCAGAACGCAACAAACGGCAAGGTGTATGTAAAGCTTGCACCTGGTGGCCAGCTTGGTGCTGGCGGCGCGCTTGTACAGAAGGTCCAGTCAGGCACCATCCAGGCTGCTCAGCATTCGCTGTCCAACTTTGCGCCATTTGCCTCCACGGTTGATTTGATCAACATGCCGTATCTGTGTGGCTCGAACCAGCGCTTCACAAATCTGGTACATTCCGACTTCTGGAACAAGGAAGTCCACCCGAAGGTCGAGCAGAATGGCTTCAAGGCCCTGTTCTACGTCAACATTGACCCGCGGGTTGTTGCCGTTCGCAAGGGTGGCGCCGGAGCCGTCATCACACCTGGCGATCTGTCCGGTGTGAAGTTCCGCGTCCCTGGATCAAAGATGCTTCAGCAATATTACCGGATGGTTGGCGCCAACCCGACGCCAGTGGCCTGGGGTGAAACACCTTCGGCCATCAAGCAGGGTGTTGCCGACGCTCTGGATCCATCCG
This sequence comes from Puniceispirillaceae bacterium (SeqCode), assembly GCA_049623505.1. GTDB lineage: Bacteria > Pseudomonadota > Alphaproteobacteria > Puniceispirillales > Puniceispirillaceae > UBA8309. The sequence continues at coordinate 39,971 of JBMZTC010000010.1, read as the reverse complement.
TTGGCGCGCTGTATGTGTTTGGCTTCAAGGATATCCTGAGCCATGTCACATTCACGCAGGCCGTTCCGGACAGCCAGGTTTATTCCTGTAACCTCGAGTGGTTCAACAGCCTGCCATCAGACGTCCAGGAAGGCGTCATGTGGGGGTCTGAGATGACCGGTCACATGAACCTTGCAAAAGTACCTGCAGCTCGTGGCTATGCGATGTCCGAGCTTGCAAAGTCAGGGGTTCAGTTCCACTCTCTCAGCGATGATCAGCTTGCCGAGTGGAAAGCTGCTGGTGGGTATCAGCGCTCTGAGTGGGACTCCTTCAAGAAGGAGCTTGCGGGTTCAATGGCCAATTTCGGCAAATTGGAAGACGCCGCGAACACCCAAGGCAAGTACTACGTACACGACGCCTAAGATCAACGGTGGGCACGAATTCGTTTTGTGCCCACCAATTCGTTTTTCAACTTTACCAACCGGGCTTGACCACCTGATGCAGACCAGAATGGTAAAGAATTATTCACGGCGCCCCTCTAGAACGAAATTGCCAATTCCGTGGCAAGGCACCCTCAAAGGGATATATCCATGAACGCGCTGCGCCTCATAGACCGGAATGCCGAACGCTGGTTGCTTCTGATCTTCTACGTGATGCTTGTCGCGACCATGGCCGTGGAAGTGTTGCGCCGCGAGGTCTTCGCCTATTCGTCGATATGGGGCGAGGAAATCGTCCGCTATTCCTTTATCTATCTTGCTTGGATTGGCGCTGCCGCCGCGGTCAGGGAGCGCGCGCATATCCGGATTGACGTCCTGTTGAATTACCTCGGACCACGCGCCAAGGCGCTGACATATATCCTTGGTGACCTGATGATGATGGGCGTGGCAGTCATCGCCCTGTACTGGTCATTCGAGACCGTTTTGGTTTCAGCCAAATTCGGATCAGTCAGTCATGGCCTCAGGGTGTCCATGGTGTGGTTCCTCATGGCGGTGCCCATTGGGTTTGCGCTTATGATCTGGCGTCTCTTGCAGTCGCTTCGTAACGACATTAACAGCCTTCGTAACGGCACGCCCGTTTATGAAGGCGATAAACTTTTTGACTGAGTGATCTGGCGATGCTGTGGAACACACTTAATCAGACAGTAGAGCTTGGCTGGGATTTTTATCTTCCAGTCATCCTGTTTGTTGGCCTGATCGCCCTGGCTATTCCCGTCTGGGCGGCCATCGGCGCAGCGGCAATCACCATGTTGCTGATGTCCGGCGACCTGCCGCTCAGCCTTGTTGGCGAGAGTCTGTTCGACGGCATTGATGCATTCGCCCTGACAGCCGTGCCACTTTTCATCCTGACCGGCGATGTTCTTGTTCGCGCGGGCCTGTCACGCAAATTTCTTGATGTTGCAGAGGCATTGACCTGTTGGGCCAAAGGCGGTTTCGGGTCGGCGACTGTTCTGGTTTGTGGCATGTTTTCCGCCATTTCAGGCTCCGATGCGGCAGGCGCCGCTGCGGTGGGACGGATGACGATCGCACGGCTTGTCGAGTCGGGTTATTCACGCCCATATGCCTGCGCGCTGGTCGCGGCGGGCGCGTGTACAGGGATCCTGATCCCGCCATCAATTGCCTATATCGTGATTGGTCTCGTGCTTGGCATATCGGCATCGACTCTGTTCCTGGCCGCCGTCATCCCGGGGCTTGCGATCCTGACAGCGATCCTGGTGACGAACATCGTCATGAACCGCATTCATGCCTATGAGCAAGGTGGGCTGATCACCTTTTCCGAATGGTTTGCCAGACTTGTGGCGTCTGTAAAATCGGGATGGTATGCGTTCATCGTTCCAGGGATCATTTTCTACGGCATCTTTTCCGGACGACTGACCCCGACCGAGGCTGGCGCGACAGCGGTTATTGTAACCATCATTATCGGCTTCATCCTGGGAACGCTGAAACTGTCCGATTTTCCGGCAATGCTGGTCAGTTCGGCCAAGGTTAACGGTGTCATTCTCCCCATCATCGCGTTTTCGTTGCCGCTGGCACAGGCGCTTGCGATCATGGGAGTGCCACAAGGATTTGTTGGCGCGGCAACCTCGCTGACAGATGATCCCTATCTGCTGATCCTGATGATGATTGGCATTCTGATCGCGGCTGGATGCGTCATGGAAACGACGCCGAATATCGTTATCCTCGCGCCAATCCTCAAGCCGCTTGCCGATAATATCGGCATGAATGAGATCCAGTTTTGCGTTATGATGATCACGGCTCTTGGCGTTGGGTTCATCACACCACCATTGGGGCTGAACCTGTTTGTGGTATCGGGCATTACCGGCGAGTCGATCCTGAGAATCGCCGCGCGCGCCGTACCTTTCGTCCTTTGCATGCTTGTCGTTGTGTTGCTGATTGCGTTCGTGCCAGCGATCTCGACAAGTCTACTACCTGAAATTTACCAATAGGGTTTCCAGACGATGACACGCACATATCTGAAAGAGTCAAATCGCACATCCACAACCGACGCGTCGGATGTCACGGCGACGGTTCAGAAAATTCTTGGCGATATTGAAGCTGGCGGCGACTCTGTGGCGCTGGAATATGCGGCAAAATTCGACAAATACGATGGCAACATCATTCTGACGCAAGAGGAAATCGATGCTGCGTGTGAACTGGTGCCGGAGAAGGTAAAGGATGACATCCGCTTTGCACACGACAATGTCCGCCGATTTGCCGAGCAGCAGAAAAAAACCATCGCCGATATCGAGTATGAAATCGTACCTGGCCTTGTTGCTGGCCAGCGCGCCATTCCGGTGAGCGCTGCCGGTTGTTACATTCCCGGTGGCCGTTACAGCCATATCGCCAGCGCGGTGATGACCGTAACCACGGCCAAGGTGGCCGGCTGCGAATCGATCATCGCATGTTCCCCGCCACGTCCAGGCGTGGGCATTGCTCCCGCCATCATTTTTGCAGCCCATATTTGCGGCGCTGACAAAATCATGGCCATGGGTGGCGTTCAGGGCGTCGCCTCAATGACCTTTGGGCTGTTTGGCATGCCAGAGGCAAATATCATTGTCGGTCCCGGCAACCAGTTTGTTGCAGAGGCAAAGAGAATTCTCTTTGGCCGCGTTGGCATCGACATGATTGCCGGCCCGACAGACAGTCTCATTCTGGCTGACGCGAAGGCCGACGCCATGATTGTGGCCACCGATCTGGTATCGCAGGCCGAACATGGCTACAACTCGCCGGTCTGGCTGGTGACAGATGATCGGCCACTGGCTGAAAAGGTCATGGAGCTGGTGCCGACCCTGATCGACGATCTGCCTGAGACAAATCGTGACAATGCGACAGCTGCATGGCGCGATTATGCCGAGGTGATCCTGTGCTCGGACCGCGAGGAAATGGCTGCCACGTCCGATGAATACGCGCCAGAGCATTTGACGGTTCAGGCCGAAGATCTGGATTGGTGGCTGGGCCGCCTGACATGCTATGGCTCGCTGTTCCTCGGCGAAGAGACAACGGTCTCATACGGTGACAAGGCGTCCGGCACCAACCACGTCCTGCCAACATCAGGCGCGGCCCGTTACACTGGCGGACTGTCAGTTCACAAATACATGAAAATTGTGACCTGGCAGAAATCCACACGCGAAGGCGCGAAGCAGATCGCCGAAGCGACGGCACGCATTTCGCGTCTCGAAGGCATGGAAGGTCACGCCCGCGCAGCCGATGTCAGGCTTGCGAAATATTTTCCAAATGAAGTCTTTGATCTGACAGCAAATGACTGACCCTATCGGCCTCTTTGACCTGACTGGCAAAATTGCATGTGTTACCGGCGCCAGCTCCGGCCTTGGATTGAGGGCCGCAGACACCCTGCTGGCGGCTGGCGCGCAGGTTGTCGGCGTGGCGCGTCGTGAGTCGCGTTTGGCGCAATGGCAGGCCGCAAGTGGAGACAACGCGGCGTTTGTCGTTGCAGATGTCGCTGATCGAGAAAATTTGGACGAGCTGAAAACCGCCATCAGCACACCTTTTGGCGCACCGGACATCATTGTCCACGCTGCCGGGGTCAATTTGCGTCAAACCGCCGACGAAGTGACAGCTGAGGGGTGGGATGCCACCATCGCCCTCAATTTATCAGCACCCTTCTTTCTGAGTCAGGCGTTGGTGCCCCAGATGCAGGCCAGAGGGTGGGGCAGGATTGTTAATTTTGCCTCGCTGCAAACGCTGCGTGCTTTTCCTGGCGGCATCGCCTATGGCGCCAGCAAGGGTGCCATCGCACAGCTTACCCGCGCCATGGCGGAAGCCTGGTCACAGCATGGCATTACCGCCAACGCCATTGGCCCTGGCTTCTTTCCAACCGAGCTTACGGCCCCGGTGTTCGCCGATGGCGAGCGGGCGGCACGCAACGCCGCACAGACATGCATGAACAGAAATGGGGAACTCAAGGATCTGGACGGCCCCCTTCTGTTTCTATGTTCTGAAGCCTCAAGCTATGTGACGGGTCAGGTTCTGATGGTTGATGGGGGGTTCACCGCAAAATGAAGGCTCTTATTTATGACGGCCCCGAAAATCTGGGATTTCGGGACGCCCCGGATCCGGTTCCACAGCATGACGAGGTTCTGATCCGTGTCGAGGCATGCGGCATCTGTGGATCCGACATGCACGCCTATCTTGGACATGATGAGCGCCGTCCGGCACCACTCATCCTTGGCCATGAAGCGGCCGGGACCATATCCGGTGGCAAACGTGACGCCGAACGCGTGACTGTCAATCCACTGGTCACATGCGGCACATGCGCTGACTGTGTCGCTGGTCGTGACAATCTGTGTGCCAGCCGCCAGATCATTTCCATGCCGCCTCGTGAAGGTGCCTTTGCCCAATGGCTAACCATGCCAGAAGCCAATGTCATCACGGTTCCTGATCATGTGCCTCTCGAAAAGGCGGCTCTGGCCGAACCAGTCGCGTGTGGCTGGCATGCCTCACGCCTTGCAACCAACCTTGTTTCAACACATAGCGCTTCGGCACTGGTGATAGGCGGCGGCGCCATCGGTCTTGGCAGCGCCCTCAGCCTCGCAAATTTCGGTGTGGAGGACACTGTGATCCTTGAGCCGAATGCAGATCGCCGCGCGATCGTCGAGCAGGCAGGTGGACACTGGGCCATCGAACCGGACAGGCTGGATCCAAATGGTCAGTTCGATATCGTGATTGATGCTGTTGGTTATGCCTCAAGCCGCGCGCTGGCCTGCAAATATGCTCGTCCTGGCGGGGTTATTGTTCATATTGGCCTTGGGGAGGCAAGCGGCGGCATCGATTCACGGCGCCTGACATTGCAGGAAATCACCTTTATGGGCACCTATACCTACACTTCCGAAGATTTCCGCAATACCGCAGCGGCCATCTTCAACGGTGATCTTGGCACATTGGACTGGATAGAAATGCGCGACCTCAAGGATGGTGCGGCGGCTTTTTCTGATCTCAGAGCCCATAAGGTGGCATCACCGAAAATCATCCTGGCTCCATAGGTTCTTAAGCCAGATGGCGGTAATATCAGACAACTAGAGAAACCGGTTTTCATCTCGCGGAAAAGGTTACAGAGAGAGACAAAATGCAAGAGGATATAAACAAGAGGATCGTCGATGACTTCGTTGCGAATGACGTATCTTTCGTGACAACAGTGCCGTGCAAACAGTTGGCCGGGGTCATTGACGAGATTGATGCGCGCAAGGAAATCTATCATATCCCATCCAACAAGGAAGACGAGGGTATGGGTTTATGCGCCGGTGCGTTCATGGGGGGCAAGCGTCCCGCAATCATCATGCAGAACACAGCGATCGGTGTGACAATCAACACCCTGGCGACGCTTACACAGTTCTACCGGATGCCACTGCCAATGCTGATTTCCTATCGCGGCGAACTTGGCGAGCCAGTCGCATGTCAGGTTGAGATGGCTGTCCATACAAAGGCATTGCTGGCGCAGCTGCATATCCCGACCTATCACTTCCATCAACGCGATGATGTCGAGGAATTCGACAAGATCCTCAAATACACATTCATGTGCAACAAGCCGGTTGCCATTCTGACAGACGCATCGTTCTGGGGGGGATATTGAGATGATTCGATCCGAGATACTGAAGGAAATCGCGCCCATCCTTCGCAATCAGCTGGTGGTTTGCAACATAGGAATTCCCAGCCAAGAGCTTCATGCCATCGATGACCAGCCAAGCAATTTCTACATGCTTGGCACCATGGGACTGGCGTCTTCAATTGGATTGGGACTTGCGCTGTCACAGCCAAAACCGGTCATTTCGATTGACGGAGATGGATCTGTTCTGACCAATTTGGGAACATTGCCGACCATCGCGAACAACCCGGCTGGCAACTTCATTCTGCTGATTATCGACAATGGCTCCTATGGCTCGACTGGTGATCAGCCGACCTATGCTGGACGCAAGACTTCGCTCAGCAAGGTGGCTGAAGCCTGCGGTTGTGAAAATGTGATCGAATGTTCCGCTGAAGATACAGGACGGGTGCTTCAAGAGGCACTGGACTCTGGTGAGATGACGATAATTGTCTGCAAATGCGAAAGCGGCAATGCCAAGATGCCAGTGATCACAATGGACCCAGTTGTCATTCGTGACCGCTTCATGACTGCCGTCAAGGCCTAGCAATCTGTCTGTGACGCATCGCCAGCGGAGCAAACAGACGCTGGCGCGCTGGTCTTGATGGTCGGCGCGCCAACATCGCCCGGGATGATCACCGGCATGATTTGGGAAGCGGCAAGACGATGCCCTCTAACGCCATCCACGAGCGCCATCTGGCATTGACAGCAGCCGTCTCATCGCAGGCTCAGTCTTCATAAATCATTGTGGGAAGCCATAGCACCAGCTTTGGGAAGATGAAGATCAAAGCCAACCCAATCACCTGGATCACCATGAACTGCATCATGCCAAGATAGATATCCTTCAGGTCCCAATCAGGCACCACGCCCTTCAGAAAATAGGCCGACAAGGCCACTGGCGGACTGAGCCAGGCCGTCTGCAGATTCACCGCGACAAGAATGCCCTTGATCGAGATCAGGAACGAGGTGATGACGGCGAAAACAATCCACATGACGGCCGCCATCAGCATACCAATCATGATCGCGCGGCGACGGAATTCAGGTGCGAGTCCGGCAGCGGCCATGCCGATGACAAGCGCGTTGTCACCAGACAGAATAATGTCGGCGAAAATGATCTACAGTATGTCGGCGATCATTTCGAAATTCACACCGCGTCCTCCAGCACCATGTCCGATGCCTTTTCGCCAATCATGATGGATGGCGCGTTGGTATTGCCCGAGGTAATCACCGGCATGATTGAAGCATCAGCGACACGAAGCCCCTCAATGCCATGCACACGCAGCCTTGCGTCGACAACGGCCATCTTGTCACCACCCATCTTACAGGTGCCGGTCGGGTGGTAGATTGTCGTTGCCGTGTTGCGCGCCCATTCCAGAATGGCCGCGTCGTCAGTCTCGGCAATTTTTGGACCAGGCGCGTGTTCACCGGTGATCATGGAGGCAACAGGGTCGGCAGCGCATACCTTGCGGGCTATCTTGATCCCGGCGACAAGCGTTTCGCAGTCAGTTTTTGTCGCCAGATAGTTTGGATGGATGGCGATATGGTCATCAGGCGAGGCTGATTTCAACTCCAGATGACCTGTACTTTCGGGACGAAGCTGCAAAACCGAGGCGGTAAAGGCCGAGAAGCCATGCGTTCCCTCGCTTAGACTGTCGGCGCTGAAGGGCTGGATATGGAACTGGATATCGGGTGTTTCCAGTTCGGGACGCGTCTTCAGGAAGGCTGTGCCGAGACTGGCCGCCATCGCCATCGGGCCAGTTCGCCGCAACGCATATGCCAGCGCGATTCCCACATATTGCAGAGGATGACGTGTCTCACTGTTGATGGTGCTGCCTGTGGTCCTGTAAACCGGGCGCGCCTGAAGATGGTCCTGCAGGTTCTTGCCGACACCCGGCAGATCGGTCACGACGTCGATTCCGTGCTGTTGCAAATCGGTGCCGGTGCCAATTCCCGAAAGCATCAGCAGGTGTGGTGAGCCAAGCGCGCCAGCTGACAGAATGACCTCGCGGCGGGCCCGCGCCTCGACCAGCTCGCTACCTCGACGCAACCGAATGCCAACCGCGCGCCTTCCCTCAAGGATCACAGCTTCCGTCTGCGCATTTGTGAAGATATGTAGATTGCCCCGCTTGCGGGCAGGCTTGAGAAATGCGGCGGCGCTGCTACAGCGGCGACCATTACGCATCGTCATCTGGAAATAACCAACGCCTTCCTGATCCTCACCATTATAATCGGCAGTTCGTGGATAGCCGAGTGTTGTCGCGGACTCGACCCAGGCGTCGATCACCGGCCGGGACACTCGGCCTGCCGACACGTTGAGTGCCCCGCCCGTACCGCGCACATCCCCTCGCTCGCCTGGTCCGTCACCTTCCCAATTCTCGGAGCGGCGAAACAGTGGCATCACATCGTCCCAACCCCATCCAGCATTGCCAAGCTGGCGCCAATGATCAAAATCCTGTGGCTGCCCCCGGACATAAAGCAGTCCGTTGATCGAGCTGCTGCCCCCAAGCACACGCCCGCGCGGCCAGTTGATGGCGCGCCCGTTCAAACCCGGGTCGGGTTCGGTGCGGTAGCACCAATCCGTTGCCGGATTGCCCATTGTCTTAAAATACCCGACGGGGATGTGGATCCAGGGATTGGTATCACGCGCACCGGCCTCGAACACCGCGACCTGATACCGTCCGTTTTCCGACAATCGGTTGGCCAGCACGCATCCGGCCGAACCTGCGCCAACAATGATAAAATCAAATTCCATCCCCAAAGCCTCTGTTACGGTCATTCGTCTGTTATAGTTTTGAGACTTTTTCATTTTATTCAAAATAATAGAGGGATGCACGCACAGGCAGGCAACGCAAGCCCTTGTCAGTCACAATACTAGGAGGCAGTTGAGGTCGCCCTGAGACGATGCCAGCAGATCCATTGACGTTCATGACCGTTGACGGAGTCTTATCCGGCCTCGGCGAAGGCGCGCTGGCGCCGTGCCTCTTCAAGCGCTCTGACTGCCAGGACAGCAACAAGATAGTAGGCTGAAAACTGGTCAAGCAACGCGTCGGTCAGTGGCGTGTCGTCATCACCGGCTGGAGCCTCCAGCCCGACATCGTCACCGGTGCCGGCCAATGATGGAGCTGACGGTGTCGGGTCTGAATAGTGTTCCGCCTCTTTCATGCCACCATTTCCAAGAATCATCTCTACCGTGCCGTGTAATGACAGACAGATTTCACACCGGCATGTTCCACTTTCAAACAAAGCATTTCCGCAGGTCATTCTGCAAGACAGCTGGCGATTGAATTTGCCATTTCATTGAACATTGCCGCGCAACGCGGTGCCAGCGCGCCTGATCGGCAACAAAAATTCACCGCTGCGGCAATGCTCCGCTGTCGCAAGCCCGGCTTAGACGTTATCCTCCCCCGGAGCAACAGTGAGGAGTCTTCATCATGGCCGACACACCCCCCGCGGAAGGACAGCCGCAATTCCTGAATCTCTGGCCAACGCAATTCATGCGGGTGCGGCTCCCCGGCGCCGAAATGGCCAACCCGGCTCTGTCAGCGGTGATCATGGAGCGCAACGCCGAGATTGACGACATGACGGTTGATTATACGGCTGACAATCTTTTCACCATGGATCATCCGGCGGTTCAGTGGCTACGGCAATGCTGTGACCGGGCGATCCTCGATTATGCCGGCGCAGCGGGGATTGACTACCAGCTTGAATGGACGCTTCAGGGCTGGGGCAACGTGAATTTTCGGGGGGATTACCACAATCTTCACAACCATCCGCATTCCTGGTTGTCGGGAACCTATTATGTGAATGTCCCCGATCAGGCGGATGCGGAAACCTACCGGTCCGATCTGAACCCGGCGTCCATCAGCTTTTTCGACCCACGGCCGCAGGCCAATATGAACGCCATTCGTGGCGATGGTCAGGTTGATCCGGAACATCGCATTCTGCCGGTTGGTGGCGACCTGCTTCTCTGGCCAGCCTTTCTTCATCATCTTGTGCATCCGAACATGGCCGAGGTGCCCCGGATTTCGGTGTCCTTCAATGTGGTGCTGAAATGGAAGGCGGACTATATCCCGCGCTAGTAACGGCGTGTGGTCAGTCGGGAAACGGTATATCGGGACTGGTGGTCCGCATGCTGGCAAGCGACTCAAGGATCATCGGAACCGACACCGCGAAATTGACTCCAGCGTCAATGTCCGCTTCCTTGGTGAATATGCCGTCAATCAGCCCAATCAGATGACCCCGATCGTCGACAAGCGCCCCGCCTGACGCGCCGGGATTGACCGCCGCATCCGTCTGCACAAAATCTTCAATCGCATTGAACCCCACATCCCGGCGATGAATTGCCGACACCACACCGCAGCTGAAACTGAGACCAAGACCAAAGCTGTTGCCAATGGCACAGGCATGAAGGCCAACATCGGGGTCGTCGCGGCGGAGCGTGACTGGCGGAGCCGGCAGATCACTTTTCAGAACCGCGAGATCACGCGCGCCATCAACGGCGACAATCATGGCGTCATGGCGCGCACCGTCCGGGTCCACCGTCTCGACGCGAACAGCCCGCGCAATGACATGCGCCGCGGTGAGGATATAGCGTGTCTCGGTGCCATTGCCGAAATAGACACCTGTGCCGGCAGGGGCGGTGCCAGGCGGCGCCCCGAACCCGGCGCGGCCATAGCCTGGCCAGGTCGGCTCAACAACAATGATTGATGGCGCGGCAACCCTGTAGGTGGCCACCCCGTGGTCCGCCAGCGCAGCACGCGACCCAAAGCCTGTGACTGGTTCAATAAACAGACAAAAGGCAAGGCAGGTCGCGGTGGCGACGCCGCGATGTTTCCTGCCTCCGGTCCAGCCGATGGCGGCGCGGCGCAAATGCTCTGTCAGCTGTCGCCTAAAGCCGGACATCCGGTCCGGACAGAACCGTCGCCGTATCCATGCCGGTTGTCTGCAGCATGTAAAAGGCAACAACAGCAATCACGATGGCAACGCCGGTACTGATAAGGAACATTTTCATCTCTGTCTCCCCAGCGGGCAGTGGCCAAATGGCGCCCGCTATTCAACTATTGTCTCTTTGGTGGCCATTTTCAAGAAGGTTACAAGGTCGATGCGGTCCTGCGCGTTCTTCATCCGCTGGATCGGCATCTTTGTGCCAGGCGTCACCACATCAGGTCCGTCGGCAAACAGACGGTTGATGGATTCCTCATTCCAGACAATGTCGGAATCAAGAAGCGCCCTTGAATAGGGATAGCCTTCAAGCGTTCCCGCCATCCGCCCGAAAACCCCAAAAAGCGTTGGTCCCGCGCGGCGCTTTCCATCCGGGCTCAACGTGTGACAGACGCTGCATTTGCGGGCAAACTGGCGCTCGCCATTGCTGATCGCGGCGGTCGGGTGAAATCTTCGCGCGGGCCCGGGTCGTTCCAGAAATTCAGGCGGAAATTCAAACAATTCCCATCGGGTGATGAAATCATCCAATCCGGCAACAACCAGTGATTTTCCGTCGGGCATGATCACCACCGACCAGATCGGCCCATTGGCGGCGTTGAAATCGCGAACAATCGACCAGTCAGCGGTGTTGATCACAACGACCCGCCCCTTGGCGTTGCCAAAAGCCAGCATCTGGTAGCCGGGACTGCCATAGATCGCGAGTACCGGCACACGTTCGTCACCAAGCCGCATCACCTCGGCCCCGTCGGACAGTCTTTCGATGTTCATCGTGCCATCGGACGATCCGTAGGCGACGATGTCATTCGCCTCATCAATGGCAAAGACCGACACGCTCCAGCCATTGCGAACAACACTTCGCAGATACTCACCATTTTCCAGACGCCATTTACGGATCTGGCCATCATAGCCGGCACTGTAGAGATGCAACCCATCGGCAGAAAACTGAACACCATTTACCGGCCCGTCATGGCCAAGGATGAACCTGCTCCGGTCCGCGGCCGCTTCAAAACCCTTGTTCAGTGGCCAGATCCCAATGGAACCGTCCCAGCTTGCCGAGGCCAGATATTGGCCATCATCGGAAAACGCCAGATTGACGATCTTGCCCTGATGACCTGCCAGAATGATGGGCTGCGGGTCCTCGTCGCCAAGGATACGCTGCGGCCAAAGATAAATCCGCCCATCATCGCCTGCCGTTGCCAGCAGGCCACCATCGGGGGCGAACCTGGCGGTATTCACCGCCGCTTCATGCGCATAGAGAACGTTCCGTTCGGTGATATCAGGCGCCTGCCAGATGACCGCCGAATAGTCAAAGCTCGCCGAGACAAGCGTGCTGCCATCAGGCGACAGCGTCAGGTCGCGAACCGGGCCACCATGTGCCGTGTAGCGGTCAAATGCCTGTGCCATGCCGCCGCCAATAAAGCACAACGTCACGGCAAACGCAGCCGCCCGGACAAGTCCGGACGGCCACAATGGATCCCTGTCAGCATGGTGTGCCACAATGTCACCCGATGCCGTCAGGTCTATTCTGCCGGCTTGGCGGCCTTCTGGTCTTCTTCCTCGACCCAGAGGCTGTGGTGCTCCTTGGCCCAGTTGCGATCAACACGGCCAGAATTCATCGCGTCAAGAGCGCCTTCCATGCCAACCGAACCGATATAGATATGGGCCATGATCATCACGATCAGTGCCAGCGACACAAAGCCGTGCCACAGCTGGTTCAGCTGCTGTTCCTGCAGCGGCGAGAAATCTGTCGGCAGGCTGAAGCCGAGGCCATTCAGAAGCGCGAATGTGTCGCCAAACATCGTTGTCTGGAACGGGAACATCAGGGCGATTCCCGACATGCTGACCGACAGACCGCCAATCATCACTGCCCAGAAGATGATCTTCTGACCAGCATTGAACTTCTTTGCCGGCGGATGAACACCTTTCTTGACGATACCGCCACCCATCTTGATCCATTGCAGATCAACCTTGTTCGGGATGTTGTGACGAACCCACAGGATGAAGGACAGCGCCAGCCCAACCATGAAGGCGAAGGCCAGGAAATTGTGGGCGTATTTACCTGCCGCGGTCAGCGCCGCGAAGGCATCCTTGCCGATCACCGGCAGCAGGACATAGCGGCCATAAAGCATGTTGAGCCCGGTGATACCAAGGATCACGAACGACCCTGCCATCAACCAATGGGCAAATCTGTCAATCGTGCCAAATCGCAGAATCGTATCGCCCGACGGGCCACTGTCGATCTTGATCTTTCCGCGGACCATGTAGAAAAGTCCAAGCACGAAAATAACAACAATCAGACCAATCCCGCCAAAGGCAGAAATCGGCCCGTTACGCATGGCGCGCCAGTTGTCGCCTTCCGACTGGATCATCACCGCCGAAAGTTCGTTTTTCATCTGTGTGCTGCCAGCATTGCCGGTGCGCACGAAACGCCACAGATCGGAGTCCGAGTTCAGCCCGAGCGAGTCGCCCGGAACGGCGCCTGCCTGCTGCGCAACCGCGTCGGCGGGAAGGCTTGTCGCACCACAAAACAGCACAGCCAGCAGCGCGAGAATTCTGAATGCGTTACCTTGCATCATGATTTCATCCCTCTCTAGTTCCGGCGGCCATTGGGCTCGCCGGCAGTTGGCGCCTAGTACCACGCCTGAAGGTTTGTCCTGACTTCAATTTCACGTAGCTGTTCTGCCGACAAATTCTGATCAGCGGGCCCAAGATAGGTGCCCTTTTCATATTGCAGGATCCGGCCACGCTCTTCCTGTTCGCAGGCCTGCAGAAATCCGGCAACTGCCAACAGCGCGAGCATGCCAGTAAGTTTTTGACCGGTCATGGCGTCCAGCTCCCCTGTCCCGCCGTTGAAACGGCGCGATCCGATAGTTCGTTGAAACTCTGGTTAATGAGGCTCCCCCGCCACCGCGGAGGAGCCTGATTTTTTGTCAGCCTGCTAGCTCTTGATCGAGTAGGCCGTACCCCAGCCCCAGGCGCCGGATCCGAACCCGCGGGCGACAACGCGCTCACGGAAGATGTTCGAAACCTGGTCACCATCGCCGGCCAGAAGCGCCTTGGTCGAGCACATCTCCGCACAAATCGGAAGCTTGCCCTCGGCCAGACGGTTGCGACCGTACTTCTGGAACTCGGACTGACTCATGTCATCCTCAGGACCACCGGCGCAGAAGGTACATTTGTCCATCTTGCCACGCGATCCATAGTTCCCGGCCTGCGGGTACTGCGGCGCACCAAACGGGCACGCATAGAAGCAGTAACCACACCCGATGCACAGATCCTTCGAATGCAGAACCACACCCTGATCGGTCTGGTAGAAGCAATCGACAGGACAGACGGCCATGCAAGGCGCGTCTGAACAGTGCATGCAGGCAACCGAGATAGAACGTTCACCAGGCTTACCGTCCTGGATGGTCACCACGCGACGGCGGTTCACACCCCACGGCACCTCGTGCTCGTTCTTACAGGCGGTGACACAGGCATTACATTCGATGCAGCGCTCTGCGTCACAAAGAAACTTCATTCTTGCCATTAGTGCCTCCCTTACACACGTTCAATGTTGCAGAGAGAACATTTCGTCTCCTGCATCAGAGTTACCGAGTCATACCCGTAGGTCATGGCCGTGTTTGCGGCCTCACCAAGGACATACGGATCAGCCCCTTCCGGATATTTCGCCCGCAGATCTTCACCTTCCATGTGACCACCGAAGTGGAACGGCAGGAAGGCAACACCACGTGCGACACGCTCCGTTACCATGGCCATCACCTTGATGCGCGCGCCTTCCGGCGTGTTCACCCAGACCATGTCGCCATTGCGGATCGATTTGCCATTCGCATCGAATGGGTTGATCTCGACGAACATGTCCTGTTGCAGTTCAGCCAGCCACGGGTTCGACCGGGTCTCGTCACCACCGCCTTCATATTCAACCAGACGACCAGAGGTCAGAATGATCGGATAGTTGCCGGAGTGATCGACATCCTGGATCGACTTGTACAGTGTCGGCAGGCGATACAGCTTACGGTCCGAATAGGTCGGATAATCCGCAACCAGATCACGACGCGACGTGTACAGCGGCTCACGATGAAGCGGGATTGGATCCGGGAATGTCCAGACCTTGACCCGTGCCTTGGCGTTACCGAATGGTGCACAGCCATGCTTGATGGCAACACGCTGGATGCCGCCCGAGAGGTCGACCTTCCAGTTCGTCTTGTCACCGGCAATGCCGTCGATCACACCGCGCTCTTCAGCGGTGAGATCACCATCCCAGCCAAGCTTCTTCAGCATACCCATGGTGAACTCGGGATAGCCGTCCTTGATTTCCGATCCGACCGGGTACGAACCTTCGGCAAGCAGATTGTTGCCTTCATGCTCAACCCCGAAACGGGCGCGGAAACACAGACCACCCTCGGCAACCGGCTTGTTTGTGTCATACAGCAGCGGCGTGCCTGGGTGCCCCATTTCGGCGGTACCCCAACACGGCCACGGAAGGCCGTAATAATCACCATCAAGCTCGCCACCGACAGCCTGCAGCGTCGTCTTGTCAAAGACGTGCTGATTCGCCATGTGCGCTTTCATACGCTCAGGCGACTGGCCGGTGTAGCCGATTGTCCACATGCCCTTGTTGAACTCGCGGGTCACGTCTTCGATCAGCGGCTCATCACCATCCACCGAGATGTTCCGGAACATGCGATCGGCAAATCCCAGCTTCTTGGCGAACTTGTAGATGATGGTGTGATCAGGCAGCGAGTCGAAGGACGGCTCGATAACCTTTTCACGCCACTGCAGCGAGCGGTTCGACGCTGTTACCGACCCGTAGGTCTCGAACTGTGTCGTCGCCGGCAGCAGATAGACGCCATCGGTACGGTCGGACAATACCGCGGAAACAGTCGGATATGGATCAATCACGACCATCAGGTCGAGCTTTTCCATCGCCGTCTTCATTTCCTTCATGCGGGTCTGCGAGTTCGGCGCGTGACCCCAGAAGACCATGGCCCGGACGTTGTCAGGCTGATCAATGTTGTCCTTGTTCTCAAGAACACCATCGATCCAGCGAGACACCGGAATGCCCTTCAGGTTCATCAGGCTCTTGGCCTTGCCGTCCTTGCCGGTGATGGAATCGAAACGGGCCTTCAGCCAGTCATAATCCTCACCCCAGACACGCGACCAGTGCTTCCAGGCACCTGCCGACAGGCCATAATAGCCAGGCAGCGAATGCGACAGAACGCAGAAGTCGGTCGCGCCCTGAACGTTGTCGTGGCCACGGAAGATGTTTGCGCCGCCACCGGCAACGCCCATGTTTCCGAGAGCCAGCTGCAACGCGCAGTAGGCACGGGTATTGTTGTTACCGTTGGTGTGCTGCGTACCACCCATGCACCAGATGAAGGTGCCGGGACGGTTATTGGCCATCAGCTGAGCCACGCGGCGCAGCTGCGAGCCGGGAACGCCGGTTACACGCTCGGTCTCTTCCGGGGTCCATTTCGCGACCTCGGCCTGTACGTCTTCCATCCCGTAAACACGCTGGCGGATGAACTCTTTGTCCTCCCAGCCGTTTTCGAAGATGTGCCACATGATGCCCCAGATCAGGGCAACGTCAGCACCCGGGCGGAAGCGCACATATTCATCGGCATGCGCTGCCGTGCGCGTAAAGCGCGGGTCACAGACGATCAGCGGCGCATTGTTCTGCTCCTTGGCCTTGAGGACGTGCATCAGGGATACCGGATGCGCCTCGGCCGGGTTGCCACCAATGATGAAGATCGCACGCGAATTGTGAATATCGTTGTACGAGTTCGTCATCGCACCATAGCCCCAGGTGTTGGCAACACCGGCAACTGTGGTCGAGTGACAGATACGCGCCTGGTGGTCACCATTGTTGGAGCCCCAGTAGGCGTACAGCTTGCGGAACAGATAGGCCTGCTCATTATTGTGCTTTGCCGATCCGAGCCAGTAGACCGAATCCGGCCCCGACTGCTCACGGATCTCAAGCATCTTGTCGCCAATCTCATTGACGGCATCGTCCCAGCTCATGCGGGTCCATTTGCCACCGACAAGTTTCAGCGGATACTTCAGGCGGCGTTCGCCACTTGCGGTTTCCCGAACGGAAGCACCCTTGGCACAGTGGGCGCCGAGGTTGATCGGGCTGTCCCAGCCAGGCTCCTGGCCTGTCCAGACGCCGTTCTGAACCTCTGCCATGACGGTACAACCGACAGAACAGTGGGTACAGACGGTCTTCTTGATTTCAGCTGCTGCGCCGGCGACAGATGCCTGTGCCGGACGAACGTTGCTGCCCGATACCGCGACCGCGGTGGCGACGCCACCAATCGCAAGACCGGAGCCGCGCAGGAATGCACGACGGTCAACAACCTTTTCCGCAACCTTGCCGAAAAAAGACGATGACTGGGGGCTTTTCGCTACCCCTGACCTCTTCTTCTTAAGCATTGTTGTCTCCTCCAGTTGGAAAGCTGATTAGAATCGGGCCGACTTGTAGAAGGCCTTGACGTGATCGGTTTCGCGATAGCCGGAACCGGTCACCTCTAATGCGTCATCAGCAGATGCCGTCTTGCTGGCAACCACTGCCGTACCGGCAGCTGCAACCGACAAGGCAGCTTTCTTGAGAAAGTCACGCCGATCTTCGACGCCTGTCTTCTCCTTGTTATCTGTCATTTTCTTTACCTCCAAAAATGACGCCGCATAAGGTCGCGGCCTACCATGATGCGAGGGCGTCTCGCTACCCCGCCTCATCCATGTCGAAAGCTTCGCTTTCAATCTCCAAAAACGCACGGCCGATGGTGCCGACCGGCGCATAAAATACGGCCGATTTCGCCGCCTCGATGTCCTGCATCAGAAGCGGCGCCCAGGGATCGATATGTGTCTTGAAAAACGCGGCCTGCGCAGCCAGATCGCCCGGCGCGTCAAAATTGCCACGAATAAGGCCAGCCATGATGTCGAACAGGCTGGCGATATGGTCTTCGGGATCCTTGACACCTTCGGCCCGCTCAATCCCCATCGCCTGCATCTCATTGCGAAGCTTGGCCAGCGGCTTGTCGTTCAGGAACCCGGTCAGATAATAGGATGCGTAGGGCAGAATTTCCCCGCGCCCGACGCCGATGAACAGACGCATGAATTCATCACGGATTTCGTCATTGGCGATTTTGTTGGCAAGGGTTGCCAGCACGCTGCAGGCCGACCCGATGGCGGAACCGTCGCCCCGCAGACCAGCGACATGGCCAAGCAGGTCATCGCCGGGCTCCTCGCGAAGCAGGGACGCAAGAAACTCGTACATATCCGCACGTAGCGCGTCTTCCGGCAGAATGTCTGCGGGCGCCTGCGTTTCAGAATGCGATGCTGGTTGCGTCAAACTCTATTCCCCCTCGGACTTAGGTTATCAACAGAGTGCCCAATTAATCAAAAGGTTTGAATGTGATTGATAATCATTCTCATCTTGAGAAATTGTGAAGATATCGTTAAAATACAATGAGTTACTAATATCCAACGTCATTTTCCGGCACCTGGCATGCAAAAATGATTATGTGGCTTTCTGACGCATCGCCATTTCTGGTGCGACGTCGGTGTTTCATGGGCCGGGTTTTACCCCTGGTCGGCGGATCGACGAAAGGTCATGCGCCGCGGTCGCGGCACCGGCGCGGTTTCGGCAGCATCATCAGCCATATTCAGGACGCCGGCCTGCGTCGACTCATCATATGGCGCGGCGTTGATCGTCGGTGCGTCACTGTCGGTCGACTGCTGATCGGCGCGTGCCGCCATCTCATCACCCGGCGGGGTTTCGGTGTCAGGCGTTTGATCTTGCGGCGCATCAGCCTGATCGGATTGTGACGGATCTGCCGCTTCGGCAGATTTATCGGCGCCTTCGGGACCCGCTTCTGCCTCGCTTTCCAGCGCCGCGCCCTCGGCGGCTTCGTCATCCACAGCGTCAAACGCCTTCTGCAGATAGCCCTTGCCGACCTGATAGGCTGTCTGCATTCCGTCAATGACCGTCGCCGCGTCCGTATAATTCTCGCCATATTCGACCATCTCGTCGGCGAATCTGAATAACGGGTTCAGGCGCCACATGCGGCGCAACGCCATCTGCCGGATCCGGTCTGGGAATTGTCCCTGCAAGAGATTGTCGAGCTTGTCTTCATCCTCGATCACTTCCGGATCATCTACGCCATATTTGGCAAGAAGCTCTTCATCGGACAGCGCCGCCTCTTCATCGGGCTCCTCGACCTGGTCATTGGCGGTGGCAAGCAACTCCTCTTCGGGCATGTCGGGGACCGCCTCGCCACGCGCCGCCTGCGCCTTGCGCTGAAACCGCGCAGACAGGGATCGGGTCAGACGGGTTGTGCCCTCTTCTTCATCCGTCATGGTCACCTCCCGCTATTGCCGTCGCAGCCTGGGATCGGCGCGACCGCCAACCCGCGCATCAAGATTGGCCCGGTCACGAACCCGCTTCTTGAAGGGTTCTGGATGGTAATGGGCATCGACAAACGCCGCCACAAACTGCCGTATTGGGCCGGCCAGCGGCAGTTTCTCGATCAGGTCCTCACCGCAATCCTCGTAATCCTGAATATTGTAGGGCGACAGGCTGAGTTCGGCGACATGCATATCTGGCGCGTCTTCATCATCCACCGCCAGGTCATCCTCCTCCTCATCCTCGCCAGAACGAAGGACGAGATAGATGGCCGGATCGCTCGACGCCAGATTCTCGGCATAGGCTTCAGCCTCGGCATGATGAAGATCAAGAAACGCGTCAGCGAAAAAAAGATCATCCGCCACCGCACCACCGCCATGACCCCGAAGCCGCTGCAGACGCGTGTTGTTGATGGGCGGCGCGCCACCACCCGCCTCGGGCCGCAATGGCAACAGATCACTGATCACCCAGCGAAAGGGTTGCCAGACATTATCAAGCGGCTGCTTTTCGACGATCACCCTGACGCCATACAGGACGTGTTTCGTCTGCGGTGTAACCTCGTTCGCCATTTTTCCCCCGGCCCATTTTGCCCCGGCATTTCCTCCGGCATTTCCCCCGGTCGGAACGCCACTCATTCGCCCCGTGACCTTTTAACCCACCCGTGCCCTTCTATAAGGCAGTGTCAATTTTTACAATTTGGTTACTCTAGTCATCTTTCGCGTTTATTGGGAACATGCCAAAACATCGCGCTTGTTCGACAGGGAGACCCCGATGATGAAATTCGCCCAGCATGACATTCTTGTCTGCAATTGCGGTGGGACGATGGAGATCGACGCCGCAAAGCTTGGCAAGGCCTGCGGGGCCGCGGATGGCTGCTCTGTCGCCACAGAATTATGCCGATCCGGGATTGAGGCTTTCGAGACTGCCCTCGATGCATCGGGCAGCCGCCCGCTGATTGTTGCCTGCACACAGGAAAGCGCAACCTTTGAGCAGATCGCCGAAGACGCCGGCAAACCGACACCCGAATTCATCAATATCCGCGAGGCCGCCGGATGGAGCGAGGACGGCGCCGCCGCGCTGCCAAAGATCGCGGCCCTTCTGCGCGCCGCCACCGACACGGCGCCAACAGCACGAAGCCTGACACTGACATCCGATGGACGCTGCCTGATCTATGCCGATGGCGCGCGCGGCAACGGTGTCGAGGCGGCTTTGGAGATGGCCGAGAAGCTGAAAGATTCGCTTGGTGTCACAGTCATGATCACCGCGCCCAGTGATGATATCATGGCAAGCGGCATCTCAGGGCTTGTCACGCGCGGCACAATCCGCAGCGCAAAGGGCCATTTCACCGCCTTTGACCTTGTTATTGACGATTTTGGCAGCGCGCTGCCAAGCAGCCGTTCATCGCTTCGTTTTGAAGATCCGCAGAGCGGCATCGAAACCGGGTGTGATGTGATCATCGACCTGACCGGCGCGCCGGCGATGTTCACCGGATGGGAAAAACGCGATGGCTATTTTCGGGTCAGCCCCGACGATCCGGTCAGGCTGGCAACAGTAACGGCCGAGGCGGCGGAGATGATCGGCGCTTTCGAAAAGCCGATCTATGTCGATTACGATGCGGGTCTCTGTGCGCATTCCCGTAACAGCCTGAATGGATGTTCGCGCTGCCTTGATGTCTGTCCGGCAGGTGCCATCATAAGCGCTGGCGACACTGTTGAAATCGACCCCGCCATCTGTGGTGGGTGTGGGTATTGCGGCGCCGTCTGCCCGTCCGGCGCGGCGCAGACCAACCTGCCCGCGGCCGACGGATTCGGACAGCAGATGGCCAGCCTTATCGACCATTACCTTGAAGCTGGCGGCAAGACACCGCGGTTGCTTCTTGCCGACAGCAGCCATGGCGCCGGCATGATCGACATGATCGCGCGATTTGGACCCGGCCTGCCGGCTGACCTGTTGCCGATGACCCTTCACAGCACCGGCCGGGTTGGCCACGATCTTCTGGTCACCGCCATCGCTCTTGGCTATGACCAGGTCATCATTCTTGGCAATCCGAACAAGCCGGACGAGACCCCGCAGATCGCCCGCCAGCTTGATCTGGCGCGTGCGCTGATGGCGGGTGTCGGCGCGGATGACGATTCACGTTTCATGCTGATCGACGAGATGGACCCTGACGCGGTGGCGGCCCAGCTCCGCGGCGCACGCCCGGCTGGCAAGGTCAAGCCGGCGCCCTTCAGCCCGCTTGGCAGCCCGCGCGGAATCACCCGCCTTGCGATGCGCGGCCTTGCCGGCGCGCAGAAGGTTGAACCGACCGCGATTCCGCTTCCCGAGGCAGCGCCCTATGGCCGGGTTGAAATCGATACGGACAATTGCACCATCTGCCTGTCCTGTGTTGGCGCCTGTCCAGCCGGCGCGCTGCAGGACAATCCGGACGCACCGCAATTGCTGTTCCGCGAGGATGCCTGCCTGCAATGCGGCATCTGCGTGGCAACCTGCCCGGAAAAAGTCATTACGCTGGTCCCGCAATTCAATCTTGCAGACAGCGCCATGAATGCCGAGCTGGTGATCGAGGACACGCCGTTCCATTGCACCGGCTGTGGCAAACCCTTTGGCAGCTCGCGGTCAATCGAACGGGTGATCGACAAGCTGTCAGGCCACAGCATGTTCACCGGCGAGCGCCAGATCGACATGCTGAAAATGTGCGAGGATTGCCGGGTCGAGGCGATGTTCGACAAGGATGACAGGCTGATGGATGTCGGCGAGCGTCGCAAGCCACGGACGACCGACGATTATATGAACTAGCGGCGCGAGGGCGTCATTGTCCGCATCTCAAAACCGCCTGTATCCGCCAGCGTCAGCTGGTCGCAAGCGGCAGATTGGCAAGCAGGTTCTGCGGTTTCAGGCGCACGCTGCCAGTCTGGTCCATCGCCAGACCAAGATAGACCGGGCGGCCCGCCATTTCGGGAATGAAGCCGTCATCCGCCTCAAGCTTGAACAGGCACAGAATGGCGCTCAGCCGGTCTTCGCCAACGTCAGCGCTGTTATAGAGATCGTTGAACAGGTCATTCGAAACGGCATCGAGCCCGATATGCCATGACCAGCTTTCATCCTCGATCTCGCGCATCGGCTGGATACGTGTCGTCACGCCGAGGAAATAGCCGATCCATGATTCAAGGACACGGCACAGCCCATCAAGGGCAGGCTGCGTGTAGGCTAGATCGACCGAGGTATTGAACATATCGGACCGGGTCCAGTATTCATCCGCTGTCTCGGTGGCGAGGATGTCGATGCTGACCTCATCGGGGGCCGGGCCTTCTTGAAGCATGCGGGCCATGCCGGCCTGCAATTGCACCGTCGCGTGGTCAGCCACCATGATGCGGCCGTCATCAAGCGTCACTGTCTGCTGGCGGAACAGACATTCCGCCGCTCTGATCTTCAACGTGTCGCTTTCACCATCAAGGATGTTGCGAAGGATGATCTGCGTCAGCTGTTCAACAAACAGCGGCGGGAAGTCGATCTTGGCACCGCGGACAATCGCCAGATAGGCGGCCTCCAGTGTCGGATATTGCGCCAGGAAGGCACGAAAGGCCAACACGGCACGGTAGTTATGGACGACATCACGGTCGACGATTGGCTCGAAATCAGCCTCGGACACCTCGGCGAAGGGATCCTCGCTGAGCCGCGCGTGAAGAGCACGTTCGGCCGGGCATGACTCCTCCTGCGGCGCAATCTCGTCGCGGGCGTAATAGGCCAGCATGAAATCAGCGCTGGGAACAAGCCGCCCCTCGGGGTCACGGTCAAGAAGATGCCAACCGGAGGTCAGCCAGAAATCCTGTGTCATGTCCATTCCTTACGGTCTGCGGTGCCGTGTCTCAGCTGGCATTGGCGGGTTCCTCATCCTCGATCACCGTCCAGATCTTCTGTTCGGCACAGGAATCTGCCTTTGAAAGACTGCGGAAACTTTCAGTTATACCCTCATCGCCAAACTGGCGCTGAATCGTCAGAAGCGTGCCGGTCTTGTGCTGGGCACACAGCTCGGCCATGAAGGCCAGCTCCTCGGCGGCGGCGGCGCGCGCCACCGTCATATCCGGCGCCCCAAGTCGCTCGACAAAGGCTGTCGCCACCTCTTCGGTCAGGCGTTCGACATCGTCCTCGCTGGCGTTGACAATGCTGACCAGCGTCGAAAAGCCAAAGGAGCCGGTGCCAAGAAACCCATTGCTGAACGCCTGCTTCACCTTGCCGGTCAGCGCCTCGGGCGCGATATCGGCAAAACAGAAGGTGCCAACCAGCGCCCATTCACCTTCCTCGGCGGCGGCCGGAAAGACGTTGAGGTCGGACGGGTCAAACCTGATTGTGCGCGCCAGCTTCACGATAAAACCTTCATGTTGACCCCTTTACCGAAGGCAGCTCGGCCGGCCCGCAGACCGTCTCGAACTCGGTTGGGATCAGACCAACCGGGCGACCATCAATCCTGATCAGCGCCGCACCATCCTCATCCAGCCCGACCCAGTCTGCCATACTGCCATCGGCAAGCGCCATCTCGGCGCCATCCTGAAGGCGTTGTACCCAGAGATCATGAAGTGGCCGAAAGCCGTCATCTTCCCATCGGTTCACCCAGGCCATGAAATGCCTGCACACCGATTCCACAAGCCGTGTCCGTGAAATGAAACTGCCACCCTCTTCGGCAAGCGAGGTATATTCAAGACCACCAGCGTCACGCCACACATCCTCTGATCCGGTCCGCACCCCCAGATCAAGGGTCAGCCCGGCAACCATCCAGCCCGGCACATCCTCGCGGCCTGCCGCCGGATCGGCGGTGACCCATACCCGGCCAGCCCGGCCCCGGTTCAACAGGACATAGCCTGGCAGCTGATAGGATACGACGACTTCGGGTGGCGCCAGCGCGCCAATGGCATCACCGACGCCGATCATCAGCGCATACAGCATCTGGCCGGCCCGACGAAGCGGCACTTCCGGCCCAAGAATGATCGCCAGATCGACGATTTTCGTTTCCTCGGAATACAGGACAGTGCCAATTTCGGCCGTGGCGACCGCGGCAAGTGCTTTCGCTGCCACATCCTGGCCAACAGGAACCGGCATTGCTGTCAGCAATGGCGGCAGTTGCGGCGCGTCGCCATCCTCAGCCGGGAATTCCTCGTAATACAGGCTCATGCCTCCTCCTCGCGTCGCAGATCGGCAGTTTCCATCAAACGACGTGCAATCTGGCGATAGGTCTTGGCCTGCACCGACCGCGGATCGGCAACCACGATCGGCGTGCCTGAATCGCCACCTTTACGAACCTCCAGCGACAGGGGAATCTCGCCAAGCATCTCGATGCCGCGACGCGACGCCTCGCCTGTCACACCATCAGCGCCGAAAATATGGTCAGTACGCCCACAATCCGGGCAGGACCAGTAGGCCATGTTCTGGATCATCCCCAGCACCGGCACCTGTGCCTTATCGAACATGGTGATTGCCTTCACCACGTCAAGGAGCGCGATGTCCTGCGGGGTTGAAACCACCACCGCGCCGGCAAGGCTGACCTGCTGTGCCAGTGAAATCTGAATGTCACCTGTTCCCGGCGGCAGATCGATGACAATCACATCAAGCGTCCCCCAGGCAACCGAATCCAGCATCTGTGTCAATGCCGACTGCACCATCGGACCGCGCCAGATCATCGCTGTGTCGTCAGGCACCAGAAGCCCCATCGACATCAGCTGCACACCATAATTTTCCAGTGGGCGCACCATGTCACCGCCAGCTGATGCGGGCCGGCCACTGACACCAAGCATGCGGGGAAGCGATGGCCCGTAGACATCGGCGTCAAGAAGCCCGACCCGCAACCCCTCAAGCCGCAACGCAATCGCCAGATTCACCGCAGTGGTCGATTTGCCGACCCCGCCCTTTCCCGACGCCACCGCAACAAAGCGTCTGACACGGATTTCATGGACCTTCTCGACTGTCTCATCCGGTTCCGACGCGGCGGCCTGCGGCGTGCCGGAATGCGCCGTCACGACCACTGTGGCGCTGGTCACGCCGGCAATGGCGCGGGCCGCTTTTTCAGCTGCCTGGCGCACCGGTTCCATGGCCGGCCCTCGATGTGCCGGCACTTCGAGCGCGAAGCTGACATTTGTCTGTTTGACATGCACGGCGCTGACCATGCCGAGATCGACGACGGACCGCCCCTGCGAGGGGTCGATGACACCGCGAAGCGCGTCAATCACGTCATCTTCGGTGATGTCAGCCATTGTCACCAGGTGTCAGAAGTGTGCCATCAACACGATGCACAAAGCCAAGCTCGGCAATTGTCACCTCGGCATTCACCGAAACTTCGGCGCCGGCGGCAATCTTGCCATCGGCAACAGCTGCCTTCAGCGCGGCTTCAAGTTCCTGATGCGCTGTCACGCCAAGCTGCTTCAGAAATTTGCGCATCGCGATCTCATCTTCGCTCATGTCGTCACGTGGGTTTGTACTCATCCAAATATCCTCCTTGATTCCGGCACGCCATGTCAGCGGGCCGGTGATGGCAATGTTCTGACAAAGGCAAGAATGGCATCGACATCCTCCAGCGTCAGAATAATTTCGTGAACAAAGGCTGGCCTGGCCTCGGACCGCTCGGCACTGACCTCGCTGATCCTGACCAATGCCGGGTGTGGCGGCAACACATAGAATTCCTCAAACCGACGTTCCCAGTCGGCCAGATATTTCATACCGATGAAAGACGGGGTCGATTCGATTCCGCCATACGGGTTGATATCACCAACCACATGACAGCGCGTGCAATGCGATGCAGCCAGTTCGCGCCCGCGCTCAGCATCGGCGCTGGCTGGCGAAACCCCGGCAAGAATACATAGAGCGCCAGCAAGGTATCGGCACCACAACAAGGCAGCTTTCATTGCTCCGGCAGGGTTTCCGGTCATCACCATGATGTGGCCTCAGACATTCGGGTCTGCAAAGTGACCGCGCAGCATATCGGCATATTGGGCCGTCATATGCTTGATGAATTCCTCCTGGTCAGAGATCTCGATGACATTCTTGCCAACATGCGCCGCATAGCGCGCCGCGGCGAACAGCATCACCATCTGCAGCTCGGTTGCGTCAATCTTGCGGTTGCGCTGATTGGCCAGCGAGATGAACTGGTCAGCCACCCGGGTGAAGGACTCACCATCCAGCTGGCCGGGAATGGCGGTCTCAGGATCGAACTGTTCTGGACGCTGATGCCAGTTTGGAAATTTCATGATGGTCTCCCCTGCGCCTGCGCGTAATCCCCAAGACAAAAGCAAACCAGCCGGGCAGGCAAATGACAAGGTGTCGCAACCGCGCGCAGATCGCAGCGGGGACGCCGGCTATGATGCCAACTGTCATGACCTGGCAGGCGCGTTCGGCCAAGTTTTGATGGATGCTGATCCAAGCCTATCCATGGCCGCGCGTCAATTCTTCAGGGGCGCGTCAATCTGTAACTTTACAACACACCGGCTTGCGCTAGCATTCCGTACACAAACCTGCTGTGTGCAACGAAGTGAGTAGACCAATGGTGTCATGTGTCTGTCATCACCTTGTTCGGTTTGGAATTGACGCCGTGAAGCGTCACCGCAATCGAACGACCGCCCTTTCCGCCATTCTGGCGGCCTGTTTCTTTACTGTCCCGGCGCATGCTGGCACGTCGCTGATTCTGCAATCGACCACCTCGACGGACAATTCGGGGTTGTATGATTATCTTCTGCCGCATTATGCCGCCGTCAGCGGCACCGAAGTGAAGGTCGTCGCGGTGGGAACCGGCCAGGCGCTTGAGAATGCCCGCAATTGCGACGGCGACATTGTCATCGCCCACGCACGCGACCTTGAACATGATTTTGTATCCGCCGGATATGGCACCGAACGTCATGACCTGATGTATAATGATTTCGTCATTCTTGGCCCACAGACGGACCCGGCCGGCATCGCCATGACGCAGACAGTCGGCGAGGCCATGACAGCGATCCGAACAAAAGGCGCGACATTCGCCTCGCGGGGCGACAATAGCGGCACGAACCGCGCCGAACGCAGGCTCTGGACGGCCAGTGGCCATACACCGGGCGGCGGCGACGACAGCAGCTGGTACCTCGAGACCGGCATGGGGATGGGCGCGACCCTGAATTTCGCCGTGCAGGCAGATGCCTACACAATCAGTGACCGCGCCACCTGGCTTGCCTTTGGCAACAAGGCCGGACACAGCATTCTGTTTGAAGGCGATCCACATCTTTTCAACCAGTATGGCGTGATCCCTGTTTCGCCGACGCGGTGCCCGATGATCAAGCATCAGGCGGCACTGGCCTTCCGTGACTGGCTTGTGTCCATCGACGGTCAGGCGGCCATTGCCACTTTCCAGAAACATGGCAGCCAGCTGTTTTTTCCGAACGCGGAATAGGACCGTCCACAGCTTTCTTTCGTTGGCAACCATTCAGAAGCGACCATCGGCGACAACTGACCCGGAGTGCGGGTCCGGGATCGTGACGGCATCACCAAGCGGAGGTCGTGTTCCGATGGCGGCATGCTGACGGTTGCGTCGCCGACAACCTGACCCCACATCCATGGCATGATGTCATGGCTATCCATCTGCAGCTGGACCCCAGCCCCTGCGCGGCACC
>JBMZTC010000010.1:0-11835 GCA_049623505.1 Puniceispirillaceae bacterium (SeqCode) | reverse complement strand
CGTGCTTTTGTCACCGCTTTCCGTCGGGCCATCCTTCTGCCCATCCTTCTGGCGATGCCGTCTGCCCTTCTGGCACCCGCCGCACAGGCCGAACCGCTCACCGAGGCCATCGACAGGATCGGCGGCAATGTCCTGTTCCTTCGCCATGCGCTGGCACCGGGCTTTGGCGACCCGGCGCATTTCGACCTTGATGACTGCGCCACGCAGCGCAATCTGAACGATGTCGGACGTGACCAGGCCCGCGCCATCGGTGCCTATCTGACACGCCATGCCGTCACGCCTGATATCATTCTCAGCAGCCAATGGTGCCGGTGCGTTGATACCGCCAGCGAAATGGCGATCGGCCCCTTTGCCACCCATATCGGGCTGAATTCCTTCTTTGACGGGCATGTCGACCGCGACCGGACACTGGCCGCACTGCGCGCGCATTTGGCGCAGCCAGGTCCAGAGAGACTGGAACTGATGGTCACACATCAGGTGGTGATCAGCGCCATTACCGGAATTGCCCCACGAAGTGGCGGTATGGTTGTCTATAACAGCCGCACCGGCGAAGCGATGTCGGTTCCCTTGTCAATCGACTAGACCATAAGCAAATTGAACGACCTGCCGCGTCTGCTAGCGTGACATGATCAAGACATGACACAGCGGGAAAGGATGGCGACATGGACAGGCAGGCAACATCACGTGGTGGCCGGCGCGGGCGCCGTGATCGCGGTGCCGAGACCGCATCTGGTCGAAAGGTTGATTATCGGCGGCTTCGCAATCCCTTCCCCCAGATGAAGCTTTATTCCGACGACCAGATCGCGGCCATCCATGATGCCGCGCTGACAATGCTCGAGGAGCTGGGGATGAAAATCCTGCTTCCCGAGGCGCGCCGGATATTCCGCAAAGGCGGGGCGCGGGTTGATGACGCCAGCGAGATGGTCTGGATTGGCCGCGAGATGGTGAAGGCGGCGCTGGACAGCGCGCCGCGCTCGGTGCTGTGCCGCGCCGCAAGGCCGGATCGTGATGTGCTGCTGGAACCCGGCATGCTTGTCTTCCAGCCAGGGGCAGGCGCACCGCACGCCACCGATCTTGAGCGCGGACGCCGCCCGGGAACAGGGTCGGATTTCCGCGAGTTGATCAAGCTGACGCAGCATTTCGACGTTCTGCAAATGGTGCCCCCTCTCATCGAGCCGCAGGATGTGCCAATGAACCTGCGCCACTACTTCACCATGGAGGCGCAGCTGACCCTGGCAGACAAGCTTCCGTTCATTTTCAGCCGCGGCACGCCGCAGGTGATGGAAAGCTTTGAAATGCTGCGTGATTTCCGTGGCTGTGATGATGCCGGCTTCGAGGGTGAGAGCCACTGCTACACCATCATCAACACCAACTCGCCGCGGCAGATCGACATTCCGATGGCGCAGGGGCTGATCGATTTCGCCCGCCACGGACAGCTGTCGATTGTCACCCCTTTCACGCTGATGGGGGCAATGGCACCAATCACCGTCGAGGCGGCGATGACGCTAAGCCATGCCGAAGCGTTGGCGGCGATCACGCTGACCCAGCTGGTGCGGCCCGGCGCGCCTGTCTGCTATGGCACCTTCACCTCGAATGTCGATATGAAATCGGGCGCGCCGGCATTTGGCACACCGGAACATTTCCGCGCCTCACTTGTTGCCGGCCAGCTGGCACAGCTTGTCGATCTGCCCTGGCGCTGTGCCAGCGGGTCGGCCGCCAATGTCAATGATGCACAGGCGGCAAATGAAACGCAGTTTGCGCTGTGGGGCTGTCTGATGGCGGGCGCCACGGTGGTGATCCACGCAGCCGGCTGGCTGGAAGGTGGGCTGACAGTTTCCTATGAAAAGCTGATTACCGACATGGAAGTTCTGCAGATGGTTGCCGAACTGTGCGCTGACGCGGTGCCCGACGACCCGCAGGTCAATCTCGACGCGCTTGCCGAGGTGGCGCCGGGCGGACATTTTTTCGCCGCCGCGCACACCATGGCGCGCTACCAGACCGAATTCTATGAACCGCTGGTCGCCGACTGGGCCAATTTCGGCAGCTGGACGGACAGCGGCGCATGGACAGCAAACCATCGCGCCACCGGTATCTGGAAGGATATCGTCAGTCGCGACGCCGCGTTTGACCATGACGCGGCGCGGGTCGGCGCGCTGCAGGACTTCATTGCGGCACGGTCCGCTGCCGGCGGTGCCCTGCCGGAAAGCTGATCGCGACTTCACCCGGCATATGAGGCGGGGCACAAAAAACGGGCCGGCAAGGCCGGCCCGTCTGCAGGGAGGAACCATAAAGGTACGGTGACACAGTGCAGTGGCAGAATGGTCGCAAAATGGTCCGAAAAAGGCCATTTCATGGCAGGATGATCTGCCTCTTGAACCGCTGATTCAGCACCCCATATCAATCTGGTAACGCCGTAACGGGTTACAAAACCAAACGTCAAACCGCCATCTTGCCTGATTGGGAGATGGCACCAGACTCGCTTGAAAGAGGAGATCAGAATGACTCTGTTTACCACCCCTATGGCCCGCCAGTTCGTTGGCTTCGATTCGCTGTTTGAAGAGCTGAACCGCCTTTCCGACCGCAAGGAGCCGAACTATCCGGCCTACAACATCGCCAAGGATGACGAGGAACATTACCGGATCGAGCTTGCGCTCGCCGGGTTTGGCACCGATGACATCAGCATTCAGACCGAAAAGGGTGTGCTGACCATCGAGGCCAGCAAGGGCGAGGATAACGGCAATTATCTTTATCAGGGGATCGCACAGCGCGGTTTCTCGAAAATGTTCCGCCTTGCCGAATATATGAAGGTCGAGGACGCGCAGTTCGTCGACGGCATCCTGACCATCTTCCTGAAGCGCGAGATCCCGGAAGCCGACAAGCCAAAGCAGATCAGCATCAACGCAACGTCGAAGACACTGATCGACGCCGCGTAAGGCCGGCACAAGGCAGAAAAACGGGG
Source organism: Puniceispirillaceae bacterium (SeqCode) (assembly GCA_049623505.1). Lineage (GTDB taxonomy): Bacteria > Pseudomonadota > Alphaproteobacteria > Puniceispirillales > Puniceispirillaceae > UBA8309. Next base: position 8,876 of record JBMZTC010000010.1, on the reverse strand, counting down.
GTGGCGGTCAGCGGGCCGCCGCCTTTTTTGTCGTGTGTTTTTAACATGCGCGCGCCAGCGCCGACCGGCAATGGCCAATCACCATTCACAAACCGGTTTGTTTTGTCGGGACAGCAAGCTTCCCAGTGGCATTAGCCACCGGGGAACCTGGTTTCAGGAGGAAGACACATGGGAAATTACGCATGCACCTTCGTAAACGTCGTTCCGCGAAATTTGTTTAATCCGGGGCTTTGATTCTCGGCAAACGTCATTGCCGGAAATGTCATTGCCGGGCCGGGCCGTTTTGTCCTAGACACGGAGTCAGCCTTGAAGTTGCGGAGCCATCCTGTCATGTCCGAATTCATTCTTCACCATTACTGGCCTTCACCCTTCGCCCACAAGGTTCGTATCGCCCTGAATATGATCGGCGCGCCCTGGACATCTGTGGAAATTCCCCGTGTGCCGCCAAAGCCCTTATTGATGCCGATGACGGCGGGCTATCGGCGCACGCCGGTGTTGCAGATTGGTGCCGACATCCACTGTGATACGCAGAATATCGCCCGCGCTCTGGCCGAAGCGGGATATCAGGACAGCCTGTTCCCGGGCGGGAATCGCGGCAGGGTGATGGCGCTGTCCAGCTGGATCGACCAGGCAATTGCCGAGCTTGCCATCCGTATTGTGATCACAAGCGCGATTGGCACCGCACCGCCCGAATTCATCAAGGATCGCGGCGATCTCTATTTCGGACCAGGCTGGAACGAGGCGGCGCTGAAGGCCGACCTGCCAGCCGTCATCCTGCAGCTGTCCGCGCAGCTTGACCAGATCGAGACAGCCCTGTCGGGAATGGATTTCCTGATGGGTGACGACCCGTCCTGGGCCGATGTCGGACTTGCCTTCCTTGCCTGGTTCCTGCGCGGCCGCTGGGATGGCGGGGCCTATTTGCTGACGCAGTTTCCCGCGATCGAACGGGTCGAGTCCGCACTTGCCGCCAATGCGTCTGAGCATGAGACTGAAATCACCGCCGAAGATGCTCTGGCCATCGCCCATGACGCCGCGCCAACATCGCCAACCGGCATCCATCACCCAGCCTCCGAGCTGACGGTTGGGCAGGGCGTGGTGATCAGGCCAAAGGGACAGTCATCGGACCCGGACATCACCGGAAGGCTGCGCTATCTGGATCTGACGCGCATCTCGATCGATCATGAAAGTGCCGAGACCGGGCCGGTGGCCGTACATCTTCCCATCGCCGACTACCAAATCACCGCCGCCTGAGGCCGCGCGCTAGGCGTCGAACCTGTCGGCGATTGTCGCCAGATCGCGGCATTCCGGCACCGGGCTGATGACACGGCCATCGGCAAGATGCTGCAGCAGATTGTCGACGACAAGATTGCCCATGGCGCGGCGGGTCTCCACCGTGGCGCTGCCGATATGCGGCGTCAGCACGACATTCGGCATGGTGAGGAGTGCTGGCGGCACATGCGGCTCGTCAGCGAAAACATCCAGCCCGGCAGCGCCAAGCCGGCCTTCCTGCAGGGCGGCAACAAGTTCCGGCTCGTCAACGACCGATCCGCGCGACACATTCACCAGCAGCCCCTCAGGGCCAAGAGCGTCCAGTACCCTGCGATCGACAATGCCGCGCGTCTCATCCCCGCCTGGCGTGACCACGAACAGCACCTCGCAGGCAGCAGCCAGTGCGGCCAGATCGTCATAATAGCGATAGGGGACATCGCGCGGCGAGCGGTTGTGATAGGCGATCTCGGCATGGAAGGGTTCGAGTTTGCGGGCCAGCGCAAGGCCGATCCGGCCAAGGCCCAGAATCCCGACGCGCCGGCTGTCAGCCGACCGCGAGAGTTTGATGTGCCCCTCGCCAACCCATCGCCCGGCCCGCACATAGGCATCACTGGCAAGAAGATTGCGATAGCTTGCCAGCATTAGCATCAGCGCGGTTGTCGCCACCTCGTCATTCAGCACCTGCGGCGTGTGTGTGACAAGAACGTTCCGCGACAATGACAGGCCAACATCAATGGCGTCATAGCCGACGCCATAATTGCTGATCAGCGCCAGGTCCGGCATCGCATCCATCCAGTCGCGTGGCACCCCGTAATGCCCATCGGTCAGGGCGTATCTGATACGGCCACCTTCACGATCAAGAAAGGCCGACATGTCGTCAATCCGGTGCGCGTCATGCAACGCAAGGCGGCCCTCAAGGCGGTCACGCATTTCCGTGGTGATATCACCGATAATCAGAAGGCCAGCTGTCATTGTTTCATTCCAGTTCATCTTTCTTCATGGCCGCCGCGGCCCCTGAAGCCCCGCGTCATGCCAGCAAGATCTACATTGTCGCGCCAATCTGCCAGGGCACGAATTCATAATCACCAAGCCCCTGCGCCTCGGATTTCGACGCGGCACCCGATGCCACATCCAGCAGCATGTTGTAGATGTCCCGTCCAACCTCTTCAAGCGACCGGCCCTCGGTCAGCATGGCACCGGCATTGATATCCATATCGGCAATCAACCTGTCATACATCTCGGTATTGGTCGCGATCTTGATGCAGGGTGACGGCTTTGACCCAAAAGCCGATCCACGCCCAGTGGTGAAGGTCACAAGGTTACAGCCGCTGGCGATCTGCCCGGTCACCGACGCCGGGTCATAGCCGGGTGAATCCATGAAGGTGAAGCCGCGCGCGGTCACCGGTTCGGCATATTTATACACGCCGGTCAGCGGCGAGGTGCCACCCTTCGCCGCCGCGCCAAGGGATTTCTCGAGAATGGTCGTCAGCCCGCCCTTCTTGTTGCCGGGGCTGGGGTTGTTATCCATTGATCCGTGGTTGCGCGCGGTATAGTCCTGCCACCACTCAATGAGGTCGACAAGACGCCGCCCCGTGGCCTCGTCACCAGCACGGCGCGTCAACAGATGTTCGGCGCCGTAGATTTCCGGTGTTTCGGCAAGCACCCCGGTGCCACCCTGCGCGACAAGCAGATCGCAGGCAAAGCCAAGCGCCGGATTGGCGGTCACGCCCGACAACGCGTCCGACCCCCCACATTGCAGCGCCACCATCAGTTCCGATGCCGGGCAGGATGTGCGGGTCGCCTTGTTCACCTCCGGCAGCATGTCGCGCACCATGGCGATACCGGCCTCGACCGTCTTCGCAAGACCCAACGAGTCCTGAATATTCATCGTCTTGAAGAGCGGCCCCTGCTTTAATCCATAGGCCTCGAGAAGCCAGTCGATCTGGTTCATCTCACAGCCAAGTCCAACCATCAGCACACCGCCATGGTTTGGGTTTTTCGCATAGCCCCACATCACCCGCTGCAGCGCCTCGAACCCCTCGCCAGATCCGGCCATGCCACAGCCGGTGCCGTGGACAAACGCCACCACACCATCGACATTGGGGTAGTTGGCCATCTCTTCCGGCCCGAAGGCCGAGGCGATCATGCGCGCCGCCGTGGCCGAACAATTCACCGATGTCAGGATGCCGATATAGTTACGCGTTCCGACACGGCCATTCTCGCGGCGAAAGCCCATGAAACTGTCCTGCGCCGATGCCTCGACAGGTGTGACCGGGCGCAGGTCGGTAGCGAATTCGTAACTTTCCTCGGTGGCACGGAATTCGACATTTTGCACATGCACATGCGCACCTGCCGGAATGTCCTCACTGGCATAGCCGATCACCTGCGCATATTTGCGAACCGCCTCGCCAGCCGCGATCGGGCGCGACGCCATCTTGTGATTGCGCGGGATAATGGCCTGTGTCTTCACAGTCTCTACCGGCGTCCCAGCTTCAAGGGTCTGCGTTGCGGTGACAACATTATCAACTGGGTCAAGGCGGATGGTCTGGGACATGTCGGTGTGTCTTCCATATGAATTGATGCGGTTGTGACTGATGCTGATGCTGCGGCATCGCCAGAAAGGACGATGCTGACTTCAGTCAGCCGAGGGCCGGGGTGACAACTTACCGTCAGCTGGATGCTTCAAGTCAAAGTAAACGAATGGCCATGATGCCTTGTCAAGGCGGAAACCCCAAAGGGAGAGCTGTGAAAAGGTGCATTGAACATGGTCAAACCTCATCGTGCGTGGCACCCTAGCGCCATGTATATCCATTGTCCCGTTGGCCGATATGGCTGGCAGCCAATCTGGGTGCGCGACGCAACCCTGGGCCGACTTGTGAAGACGGGTAAAGGGACACACAAACAGAACCGAGGTTTTCATGACTAAAATGGGCAGACTTGACGGCAGGACGGCGCTGATCACGGCGGCAGGTCAGGGAATCGGCCGCGCCACGGCGATGGCGATGGCGGCCGAAGGGGCCACGGTTTTCGCAACTGACATCAATGCTGAAACGCTGGCCTCGCTTGACGGGACCGACGGCGTCACGACTTTCACGCTGGACGTTCTGGACGAGGCGTCGATCATCGAGGGTGTCGGCCGCGCCAATCCGGACATCCTGTTCAACTGTGCCGGCTTTGTGCATCACGGCACCATTCTTGACGCCACCGACGCGGAATGGAATTTCGGGTTTGAACTGAATGTCAGGTCAATGTACTGGACCTCACGCGCGGTCATCCCGGGGATGATTGAGCGTGGCGGCGGATCAATCGTCAACATGTCATCGGTCGCCTCGTCAGTCATCGGGGCGCCAAACAGATTCATCTATGGCGCCAGCAAGGCGGCCGTGATTGGATTGACGAAGTCGATCGCCAGTGATTTTGTCACCACCGGCCTTCGCTGCAACGCAATCTGCCCCGGAACGGTTGAAAGCCCGTCACTGGAAGACCGGCTCAGCAACACAGGTGACTATGACGCGGCAAGAACCGCCTTTATCGCGCGCCAGCCGATGGGACGTTTCGGCACGGCGGAGGAAATCGCCGCGCTGGCGGTTTATCTGGCATCGGATGAGAGCGCCTTTGTCACTGGCCAGGCGATCAATATTGATGGCGGGTGGACCACCTGACATCATCAGGGACAAAGTTGACACAGCAGCGGACAGCGCAGCAAGAGGGCAGGCATGACAGACCGAAAGATCAAACCGGCAGAGCTTCGTTCACGCCAGTGGTTCAATAATCCGGATGATGCCGAGATGACAGCACTCTATACAGAGCGCTATCTGAATTACGGCCTGACCCGCGAGGAACTTCGCGACGGCCGCCCTATCATCGCCATCGCCCAGACCGGATCCGACCTGTCACCCTGTAACCGGCATCACATTGAGCTGGCGAAACGTGTTCGCGACGGCATCATCGCGGCGGGAGGCCTGCCGATGGAAGTGCCGGTTCATCCAATTCAGGAAACCGGCAAGCGGCCAACGGCAATGCTTGACCGCAACCTTGCCTATCTCAGCCTTGTCGAGACGCTTTATGGCTATCCAATCGATGGTGTGGTGCTGATGATCGGCTGTGACAAGACCACGCCGGCCCTGCTGATGGCCGCGGCGACTGTCGATATTCCGGCCATCGCGCTGTCTGTCGGACCGATGCTGAATGGCTGGCATGACGGCGAGCGGACAGGTTCGGGCACCATTATCTGGAAAGCCCGTCAGATGATCGCCGCTGGCGAGATTGATGATGACGGCTTTCTGGATCTTGTCACCTCCTCCACCCCTTCGACCGGCTATTGCAACACCATGGGAACGGCGACAACCATGAATTCACTTGCCGAGGGGCTTGGCATGCAGCTGCCCGGCGCAGCGGCAATCCCCGCCCCCTATCGCGAGCGTGGGCAGATGGCCTATCACACCGGCAATCGCATCGTCGACATGGTGTGGGAAGATCTGAAACCATCGGACATCATGACCCGCGCCGCCTTCGAGAACGCCATTGTCCTGAATTCGGCAATTGGCGGGTCGACCAACGCGCCAATCCATCTGAACGCGGTGGCGCGGCATCTCGGGATTGAACTGACGAATGACGACTGGCAGGCGCATGGCCATGATGTGCCGCTTCTGCTCAACCTGCAGCCGGCGGGCGAATATCTCGGCGAGGATTATCACCGCGCCGGCGGCGTGCCGGCGGTGATTGGCGAACTCATACGCCATGATCTGCTTCCCAACCCGACGGCAGTCACGGCGAATGGCCATGCCATCGGCGACAATTGCGCTGACGCGACCATCGCCAATCATGATGTGATCTGGCCAGTTGACAGCCCGATGAAACAGCAGGCCGGGTTCATCAATCTTCGCGGCAACCTGTTCGACAGCGCCATCATGAAGACAAGCGTGATCAGCCCGTCCTTCGCCGCGCGATATCTGTCCAACCCGGACGATCCGAACGCTTTTGAAGGGACCGCCTATGTCTTTGACGGGCCGGTCGATTTCCATAACCGGATCGACGATGACTCCCTCGCCATGGACAGCACCGCCATTCTGGTGATGCGTGGCGCCGGGCCCATTGGCTATCCCGGTGGTGCCGAGGTGGTCAATATGCGTCCACCAGCCTATCTCATCAAACAGGGAATCGACGAGCTGCCCTGCATCGGGGACGGGCGGCAATCCGGCACCTCGGGATCGCCTTCGATCCTGAACGCCTCGCCGGAAGCCGCGGATGGCGGCGGGCTGGCGCTTATCAGAACCGGCGACCGGGTGCGTGTCGATCTGAACAGCTGTTCGGTCAACATGCTGGTGCCTGAGGACGAACTGGCATCGCGCGCCACCGCGCTTGCCGATGATGGCGGCTTTCCAAGCCCGGAAAGCCAGTCGCCCTGGCAGCAGATCTTCCGCGAAAAGGTCCGCCCCTTCGCCGAGGGTATGGTGCTCGACGGCGCAACCGACTACAAATCCATTGTCCGGACCCGCGGCATGCCGCGCGACAACCACTGACAATTCCCGGCACTCATACGTGCATATGAACGCAACTGGAGATTTTTGATGAGACTGATTCGTTATGGTGATGTCGGCCGGGAAAAGCCCGGCCTTGTAGATTCGGATGGTACGATCCGTGACCTGTCCGCCCATGTTGGCGACATCACCGGCGCCACCCTGGACAAGGCCACCCTGGACATGATTCGCGGCCTCGATCCAGCCTCGCTGCCAATGGTTGCGGATGATGTCAGGATTGGTGCCTGTGTTGGCGGGATTGGCAAATTCATGTGCATCGGATTGAATTATTCGGACCATGCCGCCGAAACCGGCGCCGATATCCCCGAGCACCCGATCCTGTTCATGAAAGCCACCTCGGCTGTCGTCGGGCCTAATGACCGGGTGATGCTGCCACGTCACTCACAGCACAGCGACTGGGAAGTCGAGCTTGGCGTCGTTATCGGCACGGCCTGCAAATATGTCTCGGTCGAGAACGCTCTGGACCATGTTGCCGGCTATTTCGTCGCCAACGACGTGTCCGAGCGGCATTTCCAGAGCAAGCTGACCGGCCAGTGGACAAAGGGCAAGTCCTGCGACACTTTCGGACCGATTGGCCCCTGGCTTGTCACAGCCGACGAAGTGCCTGACCCGCAGAATCTGGGCATGTCACTCGACGTCAACGGGGTTCGTCGCCAGACAGGCAACACCTCAACGATGATCTTCACCGTCGCCGAATGCATCTCGCACCTGTCAGAACTGATGACGCTTCATCCGGGTGACGTCATTTCCACTGGCACACCGCCAGGCGTCGGTCTGGGAATCAAGCCCGAGCCGGTGTTCCTGCAGGAAGGCGATGTAATGGAGCTGACCATCGAAGGACTTGGTCAGCAGCGCCAGGAGGTCGGGCGGGACCCCGCCTGAAGCCAGACATGACAGCGGGTGCCTCGGCCGAAATTGTGCTTGCCGACTGGGGCACCAGCTCGCTGCGGATCTGGGCGCTTGATCGGCAGGTTCACATATTGGATGAACGGCGATCGAACCGTGGCATGGGAACCCTGTCACGCAACGAATATGCGCCCGAGCTTCAGCGCCATCTGTCGGCCATGGATGTACCACCGGATATTCCGGTTCTGATCTGCGGCATGGCCGGCGCGGCGCAGGGGTGGCAGGAAGCGCCCTATCTGGATCTTCCCGCCGATTTCGACGCGCTGGCGGATGGCGCCTGCAAGATTGCCAACCAGACCCGCGATATCCGGATCCTTCCCGGCATCGCGCAACGCGACAACGCCGATCCCGACGTCATGCGCGGCGAGGAGACAATCCTCCACGGGCTGGTCTGCGACGGGCTTGAGGATGGCACTGTCTGCCTTCCAGGGACACATTCCAAATGGGCCCTGATCAAGGGCGGCAGGCTTGTCGGTTTTCGGACCATGATGACAGGCGAGATGTTCGCCCTTCTTGGTGGCCAGTCGATCCTGCGCCATACGGTGATGTCCGACAGATGGTCTGATGACGACTTCATCGCCGCTGTCTGCGAGGCGCATGACGCACCGGCGCGCGCGCTTGGCGGGCTGTTCGGTCTTCGCGCCGGCCCGTTGCTGTTCGGTGATGCGGCGGCATGTGGGGCCTCGCGGCTGTCCGGTCTGATGATTGGCGCCGAGATCGCCAGCTGTCTTGAGCGGGATAGTGGTGGCCTTTATCTGGCGGCGACAGGCGAGATGGCGGCGCGTTATGCTCAGGCGCTGCATGGCCTTGGACTTGATTTTGACATGATTGACGCCGAAAGGGCGGTGCTGGCAGGACTGTTCGATTTCGCATCACGGCTCTGGCCCGAACGCATCCCCGGACCTATATCAGGAGGCATGACCCGATGACTGAACGTGACCGCGACAGACGACTTGTCGCCATCCTGCGCGGGATCACCCCCGCGGAAATCGAGGCCGTTGTGGAGGGGTTGATCGAGGCCGGCTTCGACGCCATTGAAATTCCCCTCAATTCGCCAACCCCCTTCGTCACGATCAAGCTTGCCTCCACCGTCGCGCATCGGCCACAAGCCGCTGTTGTCCTGCCCGAAGCAGCATGCGCCAGACAGAGATCAGCAGTAGC
>JBMZTC010000009.1:74183-93430 GCA_049623505.1 Puniceispirillaceae bacterium (SeqCode) | reverse complement strand
GTCCGATACCCGTGTTCGCACGGTATGACGGGCGCGTAGCTCAGTTGGTAGAGCAAGTGACTTTTAATCACTGGGTCACAGGTTCGAATCCTGTCGCGCTCACCATTCAAAGCCGGTGTGATCTTCGTGATCGCGCCGGCTTTTTCATTCTGGTCTTTCGTCGATCATGACCAGACGCATCTGGTCCCCCGCTATCATGGAATGAAACCACCCCCCGACCAAGGAGCGGCCAGGGGGTGACATCCGACTGTGGTAGAAAACAGTCAGATGTTGACAGTAACCCCCTGGCGGTCAAGCGCAACGACACCACCTTGGGGGGGCATGTAACAGGCAAAGAACTCAGTGCCCTGCATGGCAGAACGAATGTCACAATGAAGTTGCGACTCCGCTACGTGAGGGAAGGAAACGCGACGGGTTCGACTTTCTGCATTCGGTTCACTGAAGAAAGAAACAGCTATTTCGGCCATGAGGAAACTCCTTGTTACATCTGTCTTTGGTGACCGCGGTACCGGGTGGAGGAATGCCCGGCGCCGCTGTCAGGTAACAAGTTAGCTTCACTTTTATTATTAAATCGTAAATTGCTAATCACACGAATGTGACCGCCTCACATGGCCTGTCATTTGCCGTGACTCGACGAGCTGGAAACATCTCGGAGCAAGCGCAAAATCCAATTGCTGTCCTACCTTCCACGCCATCGTCTGGCGGCACTGCAAGACAGAGGAACAGGCTGATCCGGCAGTCGGGTGATGAACGCGCTGGCGCGCTCACGCCGATCGGCTCACGCCAACCCGCTCACGCCAACCCGCTCACGCCAACACTGGGAAGGCTAGCGTTCAAGCTTCAGGAGTTCGCATCCAAGATAAGCAGCGTCACGTTCATCATGGCTGACGAAAATCACCGCCATCCGGCGCGCGGTTGCAATTTCACGCAAGGCATCGAAACATCCTTGGCGCGTTGGCCAGTCAAGAGCGCTGAAACTCTCGTCAAGAAGCAGGATTGGCCGGTCACGCAGCATTGCGCGCACGAGCGCCACACGTTGCTGCTGGCCTCCCGATATGTCTTCCGGCAGACGCGACTGCAACCCGTCGATATCGAGACGCGCAAAAGCGGCATCAACCTTTTCAGGCCCGACACCGGTCCCTTCAAGCGCGATGGTGACGTTATCGCGGCAGGAAAGATGGGAAAACAGATTGTCCGACTGGAACACGGTGGTGACAGGGCGCTCCCAAGGCGGCAACGCGGAAAACTCATGATTGTCCCACGCCATCCGTCCGCTGGCAGCTGTTTCAAACCCCGCAATCAGGTCGAGGAGGGTGGTCTTGCCAACGCCCGAGGGTCCCTGGAGGGCAAGGATATCCCCGGCAGCCAGCGTGAAGTCATAGAAAAAATGCAACCCGCCCGGCCGTTCAAAGAACACCCTGTCAACGTCAAGCATGGCGGCGCCTCCCCAGTAATCTTGACGCAAGTGTAAAACCAACAAACAGCAGGAATGTCAGTCCAAGCAGCCACAGTGACAGTGCCGCCGCCTCGCCAGCACGATAGCGCGCCATGGTCTGGTAGAGAAGCCATGGCAGCGTCTGGAACTGCTGGCTGCCAAACAATGCCACAATTGTCATGTCGCCAAGTGACAAGGCCGATGACAGGCCGGCGGCAAAACCCAGTTCCGGCGCGATGGCGGGAATCGTGATCCAGCGCAGTCTCCGCCAGCCACGCAGTCCAAGTCCGGCGCACAGCCGGTCATGCGCCGCTGCGAGCGCCGCCAGCCGACCTTCAAGGATGCGATAGGCAAAGGGAAGGGCGATCAGCATATTGCCAATCATGACCAGCAGCGGTGCCAGCACAAAGACATCCGCCACCTGTCGAAGCAGAATGAAGAGGCCAGTCCCAAGAACAATTGCCGATACAGCCAGATAGAGCGAAATCGACAGGTCAAGAGGCCAGACAGCGAGGCCGGCGACGCTGCGGCGGGTGCGCGCGCTGGCAAGGATCAGAGCGATCACCGTCGCAAGGCTGCCAGATACCAGGGCAATGAGAAGCGAGGTTATTGCCGATCTGTGAAAAGCTGACCATTCGGTTACCGTCACCAGATGCGGGCCAAGTCCACGCAGCAGAATGGCAAGGACAGGCAGCATGGTAATGATGATGAATGCCGCCAGTGCCACGGCGTCGGCGGCGCGGCAAACTGATGATCTGTCACCCTTCTGGCCTTGCACACCAATGGCCGGGCGCGGACTCGCCGCCCAGGATTTGCCAGTCAGCCGGGTCAGGATTACGACCACAGACCCGCAAATCACAAGCTGCAGAAGCGCCAGCCTGCCGGCAAGTGACATATCAAAGTCGAAACGAAGCGCTGTATAGATATTGACCTCGAGAGTCGTCACCGCAGGCCCGCCACCCAGCATCAGGATCAGGGAAAAGGAGGTAAAACAAAGCAGGAATACCAGCGCCAGAAGACCGGGTATCACGGGTCGCAAGGCTGGCCATTCAATCAGCCGGAAGCGGTCCCATTCAGACAAACCCCATTGCGCCGAAAGCCGCCATTGCGCTGTTGGCACGCTGGCAAGCGCGCCGTTGAGAACACGGAGCATCAAGGGCGCGTTAAAGAACACATGCGCCAGCAGTACCGCGCCGAGCCCATAGATTGGTGGCAATCCACCAAACCCAAGCACGGAAAGAGCATCCGAGACAAACCCGCGCTGCCCCCACACGGCAATCAGGCCGGTTGCGGCAACGGTTGTCGGCATCACGATGGGAAGAAAGGAAAATGGCAGCAGCCAGGCCGCCCGCCAGGTGACTGCCCGCCGCCAGCAGGCGCGCGCGACGGGAAGGGCCAGCGCAAGCGACAGGATGGCTGACAGGCTGGCCTGCACCGCCGTGAAGATGGCAACTCGAAAGATGTCGTTTCCGGACGCCACTGTTCCGCCACCGGCCACCAGAATCAGGGCGCCAATAGCCGTGGCGGCAAGAGACAGCAATCCAAGGGCAAGCCCGAGGCCAATCGGCGAAATTGGCCCGGGCCGCCGCCAGATGCCTACTGGCTGAGCGCGCGCTGCCACTCACCAACCCATTCTGCTTTGTTCCGCGCCACATCTTCAGGGGAATAAAGGCGTGCCTCGGCCGGCTGGACAAGCCCGGCAAAGGCCTCGGGAAGATCAGCCTTGCCGGCCGGATACATCCAGTTGGTGGTCGGGATCACAGACTGGAAATCAGGTGCCAGAATGAAATCCATGAACTGGCGCGCCAGATCCGGTTGTGGTGCGTTCTTCAACATCGCGGCCACCTCAACCTGCATGTAGTGGCCTTCCTCAAAGGCGGCTGCCCTGTATTTGTCGGTGCCATCAACGACGATGTGATAGGCAGGCGAGGTTGAGTAGGAGAGGACCATGTCGGCTTCGCCATCAAGGAACATCGAATACGCATCCCACCAGCCTTTGGTGACCGTGACAATCTTCGGTGCCAGCCCAGACCAGGCCTTCGCAGCATCATCGCCATAGACCGAACGAACCCACAGCAGCAGGCCGAGACCGGGGGTCGAGGTGCGCGGGTCCTGAATGACAATCCGGATATCGTCCGACGCCTCCACAAGCGCCTTCAGCGACGCTGGCGGGGTGGTCATGGTTTCGCTGTTATAGACAAACGCGAAATAGCCCCAGTCGAACGGCACGAAGTAATCATCCTCAAAATCAACGGGAAGGGAGGTCCGGCCGGCCATCGACACGCCATGTGGCGCGAACAGGTCCGTGTCGCGGGCTGTTTTCATCAAATTGGTGTCAAGACCAAGCACGATATCGGCCTTGGATGATCCGCCTTCCAGCTGCACCCGGCCGAGAATGCCGATGGAACTGTCGAGCGCGACAAAATTGACGTCACAGTCGCATTGTGATTCGAACGCCTTTTCGATAGCCGGCCCCGGGCCCCATTCCGAGGCGAAGGAATCATAGGTGTAGATCGTCAGAACGGGCGTTTCCGCCGCCTGCAATGAAGCGGAAGAAACGGTCATGGCAAGCAACGCCATGACAAATTTGGTGAGAGTGCGCATGTTACCTCCAATGCAGCTCAGTAAGCCATATCGAACGGTAAGGAAGGGGAAGTCAGGAAAGACGGTGGGAACCGTCCCGTAACTCGCTTTCCTCCGCCAGCATGACCTGGTTCAGGTTCGATGGGTTTTTCTCAGCCCGGCCAGATGGCACGGGCACCCCAAGCGTGTCGTCAATATATACAGCGACCTGTTGAAAGATCAAAGCAGGAAGGTGAAATTGGACCGGGGAGCGGTTCCGGCAGTCATGTTTGATTGCCACGCATCCAGGGACCGAACAAAACACCTATGTTTAAATGTCGCATAATGTATATTATGCAAATTAAGATATGACTTTTCCTGAGATTTTCCTGGGAATTGCCTAAGATTTAATTCAAGAATTGGAAAATAAGTATCTGAATCCAGGACGTTTTGAATCATTTTAAATCAAAGACCATACCATCGACTCCAGGCTCCGTCCGTGGCGGACACAGCGCTGCCAGCGTTTCATAATCAGCCTCAAGCCCAAGATGCGTCAGCACGGCCCTTTCCGGTTGCACCCGGTCAATCCAATCGAATGTCTGCTCATAATGGCTGTGGGATTGATGCGGCGTATCCCGCAACGCCTCGACGATCCACAAGGGAACGCCAGCAATATGATCAAGAACGTCATCACCCAGGGCAACGACATCGGTTGAATAGGCAAACAGATCATTGAACAAGAAACCAAGGGAATCGGTCGTGCCATGATCCTGATGGAAGATATCGACCGATATATCGCCGATGGTGATGTTCTGGCCGGGTTGGATATCAATCACTTTCATCGGTGGTACAAAGTAACTTGGTGATTCAGGCTGTTTCTCAAACAGGTATGGAAACCGTGTCTTGATGAATGCGCCATGGACCGGCGTCGCATAGAGTTGCAGGTCAATCCTGTCTGGCCAGTAGAAAGCCCGCAGATCGTCAAGGCCTGCAACATGGTCTGAATGGGTGTGCGTAATCAGAACCGCGTCTATCTTCTTCAACCCGATTGGCAGCAACTGGTGCCTTATATCAGGGCCGGCATCGACAAGAATCGTTGTGTCTTCTGTCTGCACAAGCACGGCGCAGCGCTGACGGCGATTGCGCGGGTCGTCAGGATTGCACCTACCCCAGCCTGCATGGCCAAGTGCCGGAACTCCAACCGATGTGCCGCATCCAAGAAGCGTAACCTTCATGATGCCTCCATCCGCGAGAACAATCGCAACGTATTGGCGCGCGTCCGTCGCGCCATTTCATCCATGCCCGCGCCCCGAATCTCGGCCAGTCTGGCGAGCGTGTGGCTCGTGAAGGCGGGTTCGTTGGACTTGCCGCGCATCGGCACTGGCGCCAGGAAAGGCGCGTCGGTCTCGACCAATATTCTGTCTTCGGGCGCATCTTTGGCAACCTGCTGGATGATTTCAGCTGACTTGAAGGTCAGAATGCCGGAAAAACTGACATAGAACCCGACGTCGAGCGCCCGTCTGGCCAGTTCTGCCCCTGAGCTGAAGCAATGCAGCACGCCGGCAAAGGCGCCCTTTTCCATTTCATCCTCGATGATGGCGGCCATATCGTCATCGGCTTCACGGGCATGGACAATCACCGGCAAACCCATAGTACGGGCGGCCGTAATCTGGGCACGAAAGCTTGCCGCCTGACGGTCACGGGGGGCGTAATCATAATGGTAGTCGAGGCCGGCCTCGCCGATGGCAACGCATTTTGGGTGATCCGCCGCCGCCATGATGGCATCGATGTCGCAGGCCTGTTCTTCATTTCCAGCTTCATGCGGGTGAATGCCGGCACTGAACCAGACATTGTCATAGGTTTCGGCAATGCGCCGCGGGCGGTCAGCGGTGCTCAGCTTGACGCCGATGGTGATCACACGATCGACGCCCGCCTCGCCGGCGCGCGCCAGCACGGCCGGCAGGTCATCGGCGAGCTGTGGATAATCCAGATGCGCGTGGCTGTCGATAATCATCAGCCACCCTGCCCGGGTTCGACTTCGACATAGCGCGGAAACACGGGCTCCGGCTTGTCGATCACATGCCCACCCTGCAACCGGCCCTTCCCGCCAATGGCACCGAAACCACGTGCATCTGCCGCCACGCCAAGCTGATCAAGAATACGCGCCGCTGAATCAGGCATGACAGGCTGAACAAGTATCGCCGCCTGACGGATTGTTTCGGCCAGCACGGCCAGGACCTCGGCCATGCGCGCCGGGTCGGTCTTTTTCAAACCCCATGGTGCCATCGTGTCAACATAGCGGTTGGCGTCTGCCACAACCTGCCAGATCACCCGCAGCGCCTCATGAAAGGCCTGCCGGTCCATCTGTTCGCGCACCTCGGCAATCAATGAATCTGTTGCCGCCAGCAAGGTCTTGTCCTCATCCTGCGGTGTGACGGGAAGCGACGGCATCACACCATCACAGTTCTTGAAGATCATCGACAGCACACGCTGCGACAGGTTGCCAAGGTCGTTTGCAAGATCACCATTCATGCGGTGAATCATGGCCCGGCGGGAAAAATCGCCATCCTTGCCAAAAGGCACTTCGCGCATCAGGAAGTATCGGGTCTGATCAAGTCCGAATTCGGTGGCGAGTTCGTTGGGATCAATCACGTTGCCAAGCGACTTCGATATCTTTTCGCCTTCATTGGTCCACCACCCATGCGCAAAGACACGCTTCGGCAAAGGCAGGCCCGCCGCCATGAGAAAGGCCGGCCAGTAGACAGCGTGAAAGCGCAGAATGTCCTTGCCGACCATATGCAGATCAGCTGGCCAGAATTTCTCATTCCGGTCGGAATCACCGAATGCGCCATCCGTCGGCCATCCGGTCGCGGTGAGGTAATTTGTCAGCGCATCAAGCCAGACATACATGACATGCGCGTCATCATTCGGGACCGGGACACCCCATGAAAAGCTGGCCCGGCTGACCGAAAGGTCGCGCAGGCCGCCACGCACAAAGCTTTTGACTTCATTGAAGCGTGACTCCGGACCAACGAAATCAGGATTCGCCTCATAGAATTCCAGAAGCGGTTCCTGCCATTGTGACAGGTTGAAGAAATAGGACGGCTCCTCGACCCACTCCACCGGCGCGCCGGTCGGCGCCTTGCCATCAACGATCTCGGTCTCGGTATAGAAGGCTTCATCACGCACCGCGTACCAACCGGCATAGCTTCCCAGTGTGATATGTCCACGCTCCATCAGGATCGACCATAATTTCTGGCAGGCTTCGCGGTGCCTTGCCTCCGTCGTGCGGATGAAATCATCATTTGAATAATTCATCCGCGCTGTCAGATCGCGAAAATTCTGGCTTACGCTGTCGGTGAAGGCCTGCGGCGTGACATTTTTGTCATGTGCCGCTTTTTCTACTTTCTGTCCATGTTCATCGGTGCCGGTGAGAAACATCACGTCATAACCGTCAAGCCGCTTGAACCGCGCCAGCACATCACAGGCAAGCGTGGTGTAGGCGTGGCCGATATGCGGCTTGTCATTCACGTAATAGATCGGCGTCGTGATATAGAAACGCCCGTTATCTGAACCGGTCATCCACTTGTCCTGAATATCCCTAAAAACGGCCGAACCACAGTTCCGGCCCGCCCTGCAGGATGTACCGCCATAGCCGTGTCAGGGCAAGGATTTCCGGTGAATCGCTATCAGTTCACGGCTCAGGAAATGGCCGAAATCAAGGTAGAGACCGTCCATCTGCGCGCCGGTGCGCAGAAAGCTGGCATGCGCCTCGGCAAGGTCGGCGGCGGCGTGCCTTTCCAAAAGCCGTGCGACTGCCGGCGTCTCAAAATCGCATTGTGACGCCGTCTCACCGCTTCCTGCCTGAAGCGCGGCAAGACGAAGCAACCTGCCAATCAGCCAGATGGCCCCATCACGCGCGGCCTGTCCTGCTGCCCCTCCACGGCCCCATTTGTCACACAGCGCCGCCACCGCGCTCTCATCCAACCGCGGTTGCGCCATAAGCGAGCAGACGGCCTGGTAGAGATCGTCCGACTGACTTGCCGCCAGCGCCATCCCCCGACCGGGTGATCCTTCAGCCAACCGCGCCAGATTTGCCACCCGACCATCCTGTTCATCGCCAAGTTGCGCGGCAAGGATCGCCTGACAGGATTCTGTATCGAGTGGTGCCAGTCGCACAAGCCGACACCGTGACCTGATTGTTGGCGGCAGGCGTCCGGGACGCGAGGCAACCAGAATCAGCATTGCCCGCTCAGGTGGCTCTTCAAGGAGTTTCAGCAACGCATTCGCACCATTGCGATTCACCGCATCCATCGAGTCGATAATCGCGACGCGCCAGCCACCACGACCGGGTTTGTTGGCCATAAAACTGGCAACCTTGCGAATCTGGTCGATTTTGATCTGCCCGGACTTGTTGTCCTCGGCCTGTGGGCGGACAAGCAACAGATCAGGATGCGATCCCCGTATCACCAGATTGGCCCCGGGATCAGACCGGTCAAGCACGAACCCCTGCCCCTCTGGCCTGGACTCGCTCAGCAACCACGCAGCCGCCATACAGGCCATGACCGATTTGCCGATTCCCTGTGGCCCGGTCAGCAACCAGCCATGCGCCACACGACCGCTGGCCATTGACTGTGCCAGCGCGTCTGTGAAGGCCGCATGCCCAAGGACATCTGTTTCAGGGATCAATAAGGGAGTGTCACTCACCGCCGTATTCCCCGCGTCATGTCACGCAATGCCCGCAGCAGCAAGCCGAGGCATGACAGCGGACACGATATCGGCAGCAATCAAATCAACGTCGCGCGCGGCATCGATGACAACAAATCTGTCACTGTCCTGCGCAGCCAGGTCCAGAAAACCCTGACGGACACGGCGATGAAAGTCGGTCCCCTTGCTTTCAAAGCGGGACTCCGTCGTTGCGCGCGCACCAGCACGGCGCAGTCCCTCCTCGACATCCATATCCAGCAAGATGGTCAGGTCGGGAACGAGATCACCGCAGGCAAGACGGTTCAACGCCTCGATATCATCACGCGGCACACCGCCAACAATACCCTGATAGACCCGTGTGGAATCATTGTAGCGATCGCAGATCACAACCCGGCCATCCGCCAGGGCCGGACGAAGGACATGTACCACATGCTCATGACGGGACGCTGACATCAACATGGCCTCGGTCGCCGCGCGCCAGCGGTCGGCGCTGCCGGTCACAAGCAACTGTCTGATGGATTCAGCCGATTCAGTGCCGCCGGGTTCACGCGTCAGAACCGGCTCGCACCCTGCGATATTACGTTCAATATGATTCGCAAGAGACTGTATCTGGGTGGTTTTTCCACTGCCTTCGCCACCTTCAACAGTGATGAAATATCCCCTCATGGAATCAGACTACTGGACAGGGTTCAATTCGGAGGCCGCGTCAGCGGCAGCACCGAAAATGAGATATTTCAACGCCTCTCCAACCCGATCAAACATGCCAAGCTCGCCGACATTCCGCGCTGCGAGCAGGGGATAGACGAGTTTTTCCTCCGGCAATTCCAGCACCAACGTTCCAATGGCCTGGCCAGCGGTAATGGGGGCCGGCAC
This sequence comes from Puniceispirillaceae bacterium (SeqCode), assembly GCA_049623505.1. GTDB lineage: Bacteria > Pseudomonadota > Alphaproteobacteria > Puniceispirillales > Puniceispirillaceae > UBA8309. The sequence continues at coordinate 83,853 of JBMZTC010000009.1, read as the reverse complement.
CGGATCGTTCCACTGTACCGACATTTTCATCCGGCGCCTGTCGGAGCGCGAAAGCACAAGATGAAGCGGATCTTCAAGGACCAGGTCGAGCTTTGGCGCCCTGCCAAGCCAGATATTTGCCTGATCGACCGTCTCGCCAGCATCAAAGAAACGATACAGCTTGAACTCGCGGAACATGAGATCCATCAGGCGGCGGGATTCCGACGAACGCTGCTTCATGCTGCTCAGACCGTTCAGAACCATGACCACACGTTGCCCGTCACGATCTGCCGATCCGACAAGCCCGTAACCGGATTCCTCTGTGTGACCGGTTTTCAGACCATCCGCGCCCTGTGTGCCATAGACCAGGGGGTTTCTGTTGCCCTGCTTGATACCGTTGTAGGCGAATTCCTTCTTTGCAAACATCGAATAAAGTTCGGGGTATGTCTCAACAGGGAAATCCCGGACCATCGCGGTGGCGAGGATGTTGAGATCCCGCGCTGTGGTGAATTGCTCGGGATCGGGCCAGCCTGTCGAGTTGCGAAAGGTTGTATTCTCCATCCCCAGTTGCCTTGCCACATAGTTCATTTCCTCCGCAAAGCCGTCCTCTGTCCCGGAAATGCCCTCGGCGACAGCGATGGCGGCGTCATTTCCCGATTGCACGACAATGCCATTCAGCAGATCGCGGACGGAAACCTGTTTGCCAACCTCGACAAAGGTCTTTGAGCCGCCTTTTCGCCAGGCCTTTGTCGAAATCAGAAATGTGTCATCAAGTGACAGCGACCCATCGGCGATGCGCTGAAAGGCGATATAGACGGTCATGATCTTGGCCATTGATGCCGGCTTCATGGGCGCATCCGGATTCTTTTCCATCAACACCTTGCCTGACCCGAAATCCGTCACGAACGCAAACTCGGCAGAGGTATCAATCTCGGCGGCGCCGGCCGATTGTGACAGCCAACAGGTCATGATGGCGACAAGGACCACACGGAAACGCTTCACTGGACTTTCCTTTCTGCCAGAACCAAATTCATGCCCGTGCTAGCGACAAAAAGCGGCACAAAAATGTCGCCTCAATCAACAACGATCCGCGCGCCCTTGAACCCAAGGTCGAATACCGCGCCAAGAAGCCTGTCAGCCTCTTCAACCTCGTTGACAGGGCCAAGCCTGACCCGGTGAAGCACCTGCCCGTCCAGATTGATCCGTGAGACCTGCCCGGCACTGACCTTGTCGACCCGGCCGAGGACATTGACGGCGTTCGTCTCGGAATGAAAGGCGCCGACCTGGACCCAGATACTGGTTTCAATCGGCGGCACTGTTATGACTTCACCGACATGCGCGTTGGCAAGAAGATCAATGGCTGACTGCCCGTCCTCGGCCTTGTAATTCGAACGACCACTGTTCGAGGTGGCGGAGAATGTCACATCGGAGGCGCCAACAGCGTTAAATTCCGGCATCGGCGTATTTGGTTTCCCCTCGACCTGAGGAAACATCCCCTTTTTCGCAAGATCTTCCAGACGGAGGCTCTGTTCGGCCAGAACCTTTACCCGCACCTTTGCGATCCCCTGGTCCTTGAACCCAAGAAGCCGCGCGGATTCCCGTGACAGATCAATGATCCGGCCAGCCACGAATGGACCGCGGTCATTCACTCTGACCACCAGCGACCTGCCATTATCCAGGTTTGTGACCCGAACAACGCTTGGCATAGGCAGGGTCTTGTGCGCCGCGGTGATTTTCTCCGGATCGAAAATTTCGCCATTGGCGGTCAGCCTGCCGGCAAATTCATCGCCATACCAGGATCCAATCCCGGTCTCATCATAGGCAAGATCGCGTACCGGATAATACCAGGTGCCACCAACATTGTAGGGATCACCAACCTTGTAGCGCGGCTTGGCCACAATCGTACCGGCCGCCAGTTCTTCTGCCTGCCTGACGGTTTCCTTTTCTTTCTTGGACTTCTTGACCATGTCGATGGCCAGTTCGGCGGTCGTGCATCCGGCGATTACAAACCCGGCGGTCCCGAGGATCGCCACCTTCCGCATCAATTCAGCCAGCCCCCACCGCATCCGACCGCTCCCTAACGCAAACTATCGGAAAGAATTCCGATCGCCAGCGCATAGTAATTGGAGCGGTTCCAGCGAAGAATCGAATCATAGTTGCTGTAGACCAGGTAGGCGGGGCCCCCAATGCCTTCAGGCATGACAAGGCGTGCCGCAAGCTGCCGACCGGGAAGATCTGATCCGTCAGCGCTGCGAACACCGGCCTGTTGCCAGACTGACAAGGGGTGGTGCGATTTTGTCTCGAACAATTTGGTGGCACCTTTGCCGGCGATCACCAGATCCGATGGAAGCCGCACTTCACGGCCCCAGGTGATATCATCACGCCAGCCTGCCTTGGCGAGGTAATTCGCGGTCGACGCAAAGACATCTTCGGTTGTGCCCCAGATATCGCGCCTGCCATCGCCATCCCAGTCCTCAGCGAAATTCAGGAAACTGGACGGCATGAACTGGCTCTGCCCCATCGCGCCGGCCCAGGATCCTTTCATATCAGCCGCCTTGATATGGCCATCCTCGATGATCCTCAGGGCGTTCAGCAATTCCTTGCGGAAATAGGCGCTGCGACGTCCGTCATGCGCCAGTGTCGCCAGCGATTGCGGGATGTTGAAGCTGCCAAGATATTTCCCAAAGCTTGTCTCCATGCCCCAGAAGGTGACGATGTATCGCTTCTGGACGCCATATTTCTTGGCCACACGGTCGAGAATGTCGGCATGTTCAATCAGCATGCGGGCCGCCGTCTTGCGGCGCCAGGGGCTGACGAACTTGCCGAGATATTCTTCAAAAGTCAGCGTGAACTCGGGCTGATTGCGGTCGAGTTCTATCACCCGTGGCAAGGGTTTCACGCCGGACAATGCGGCGTCGAGTGTCGCCTGTGAAATGCCGACACTCCGCGCCTCGGCGCGCAGATCGACGAGCCATTCATCAAAAGGCTGTTCGGCAGCGATTGCGGGGCTGGCAAATCCGACAAGCAGTATTGCGAGCATTCTGGCAGCCTGTCGCGAGAGACGCCCGACTGCGCGCCCCAAGCTTCCATCTGCATTCAAAAAAGTGTGTAACAAGATTTCCCTGCCTGGCATTGCGGTCGTTAATGCGACCCGGGAGTGAGACACATGATGTTGTGGAAACAGTAACGCGCAACCCCTATCTCTGGCAAGAATCGAAATGCTGGTTTGGACACCAAATTCCAAGGCAATGCCGCTGTCCTCGCCGCACCGACGGATGCCGGAACATCAATCCTTCAACTCGTCCCCGCGCAGGCCTGCTCGTTCCAGATGGATCGGCAGCACCCGCCCATAGAGCTGTCTTGTTCGCTCGACGCTGCCAACCATGCCTTCGGTTTCGACAAAGGAGAAGATCCCGACATAGCGCCGCTTTGCCCCGGCAACCGGTGTCACACGGTGCAGGGAATAACGGCCCTTGAAAATCTGCAGATCGCCGGGAACGAGCTGCAAGGCCCGCACCCGCTCAGACCGGTTGTCCAGCACATCCGCAACCGCGGCGAAACATTCATCCTCGGCGCTGCGCAAGCCAGGCGCATATTCAAAGACACCACCCTCATCACCATTCTGGATGGCCAATGTGACGGTGAAATTATTAGTGTCGAAATGTCAGGGGAACCCTTCGCCCTCCTCAACGACATTGATGATCACGTCGGCAAGCGGGTCTGCGTACCGATAGAAGTCCCTGGTGCCAAGTGCCGCCTGAATGAAATTCTGAAAAGGGGCGTATTCATAGATCGCGCGAAGTCCACTATCCGGGCCGAAATGATCCGCTGGCACAAAGGCATTTGACCGGTCATAAAATCGGCGGCGTGGATCATTTTCCGGAAGTGACGGATCATCTTCCGAAAAATAGGCGTTGGTGCGATTGAATGACCGGTGCGCGTGGCCAGCGACAGCATCCGCCTCTTCCACCAGAGTTGGCAGTGCCGAGGCCAGGACAAAGCTTGGAAGAACGCAGCACCCGTCCTCGGCAAGCTGTGCCCGCGCCGCGGCGACCACCGCGTCATATCCGTCCGGATCGCGTCCATCAAGCGGATAGAGATCCAGATCGATGAAGTCCGAGGGTCTGGCATCCCTGTTTGCGGACAAGCCCTCATATGCTGCCATGCTGTCACCTCGCTGAAAACACAACACGGCCCAGCCTGTTCGCAATTTACGCCATAAGGCAATGCAAATTTGCAGGCGAAGACCCTAGATCGGGTCGATGTTCAGCGTGGATTTGGCGCCGGCACCGCGCGCAAGGGGGCTGCGAAGCGCCAGCGCAAGCAATGGCGGGACGATGATCAGCGTTGCCAGTGTCGACAGCCCAAGCCCACCAAACACCACAACGCCAAGACCCCGATAAAGCTCGGCACCAGCGCCGGGGAAAATTACCAGCGGCACAAGGCCGAACAGCGATGTCAGGGTCGACATGAAAATTGGCCTGACCCGGTTTCGCGTCGCCTCGACAACGGCGTCGGCGATGTCCATCCCCTCTTCACGGATATGCAGCATGGCCTGTTCAATCATCAGGATGGCGTTGTTCACCACAACACCGGTCAGAATGACAAAGCCAAGCATGGTCAGCATATCGAGAGGCTGACGAATGAAGATATTGAGCAGCGCCAATCCAGCGATTCCACCAGCGCCGGCCACCGGCACCGCCAGCAGGATGATCAACGGCAGAATGAAATTGCGAAGCAGCACAACCATCAGAAGGAAGATCACCGCCAGCGCGATGGCGACATTCGCCTTCATGGCCTGCCATGTGGCATCAAGCGCGCTTGCCGCCCCGCTGAGGGAAATGCTGACGCCTGACTCACTGGCAAGTGGACGGATCTCCTCGAAGATCTGTGTTTCGATGATCGCCACCGCCTCTTCAAGTGGCAGCTTGTCGGTCGGTCGCAGGCGCAGTGAAATCGCCTGGCTGCCACCAATGCGCCGGATCTGTTCGGGCGCGCTGATAATCTCAATCCTCGCCAACTGGCCAAGCCGGAGGATGGCACCAGCGCGTGTGACAATCGGAATGTCACCAAGCTGCGCGGCTGTCAGCTTGCTGGCGTCACGGCCAGCCACCACAAGATCAATCAGCTCGCCGGCGATGGGAATCTGGATAACATTGGCGCCATCATTGAAAACATCCACTGCCGTGGTCACGTCACGAACCGAGACCCCGGCCCGGGCCAGCGCGGCGAGATCAGGCGTGATCCTGATCTGCGGCGCGCCATTATCAAGATTTGGCAGCGCGCGAACCTGGCTTCCCTCAGTTCGGGGAAAAAGTTCGGCAAGCCTTTCATTGACCCGGAAGGCAATTGGCACGACAGCCTCCCGGCTTGGGCCGGTGATGTCGATCCGGATTGAACGCGATCCCCCGACCGAACGTCCAAACAGCGAGGCCTGACGAACGAAAGCGCCGGTGCCGGGTTCCGAGAAAATTGGCCGCATCAGAACCATCTGCAATTCGCCAACGCGGCTCGCATCACGCGCCGAGGCACCGGCAAAGGCGCCGCCGGAAAAGGCCACAAAGAAAAACCGTTCAATGGCGGCGGGGCCATCGGCGGCAGGTTCGCTTTCCCATAGGGGACGCGCGGCAGCCTCCATTTTCTCGGCAATCCGCAAGGTTTCATCCATCGAATAGCCTGGTGGCGTGAAAATCCGGCCAAAGACAAAGTTCGCATTGCCATCGGGAAGATAGTCAAGCTGTGGCATGAACCTGCCGGCAAAACCCGCCGCCGCCGCGACAAGCAGCGCCACGGCAACAATCCCAAAGATCGAACGCCGCACCGTCAGCCTTGCATAGCTGACAACAACCGCCGCGAAACCGCGCGCCAGATGGTCAAGCCCGGGAATGCGGATCAGGTTGGCGTATTTGTCAGGTGACCCGCGAAGAAGCCTTGCGGCGAGCGACGGGATTACGGTGACCGAAACGACGACCGAAATCAGCACCGCCACCGAGATGGCGATGCCGATATCGCGGAACAGCTGGCCGACCGGCAGCGTCAGCAACAACACCGGGATGAAGACGATGACAGTCGTCAGTGCCGATCCGAGAATGGGCGCCCAGACCTGACGCGCGCCGTGATAGGCCGCGGTGTCGGCCGGCAGGCCACGCTGGCGAAGCCGGAAGATGTTCTCAAGCGAGACAATCGAGGCATCGACCACCATACCGACGGCAAAGGCAAGTCCCGCCAGCGAAATCACATTGATCGAGAGGCCAAGCCCGGCAATGGCCACAAAGGTGCCAATCACCGATACCGGAATGGCGGCGAAAACAATGATGGTTGGCAGCAGGCTGCGCAGGAACAGCATCAACACGCCCAACGCCAGCAATCCACCAATCCAGATATTCTGCTGCACAAGATCGATCGCCGAGGCGATATATTTCGTCTCGTCATAGACGACGCGCAGGTTCAGCCCCCGCGCATCAAGAACCGAGCGGTTCAATTCGTCAATCGCGCTGCGCAGTCGCGCCATGGTTTCAACGACATTCACACCAGGTGCACGAAGAGCGTTGATGATCACCGCCTCTTCGCCATTCAGGCGCCGATAACTCGATCGCGAGGCCGATTGCAGTTTGATTGTCGCGATGTCGGACAGCAGCAGCGGCACCAGCGTTCCGGTGGATGAGGTGTCGGTTCGCAGGACGATCCGCCCTGCCGCGTCGGGCGTGTAGTTGACCGCCTCGGTCCGCACGGCATAGGTCCGCTTGCCCTCGGTAACGGTCCCGACACTCATCATTGATGACGAGGTGCGAAGAGCATCGATCACCTCGGTCAGGGTAATTCTGTATTGCGTCAATTTCGCCGGATCGATGAAAATGCGCATTTCCTTGGAACCGCCACCATTGAAGGTGATTTCGGAAACGCCATTCACCCGGCCAAGCGGCTCGACAATCTGCGTCTCCAGGAAATTGCCAAGACTCTCAAGGTCGATTGTCTGACCCGGCTTGCCGACAAGCGCCAGACGGGCAATCGGGCTGTCATCGGAATTCGAGGTGCGTACCTCCGGCGTGCGGGCATCGGACGGCAGACCTGTGACCGCCGACAATTTGCTGAGCAACAGCACCAGCGCCTTGTCCATATCCTGCGTGACACTGTAGGTCAGCGTGACGGATGCCCGCCCCCGGCGTGACGCGGAAACAAGTTCCTCGACGCCATTCAGCCCAGACAGCTCGGTCTCCAGCCGCGCCACGATTTCGCGGTCGACATCTTCCGGCGAGGCACCGGGCCACCCGACCCTCACCTCAAGGATCGGTTTCTCGATATCGGGGCTCATCTGGATCGGAATATTGCGAAGCGCCACCACCCCGAACAGGACCGTCAGAAGGATCAGCGCCAGAACAGCGACAGGCCGCTCAATCGCAAGTTTGATCAGCCCGCCCATCACCCGGCATCCCTAGTACCGGTGAAGTCGAGCGTGGACTCGCGGCCACCGGGAAGACCACGGATCGTGACGGTGCCGGACATATCGGCGCCGGTCACAGTCCCGATAAATTCAAGATCAAGGACGCCAAATGGCAGGACAAGCTTGCCGATGAAATTGATGTCATCGCCAACCCGCGTCACCTCGACAGGCTCATCATTGAAGAATGATTTTTCGGGGCCGAGAACAAGGTCACCTGATGCCGGACCACGTCGCGTGGTCCAGTTCAGCGTCCATTTCTCGCCTTTCGGCCCACGCGCCCGTTTGCCAGGATCGCCTATCTTGATCTTGCGACCATCAACAAGCCCCTCATTGCCCCGCGTGACGACCTGCTCGCCAGCCTGCAGACCGTCAAGGACAATAAAGGCCTCACCAACCGCATTGCCCAGCTTCACGCGTCGCTGCAGCGCCACACCGTCGGCGGCGATAAAGACAATGTGTCCCCCCGAAATCGGGATCACCGCATCCTTTGGCACTGTCACCACCGGTGCCGGTGATGTTGTCGGAATCTTCAAGGTCACCGGTGCATTCTCGGCCAACAGGGATCCCGGCAACGTTCCATCCACCGCGAACCTGATTGTCTGCGTGCCGGTACGGATGTTCTGGACCGGCAGGATCACACGGGCTGACAACGCAACAGAAAGGCCTGTGAAATCGGTTGCCATAATGGTTTTGCTTTGTTCCACAAGATTCAGATATTCCAATGGAACTTCTGCCTCGACCTCATAATCATCTGGTGCCCTTGTTCGGATCAGAACATCACCCTCACGAAGGAACCCGCGGCGCGCCGGGTGAAGAAAGACAATCTGGCCATCCACCGGGGCCGTGATCCTGGCAGCCTTTATCTCGGCCTTCACCTGACGTATCTCGATATCCAGCCTGGCGATTGACGCGCTGGCAAGCTGGCGTTGATATTCGCGCCCGGTCAGCGCGGATTCACGTTGCGCGATCTGTTGTTGCGTGGTGATGACAGCTGTCTGCGCCGTCTCCGCCGCATCAACAGCAAGCGCGTTGCGCGATACAAGTGTCTGCGCCCGCTCGGCCTTGCCCTGCAGCAGTACCAGCTGCGCCCGCTGAAGTTCCAGAACCTTTTGGTCAGCCGTGATTGTCTGTTCAACCTCGGTCAGGCGCAGCGCCGCCTCGGTCCGCTGTGCCTTCAAGAGGTCCAGCTTATCACGAAAATCAGCGTCATCCTGCTTTGCGACAAGCTGGCCGGCTTTCAGCATGTCGCCAATGCGAAGCGGTTCCAACACCGTGACAGCATTCGCAGAGGCGGTGATGGCGGTCACCTGCCCGGCCGCGACACGCCCCTGAATGTCGGTAAAGATGGACAGCCTGTCCTCACCAGCCTCGGCAACGGCCACCGTGGCGGTGCGGCTGCCAAAATTCTGTGCCTGTGCGCTGACGGACAATGTCAGCAGCGCCATGCTGATCAGAGTGAAACCAAACAGATGCGCCAATCTAGTGAGCGCCACGGGAACAATTGCGAACTTCACCTTACACTCCTGAATGGGCGGCAACTGCATGACCGGCAACTGCCAGAACGGGCTGGAAGTTGAACGATAACAGGTCGGTAACTCCATCAGCAATAGAACAAACTGCGAAGCCGCAGAAAACAGTTTTGCCAGATCAGATGGGATTGCCAAAACGGCGGTGTCAGGTGGTCACCTGCCTGTTGACAGAACCGCCTTTAGTCCGATAAACGCTTCGGTACGGAGAGGTGGCAGAGCGGTTGAATGCACCGGTCTTGAAAACCGGCAAGGGTTTGCGCCCTTCGTGGGTTCGAATCCCACCCTCTCCGCCATACCCCCTCATTACGCTCATTACACCATTTCCCAAATCTGTATTGCGTAACATGGGATGGTCTGACGAACGCCCATCCACCTCGATCTGACCGGATCCAGGACCATACGACACCATCACATCATGTCCGCGATGCCATCGAATAAGGTGGGCTGAAAAAACATGACCAAACAAAGGCCCGAGGTCCGCGAGCCGCGAAACCCGGGCCTTTAAGAGCGTGGACGGTCAGCTTTGGTCAGGTTTCGGGATAATCTCTCTCGAATACCATCGTCTTACTGTCAGATCCGTCGGCAACATAGCGATATCCCCCAGCCGAAAACCCCTTCAGGTCGGCTGGGTCTGTCAGGCGGTTCTGAACGATATGTCGGGCCATGGCACCGCGGGCCTTCTTCGAAAAGAAACTGACGATCCGGGCCCGGCCATCCTTGA
>JBMZTC010000009.1:0-74173 GCA_049623505.1 Puniceispirillaceae bacterium (SeqCode) | reverse complement strand
AGGCGTAATCACCGGGATAGCCAGCGTCTCACTGTCGACCGCTCCGAAATATTCCTGGCTAGCACAGTTCACCAGCACTTGTGATCCGACGGCTTCTGCCTGAGCATTCAGCGCCTCAGCAAGCCGCACACCCCAATAGTCATAGAGCGATGTCCCCTTTTCGGTCTTAAGCCTGCTGCCCATCTCAAGACGGTAAGGTTCGATTGCATCCATCGGCCGCAGCACACCATAAAGGCCCGAAAGGATCCGTAGATGGTTCTGTGCCCACGCCATTTCATCATCATCAAGCGTCGGGGCCTCCAGGCCCTGATAGGTGTCGCCCGCAAAGGCCAGCGCGGCGGCCTTGACCGGCTGTGTCCCAAAGGCCGCAAAACGTCTGGCATTAAGCTCTGCAAGCGCTGGGCTAATCGACATCAACGCCCGCAGATCATCATGGCTAAGCCCGCGAGCCACACCGGCCAATGTCTTAGCATCAGCGGCAAAGTCAGGCTCTGTGGTCGGAGCATGGTCGTCAACACTCATATCCAGCTTTTTGGCGGGTGAAATCACAACCAGCATAAAAACCTCCCTGAATCGGCGATCACCACCATAGGTAATACAGCTACGCCCCAACATCCAGAGGGTACCTGAGTTCGCGGGGCTTTAACGGTGATCGTCAAAATCCTTTTGACAGCAGAATGGATCAGCCTGCCTGTTCCGCGCGCTGAAGCGTCCAAAGATCAAGGTAACGCCCGTTCCGCTCCAACAATTCCTGATGTGTGCCGGCTTCCACTACAACGCCTTTCTCCAACACCAGAATGACGTCAGCATTCGAGACGGTGGAAAGACGGTGGGCGATCATTATTACAGTTCTTCCTTGGCCTGCGCGTTCAAGGGCCTCCTGGATTTCATATTCCGTTTCGCTATCAAGAGCGCTGGTGGCTTCATCCAGAAGCAGGATTGGCGGATCCTTCAACAACGTGCGCGCGATCCCGACGCGTTGCTTTTCTCCGCCAGATAGCTTCAGCCCACGCTCACCTACGCGGGTGTCATACCCGTCAGGTAATGACACTATGAAATCATGGATCTGTGCATCCTTGGCGGCGATGATGATCTCATCACGGGTTGCGAACTCACGACCGTAGGCAATGTTATAATAGATCGTGTCATTAAACAGCACAGTGTCCTGAGGAACGACGCCGATGGCCTGATGCAGGCTATGCTGAGTGACATCGCGCACATCCTGACCGTCTATCAAAACTGCACCACCGGTCACGTCATAGAAACGGAACAGGAGCCGACCGATTGTCGATTTGCCGGATCCTGAGGGGCCCACGATAGCAATGGTTTTTCCGGCAGGTATATCGACACTTATACCCTGCAGAATCGGCCGTTCCGGTTCATATGAGAAACGAACCGATTCAAAATTCACCCGGCCGCTTGTGATTTTGAGCGGCGCTGCATTTTCTTTATCTTGCACCTCTGGTGGCTCGTCGAGCAAATCGAACATCTGGCGCATGTCTACAAGGGCTTGCCGGATTTCGCGGTAAACCGTGCCGAGGAAGTTCAGAGGCATGGTGATCTGTATCATGTAGGCGTTTACGAGAACGAAATCGCCGACAGTCAACTCATCAGCCTGCACACCGAACGCGGCAAGTAGCATAACCGCCACAAGGCCAGACGTAATCAGAACCGCCTGGCCAAAATTCAGAAAGGCCAATGAATAGCTTGTTTTAAGTGCCGCGGCCTCGTAGCCAGCCATCGCCTGATCATAGCGTGCAGCTTCTCTTTTCGCCGCCCCGAAATACTTTACGGTTTCAAAATTCAGAAGGCTATCGATTGCCTTTTGGTTTGCATCCGTGTCCTGCTCATTCATCACCCGCCGCAGTTTGACGCGCCACTCTGTTATCGCGAGAGTGAAGCAGACATAGACCGCAATCGTGGCAAGGATGATGCCCACATAGCGCCAGTCCTGCAGCTTCCAGAAAATTGCCGCGCCGATGAAGATCAACTCCAGCAAGAGTGGGCCCGTAGAGAAGACCAGATACCGCAACAGGAACTCAACGCCTTTCACGCCACGTTCGATTATCCGGCTTAGACCACCCGTTTTACGGGTAATGTGATAACGCAAGGACAGCCTGTGGATATGTTCAAACGTTTCCAGCGCCAGGCTGCGCAGGGCCCGCTGAGCGACTTTTGCAAAGAGAGCATCGCGAACCTGCTGCAAGCCATTTGTCAAAATACGGGCGACACCGTAGGCAACCGTCAGCCCTATGGCGCCAAGCGCGAACTCCGGCACGCCACCAGTTGCCAGATCGTCAACAGCCCATGCCTGTAGGATGGGCGCCAGTATTGCAACAAATTTGGTTCCGATCAGTGCCAGAAGCGCGATGACAACACGTGCACGAAGATCAAAATTACCGACTGGCCACATGAAAGGTGATACACGTTTCACCGTGCGCCATGCGGCTTCCCCTTCACTCTGTTCGGAAACGGTAGCGGATTTGTATGAGCCCAAGATAGATCGCCCCTTGAAAGTGAGTGCATGGTTGAGGCTGTCATGAATAGATGGGGCTTTGTGAACAAAGATTTAAGTGTCCCCACTTTCACCTTCTTCACACCATGTCTGCGATCACATCGAATAAAGCGGGCGTGATAAACATGACCTGACAAAGGTCAGCTATCACGGTCCTGACAATTCATTGATACCAATGGGCATTCTGGTCCTGCCGCAGTTGATATAGCCGCGATGCCTGATTGATATCGACCATGCCCCAGGTCAAAACCGTCCCCTTCTTCACATCAGCAAGCAATGTTCGGCCTGTTGCCATGTAGTAGGGCACAGGCGAGTTGTCTTGATCGCGCTCGGCACAGATCAACTCTGGCTCAAGCCCAGCGACAGCATGATGGTGGGGGTCTGTTATATGCAGCGTCTCACCCTGTTCAAAATCGCGTGCAGCTCTCGCAACCAGATCTATCCGCGGTTCCGGAGCCAAGGCTCCGGTGGGCAGGTTCGACAAGGCCGCACTCAAAATCGATATAGGCGCCTCAACGCCCAGAGTGTGCTGACCAATAAAAAGCATGGCAGTCTTTCCGTTTTGGGCCACGACATGTCCCTTTCCACGAAGCAGATCCCACGTCTTGGCATTATCACAGCGCACGACCACAAAAACGCCACCAGCAAAACTCATCTCATCGGGGCGTCTTAGACAATTGAACACGTCAATGACCTGCGTGTTGGCCAAAAGCCCTCCATCATTCTTCGCCTGGAAAGCATCAGCCAATTCAACCGGCCTGAGGAGCGGAGCATGAAGGGTGGCCCGGTCAGGGGCCAGCCCGGTACCGTTGGCCACAACTCCAAGCTCACAAAAATCTGCGACAGTACGCGTGGGGAATTTTGCATTGGCCACAACTGTATTTCGCCGTTCAACAAGGCGTTGCCAATTACCATCATCACATTGCCAAAGTTTGAGCATCCCTGAATGTCGGTGACGGTGTTCCAGCCAGCAGAGCGTGTCATCCTCTTCGAGGACGAAATCATATTCACTGGATTTTCCGGCTGCCAGAACCTCCAGACCCAGGGTTGACGCCCAGCTGGTCAAACCAATCAGCAGGCTTGGCTGGTCCCCTTCGACCTCCGTATAGACAACACCTTTTTGTCTTGCCATGCGGTGCAGAATAGGGCCCACAACGATACCTGCCTCCTTTGATGCCATGACAACGTGGCACCCTTTGCCGATTGCCCATTCTGCAATAGCGGCAGCGGACTCTGGTTGCCCTGTGGCTTCCACAAGCACATCAAAAACAGGCAGACCATCAGCAGTGATATCTGTCACCATCATCGGCGGCGAAGTGATGCCGCTGTTTCTGATCGCATCTTGCATGCGCTTCTCGTCTTTATCGCAGATAACAGTGATATCGATCCTGTCGATATTCTGTGATTGATCCAGAAGCGTTGCGCCAAAGTCACCAACACCAACCAACGCCACACGGATCTGTGGCGCACCGTCACTCTTGAAAAGACCGTGATAATTCATCGAGGCTGACCCTGTTCCCGCATCTTGATGACCGAACCATTCGTCCCATTAAAGGGTAGCCACGTCCGCATTTCAATTTTTCAACACCGATTTGAATCAAAAATGATTCTGATGAGGCAAGTGACATATCCGCAAATGGGACTGCAGGCGATGCGTTCAGGGATGCTGACCTTTGTCCAGACCCTTCCTGCCCAGACCTTTCCTGCCCAGACCTTTCCTGCACTGAATTGAATTCCGCACTATCAAGGCTGCCAACCCACAACCTTCCCAAAGCCAAGGCACCGCTAATTCGGCACCGTATGCGACAAGGCCTGATCCGGCCCCTCCCCTTGGATCAAACGCTTTGGGATTTGGCAAGCAGTCCCAGCAAACCCGATCAAAGGTGGGGATTCAGGGCGTCAAGCGGGAAAATGTATTCCTGTCGGTCCAAAAATAACGCAAGGGATTTGCCCAATCTGGATACAGGCCAGAGGATTGCCGCTATGGCCGGACGCGCAGTGGCTATTGCTTGTCACTGAATCCAGATGTCGCTACCGTCATTACAGAAGGTTTAGAAACAGGAGACATTAACCATGCTCAGATTTTTACGTTTTTCATTGCCAGTCGCGCTGGGGATCTGCATTTCCGCAGGGGCGGCGCAAGCAGCAGATTGGAAATTCAACAACGGCCTGCCGGAAGGCAGAGGTGAATCCAAGCAGCTTGAAACCTTTGCAGCCGAAGTTGCCGAGCTGTCAGGTGGCAGTCTGAACATCGACGTCTTTCACGGCGGCTCACTCAATCTGAAAGACAATGATGTGGCACGCTGGCTGCCTCGCGGCGCCGCAGAAATGGGGCTTGTCTGGGCGAATTATCTGGGCCGCGATGTGCCGGCTCTTAACGCTGTGATGGTTCAGGGGTCCGTTGGCAGTCCGGAAGAGTTGATCACGGCGCTGCCCGAAATCCAGGAAATCTACGAAGAAGTGCTGGCTGAATGGGGCATCGTGCCGACCGGCTTTATGGCGCTGCCTTTGCTCAAAGCGTCGATCTTCTGTCGTGAAAAGCCTGTGCGGACACTGGAGGATCTGAGAACAAGAAAGCTTCGCGTTTGGAGCAACGATCAGGTCGAGACCTTCACCAAACTTGGTGTGTCAGCGCAGATCGTCGGCCAGAATGATCTGTATGTGGCGCTGCAGACCGGTGTTGTCGACTGCGCTGTGTATCCGGCCTTGTTTGCGCACACCATCTCGCTTCAGGAAGTGACAAAATACGCGTCCTATCTGTATCCGGTTGCGGGGGTTCCCTATGTGCTCGGCGCGTCTGAAAGTGCCTGGAATGGCCTGAGCGATGCAGAACGCACGGCTGTGAGTACCGCAGCTGCGAATGTCTGGAAACGCACGAATGAATATTCCAAGGCGGAAGAGAACGAACAGGCCGCGCGGGCTAAACTAACCGCTCAAGGCATTGAATTTCTGGATGCCTTCTCTGACGATGACCGTTCGGCCTTTCTGAACGCGGCGTCTTCAACCTGGGAGGAATTGGCAGCCGAGGCAGGTGGCAAGGCACCTGAATACCGCCAGCGGATCCTGAATGTCCTTGGACGCTAAGCTTGGCGGATAAACACCTCGCCACTCGACAGGCTCCAAGCCTGAAAATCTACGAAAAGTGGCTTGAGTCACTTTTCGTGGCCATGGGTGTGTTGGCAGCGATCGCCGGCGTGATGATCGTAGGATTGATCGGCGCAAGCGTCACAATGCGGTATCTTGCCTACACGCCCTTTCGATTCACCGAAGAGCTTGTTGGCCTCTTGATGACTGCAGCGTTTTTCCTCGCGCTGCCCCTGATCACACTTCGCGCCAAGCATGTGCGTGTGCTCATGCTTTTGACCTACCTGCCAGAACGCGCAAAGCGACCGGTGAACATCATGGCCGGCCTGTTTGGTCTGGCGTTCTGTCTGTGGTTCTTTGCGCTGTGCCTGCCCTGGTTTGAATTTGCCTTCGACCGGAAGATCAAGACTGAGGTTGGACGACTGCTGATGTATCCGTGGATGGCGTTGCTGCCAGTATCAATGCTTTTAAGCGGCCTCGCCTTTGTCTTGCGCGGCCTCTCTGTCGACGACAGGCCAAGCTGATGGGCACATTCTGGGGTGTCCTGATCGGGGGCCTGGTGGTTCTGGCAGGGTCCGGCGTGGCGCTTGGCGCGGCTCTTGGATTGACCGGATTGCTCATTCTGCAGTTTCTGGCGAATGGCGCGACTTTCGTCGCCATTGATGCAGTATGGAACGTGCTGAATTCCTTCACATTAAGCGCCATTCCCCTGTTTATCATGCTTGGCGAGATCATGTTGCGCAGCGGCATCAGTGAAAAGATCTACGTTGCGTTATCGCCTGTTTTTCAACGCGTTCCCGGTGGACTTTTGCATACCAACATAGCCGTATGCACATTATTTGGCGCGGTGAGCGGATCCAGCCTGTCTACGGCAGCCGCGGTCGGATCGGTGGCTTATCCCGAGATGACGACACGCGGTTATGACCGCAAAATGGTTGTTGGCTCACTTGCTGGTGGCGGCACGTTGGGGCTGTTGATTCCGCCCAGTCTTTCCCTGTTGATTTATGGCGCTTTAACCGAAACCTCAATCGGTCGCCTTTTCCTGGCCGGCCTTCTGCCGGGGCTGCTCTTTGCGTTGATGTTTATGGGGTACATCTACTTTCGGTGCCGGACAAAGCCTGAACTCGTTCCAGATGCCGGCCTCAGGGCAGGTGCCAGCCTTATCCTGATTAAAATACTGACACTGTGGCCTTTTCTCTTTCTTGTCCTGGCCATCATGGGAAGCATTGCGTTCGGGATCGCCACGCCGACCGAGGCTGCTGGCATTGGAGTCATCGCCACCATACTCATCGGTAAATTATGGGGTTCGCTAACGCTAAAAAAGCTGCTCGAGAGTTTTTACGCCGCGATCCTGCTGTATGGCTCAATTGCCTTTGTGGTCATCGGCGCGACAATTCTGGCACAATCGGTCAGTCTTCTCGGCGTTCCACAGGCGATTTTGGAAGCGGTCCAGACGGCAAATTATGGCGCCTTTACTGTTCTTGCCCTCGTGGTGCTCATTTACTTGGTGTTGGGATGTTTCTTCGACGGGTTGTCGCTGATGATCATGACGCTGCCGATTGTGGTGCCATTGATGGTCGGGCTTGGCTATGACGCCATTTGGCTTGGCGTCATTATCACGGTGTTGATTGAGATTGGCCAGGTGACTCCTCCGGTGGGGTTGAACCTTTCGGTTCTGGTTTCGGTCACAAAGGAGAGAGCATCACTGGGCGAGGTTGCCGTGGCGGCCATGCCTTACTGGTTAATCCTGCTGGCCGGCATCGCGATTTTAACCGCCGCGCCAGAGATCGCTCTGTTTCTGCCACAGGCCCTTATGTGACGATATCACCTAGATTTCGATGAGATCGAGAGGCAGGCTGTTCATCATCTCGTGGCCGGTTTCTGTAATCAAAACCTGGTTTTCGATGATAAGGCCTCCCACCCCAGTAATATACCAGGGGCACTCAAAGGCCATCACCATCCCCGGCTCCAGGACCGTTGTTGCATCGGCAGAGATGAAAGGCCATTCCTCGCTGCCAAGACCTGCGCCAAGGCCATGCCCGAAATGCCCTCGCGTGTAATCGGAAAACCCGGCCGCCCTGATGGCATCCTGGGTCACGCGATGGATCTCCGCCAAAGCGACGCCCGGACCCAGCACCGCGGATCCGGCGATGAACCCTTTCATCAAGGCATCATGTATGCGGGCGTGTAAATCTTCGGGTGTGCCAAGCACATAGGTTCTTCCAGTGTCAGACGTGTATCCGTTCACCAGACACCCGACATCAATCTTGATCAGGTCCCCTGCCTGTGCCGACGCATTCCCGCTCCATGGGTCTCGACCTACAGAAATATACTCCCATGCGCCCGACAAGGCGGCATGGTCTGGATGTCGGTTAATGGCTGCATTCCATGTATTTGCCAATTCTTCCCGGGTTACTGCAGGAGCAATCGCCTCCTGCACTGCACGAATTCCGCTTTCGGCTATTTCCACGGCCTTTCGCAAATTTTCAATCTCGCCAGCAGATTTGACCATCTTGAGTTTTGCCAGGACTTCACTTGCGTCGATCAGTTCCACATCGCCAAGCGTGTGTTTCATGACGGGAAAATCACTTACCGACACGGCGGATGCTTCAAACCCGATCCTTGCCCCGTCAAGGCCGCGTTCGGCCAGAGCATCTGCCAGATGTCGATAACATACAGCCGGGTCAAAGGTGGTTGGCCTGGCAAATCCCTTGGCGCGTCCAGCCTCCTGCCACGCAGATGTTATGATATCCTCGGGATCCTGACTGGGATCAAATCCATGAAGGTCGGTGGTCTCCACCCAAATCGGGCTTTCCCGAACGTCCTTGATGTGGCTGGCGTTTTTGAAATTCTGGGCAAACAAATCGCTGACGATGGCTGTTTCGGGAATGTTGGGGTCGGCAGGCACCAGAACAGCGACAGCGCCCGTCCGACGCCACATCGTCGCCACCCCGGGCGAAGCGCCAGTCGCATATATAAAGCTTTCCGATGAAAGCAGAATTAGCCCATCAATGCCAGCCTGAGACATCAAATGCGAAGCGCGCTGCCGATCAAGATGTGCCATTGCAGTTCAATTCCGTTGTTTGAGACCCATGTGCCGAACATCACACCAAACATCCGCCAATCAGTCATGCACGTTTTACGGCTTTTACATGATATCGGATGCTGGCTTCTTGTCCTGGGGCCAGCTTTGTTGGATCCACATGATTATGACAGAATAAATTTGTCAATTTACTTCCATATTTAAAAAAAACCGGTCAAACTATACTTCTAAACGAGCAAATTATCCTCAATGCAAAGAAAGGAGACGGTGCCAATGCTCAACAAAATATTTCTGGATCATCCGAAACAAGTGAATGAAACATATTTTGAGCATGGTCATTTCGCCCTGACCTTTGCAGCGAAACTTTTTCTGGCAGCGGGTGCGGCCACAATACATGCTGCGATACCGGCGATGTTCGAAAAGACCGCCAGTGGGATCGTCGCGGAGCTGTATCAAAGAACTCATAATCGAGGCTAACGCGCCCTTTACCTGCCGGGTTTTCAAGACCGGATATCGGAACTCACCTGAGCCCCGTCACTGCTACACATGCCGGCTGAAAACACCACCTCTGCAATGTTCTCAGGTCACCAATGTGCGGTGCGCCCGGCGCCGCCCGCCAAATGCCCCAACGCCAGCGCGGTGAGAAGGCCATTGCCTGACAGGTAGCCCGACACATCTGGCCCGGACACCCCGCAGGCAGCACCACCGCAGGCAAACAAAGTCTCGAACACAGATCCATCGGCGCGCTTGACACGGGCTTTGTCATCAACCAACAAGCCACCCTGCGTATGGAACAGCGCCCCCGTCACGCGCACAGCGCAATAGGGTGGTGACAACAGGGTCGATGCTTCAAATCGCCTGCCATAGCTGTCAGCCTCGCCACTCTCAGCAAGGGACACGCATTCCCGAAGCGTAGCCTCAAGCCTTGCTTCATCGACACCGATGCGGCGCGCCAGCTCATCGCAACTGTCAGCCATGATAACGGCACCACTTTCTTCGGCATTTCGGAAATCCTCAAATTTCCGTCCAAGATCGCGAAGACGAGAGTCGAAAATGTTGAAAGCCGTTTTTTCCGGTTGCGCCAGCACCGCCACGGCCTGCTCAGAATAGCCCTGATGCTCGTTCGAGAATCGCTGGCCGGAGAGATTGATCTGAATTCCGCCTTCCATCATCAGCGCCCAGGTGACCAGAATGCCGTGCGGATGCGCTACCGACCCATGACCCTGATAGCCTGAGAGATGCGCTGGCACCGCGCCAAGCTGCTCGCCCCAAAGAATGGCTTCACCCTGATTGCCAGGATGGCCGAAATACAACGCGTCCTTCATCTCGGGGATATGTTGCGCGACAAGCTCTGGATTACCTCCATAGCCATTGCATGCCAGAATAATGCGCTTTGCGGCAATGGCTTCAAGCGCGCCATCCGGCCGCTCACAAAACGCCCCGACTATTTCTGAGGTGGCTGAAACAGCGAGATCGGTGATCTGGGCACCAGTCACGATCATGGTCTCGGTCGCCGATACAGCCTGTTCAAGACGTGTGATCAAGCCCTGACCGGTCACCTCCGGCACAGCATGCATGCGGTGGTGGCTATGTCCCGGATACAGAAAATCATCCAACACGTGAAAAGGGATGTTATGCGCCGCGTCAAGCCAATCCAGGGTTTTGGGGATCTGGGACACAATGCTGCGCACATTGGCCGGATCGGCGCTGTGTTTGTTCTTCGCCATGATGTCATCGAAAAACGCATTCTGGCTGTCAGTAATGGATTGCGAGTCCTGGGCCTTCGTTCCTGCCGCCGGGACCAGGCCCGATGACAGCGCGGTTGATCCGGACAGTGTGTTATCACGCTCGGCAACAAGCACCGTTTCACCACCCTCGCTGGCGGCCAGCGCCGCTGTCAGGCCCGCCGCCCCGCCCCCGATGATCAGGCAATCAACCTCGATTTGGGCATCCATGCTTTCGCAGACAATAACGCCTGGCATCGCGAACTAGCTCACGTTGAAGAGAGCCTGCGCCTCAGCAATGCTCATCGTTTTGCCAACCGTCGCCAGAGCCTTGATTGCCGTGTCATGCGTCTCTGGCGAAAAGGCCGCACATCCATCATGCAATGTGATGGTGTTGAAGTCGCGAACATGCGCGTCACGAACTGTGGAGGCCACCCCACCATTGGTGACAATACCGCAAATCATAAGCGTCTTGATCCCGGCACGGCTAAGAACAAACTCCATCCTCGTCTGGTAAAATGCTGAATAGGCTACTTTTTCAACTGTCAGATCGGCAGGTTGAAGTTCATCAACAAGAGCGTGCCCCCACCCACCTGGCACAAAATCACCCGTCGTCAGAAAGGGCCGCAATGTCTTCAGATGCGGCGAGATGAACGGCACGCCACCGCGCCCCGGGATCAGGCTGAACTGTGTCGAGACAACCCATCCCCCAGCCTTCCGCACCGTCTCAAGAAGCGGCTTTATCCGGCCCGGCAGGGCTGCGATCTCCAGACTGCTCGTCCCGGACCGGCCATAGGCCCCGTCAGGATGCAGAAAGTCATTCTGCAGATCCACGATCAGAACCGCTGTCGAGGCGGCATCGAAAGAGGCATCAGCCATGGTTATCTTTCCTCATCAATGATCACATTACCAATCCTGTCCACCCGCGCAGACAATCCCGGATCGACATAAATCGTGGCATCTGGCTGCACGAGAAGACAGGGGCCGCTGACAACGGCGCCTTCGGGAAGGCGAAGCCTGTCAATGATGGTGCCGTCATGCCATTTTCCACCAGCGAAAATTCGCTGTTCTGCAAGATGACATTCCTCGACTGTCGCGGCGCGCTCACCGCGCGCCAGACCGGCAAGATCGACCTGCGGACGCTTGCCAATGACCGACAGGCGAAGGTTCAGGACACGTACCGGAATATTCTCCAGCAACCGGCCATAGCTGCGCTTGTAGCTGGCGTCAAACGCCGCCCGGATAGCCTCGGTGGTGACACCCTTTTCAC
Source organism: Puniceispirillaceae bacterium (SeqCode) (assembly GCA_049623505.1). GTDB lineage: Bacteria > Pseudomonadota > Alphaproteobacteria > Puniceispirillales > Puniceispirillaceae > UBA8309. The sequence goes on along the minus strand of JBMZTC010000009.1, from coordinate 62,537 downwards.
CAATGGCAAGGGGAACAGCTACCGCGTGCGTCTGACCAAGATACAGCATGTCCAGCTCGATGATGGCCTGCAAATCCTCAATTGACGCCTTTGACCGGCGAATAACCTCTTCCGAAGACGCGGCGATCTCGGCGATCATCTTGGTCAATGCGGCGCAATCCAGGGAATCCAGCATCTTGTTGAGAGTGCGCACCTCGTCATGCCGCAGGTCGGACATCACGCATCCAAGGGCCGAATTGACACCCGGGAAGCGAGGCACGATCGCCGCGGCAAGACCGATCTCACGAACAAGTGCCCCGGCATGGAGCGCGCCGCCGCCACCAAACGGCATGGCCGCAAAACGTTTCGGATCATGCCCTCTCTCAATCGAAATCAACCGGATGGCCCCGGCCATTTTGGCGTTGGCGACGCGAATGATGGCCTCGGCAGCCTCATGAACAGAAAGGCCAAGCGGCGTTGCGATATGCGTGTCGATTGCGGCGGCGGCGGCGGCGCTGTCCAACCGTGTCAGCTTGTCACCAATCGGGTTTCGGGCGTCGATGCGACCAAGCACCAGATTGGCATCTGTTACGGTGGGACGGTCATTGCCAAGCCCATAGCACACCGGGCCAGGGTCGGATCCGGCGCTTTGTGGGCCAATGGAGAGAAGTCCCGTCTCGTCGATATGGGCGATGGAACCACCACCTGCCCCGATGGTCGTCATCTCGATCATCGGGGTGCGGACAACCATTCCGAAATCGATGCTTGCCTGCGATGTCAGCGTATTCTGACCATCAGCGACAAGCGAAACGTCGAATGACGTGCCTCCCATATCGCCCGTAATCACATTCTCGAATCCGGCTGCACTGGCAATCTGTCGGGCGGCCACGACACCCGCCGCCGGCCCTGACAGAGCGGTACGAACAGGCAATGCCTTGGCCGTGTCAACCGACATGACTCCCCCATTCGATTGCACGATCAGGATTTCCGCCGGCCCCCCTTCATTGACGAGCCGTTCCTCAAGACGCGCCAGATAGCTTGCCACAACAGGTTGGAGATACGCATTCAGGCTGGCCGTGGAGCAGCGTTCGAATTCGCGGATTTCAGGCAGGATCTCCGTCGCCACGCTGACATGGTCATTCGGCCATGCCTCACGCAGAATTTCGGCTGCCCGGGCCTCATTCTCACCATTCGCATACCCATTGATAAAGAACAGGCAGACCGCCTCGCACCCCTGCTCCAACAGGGATTTGGCGGCTGCCCGAATCTCTTCAGGATCAATCGGCGTCGCCACCTCGCCATTGGCAAGCGTCCGCTCGGCAACCTCAAGCCGGCTCTGCCGCTCGATCACCGGTGTGAACCGCCCCCACAGGCCCCAGGTGGTTGGCCGGTCTCGACGCCGCATTTCCAGAACATCGCGGAACCCTGCCGTGGTGATGATGCCAGCTTTCGCACCCTTGCGCTCCAACAGCGCGTTTGTCGCCACAGTGGTTCCATGAATGATTGTCGAGACCGCGCCAAGATCATCTATTGCAGCCTGAATGCCGCTCAGAAAACCAGCTGACTGGTCACCCCGGGTCGATGGCACCTTGGCCACGCGAACCTCTCCCGTTGCCTCATCAAGGGCCAGAATGTCTGTGAAAGTTCCGCCAACATCAACACCAATCACGATGGATTTGCTCATGATGCGCCCCCCTTGCCGTCAGCGGTGACATAGCCCTGGTCAAGGTCCTGCTGATGCTGCTCTCGCGTTCGGGATCCTGCATCGCCATAGCCGCCACCGCCCGGTGTCTCCAGCCGCACCCGTTGGCCTCGCTTCAGCTTGATGCCGGTCATCTTCGAGACAAGTGGCGGGGATTCGCGACCGTCCACGGCATCCGGCCCGTCACTGTCAAAATAGAATCGGTTGGCGGCGCCAGCGCCGCCTCCGGCCACGCCGGGAGGCGCGAATTTGCCGCGCTCACCGAACAGGAAGGCCGTCGCAGATTCCTCGAGCAACTCGATTTCATAGACCGCACCCAGACCACCACGATGCTGGCCCTGACCGCCCGAGTCCGGACGCAGGGCCCATTGGGTGAATGCCACGGGATAAGCCGCTTCCAGGATTTCGAGTGGCGGGATGGTGGCGGTGCTTATCGGCGCATTGCCATGGTTCAACCCATCACCTTCTGGATGGCCGCCATGACCACCTCCGAAAAAGGAGAACATCACCCACCTGCTGCCATCCTGACGATGCCCGGCAAGTGACAAGGCGTTGATCGTGCCATAGGCACAGCCATTCACCCGCTCCGGCGTGACATTCTGGAAGGCCTGAAACATCACATCGATCAAACGAAGAATTGTCTCGGTATACCCTCCGACCGGTTTGGGCGCTGTTACACTGAGAAAACTATCCTCGGGAATGATGAATTCCACCGGTTGCAAAACCCCGGCATTCGCCGGCACATCGGTAAAGATATGTTTCAGTGCCACATAGGTGGCGGCAATGGTGGTCGAGCGTGAAATATTGACCGGCCCGGCACAAGCTGGACTCGATCGGCTGAAATCAATGGTCAGTCTGTCGCCCGTTATCGTCATGTCGACAGCAAGCGTCAGCACATCGTCACTGACGCCATCATTATCAAGATAATCCTCAACCGAGATGGTGCCATCGGGCAATGCCTGCAGATGGTCCCGCATCATTCTGTCAGCGCGGTCGCGCAGCAGTTTCAATGCCGTTGACACATCGGCCTCGCCATATTCGTCAAGCAGATCGCCAAGACGCTGGTGTCCGAGGTCAAGCGCGTTGATCTGCGCGTTCATATCCCCATAAAGCGAATTGGGAAGCCGTGAATTCGCCGACAGGATGGCGACGATATCACTTTTCAACACGCCCGCCTCAAATAGCTTCACTGGCGGAATCAACATGCCTTCCTGAAAGGATTCAGTGGCTTGCGGGTTATAGTTACCAGGAACATTCCCCCCGACATCATGCCAATGTCCAACTGACGCCAGATAGCAGAAAACCTCCCCATCACGGAAGATCGGCTTCACAAGGCGAAAGTCGGACAGGTGTGTGCCGCCATCATAGGGATCGTTGAAGATGAAGACATCACCATCAGCGACACCGCCATCGCGCGTGACCCGCTCGATCACCGCTTTCACCGCAAAGGCCATCACGCCGACAAAGATCGGCAGACCGGACTTCCCCTGAACCAGTGTTTCACCGGTCTTTGCGTCGTAGATACCGTGGCTGGCATCATGTGCCTCGGCAATGATCGGGTTGAAGGCAGACCGAAACAAAGTCGCATCCATCTCATCTGCGATCTGTTCCAGCCGTCCTTTCAGGATGGCGAGCGTCACCGAATCCATCTTTGAAGAAGTCATAAATTTCAGTCCGTTGAATTTGGTTTTTCGTAGGTTTTGCCAAGCTTCAGAAGCTCAGCTGTTTCGATTATGTCATTGAGACCGTTGAAATCATGCATCCGATCCGCAAAACCGGCATTGCTTCCCTTGGAGAGCAAGCCGTCATAATAGGCCTGTAAATGATGGGAAATCGCCCGCACCGCGCCACCCGGAAAAATCGCAATGCGGTACCCAAGATCAGCAAGATCATCGGCAGACGTGATCGGGGTTTTGCCACCCTCAACCATATTGGCAAGGAGGGGAACCTTGCCGCGGAACTGGTCACAAAGCTGCCGCATCTCGTCGATTGATTGCGGTGCCTCAATAAACAACACATCGGCACCGGCCTCGTGATAGGCCGCTGCGCGCTCCATCGCGGCATCCAACCCCTCAACGGCGCGGGCATCCGTACGCGCGATGATCAGAGTCGAATCATCACGTCGGGCGTCGAGCGCGGCCTTCACCTTACCCACCATCTCGCCCTGCGAGATCAGTTTCTTGCCATCGAGATGACCGCAGCGTTTCGGGAATGACTGGTCCTCAAGCTGGATGGCGGCCGCGCCGGCCCGCTCAAAATACCGCACAGTTCGTTGCACATTCAGCGCATTGCCAAAGCCGTTGTCGGCATCCACGATTACCGGTGTTTCGATACGATCGGTGATCGCGGCCAGCGTGTCATGCACCTCTGATACACTGACAAGTCCGATGTCTGACCGCCCAAAACGGGTATAGGCAAGGCTGGCGCCGGACAGATACACAGCACCCGCTCCCATCTGCGTTGCGATCAAACCTGACAGGGCGTCGTAAATTCCGGGCGCCAGGATGATACCGTCCTTCGCCATCATTTCCCGAAGCGTCATTTCATACCCTCCGCCGCGGCTGTTGCCTGAAAGCGTTTCTCCAGATGCGGGATCAACCCGCCATCAAGAATCATGTCGCGCAGAAAATCCGGCAATGGTTCAAGTTCCAGAACCTCTCCCGACGTGGCAAGTGTGACCGTCGCCGCCTCGAAATCGAATGTGAGTTCGGCACCATCAACAAGAGCTTGATGGGCATACAGATCATCCGAAAGCGTAAAGACAGGAAGGCCAAGATTGATCGCATTGCGATAAAAAATACCAGCGAAGCTTGGGGCGATCACGGCCGCTATCCCAAGATGCTTCAACACCTCGGCAGCCTGTTCCCGTGATGATCCAACGCCCATATTCGGCGCGCCAAGCATCACATCACCTGGGCGCGCCTCGCCTGCGAATTCGGGCCTGACCGCCTCCAGACAATGCGTGGCGAGTTCAGACAAAGGCGCCTTCATATATTTGCCGGGGGCCAGAACATCGGTATCGATGGTCTCGTCAAAACGCCAGAGACGCGCCATGGATCAGCCCCCCATAATCTCGCGCGGATCGCGCATTTCACCGGCAACCGCCGAGGCAGCAACCGTGTAGGGAGACGCAAGATACACCTGCGAGCCGGGCGCTCCCATGCGGCCCTTGAAGTTGCGCGCTGTCGAGGACAGACAAACTTCATCCTCGGCAAGCCTGTCTTCACCGTAACCGGCACAGATCCCGCAGCTATTTGCCAGAAACTGGGCCCCTGCCCCCTCAAGGATCGACATGATCCCCTCAGCGGCAGCACGGTCCTGATCCTGCCGGCTTGCCGGTGCCACCTTCAGGGTGATGCCACTGGCGATTTTCCGGCCTTCCAGCACGGCAGCGGCGGCGGCCAGATCGACGTATTTGGCACCGGTGCAAGCGCCGATATAGGCAACGTCGAACGGTGTATTCCTGAATTCACCGGCATCAGCCGCGTTGGCCGGCGAGTGTGGCGCCGCGATCTGTGGTGCCAGTGCTGCCGCATCAAACCGAAGACAATCCTCGGACCTGTCGGCCACCTCGATGCAATAGTCTGGCCAGTCATCGGCAAGACTGCCACCAGCGGCTTTCACATAATCAGCTGTCACCCTGTCCGGGGCGATCAGGCCTGCCTGCGCGCCAAGTTCAGCCGCCATGTTGGACATGGTCATGCGGTCCTGCATGGACAGATCACGGATCGCGGTTCCGGCATATTGGATGGCCTGGTAACGGCCTCCACCCATGCCGATCTTGCCGCAAACTGCCAACATCATATCCTTGGCCGTGACAAAAGATTCAAGGTGATTGTCCCACTGGATCAGGATCGTTTCCGGGACGCGAAGCCAGATCTCGCCTGTGGCCAGAACGCCGGCCATTTCGGTCGCGCCAATGCCAAACATATAGGCTCCAAAGGCGCCACCCGTCGGCGAATGACTGTCGCCGCCGACGCAGAACATGCCAGGCGACAGATGTCCACGCTCGGGGAGCACCACATGGCAGATACCCTGCTGGTCGTAGAAATTCCGGATATCCTCATCCTGAACCCATTGACGGGTAAGCTCCTGGATGGCGCGTGTCTCCGCCGTGTCAGCGGGAACATAATGGTCGGTGACAACCACGACCCTGTCCTTGTCCCAGACATGCCGGCCAAGACGTTCCAGCATTGGCTTGACCCGGCGTGGCCCGCCTGAATCGTGAATCATCGCCAGATCGACATTGCAGACAACCACATCACCAACAGCTACAGAAGGTTGTCCGGCGGCACGTGCGATCAATTTACGGGCAAGCGTGTTCATATCGAAAACCGTAGCATAAAAAGAAGACCGGCCATCAGATTTTGACGCCGAAGATCTGAGTATATTAGAGTGTTCAAAACCCTGAAATTCAACAAACACCATGCTGGGAGGGACAAGATGCCGCTGATCGAATGCACCCTGATCAAAGGGTATGACAGTCAGGTCAGGCAACGACTTGCCGAGCGCGTCACCGATGCTGCCTGTTCCTCAATCGGGGCTGCCGCCGATTTTGTGACAGTGACCATCAAGGAAGTTGACCCTGACAATTACATGCGTGGCCGGACAAAGCGGGTTCCAGCGAAAGCGCCGCGCCAGGCCGAAGATATTGTTCGAGACTTCCTGACGGCAATGGAATCGCGTGATCTTGATGCGGCCAAACGCCATCTGTCTGAAGACTTCATTATGACGTTTCCCGGCGCCACACAATTCGTGGCGCTGGAAGAGTTGGTGGCCTGGGGCGCCACGCGCTATCAGTCTGTCGGCAAGAGTTTCGATGGTTTCAACACCGCCTTTCACGGCACCCGCTCAACCGTATTCTGTTACGGCACCCTTTCCGGCAGATGGCTGGATGGCACCGCCTTCAGCGGCGTCCGGTTCATCGACAGGTTCGAGCTGGAAGGTGAGGTCATCACCTCGCAAACGGTATGGAACGATCTGGCGGAGACGCGACCGACATGAGTGATCTCCAGAACCTTGTCCTGACCTATTTCCGCGGCGTCGATGAGCAGGATATCGACAGCATATTCGGGACGCTCAGCAAGGACTGCGTCTTCTCCGTCGAAACGCATGGGGTAAAGCTTCATGGTCATGACGAGATCCGCGGAATGTTCGATCGGCTCTGGTCACATCACCAAGCTGTCCGGCACGACCAGTTCCATTTTGTCGATGCTGGCAATGATGCGGATATCGCGGTCCGTTTTCACGTGACCAATACCCTGCATGACGGCAGTCTTGTTCACAAATCCAACTGCAATTTCTTTACCGCTAAAGATGGGCTTTTCACTGAAATCCGGGTCTATATGGCGGGCGAGAACACACTTGACCGACAGGGATAGCCCGGCTGGCAGGTTTAATGATCAAAACCGCCCGCGGCCGCCATCATTGCAGCAATCATTTCGGTACGCGGCACTGGCGAGGCCGGATAGGCGGCGCGGCTATGCGACAGACCAAGACCCAGCATTGTCTCGACAAGCTTGTAGGTTAGCGGTCCGGGGTTAATCACCGGAACATCAAGATTGGAACTGAGAAACTGATGCGCCTGATGCATGGTGGTTGACCCCAGAAGAATGACCTCCGCCCCGTCCTCGGTGATGGCAGCCTGCGCCTCAGCAAGCAGAAGCGGGAAAATGTCCTCTTCCTTGCCGGCAAGAAGCGATTGGTTATCTGGCGCCACATCAATGGATCTGATGGAGGCGACATGGTTTTGGATGCCAAGATCGCCAATGGTTTTCTCATACAGATGAAACCAATGCTTCCACATGGTGACCACGGAAAAGCGGCTGCCAAGAAGCATCGCCGTCAGCATCGAAGCCCGTCCGGGCCCGATCACCGGAATATCGAGCACCGATCGCAGCGCGGCGACTCCGGAGTCGCTCATCGTATCGATACAGACGGCGGCGAAACCCTCTTCCTGAGCTGACTGGCCAACTTCAAGAATGCCGACATCGGCAAGCACCATGTCGGCCTGGCTGACATAATTACGCGGCGCTGCCTTGGTTGACCGGAAGGTGAAGCTGAGCTCATCATCCAGCTCGACAGCGTCCATCTGCGACCGGCGTTGCGCAAGGTTCTCCTCTGACATGGGAAAGGGAACAATCACAAGAACATCTTTCATCGCCGCTCAATCCTGTGTCACGCTTGCAGATCCTGAGTGTTCAAGGAGGTCACCGATGCAATCCCTTGTCAATAGACGCATCTTCATCACCGGTATGGGCACCGGTATCGGATTGACGACAGCGCGCCTCGCCACAGCGCAAGGCGCCTTGGTCAGCGGCACCATCCAGTCTGCGGATCAAGCTGCCAATCTCAAGGATATTGTGCCGCCGGATTGCTGCTACCAACTTGATGTAACCGATGAAGGCGCTCTCGGGCAGGCTGTCAGGGATGCGGCGGACCAGCTAGGTGGACTTGACGGCATTGTTGCCTGTGCCGGAATCATAAAGCTTCTCACCTCCGCCGATACCGACAGCGCCAATTGGTCACGGATCATTGATGTGAACATGACAGCCTGCTTTCATCTGGCGCGAGCCGCCACGCCCTTCCTGACAGCGGCCAACAACGCTTCCATGGTGCTGATTTCAAGCCAGATAGGCCTTGTTGGACACCAGCGGGCCGCCGCCTATGCGGCATCCAAGGCCGGCATCAACGGACTTGCCAAATCCCTGGCACTGGAACTGGCCGACAGGAATGTGCGGGTGAATGCCGTCGCGCCAGGGCCGATCGCCACCGATATGACGGCAGCAACCCGCGCCGACCCGGAACGATTTCAAGCGCTGCGATCGGCCATCCCCATGGGTCGATTTGGCACCGCCGAGGAAATTGCCAACCTCGTGATTTTCCTGTTGTCGGACAAAGCCAGCTTCATCACCGGACAGGTGGTTGTGGCAGATGGCGGATTCACCGCACGCTAGCCGCTGGAATTACAGGCCGAGATAGGATTTCTTCAGATCGCTGTTCTCGCGCAGATCGGACGCCGCGCCAGACAGGGTCACAGCCCCCTCCTCGATCACATAGGCGCGGTCGGCAATGGCAAGCGACTGGATCACATTCTGTTCAACAAGGATCAATGACAGGCCGGTATCATTGATTTGTTTGATCAGCGCAAACATCTGCTCGACAAGCAACGGCGACAGGCCAAGAGACGGTTCGTCCAGAAGCAGCACCTTCGGTTCGCTCATCAAGCCGCGACCGATGGCGACCATCTGCTGTTCGCCACCTGATAATGTGCCGGCAAGTTGCTCGATCCGTTCGCGCAGCTTCGGGAACACCTCCAGCACCTTCTCAAGGTTCTGTGCCCGGTTCGCGCGGCCGCGCTTGTAACTGCCAAGCTCCAGATTGTCGCGCACCGACAGATTGGGGAACAACTTGCGTCCCTCGGGAACATGGATCAACCCGCGCTCCACAATCTCCGCTGGCGGCAGTCCTGAAATGACGGCCCCCTCGAAGGTCACCTCACCGCCACTCGGACGGATCAGGCCGGACAGGGTGTTGTTCAATGTCGTCTTGCCAACACCATTGCTCCCCAGAACGGCAACGATCTCGCCCTCGCCAATTTCCATTGAGACATCACGAAGAACGCTGACGCTGCCATATCCGGCATGAAGGTTGCGAATGCTGATCATCAGGCCGCCCCCCCTGCCATTTTTTCCGCCGCGCCATGGCCGAGATAGGCCTCGATCACCTGCGGATCGGCGGCGACCGACGATGGCGTTCCAGTGGCGATCAATTTGCCGTCATTCAGCACATAGGTGCGGTCCGACAGGTTCATCACCGCCTTCATCACATGCTCGATCAGGAAAATGGTGACACCCGTATCCCGAATGCCCTTGATCACGGCGACAATCTCGTCGATCTCGGTCGGGTTCAGGCCAGCCATTACCTCGTCAAGGAGCAACAGGCTCGGCCCTGTGGCAAGGGCGCGCGCAAGCTCCAGCCGCTTGCGACCCGCCACGGTCAATCCATCGGCATTGCGGTCAAGCAGGGATGTCATGCCAACAATCTCGGCAACCTCCTCGGCTTTCCGTTCCGCATCGCTCTGGCTCGCGGTCGTTGAATAGGCCCCCACCATGATGTTCTGGCGTGTGGTCAGCCCTGCAAATGGCTGCGTGATCTGAAAAGTGCGAACCATGCCACGTTGACAGATCATGTGCGGCTTCATGCCAAGGATGGATGTGCCGTTCAGTTTCACCTCGCCACCATCCGCCTTCAGAAAGCCGGCGATCATCGCAAACAAGGTGGTCTTGCCGGCACCGTTGGGCCCAATCAGCGATATGATTTCGCCCTGCTCGACATAAAGGTCGACCGCCGATACCGCGACAAGACCGCCGAACCGCTTTGTAGCCTGGCGCACCTCAAGCATGGCTGTCTTCCTTCCCGGCATTCACCTTTTTCTTGCCGCGTCCTTTGAAAAGACCGATCAGTCCGTTCGGAAGATAGCTGATGATGATGATCAGAATGATGCCATAGACAATCAGGCTCAGCCCGGGCGTATCGATGAAATTGCGGGTGACCTCGTTGACGGTGTGGAGCACGAGCGAGCCGATGAGAGGTCCAAACACGGTTCCCATGCCACCAACGATCGTCACCAGCAGCATTTCAACAGACAGATGCACGCTGTAGGCAATCGGTGGATCCAGATAGAGATATTTCTGGGCATAGAACGTTCCGGCTGCCCCGCCCATGGCGCCCATGATCATGATCGCCTGAATCTTGCGTCGCAGCGTGTTGATACCCAAAGCCTCGGCGGCATCCTCATTCTCGCGGATGGCAACAAGCTGCGCCCCAAACCGGGAATTTTCCAGCCAGATGGCGATGGCAATCGAAATCGCCAGCAGGATCAGGGCAAAGTAATAGAACCCGACAGGTGTTTTGAATTGCAGGTTTTGCAGGCCTGGCGCGTAGGTCAGGAACAATCCCACACCCCCACCGGTGATCTCCAGCGAATTGGCGACCACACGCAGCAGCTCGGCAAACGCGAGGGTGATCAGTGCGAAGTAGGAACCGCGCAAACCTGAGCGGAAGCTGAGATACCCGACACAGAAGGCAAGCGCGGCACCGGCAATGATTGCTGCCACCACACCAATGATCGCAGGCACCCCGAAGGTGGTGACAAGAATGGACGAGGCATAGGCCCCGGTGCCGAAGAACATCACCCCGCCAAAGGAGAACTGGCCAGCATAGCCGCCAAGAATGTTCCATGACTGGCCGATATAGGCGGTGAAGAAAATCAGCGTCAGGATATCAAGGTAGAATTTGCTGCTGATACCAAGCGGGGCCAAGGCCATAACGGCAAAGCCGATCCCGCAGAGAAGCAAGGTTGTGCCGCGCGAAGTCATCAGACCTTGCTCCCGAAAAGGCCGGTAGGCTTGAGGATCAGGATCAGGATAAAGATCAGCGAGATGCCAATCTGGCCAAGGCTCTCGCCAAGGAGCAGGCCACCGACCGATTCCGTGATGCCAATGATAAACCCGCCAAGAAGCGCGCCAACAATGCTGCCCATGCCGCCAAGCACAACGATGGTGAAGGCGATAACCACGAATATGTTGCCGGTATAGGGGTCAACATAGAAGATTGGCAACAACATGCATCCGGCGGCCCCAAGGCAGGCAATCCCGATCCCGAATGTGATGGCGAAGATATTCTCGACATCAATGCCGACAAGACGTGCGCCCTCGCGCTGTTTGGCCACCGCGCGGATCGCCCGTCCAAGATCGGTCTTGGTCATCAACACCCAGAGCAGCAGGCATATGATCAGCGAGGCAAAGAACGAGATGATCTTCGGATAGGATAGAAACACGAAACCCAGATCGACAGCCTCATAGCTGTAGGACAGGCTGATGGTCTGCTGGTCACCGGTGAAGAAGAAAAGTGCCGCGTTTTCAATGATGATCGACAGGCCCAGCGTGATCAGAAGTATGTTCTGATCGCGCCCGCCAGATAGTTTCCCAATACCCCATCGATAGATCACATAGCCGAAAACAAAGCTCGCCGGAATCACGATGACAATGGCCAGATAAGGATCAATCTTGAAGAAATGGAACAGGAAAAAAGCCGCATACAGTGCCAGCATGAGCATGGCGCCATGGGCGAAATTAATAATGTGCAGGACGCCATAGATCAGCGTTAGACCCAGAGCAACAAGCGCGTAGATCGCGCCATACATCAGGCCGTTGGTGATGGCTGCCGGCAGCATCGTCAATGAGGCAGAAAGCATAATCAGCCTAGCGTGGGAAAGAGAAACCCGGGCAACCAGGCCTCATGCGAGACTGGCTGCCCGGTAGATTGATGTGCGCTATCAGGCGCGCGGGAAGACCGCCTTTGCAGAAGCATAGGCAGACGGGGCGACGACCTGACAGTCACCGTTCTGGGCCTGAATGGCCACAGCGCGCGAGCCCATATTCTGACCATTGACCATCTCGGTCTTGTCATATGGCATGAAATCCACCTCGAGGGTCGAAGAAGCCAGAGCCGCGTTCACCGCGTCCTTGTCAGTTGACCCGGCACGCTCAAAGCCATCGGCAAGGAACATGATCGACATGTAGGCGCAATAGACCTCGAAGGTGAAGTATTTGCCATCAGCCTCGGTCCGCTTGCGCATTGCCTGACCGGAAGCCGAACGTGGATCATACCAGTGGTTCACATCGATCATATTCTCAGCGATTTCAGGCATATCATCGATGAACTTAAAGTTAAATCCACCACCAAGCACCGAGAAGCTGGTCATGAAATCAACACGCTGCTGGCGAAGGGTTTTGGCAAGAAGCACATATTCCCCGGGGTAGTTGATCGGCATGATGATGTCCGGCTTTGCCGACTTGATCCGAAGCGCGATATTGTCAAAGTTCCGCGTTGGGTTCGCATGCTTGATGGTGTCAATCACCTCAAGGCCCCGCTCCTTCAGTGCCGGGGTCAGCAGCTTTGCCGTACCGGTTCCGAATTCGGATTCTTCATGGACGATCACCACGGTCTTGGCTGGCGAACCTGCCGCGTCATTGATTTCACCGAGATAGGCCGATGCATCGCGGGCGATACGGCCATAACCATCGGCCATGCGGAAGACATTCGGCAGGCCGCGCGTGACAAGCTTGTCAGACACACCAACATCAACCGAGAACGGGATGTTGTACTTTGCTGCCGCCGCGGATGCGGCAAGACCAACAGCCGACTGATAGCAACCCTGGAGAGCGTGAACGCCGGCCTCGTTCATTTTTTCGACTTCAGCAGCGCCGATTTCCGGCTTCGTCTGCGAATCACCAAGAAGGGCCTCAAGCGGAGCGCCACCCATGGACTTGATACCACCGGCGGCATTGATGTCGGCGATCGCCATCTGCGCACCATAACGCAACTGTGCCGCCGGATAGGCTGCCCAGCCAGTCGCCGGGTGAATCAGGCCGATTTTAACCGGTGCAGCCGCCCTGGCAATGTGCGGGATGGACAATCCGGTGGAGGCAAGCGCAATAGTTACGCCGGCATTCCGGATGAAGTGGCGACGCGAGCCACCAAGATGCGAGATTACTTTTGACATTGATTTCTCCCTGAAGCGGCCTTCTTTGACAAAGGCCATTCTGTACGGTTTCATCAAAACGAAAAATCACCATCACCAGCAAGCAGTTTTTAGCAAAAATTGTCGCACCCGTAATATTTTCACTGTGAAACACAAGATGCCATCCTCCTTCCTTCCTGCCATATCTCACTTCATTTCAGCCACGAAGATGGCGGAGATACCGGTGGAGGCTACAGAGCGGGCCAAGCTTGTTATCATCGATTGCGTGGGGGCGATTGTCGGCGGCATGGCCGAACCGGATATGCAACGGCTTGTCCAGATGTCGCATCCGGAAGGCTCGACCACCATTTTGGGAACGGACAAAACAACCGACTGTTCGACGGCAGCCTTTCTTAACGGCATGGCCGGCACCGTCCTGGAAATGGATGAGGGTAGCCAGTTTGCGCGGGGCCACCCCGGCATGCATGTGTTTCCGGCCCTGCTGGCGGCAGCCGAACGCACAGATTGTTCGGGAGCGGATTTCCTTCGCGCCTTTGTCATTGGCTATGACGTCGCGGCACGCGCTGGTATCGGCACGAAATTACGGACGAGCATGCACCCGCATGGAACCTGGGGAACCCTCGGCGCGGCCGCGGCGCTGGCGGCCCTGTATCGTCTGGATGCGGAACATATCAGAGAATTGCTGAATATCGCCAGCAGCCTGACATTGGCCACAAGCCGCAGGACGATGCTGGAAGGTGGCACCGTCAGGAATGCCTATACCGGTATCAGCAATCAGATGGCCCATCTCGCCCATCAGCTATGGCAAGCCGGCGTCTCTGGCGAGGCAGATGGCATAGAAACAGTTTTCGGCACGGTCGTTGCGACAGATTTTGATCACGCGGCTGCCTGCGAAGGGTTGGGAGAACGTTTTGAGATCACCCGCAACTATTTCAAGCTCCATGCCTGCTGCCGATACAATCATGCCGCACTGGATGCGCTTGTCGAACTGATGGGCCGTCACAGGGAACTGGCCGATTATGAGATGATCAATCGGATCAAGGTTGAGAGCTACAGCCTCGCGGCTGAACTCGATGATCAGTCACCACGCAACATGCTGGCCGCGAAATTCTCGGTGCCGTTTGCCATGGCGACCACACTGGTGACAGGCAGCACAAGGGTCGAGAGCTTTTCCGGGGCGGCGCTGACCGACCCGCGAACCCTGGCATTGGCGCGGAAGGTCACAATTGCCGAAGATGAAAGCATGACAGCGAAATTGCCCGATTTGCGCCCGGCAAGAGTTACAATCTCCATGACGGAAGGTTCAGAATTTCAAACCTCGGTGGAAACCAACCGTGGTGACTGGCAGGATCCGTACAGCGCTGAACAGCTCAATGACAAATATTTGAGTCTGGCCCAGCGCGTTTGGACCAAGGGGCAATGCCATCAGATATCCGACCAGCTGATGAGTTTGGAACAATCGCAGAATGTGAAAGACATCTTCACTCCCTGACCCCGGTTCAAGTTCCTGAATCCAATTCACGCGCCGACTTCATAAATGATATGCAAATGTCCGCATTGTCATTCACGACCAGTTCCTGCTCGGCAGTGTCTGGCTCAAATGGTCGATGAATTTTCTGACCTTCAGCGGCAGGTGCCGTTTTTCCGGGTATATGGCAAAGATCGCACGGTCAGGGATCAGATCATATTCCGGCAGAATCTCTGTTAACGTTCCATCGCCTATGGCCTCAGCACAAAACACTTTCGGCAGCCGCGAAAAACCGAGCCCTTGTTTTGTCGCCTCCAGAAGCATGCCGATGGTGTTCGCATAGATGGCAGGCGCCAAGCTCACCACACCAACATCACCGTTTAGACCGCGATAGCTCATTGAATGACCGCTTGCCGAATTTGAATAGACAACGGCCGGCAATTTTGTCAGTTCATCTGGCGTCTGGGGCTTGCCGTGATTAGCGAGGAATTCTGGACTTGCGCAAATGACAGCCGGAAAATCACAGAGCTTTTTGGCTATCAACCCTGTGTCTTCGAGAGCGCCTATCCTGATAACAAGGTCGTAACCCTCCTCGACCAAATGAACCCGCTTGTCGTCAAACTCGACGTCAACGGTGACGTCTGGATATAGGGACGCATATTCCGCGATCGGTCCCACAAGAAATTTTTCTCCGAACGCCATAGGGGCATTGATCTTCAGTTTGCCGAACGGACGTTCCTGACCTTCTGCAAGACGTTCAATAAGCCCGGACACTTCTTCATTTCCCCGCTCCAGGGTGCCCACAAGCTGCTGCCCTGCCTCAGTGAGCGTCACTGTGCGCGTTGTCCGGTGAAAAAGGACCAGACCAAGCCGTTCCTCCAGCGATTTCACCTGCCGGCTGACGGCAGGGCCGGTAATGCCAAGGACGCGCGCCGCATTTGTGAAGCTTCCCTGTTTGGCAACCTCTCTTACCGCTTCAAAGCCACTCTCAAAGATCATGATTAGTGATTCCAAATCATTAGTTATGTAAAAAATTCATATATTATTTTTTTCAACTGACCAATCTAAATTCCATGGGCTTACCTGAAGCATAATGAAATTGAGGAAAAACGATCATGAGTGAAGCACCGAAATGCCGCTGTGGCCGCTCGCCGACAGGCAACTGCATGGGATGGCACGCGCTGAGCGAGGAAGAATACAAGGAAAAGAAGGCCGCCTACGAGGCAGCCAATTCCGACACTGCCGAGAAATAAAACAAAAGCCGGCGGTAACACCATTGCCGCCGGCAACGCTTCATTCTTCAGAAATCAAGATCGGGGTCTTCGGCACGTGGAGAGCGCGACTCGGTCTGTCCCATCACATCGCCGGATGCGACAAGACAGCGTTCTTGCTAGAGCCGAAGACCAGTTTTCAGGTCAAAATAATGCAGCAGGTCAGCGCGGATATGGAAATGCGCGGTCTGGCCCGGCTGAAAGCGGCTGTCACCTTCATATTTACCCACTATTTCACCAAACCCCGCATCGCAGGTAAGCACTGTCTCATGCCCCATCGGTTCGATGACACTGATCCGGCCCGATATTGATACATGCCCTTTTGGTGGCGTGCCGGACTTTGCAAGCTGCATATGTTCCGGCCTGAAGCCAAGTTGAACCTGGCTGCCATCAGGGATTTCGCAGCCCGCCAGAGCGATGCTTTCGCCGCTGTCGGTCTGAAGGGCGGCCTTCTGCCCCTTGCCGCTGATAACACCGGTCGCGAAATTCATTGCCGGCGATCCGATAAAGCTGGCGACAAACTGGCTTGCCGGAAACTTGTAGACCTCATCTGGGGTGCCGACCTGCTCGATCTGTCCCTCATTCATGATCACGATGCGATCTGCCAGGGTCATGGCCTCAACCTGATCATGGGTGACATAAACGGTGGTTGTTCGCACCCGTTGGTGCAGGAGTTTCATCTCGGCGCGCATCTTATGGCGCAATTTGGCGTCAAGATTTGACAGTGGCTCATCAAACAGAAAGACCTTGGGCTTTCTGACGATGGCCCGTCCCATGGCGACACGCTGCTTCTGCCCGCCTGACAATTCGCCGGGGCGCCTTTTCAGCAACTCACCAAGACCAAGTATTTCGGCAGCCTCATTGGTCCGCGTGGTTATTTCATCCTTTGGCAGGCGCTTGGCACGGAGACCAAAGGAAATGTTGTCAAAGACATTCAAATGCGGATAGAGCGCGTAATTCTGAAAGACCATCGCAATATCACGTTCCTTCGGATGGACATTGTTGACAGCCCTGCCGTCAATCAGGATCGTTCCCGAAGAGACATCCTCCAGACCTGCCAGCATGCGAAGGGTTGTCGATTTGCCACAACCGGACGGGCCGACAAAAACGACAAACTCGCTGCTGCCGATGGACAGGTTGAAATCCTCGACCGCCGTCACCGCGCCAAACCGCTTATGCACCCCTTCAAGCCTGACCTCTGCCATCTCTTATGCCCCCTTCGCGATCAAATCCGCCACCAGCCTGTCGCGGCGCTCGTCTGCCGATGAAATGCGCTTGTGAATGTCCCTTGTTTCGGCTTTCAGGGTCGCCAGCCGCGCAGCATAGCCAGCCAATGACCGCCGTAACGCCGCCGGCCCCGGCCCGCCGGCCATCTCGCGGACCGCGACAAAATTCTGCGGACTTGTTGCGCGGCTCAACAACTCTGTGTCCATCTCCGGCTTACGCCCGGTCACCTCTTCAAAGGTCGCCGCAAAGGTCTCCCAGGGAAGTTCATCAAAGCCTATGCCGCTGGACAGCGCCTCACGCGCCAGTTTGCTGGCAACATGATGGGCCGCGCGAAACCCGATGCTTTCAGCCCTGACAATCGTATCGGCCAGTTCGGTAATGGTTGCCATGGATTTCTGGATCCGCTGGCTGATCGAATCCTGATTGGTTTCCATCGCCTCGACAAAGCTGGCCAACAGCGGCAGAGCGTGGTCAAGCCGTTCAAACACATCAAACCCTGCAGCCTGGGTTTCCCGCTCGGAGTCATTCATGTCGGCGAAAGGCGTGTTGTGCATGGTCTGCACAATCTGATCCGCGCCACCGCCAGCAAGCGACAATTTCAACCGCAGATGTTCCAGCGGCACCGGGTTCCGCTTTTGCGGCATGATCGAGGAAATCTGCACAAATCCGTCCGCGACATTGATCTGTGACACCTCGAATCCTGTCCAGGTGACCAGATCCTGGACCAATCTGCCAAGATGGATGCATCCAAGCCGGATGGCGCTGTAGCTGGCCGTGATATAGTCGACATTGGCTATGGCACCATAGGAGTTTTCCACAATCCCCCGAAACCCAAGCAGCTCGGCAACACGGTCCCGATCCAGATCAAAGCCCGATGTTGTGATCGCCGCCGCCCCCATTGGACAGTGGTTCACCTCATCCAACGCGGCCTGGATTCTGGCCATATCGCGTAATACAAATTCAATGGCGGCGCCAAGATAGTGGCCAAGGACGGACACCTGCGCGGGCTGTCCATGCGTATACAGCAGAACCGTCTCATCAATGCCCCGTTCAGCACGCGCGAGAAACCGGTCCGCCAAGGCACCATACTGTTCGAGAAGCCCAAGCAACCGAACACGCAATTGCATCCGGAACATGGTGTGCTCCATGTCATTGCGCGATCTTCCCGTATGCAGTCGTCCGGCTGTCTCTTCCCCGACCTGCCGACCAAGTTCCTGTTCGATCAGGAAGAAAAGGTCCTCAAACGTGCCGTCAAACTCCTGATCCGCCCATGGACGCTGCTGATCAATTCTGATCAAGGCGTCAAGAATGGCAGATGCGTCGGTGTCCTGAAGAAGTCCCTGCTCGGCCAGCATGGCGCCATGCGCCAGATTTATCGAATGAAGGGGGGCAGAGAAATGCTGCTTGTAGACCTCAAGATCCGGCGCCAGAACGCTCTTCGCATAAACCGAGGCTGGGAAGGTGTCGTAGTCCGAGCTCATCTCATATCACCCCTTCAAACCAGCGAGCATGATCCCGCGAATGATGAATTTCTGCAGCAGCAGGAATACCAGCAAGGTCGGCAGGGTGGCCAGACATGACGCTGTCATGACCACCTCCCAATCCATCTGAAACTCTCCATTGAACGAGGCAATCCCGACCGGAATTGTATAGATGTCAGGATCATTGGTGACGATCAGCGGCCAGATGAAGGCCGTCCAGTTGCCCAGAAAATGGAAGATGGCCAGCGCCGACAGGGCCGGTATGACAAGCGGCATGGCAATGCGCCACCAGATGGCGAACTCTGACCATCCGTCAATCCGCGCGGCCTCGATCAGTTCATCCGGCAGGCTCATGAAGAACTGGCGCATCAGGAAGGTGCCAAATCCCGTCATCAGACCGGGAAAGGCAATGCCCCAATAGGTGTCGATCCACCCAAAGCTGCGCGACATCATATACCAGGGAATGATCAGCATTTCGGTCGGGATCATCAACGTGCTGAGGATCGCGATAAAGACAACCTGACGGCCACGAAAGTCAAACTTCGCCAGGGTATATCCGACAAGCGAGTCAAAAAAGAGAACCGACGCTGTGCTGAAAGTGGCCACCCACAGGGAATTCAGCATCCATCGCAGGAATTTCGATTCCTGCAGGATGAACAGATAGTTTTCCAGAGTTGGCCTGTCCGGAATGACGCTGAGTTCGAAAACTTCCTGTCCTGTCTTGAATGAGGTGGAGGCCATGAACACGATCGGCGTGATCATGACCAGACCACCAAGAAACAGCAAGGTCCACAGAATGACCTTGCCGGGCCGCGCGCGTTCCAGCCGCGCCATTGTTGCGTTGAAATCACTCATTTGTGTTTCCGCATAAGCCAGAGTTGGACAAGACTGACAACAAGCAGGATCAGGAACAGGATCACGGTCAGCGCCGAGGCCCGCCCGAGCTTGAATTCATCGAAGGCGAATTCATAGATCATCAACACCAGCGGCTTGGTCGAATTGAGAGGGCCGCCAGCACTGTCGGCGCTCATCGTGTAGACCTGATCGAAAATCCGCAAAAAGCCAATGGTCGACACCACTGTCAGGAAAATGATGGTCGGCTTCAGGGCCGGCAGCGTGATTTCCCGCAGGATCTGCCACCGCCCTGCCCCATCGATCTCGGCAGCTTCGAAATAGCTCCGGGGGACAGCTCTGATGCCGGCAATGAAGATCACGACCTGAAAGCCAAGCCCGGCCCACACAGCAGGCGCCATGATGGCATAGAGCGCCTGGGTGACAGATTTCAGGAACGGCTGCTGGGGAATGCCGATCCAGGACAGTATGATGTTGAAATATCCAATGGGGAGCGGTTGGTAAAACCATCGCCATACCCAGGCCATCGCCACCGCGGTTGTCAGGAAGGGAATGAAATACATGGCCCTGATGAAATCATGACCAAAATCGATTTCGTTCAGCCAATACGCAATGATGAAGGCGATCACCATGCTCACCGGCACGCCAACCAGCGCATATTTTATGGTGTTCCAGAGAACCAGCCAGAAATCCTCATCGGCGAAGATCTTGATATAGTTCTTGAAGCCGATGGCCTTTTTCGCGCCTAGAAGATTCCACTTTAAGGTCGATACATAAAATGCTTCAAACGTTGGATAAAAACGGATCGTGATATAAAAAACCAGCGGGATCGCAAGGAACAACCAGGCGGTAACCGCCAGCTTCTGATGAATTGTCAGCTTGTTCCAGAAATCAGTCATGAAATCAGTATAGACCCGCTGGGAAGAAATAGCAGATGGCAACTATGTGTTGCCATCTGCCCTGGGAGTTGGTGACCGGCGTCAGTTGTCAAAGAACTCGTCAAAGACTTCCTGCTCGTCCTTTGCGACCTTTTTCAGGGCGGCGGCAGGATCGGTTCCCTGCAGCACAACCATGTCATAGGCATCAATCAAGGACTGACGCTGCGGCTTCTCAGAGACGAATGCTGTCGCATTGGCATAGCTGAGGCCGCGGATGAACGGACCATAGAGAGGGTGCGTCTTGTTGGCGTCGACAAGGGCAACTGCCGGCTTGGCAGGCAGTTCGCCTACCGTGTCGAGCCACAGCTGCATGGCCTCATCGGATGTCAGATACTGAAGGAACTTCTCGGCAGCCGCCTTTTTCTCACCCTCAGCTTTCGAGCTGATGCCATTCACCCAATAGGATGAAAAGTTGTACCGCTTGCCATTATGGCCAGGCAGTTCAGAAATGGCGAAATTCAGGCCATCCTGCTTCACAAACTTGGAAATCCGAAACGATCCGTCAAGCACCATACCGGCCTTGCCAGCCGCAAACGCATCTTGGCCGCGGTTCATGAACCCATTCGCGCCAACCTTATGTGTAGCCTCGAAATCGGTTACATATTTCAGCGCCTTGGCGCCGGCGTCAGTCGTGTAGGCCACTGTCTTGCCGTCATCGGAATAAGGCTGACCGCCATAGAGTCTGATCAGCACTTCGCGCCACCAATGGTGGTCCTGACCATCTGTATCAACAGCGAATCCGACACTCAGATAGTTGCCATCAGCGTCCTTCTTGGTCAGCTTCTTGGCGTAATCAACCATCTCATCAAGGGTTTCAGGCGGACCCGACAGTCCCGCTTCGGCAAACATGTCCTTGTTCCAGAACAGCGCAAGCGAACGTACCGCGGTCGGCAAACCCCAGTAATCGCCGTCAACCTTCATGGTACCAACCATCGGGAAGAAGTCCTTTTCGATGGCGGCATGCGGAAACGCGGATTTGGACAAAGGCTGGATCAAACCGCCATCGCGATAATCGTTCAACCATCCGTAATAAAGCTGCACAACATCAGGGCCGTCACCTGCGGACACAGCAATGGCGACCTTCTTGCGATAATCGGCATACGGAAAATGCGTGTGCTTCACCGTCACACCGGGATTGGCTGCCTCAAAATTCTGGATAAGCTTGTCAATAGCTTCGACACGGCTGGCATAGGTGTATTGCCAATATTCGATCTCAACAGCCTGCGCCAGACCACTCCACAGGAGCGCGGTTCCGCCGACAGCCAATCCAAAGGCCGATTTCAACCACTTTTTCATGCGTTCCTCCATCCACGTTCAATATTTTCAAAGGTATTTACCTTTTCTAATGTAAAAACCTATGATAGCAATTTCCTTGTTGTCAAAGGAAAAGCGGAACAAAGCGAAACACAGATATTCAGATTGACCGGTCACCGATTGGACATATGGCCAATGACATTGGCGCATTGAGGGGCCTGGCGTTTCGGGATTTTGGAATTTGGAAACACGATATGCAAAATTGTCGAGCCAACTGACCAAGCGCATTGGTGCCGGTGAATACCGGGTCGGCGAATATCTTCCCAGCGAGAAACAACTTGCCAGTGAATTCGGTGTGAGCCGCCCCACTGTCAGGCGGGCACTGGACTATGTCGAAGCGCTTGGTCTGATTTCACGACGTCGCGGCGATGGCACCAAGGTTCTGGCGAGCAAACCATTCACCGACTATCGCTACACGACCCGTCCTGTTGATGATCTGCTCTATGGCCGTGGGGCTGAACGTATCGTCACCAATATCGACGATGTCGTCTGTGACGAGGATCTGGCGGCAAGGCTGACCACCGCACCCGGAACACGATGGGTTCACATCTCGCAGCATCGTAGTGACCGCGACACCGGCGAAATGCTGGTATGGGGCGATGTGTATATCGACCACAAATTCAATGGGATCGCTCACAATATTGCGGATTACCATGGGTTTATCTGTGACCTGATCGAAGAAGAATACGGCATCGCGGTCAGCGAAATTCAGCAGGAAATCAGGCCGGTTGTCATCCCGTCTGCGGTTTGTGCCGAAATGAACCTTGCCGAAGGATCACTTGGCCTTCAGATGACGCGCCGATACCTGAACAACCAGAAACAGCCCGTTGAAGTATCGATCAACATCTTCCCCGACGACAGATCCATCTACAGCATCACGCTGAGTCGCACCCAGGAAAGGGCAAACGACAGATGAAAAAGGACTTCATCATCAGACAGGAGCAGCGCCAGCCGCTCCGTCACCTTTACAGCTGGCTGAAATCACTTCAATCCACCGTGATCTTCATGCAGACAGGCGCGCATCCCGATGATGAAACATCCCGTATGCTGGCGCAGCTGTCGCTTGGACAGGGAATGCATGTTGTTTATGTGAACGCGGTGCGTGGCCAGGGGGGACAGAACGCGCTGGGGCCGGAGCGTGGTGATGCGCTGGGCTATCTTCGTACCGAGGAACTGTTTGAGGCGATGCGGGTCATCAGGGCCGATATCGGGTGGCTTGCCGAAACACCTGCCGATCCCATTCGCGATTTCGGGTTTTCAAAGGCGGCGGACCAGACCTACGACCATTGGGGCCGTGACCATACAGTCCGGCAGATGGTCAAGATGGTGCGACTGTTCAAGCCGGATATCCTGATTCCCACCTTTCTTGATGTGCCGGGCCAGCATGGCCACCACCGCGCCGTCACACAGGCAACCATCGCCGCCTTTGACAAGGCCGCGAATGAGGCCGAGTTCGCCGAACTAGGGCTGCCAGCCTGGCAGGTCAACGCGCTGTATCTTCCGGCCTGGGGCGGTGGCGGCGGCGCCTATGATGATGAGGTCCCTCCCCCAAACGCCACACATGAAATTCTGACCGGCACGTATGACCTGGTCCTTGGAGGCACTTTCGCGCAGGTTGGCGAATGGTCACGGGCCTGTCACGCCACTCAGGGCATGGGGCGTCATGTCGATGAAGAAGAACGGCCAGTCCCCTTGCATCAACTTCGTATCGCAGGCGGTGGCGCGGTTCAGGACCATCTTACCAAAGATGTGCCTGACCGGTTGGCCGCGCTGGCAGCGCATTGCCAGGATGATGCCGGCCGTGACGCGGCTCTCATGGCGCAGGATGCGGCAGACGAGGCGCTGGCAGCCTTTCCTGATGGCAAGTCTGTGCTGGCGGCGCTATGCCGGCTGCAATCCGCCTTACTGACGCTCGAAGCCAGCATCACACCGGCGCACCTGCATCGCGTTCACCTGAAAATGCGGCAAACGGCCATGGCCGCGAGTGAGGCTGCAGCCCTTCAATTACACCTTGAGATCAGCCCGCAGGTGCCCAAAATCGGGAGCACAGCCACGGCGCGTCTGAGCTGGCACGTGTCTGACACGTCCGAGGCACCATCATTGTCTGCCCGGCTTGTCGCGCCAGCACAGATTGCCTGTGGCGCCTTTTCCCCGGCTGAAGGTGGCGAGCGCAGGCGTGCCATGACAGCAGAGCTGACGATTTCCGGGCCGCCGCTGGATCCGATGATGGGATGGCACGGCGTGATGAACAGCCCGCCTGGCCTTCATGCCGAGATCACCTTGCAGATTGCTGGCACAGATTTTGTGCTGCCGCTGTGCCCGGACACGGTTTTCAGCACGGTTCCCGGCCAGACCGGCCATATTGTGCCAGCGCAAACGCTTCTTCGGCGCGGAAGCGACCAACAGGTGGCCATGCAGCTGCAACTGGATGGCACCGCGCCATCTGCCACCAACGCAGAACTGTCCTTGCCAGACGGGTGGCGTTTCGAACCAACAGATGACACCTCCGGCACCAAACTTGCCGGCAGTTTGGTCGTTCCGGACAAAGCGCCCCCCGGTCACTACAGGGTCACCGCCACGGTTGGCGATGAGGCGGTGTACAGGGCCCAGCACCTGTCCTATCCGCATATCCGTCAACAGACATTTTGCGCCCCTGCAGAGGCAGATATCGCGCTGGTTGATACAGCCAGCCTTGAAGGGCTGACCATCGGCTGGATCGATGGTGGTGTCGATGAGGCACATAAATGGGCAGGCCAGCTTGGCGCAAAGATCATCCAGCTTGATAACGCCCACCTTCAGTCAGGCACATTTGACGATTTTGATGTGATCGTCGCCGGCGTGTTCGCTGGCGGCACACGCCCTCTCAACCAGTCGATGCGGCATATTCGGGCCTGGATCGAAACTGGCGGTCATTTTGTCACCCAGTATCACCGACCCATCGACAACTGGGACAGGACACAAAGCTCTCCCCTGCCCTTGCAGCCCGGAAGCCCCTCCATCAGGTGGCGCGTCACCGACGCGTCGGCACCAGTTCGCATGCTGCATCCAGACCATCCGTTGTTCGTCGGCCCCAACAAGATTGCCGACATTGATTTCGATGGCTGGGTCAAGGAACGGGGACTGTATTTCGCATCAGAATGGGACCCCGCCTATGTGCCGCTGCTGGCTATGGCAGACGGTGACGAGACACCGCTCGAGGGCAGCCTTCTGGCCGCCCGGATCGGGTCAGGAAGTCATGTTCATTGCGCCTTGAACCTGTTCTACCAGATGGATCACTTGGTTATCGGGGCCTTTCGCCTCTTCGCCAACCTGCTGACGCCCTTTCCCGGGAAATGAACGCCGCTCCGTCGGACAATCTTGGTGGCCTCCGGTTCCTGCTGCTGAATGAAGTCTTCACGCTAAGCCACCTTGTCCTGGTGAAGATGCTTGGCATTGAATTTTCATCTGTCCAGATTGTCTTTATCCGATGCCTGAGCAGTGCTGTGTTGTTGGTGCCACTGCTTGCCTGGCGGGGATCCCTGACGGATGTCAGAACCCAGTTTGGCTTGAACAGCCTTCGCGTTCTTCTGTCATCAGTCGCGATCACCATTAATTTCTTCACGATCTCACAGATCCAGCTGGCCCAGATGAGCACGATTGGGTATCTGCGTCCCGCTGTCACCTCGCTGATTGCCTATGTCTTTCTCAAGGAAAGCCAGTCCTGGCATCGTTGGCTTGTGATTGTCATCGGGTTTTCCGCTGTGCTGTTCATTTTCTCGCCTGAAGACAGCCAACTTCAGCTGGTCGCGCTTCTCGCCATCTGCGGCATGTGCTGCGGCAGTTCGGCGACCATCCTGCAGAAATATCTGTCGCGGGATATGTCCGACCTGCCGTTAATGGTATGGTATTCGGTCGGTGTCGCCGTCGTGACCGCGCCCTTTGCGATCTGGACATGGGCGACCCCCACGTCTGGCGAGCTTGGCATGATGATCATGACCGGCCTTCTGGCGACAACGGCGCAGTTCTTTTTCATTCGCGCCTTTCGCAAGGCGGATGCCAGCTTTCTGGCACCGATGTTCTATTTTCATATCGTACCAACAACCCTCATCGGCTTCTTCGTCTTTGCTGAAATTCCTTCCCTCAACACAATCTCCGGCGCTTTGGTCATACTGGCCAGCCTTGTCGGAATGACTCTTCTTGAACGGCGAAGGACCGTGTCCGATGTCAAACGATAATATTTTCGTATTTGAAGATGCCGGGCTGGCCGCGTCGGCAGCTGCCGATGCCTTTATCGACGGCGCGCTGGCGGCGGGGTCTCGGCCGGCCGGGCTGGCCACTGGCCGGACAATGGTGCCAGTGTATGATCACCTTGTCGAAGCCGAGCGTCAGTCAGAAGGATTGTTCGCCAGAACCACCTTCTCGCAACTTGATGAGGTTTTGGAGAAAACACCTGCTACAAATTGTTTTTCCAAAGAAATTATGGATAGCCTCTTATCCAGATTTGAATCTGATTACGCAGGTTTCATGACAATCGACGCCACCAGCCCCAATCCGGTTGCCGAGGCTGACCGACATCATGACAACATTCAACGGGCTGGTGGTCTGGGGGTGCAATTGCTTGGCATTGGCGTGAACGGGCATGTCGGGTTTAATGAACCCGGAAGTGCCGCTGACAGCCGGTGCCGTGTCATCGACCTCGCGGACAGCACGATCCAACGCGACGGGTATGACGCTGGCATGCGTGGGATCACTCTTGGGATAGCCGATATACTGGCCGCCAGACGGATCATTCTCGTGGCCACAGGTGCCGCCAAGGCGACGGCCGTCGAGGCCATGATCAAGGGACCGAAAACCATTGATTGCCCGGCAAGCCTGCTGCGCGATCATCCGGATATCAGGCTGTTCCTTGACAGGGCCGCGGCCTTCAAACTTTCCTAGCTGAGAAAACAGAGGAGTTACTCATGCGCTATCTTCACACCATGGTCCGAATTGCCGATGTTGACGCCTCGCTGCATTTCTATTGCGATCTTCTTGGTCTTGAGCTTGCCAAAACCATAGAGAGTGAGAAAGGCCGGTTCACAAACTACTTTCTCTGCACGCCAAGCGACAGGGACAGCTATGAGGCAGCAAGATCGCCGGCGCTTGAGCTGACCTATAACTGGGATCCGGAAGAATATACCGGCGGCCGGAATTTCGGTCATCTCGCCTATCGTGTGGATGATATCTACGCCCTTTGTGAAAAACTGATGGCAGCCGGCGTGACCATCAACAGGCCGCCTCGTGATGGCAACATGGCCTTTGTCAGATCCCCTGACGGCATTTCGATCGAATTGCTTCAGGACGGCGCCCCGCTGGCACCGGCCGAACCCTGGCAGTCGATGGGCAATACAGGCAGCTGGTAACGCTGCAGGATGGCTTTCCGGCCCTATGAGGGCTGCCACAGCCCCTCGCACGCAGAGTTCTGTCAGTTACCTCAACACCATACGATGCGCCAGATGCGGATTGCCGAGCGCGGCGCGAGCCCCGTTCAGACCTGCATCCGGGTCCATCGAAAGCCACACCGGCACATTCGCCATCACATGACTTAGCGCCCCAGCTGACCGGAAGCGCGCCACAAAGGGACTGGACCCGATCAACGGTGCCAGACGAGGCATGATGCCACCGGCAATTACCGCGCCACGCCAGCATCCCATTGTCAGAACGTGATCCGCCATCACGGTGGCAAGGATGCCAAACATCAGATAAACAGCCTCGCGGCAGGTGCCATCCTCGCCCAGGGCAGTTTCACCAATTCTTTCGGCAGTGACCCCCTTCAACATGCCCTGATCCCTGGTCAGGAAGGCGTGGATCGTTTCAAGCCCCGGGCCGCTCACAAAATTCTCGACGACCACATGATCTGTCTGGTCACGAAGATAGGAATCAAGATCACGTTCGATGTCAGACCGTGGGGAGAAGGAAACATTTCCCCCTTCGCCTTCGATTGGCAGCGGACCACCTGCAAGAGGTATCAGGGCAGAGGCGCCAAGACCCGTCCCCGGCCCAATCACAAGCAGCGGCGCCGCGGGATCTGCAACACCGTCGGCAAGCGTCATATGGGCTTTGCCAATGGCACCATCCTGGGCCAGCGCCTGAGCAGTGAAATCATTGATCACCAGCAGCCTGTCAAGCTTCAGACGGTCAAGAAGCCGGCGTTTCCCGAACCGCCAGGCGTTGTTGGAAACCTCGACAACATCTGCATTGACCGGCCCGGCGACAGCAAGGCTGAGAATGCGTTGCCTGCCACGAACTTCATCAGGCAGCTGCGCCACAAACGTCTCGCAGGCACTTTCAAAACTGTCGAATTCCGCACACCGCAGATAGGTCCGATGATGTAATGAGGTACCTTCCACAGACGATAATGCGAATCTGACATTCGTGCCGCCAACATCCGCCAAAATTACATCCATGTTGCGGCCCCTTCATTCGCGATCACCCGTGAAACGGGCTTGCCATCAGCCTCCTCCGTGGCGTGTTGGCACCAGCCATTTCACGCAATGTAGCCAAATCCGCACAGGTGGCTCAAGCCAATAGAAACAATATTTTAACTGGCCATCATCTGTTCATTTACAGCCGCATGGCCTATTATATCAGCAACAACATCTTCTAGAGAGCCTGCCTTCAGTATTCATGACAGCAGAGGATATCCGTTCGCATGGTATCTCGCAGTGCCGAGACTGAAACAATACAACGCCTGTTTGCGGCTTACACCAGACAGGGAATGGAAAAGGGTAGTGCGGTTATGCTGATCGCCGCCTCGCTCAGCCTTCCCAAAAAACAGGTGCTGGACATTCTCGACAATGAGACGCGCTCTGGATAGTCACCCTGTTCTCACCTATTGTCTGCCACCTTCCCATCTCCAGGCTGGCCGGGGTCGGGCATGAAAACAGGCCGGCACCGGCATCTGCATTATCAGGTTTTGTCATGACGGAAACACGTGATGTTGTGATTATCGGCGGCGGCGCTGCCGGATTGATGTGTGGCCGGGTGGCCGGGCGGCGTGGCCGCTCGGTGTTGATCCTTGATCACGCCAGAAAACCTGCCGAAAAAATCCGGATTTCCGGTGGTGGGCGCTGTAATTTCACCAACCTTCATTCCAGCCCCGCGGCCTTTCTGTCGAACAACCGGCATTTCTGCAAATCCGCCTTCACCCGCTATACCCAGGATGATTTCGTGCAGCTTGTCACGAAGCATCAAATTGCCTTTCATGAAAAGAAGCTTGGTCAGCTATTCTGCGATGACAGCGCGCAACAGATCATCGACATGCTGCTTGATGAATGTCGCGATGCCGGTGCTGAATTGCGTCTGGATACGGCGGTGAAACTGGTTGAGGCCACCGCCAACGGGTATCTCGTCGACACGGGACATACGAAAATTTCCTGCCAGTCGCTTGTCATCGCCACCGGCGGGCTATCAATCCCCAAGATCGGGGCCACACGTTTCGGTTATGACATCGCCAGACAATTCGGCCTGACAGTGACGGCATTGAAGCCGGCGTTGGTTCCCCTCACCTTTCAGGCAGAATTCCTGGAACGCTGCCGGGCACTGTCCGGACTGTCAGTCGATGCCGAAGTGCGGCACGGCAAGACAATGTTCCGCGAAGGTCTGCTGTTCACACATCGTGGTCTGTCCGGCCCATCAATCCTGCAGATCAGCTCCTATTGGGATGAAGGCAAGGACATCAGGATCAATCTGCTGCCCGACTGTGACGCTGCCGCCTTGCTGACTGCGCGCAAGAACGACACGCCGCGTCAGGAGGTTCTGACGGTCCTCAGCGAATGCCTGCCACGCCGCCTCGCCGCCGACATTCTCGACGAAATGTCCGTTTCGGGGCGGCTTGCCGACCAGCCGAATGCCACGCTGACGCGGATTGGGGCGCGAATCAATCGCTGGACGGTCACGCCAAGCGGCACCGAGGGCTATCGCACCGCCGAGGTCACGCTTGGCGGCGTCGATGTCAGTGAATTGTCGTCAAAAACGATGGAAGCGCGGGCGCAACCCGGGCTGTTCTTCATTGGCGAGGTGGTGGATGTGACAGGCCATCTTGGTGGCTATAATTTCCAGTGGGCCTGGTCATCAGGCTTTGTTGCCGGCGAGGCCGCCTAGCCGCGCGCGCCCTTTTGCCGCGACAGATACTGGTCAAGCGCCTGTGAAAACCGGCCGCGGTCCGCCTTTGAAAAGGGTTTCCCCTTGCTCTGGCGGCCCTTCTCCTGATGCAGCGGATCGGCGGCGCGCACATCCGCCATCAGATCACGTGTCGCAAGGACACTTCCAACATTGGCAGCGGTGATCGGGCTGCCGTCAGGACGCAGCACCGCGGCGCCATTTCCAACACTTCGCGCGGCAAGCGGGATATCATTCGTAATGACGATATCACCAGCCCCGGCCTGTTCGGCAATCCAGATATCGGCGGCATCGGGGCCATCATCGACAATCGCAAGGTCGATCAGCGGATGGGGGTGGGGCCGTATGCCACCATTGCAGACCATCACCGCACGGCACCCATGACGGATCGCGATGG
Source organism: Puniceispirillaceae bacterium (SeqCode) (assembly GCA_049623505.1). Taxonomy (GTDB): domain Bacteria; phylum Pseudomonadota; class Alphaproteobacteria; order Puniceispirillales; family Puniceispirillaceae; genus UBA8309. The sequence continues at coordinate 32,221 of JBMZTC010000009.1, read as the reverse complement.
TGGTGATCTCCTCTTTCACCGGGCAGGCGTCAGCATCAACATAGATAAGCGTCATCCTCAGATCATAGGACATGTCGCCTGATTTTGCATCCATCGCAGCTGCCGCCCGTTTTTTGGGTAGCGGGACATTTATGCCTTTCGCTACGGTGCCATGATGGAAAATGTCGAGCCATGTTTAGAGGACAGGATGTGATGAACCGGACAGGATCAGGCGAACAGGTCGATGCAATCCCGGCAGACCGTCTGATCGCATTCAGCGCCGCGATTCTTGTGGATGCCGGTGCCGATGATCCCACCGCACATGACGCCACCCGCGCGATGTTGCATGCCAGCCTGCACGGCATTGACAGTCACGGTTTCCGGTTGCTGCCGCATTACCGGGCGGCGATACAGGGCGGCCGGTTGAATGGCGTGCCTGACATGGTCTTTCACAAAACACGAACCGGCGCCGGCACTCTGGATGCCGATCACGCGCATGGCGCCCGCGCCATGTATCAGGCGGCCAGCCACGTTGCCGACCTTGCGCGCGAATCCGGCATCGCCGGCATTGGCATACAGAACAGCTCGCATTTCGGCGCAGCCGGCGCCTATGCCCTGGAGCTGGCAAAACAGGGCCTTGGCGCCATGGTCTTTGGCAATTCGGACAGTCTTGTGCGGCTTCATGATGGCGCCATTCGATTTCATGGCACCAACCCGATCGCGGTCGGGATCCCGGCCGATGACAATCCCTGGCTCCTCGACATGGCGACAAGCGCCATCCCCTGGAACCGGGTCCAGCTATACCGGTCGCTTGGCGAAAGCCTGCCAGCCGGCATTGCCTCAAACACATCGGGAGTGGATGTAACTGACCCGAAGGAAACGGATATGCTGGCGCCACTTGGTGGCGCGTTCGGTTTCAAGGGGGCCGGACTTGGCGGTGTGGCGGAAATCTTCTCAGCCGTCTTGACCGGCATGCGCATTTCACCCGATATCATGTCGATGGATGATCCGGATCTGTCGACCCCACGCCAGCTTGGGGCGTTCATCATCGCGCTTGATCCGTCGGCTTTTGTGGGATCGGAGATCTTCAGCGCCGGCATGCGGCACTATCTGACATCGCTTCGCAACAGTCCGGCACGTGATGGGGCGCGGGTCATGGCCCCCGGGGACCGAGAATGGGATGAAGCACAGCGCCGCCATGATGAAGGCATTCCCGTTGACCCGGCAACGCGCCGCGCCTTTGATGACATCATGAAGATGACCGGCATCGAGCTGTGATCCCCATCAGGGTGATGCCGCATTGTGCCTGATGCGTTTTTTGCAGCGCCATGGTCACATTTTTGCAGTGTTGCGCACAGGTGAGGCTTCTTATTCTGACGCGTGCCGCCGATTTGGTTTCTGATTGGCGGCAGGTTGGTTTCAGGGCCATCCGGTCTTATGTCTAGAGTTACCATGATGGATGGCACCGGCACATTTTCACGATCACTGCAGCGGGCGCGCGGGACGATCCGGACGACGTTCCGAAACCGCGCGCTTGACCGTCTGTTTCAATCGGGTTCGGCAAAGGCGCTTCTTCCCCGCAGCTATGGCCCGTCGGAAGAGGTCGTGCTGGTCAATACCGCCGGCGGCATCACCGGCGGTGACCTTTTCAACTATGAATGCGGCGCCCATGCCAGCGATGTCACCGTCACCACACAGGCCGCGGAGCGCGCCTATCGCAGCAGCGCCGATGAACTGGCCAGCCTCACTGTGAAATTGACAGCGCAAAAGGGCGCGAAACTTCACTGGCTGCCACAGGAAACCATCCTGTTTGACAATAGCCGTCTGGCGCGCAGCATCGATGTCCATATGGACCAGTCAAGCGAGTGCCTGCTCCTTGAATCCCTTGTTTTTGGCCGACATGCGATGGGCGAGACGCTCACGCAATGCCACTTCACCGACCGATGGCGCATTCACCGCGATGGCCGGCTTGTCCATGCCGAGGCACTGCGTCTTGATCGTGATCTGGACCATTGCCTTGCGCACAGCGCTGGCGCCAACGGCGCGCAGATGATGGCGGTGGCCATCTATGTTGGGCCGCGCGCCGGGCCTATTCATAATGATATGAAAACCGCGCTGGATCATGTCGCCTCGCGGGCCGCCGTTTCGACCTGGAATGACAAGGTCGTGATGAGACTGCTGGCGCAGGACACAATGACCGGCAAACGGGATCTCACACAGTTTTTGACAGCCATGGGCGGCGTTCAGGTGCCGCGTGTATGGCAATGAAGAGGTAGGCCATGAAACTGACCCCCCGAGAAAAGGACAAGCTTCTTGTCAGCCTGGCGGCGATGGTGGCGCGAGGCAGGCTGGCACGCGGCGTGAAGCTGAACCATCCCGAGGCGATCGCCCTGATCACCGATTTCGTGGTTGAGGGCGCGCGCGACGGCAGATCCGTTGCCGCGTTGATGGAGGCCGGCGCCCATGTCATCACAGCGGACCAGTGCATGGATGGCATCCCCGAGATGATCCATGATGTTCAGGTCGAAGCCACTTTCCCCGATGGCACCAAACTGGTCACCGTCCATCACCCGATCCGCAAGGGAGACGCGTCATGATTCCCGGAGAAATCCTGCCCGCAGACGGCGACATCACCCTGAACGCCGACGCCCCGCAGACCACCCTCACCGTCGCAAATACGGGCGACCGGCCGGTTCAGGTCGGAAGCCATTATCATTTTGCCGAAACCAACCCGGCGCTGGATTTCGACCGTGACGCGGCGCGTGGCCTGCGGCTCGATATCGCGGCTGGAACGGCGGTGAGATTCGAACCTGGCCAGAGCCGTGACGTGATGCTGGTGCCATTGGCAGGTGATCGCCGCGTCTTTGGTTTCAACCAGCAGATCATGGGAGACCTCTGATGCCGAAGCAGATTTCCCGCGCGGCCTATGCCGACATGTACGGCCCGACAACAGGCGACCGGGTGCGGCTTGCCGATACCGACCTTGTCATTGAGGTGGAAAGGGATTTCACCACCTATGGCGAGGAAGTGAAATTCGGTGGCGGCAAGGTCATTCGCGACGGCATGGGCCAGTCCCAAGCCGCCCGCGCCGATGGTGCTGTCGATACGGTGATCACCAACGCGCTGGTGGTCGATGTGACCGGCATCTTCAAGGCGGATATCGGCCTCAAGGACGGCTTGATTGCCGGTATTGGCAAGGCCGGCAATCCGGACACGCAGCCCGGTGTCGATATCGTGATCGGCCCCGGCACCGAGGCTATCGCCGGTGAAGGTCATGTTCTGACAGCTGGCGGGTTTGACAGCCATATCCATTTCATCTGCCCGCAACAGATCGACGATGCGCTGCATTCCGGGCTGACGACGATGCTTGGCGGCGGCACCGGTCCGGCGCATGGCACGCTGGCGACAACATGCACGCCCGGACCCTGGCATATCGGGCGGATGCTGCAGGCGGCGGACGCCTTTCCAATGAACCTTGCCTTTGCCGGCAAGGGCAATGCCTCGCTTCCAGCGGCGCTGGAAGAACAGGTGCGTGGCGGGGCCTGCGCGCTGAAGCTTCATGAGGACTGGGGCACAACACCCGGCGCCATCGACAATTGCCTGTCTGTTGCCGATGCGATGGATGTTCAGGTCATGATCCATACCGACACGCTGAACGAAAGCGGCTTCGTCGAGAACACCGTTGCCGCGATGAAAAACCGGGTGATCCATGCCTTTCATACCGAAGGTGCCGGTGGTGGCCATGCGCCGGATATCATCAAGATTTGCGGCGAATCCCATGTCCTGCCGTCCTCGACGAACCCGACCCGCCCCTACACCGTCAACACGCTGGAAGAGCATCTCGACATGCTGATGGTCTGCCATCACCTGGACAAGTCGATCCCGGAAGATGTCGCCTTTGCCGAGAGCCGGATCCGCCGCGAGACCATCGCCGCCGAGGATATCCTTCACGACATGGGCGCCTTTTCCATCATCGCCTCGGACAGCCAGGCAATGGGACGCGTTGGCGAGGTGATCATCCGAACCTGGCAGACCGCCCACAAGATGAAGGTGCAGCGTGGCCGCCTGCCCGAGGAAACGGGCGACAATGACAATGTGCGGGTCAAGCGCTATGTCGCCAAATACACCATCAACCCGGCGATTGCGCATGGCATTTCGGGCCATATCGGGTCGGTCGAGGTTGGCAAGCGCGCCGACCTTGTGCTGTGGCATCCGGCCTTTTTTGGCGTGAAGCCGGAACTGGTGCTTCTTGGCGGCAGCATAGCCTGTGCGCAGATGGGTGATCCCAACGCGTCGATCCCGACACCGCAACCTGTCTATACCCGTCCAATGTTCGGGGCCTATGGCCGTTCGGTCGAACAATCGGCTGTCAGCTTTGTCAGCGCCGCGGCGCAGGATGCCGGCATCGGCAACAGCCTTGGTCTGGCAAAGTCGACATTGCCTGTCGCCGGCACACGCACGATCTCGAAGGCGGATATGGTGCATAACGCCTACTGCCCGGACATCGAGGTCAACCCGGAAACCTACGAGGTTCGGGCCGATGGCGAATTGCTGACCTGCGAACCGGCGGAAGTACTGCCGATGGCGCAGCGCTATTTCCTGTTCTGACAAGGCCGGGAGACAACATCATGCATATCGCGCAGACAATCGAACACCACCTCCACGCAAACACCGTGCGGGACACGGTGACGCTTGACTATGAGGACCGTTTCATCCGTCGGAAGAAGCTGGTCAGTGATGGTGGTGAAGCCTTCCTTGTCGAGCTTGCCGAAACGCGATCGGTGAATGAGGGCGAAGGGTTTCAACTTGATGACGGGCGGGTGATCGCCATCCGCGCCGCCAGCGAACCATTGCTTGCCGTGCGTCATGAAAATCTGCCGCGGATTGCGTGGCATATCGGCAATCGCCACACGCCCTGCCAGATTTGCGAGGATCATCTGCTGATCCGTGACGACCAGGTGCTGCGGACAATGCTGGAACAGCTTGGCGCCAGCGTGAGCGCCCTTACCGCCCCCTTCCGGCCCGAGGGTGGTGCCTATGGACACGGCCGCACCCATGGCCACCAGCACTGACGGATCGCGCGATGATGACCACATTGCAACAGCAGATCCTTCAGAACTGGTTTTCACCAGCCTTTCCGATTGGCGCCTTCAGCTATTCGACCGGACTGGAGACCGCCATCGCCAATGGCACAGTCGGGACCCGGTCTGAACTGCAATCATGGCTTTCCATGGCGCTGCATCATGGCGCGGCGCAGACCGATGCTGTCATCCTGGCGGCGGCCTTTGTCGGCGAAGACGTGAATGATCTGTGCCTGTCCCTGTGCGCCGGTTTTGAACGCCATCTCGAAACAACCGAACTTGGGCGCGCCTTCACGCAGGTGGTCACCGCAACGCATGGGCTGGATCTGCCGGACGGGCTTGCCTACCCGGTTGCTGTTGGCCGGGCCGGCAGCGAAATTGGTGTTGATCAGCGTCTTCTTGTCACTGCGTTCCTGCAATCCTGGTGCGCCAACCAGATTTCCGTTGCGGTCCGCGCCATTCCCATCGGCCAGCTTGACGGTCAGCAATGCCTTGTCGCGCTGATGCCGGAAATCGACACCGCCGCCGATCTGGCGCTGGCAACACCGGGCGATGCGATTGGCAGCTTTGCCATGGCGGCGGAACTGGCATCACTTGAACATGAAACAGCCGAACAGCGGATTTACCGAACATGACCAGCACCGCCTCGTCACCCTCATCGCCAGCCCTCAAGCACGGGCCCCTTCGCGTTGGCATCGGCGGGCCTGTCGGGGCCGGCAAGACAAGCATGACCGAGGCGCTGTGCCGGGCGCTGGCGCCACATGTTTCGATGGCGGTGATCACGAATGACATCTACACCCGCGAAGATGCGGATTATCTGCTGCGCGCGCAGGCCCTGCCAGCGGACCGGATCAGAGGCGTCGAGACAGGTGGCTGTCCACACACCGCCATTCGCGAGGACGCCTCGGTCAATCTTGCCGCAGTCGCGGACCTGAACGCCGCCTTTCCCGATCTTGAACTGATTTTGATTGAATCAGGCGGCGACAATCTGGCCGCGACCTTCAGCCCTGAACTTGTCGATCTGACGATCTACGTCATCGATGTCTGTATGGGGGCCGATATCCCGCGCAAGAAAGGACCGGCACTGTTGAAATCAGACATGCTGGTGATCAACAAGATCGAGCTTGCCCCGCATGTCGAGGTTGATCTGGACCAGATGCGCACCGACACCGCGGCCGGCAGGCGCGACCTGCCCTTCATCTTCGGATCGATGCGCAAGGGCGTCGGGGTTGATGAGCTTGTGGATTTCCTTGTCGACGCTGGTGGCCTGAAGCACCCCTGAAACGTTCACGGCACCAAAATGGGGATGTGAAAGAGCGCGGTTTTCTGCAATCCTTGCCCGATAAACGTGGCGCAAGGACAATTACATGCCTCTGACCGATCCAGACCGTCTGTTTCCTGTCGAGCCTCGGCTTCGAGATATGGCGCGCGCATTTTATGATTCAGTCAGGGACCTGCCGATTATCAGCCCTCATGGCCATTGCGATCCACGTTGGTTTGCCGAGAACAAACGCTTTCCCAACCCGGCCGAACTTCTTGTTATCCCTGATCATTATCTGTTCCGAATGCTGGCCAGCCGGGGCGTTGCGCTGACCGATCTTGGCATCCCACGCGCCGATGGTGGCGACACTGAAGCCGATCCGCGCGCCATCTGGCACCGCTTTGCAGCGCATTATTATCTGTTCCGTGGCACGCCGTCGGCGATGTGGCTGGACCACACATTTGAACAGTTGTTCGGCCTTGATGTGGTGCTGTCCGCTGATACCGCCGACGCCTGTTACGACCACATTGATGCCTGTCTCGGGCAGGAGGAATTCCGGCCCCGCGCCCTGTTCGAGAGTTTCAATGTCGAACTCCTGGCGACGACCGATGCCGCGACTGACACCCTGCCCTGGCATCAACAATTGCGGGATAGCGGTTGGCAGGGCCGGGTTGTGACAACATACCGTCCGGATGCTGTTGTCGATCCGGAATTTCAGGGCTTTGCCGCCAATGTCGCGCACCTTGGCGAGATGACAGGCGAAGACACGCAAGGTTGGTCAGGCTATCTGGCGGCGCATCGCAAACGCCGCGCCTATTTCAAGAGTTTTGGCGCCACCGCAAGCGATCACGGCCATGCCAGCGCGCGCACGGCCGACCTTGGAAAGACCGATGCAGAGACGTTGTTCAGGAAGGCTCTTGATGGCGACTGCACCCCGCAGGAAGCCGATCTGTTCCGTGGCCAGATGCTGACCGAAATGGCGCGGATGAGCCTTGATGACGGGCTGGTGATGCAGATCCATCCCGGATCACAGCGCAATCACAATGCCGAAATTCTGGCACGCCACGGGCGTGATATGGGGTTCGACATCCCCACACGCACCAACTATGTCACCGACCTGAGGCCGTTATTGAACGCCGTCGGGTTGGAACCGGGCCTGAGAATCATCCTGTTCACCCTTGATGAAACCGCCTATGGGCGTGAACTGGCCCCACTTGCCGGCGTCTATCCATCGCTGACGCTTGGCCCGCCCTGGTGGTTCTTCGATTCCTTCGAGGGGATCCGGAAATTCCGCGAGGCGGTGACCGAGACATGCGGATTCTATAACACCGCCGGGTTCAATGACGACACGCGGGCATTCTGCTCCATTCCGGCGCGGCATGATGTGGCGCGGCGGTCGGACTGTGCCTATCTGGCGACCCTTGTCGGTACCGGCAGGCTGCGTGAATCCGAGGCTTTTGAGGTGGCGCGGGATTTGACCTACAGCCTTGCCAGGCAAGCCTACAACCTTCAGTGACGACAAATGACACGCTTATCAGATGAAACACCGCGTTTGCGGCGATCCGGCACGGCGCCGGCCCCGGGGCTCCTGCATATGGGGCCCGGGGCCTTTTTCCGGGCCTTTCTTGCCCCCTATACCGACGAGGCGATGCGGCTGGCAGGTGGCGACTGGGGAATCATCGCCGTCAGCCTGCAATCCACCACCGCGCGTGATCAGCTGGTCCCTCAGGATTGCGTCTATACCGCGCTTGAGCGTGGCCCAGACGGCGATACCACCCGCCGGATCAGCGCCATTACCGAATTGATGGTCGCACCCGAGGACCCTGCCGCCGTCGTCGCGTCTCTGGCCAACCCAGCCATCAAAATTCTGTCGCTGACCGTCACCGAGAAAGGCTATTGCCGCGATCCGCAGACAGGTGATCTGCTACGCGACCATCCCGACATCCGACATGATCTTGCAAACCTGGACAGACCGCGGTCAGCCATCGGGTTTATTGTTGCCGGTCTGAAAGCACGCCATGATCGCGACCTGCCCCCCTTCACCATCCTGACCTGCGATAACCTGCCGGCCAATGGCCGGATGGTGTGCAGGGTGGTGACCGCGTTCGCGCGCGAGATCGACCCTGCCCTCGCCAACTGGATCGAGACCCACGTCGCCTTTCCTTCAACGATGGTTGACCGGATAACGCCGGCAACAACAAGGCAGGATGTTGCCTCGCTGGCCGACAGCGCCGGATATCTGGACATGGCCGCCGTGGTACATGAGCCATTCCGTCAATGGGTGATCGAGACCAACTTTACCGCCGGCCATCCGGATTGGGGTGCTGCCGGGGCGCAGTTCGTGTCCAATGTCGAATCGCATGAGTTGATGAAGCTTCGCTGTCTTAATGGAACGCATTCCGCGCTTGCCTATCTTGGCTATCTTGCCGGCCATGAGACAATTTCTGACACCGTGGCCGACCAGCCGTTCGAAGAGTTCTGCGCCAGGCTGTGGCGCGATGAAATCCTGCCAACGCTGGAGACACCCGAGGGCGAGGATCTGCCACGCTATTGCCAGTCATTGATGGCACGATATCGGAATCCGGCGATCCGGCACCGCACCTGGCAAATCGCGATGGATGGCAGTCAGAAACTACCACAGCGGATTCTTGGCACGATCAAGGACAGATTGGCCACGAGCGTGGTGCCGTATGGCCTGTGTCTGGTTGTCGCCGGCTGGATCCGCTATGTCAGCGGACAGGACGAGACGGGCGCACCGATCGATGTCAGGGACCCGCTTGCCGCGGCTTTGAAGGACGCGACCCAGACCGAGGATCCGGTTGGTGCCATTCTGGCGATGGACAGCATCTTTGAGCCCAAATTGACAGCACAGCCAGAATTTGCCGAGGCTGTCCGCGCGGCTTATGCGACGCTCTGCCGTGACGGGTCACGCGCCAGCGTGGCCGCCTTCATTTCCTGACATCACGCCGCCGACGATCACCGCCGTCGCGGCAAGCGAGTCATCAAGACAGGTCAGGCTGGCAGGACGGCCTGTTTCAACCCGGCCATAGCGGTCCTGTAAGCCAAGCACACCGGCCGGAACACCGCTTGCCATATCAAGCGCCTCTGGCAGCGATATACCGGCCTTTGAAACCATCATCCGTACAGCGTCATCAAGACCGAGATGCGCCCCGCCAAGCGTGCCATCCTCGGCCTGAAGGCGACCATCAACAAGCCTGACCTGCCGATTACCAACGCTGAAAGCCTCCAGATTGCCGCCAAAACTCGGCATGCTGTCTGACACAAGACATAGCCGCCCCGCCATCATTCGGCCGGCAAGCGCCAGATTGCGCGGATCCACATGGTGGCCGTCAGCGATGATGCCGGCAACCAGCCTGCTGTCGGTCAGCGCCGCACCAACCACGCCGGGGTCGCGGGCGGTTATCTGCGAACAGGCGTTGAAAAGATGAGTCACCCCGCGAAGGCCAAGATCGGCAGCCTGGGTAATGTCGCTGCCAGTTGCCAGTGAATGCCCGGCAAACAGGATGACACCGGCATCATGAAGCCGCTGAAGATGTGCCGGATCCATCTCTTCCGGCGCCATTGTCAGCAGCAGTCGGCCTGAAAAGGCCCTGGTGAACGCCTCCAATATGGCGACATCATCATCATTCATCCGCCTGATGGCCGCTGGCGGGTGGATTCCCGGTTTCGCCGGCGACAGAAATGGACCTTCAAGATGAACGCCGGGAATTTCCGGACCATCCCACGCCGCCACGGCATCAAGGGCGGCGGTGAATGCTGTGCCGGGCGCGGTGATGAAGGTTGGCAGCAGGTGACAGGTCCCACCAATGCCGGCAGCCGCCACCATCCGCGCCAATGTCGGTCTATCGGGCGTATCATTGAACATGACACCGCCAGCACCATTGATCTGCAGATCGATGAACCCGGGGGCGACAATGTCGAAATGCCGAACCGGCATTCCGGAATCATCCGGGCCACGCACTCCGGTCACAGGCTTTATGCTGTTGATCACGCCATGCCTGATCTCGATGATCTGATCATGAAGCGGCGCAGCGCCCCCGCCCGGAAACAGCCTGTTTGCCTGTATCCACCAGCTATCCGGGATGTTGTTGCCAATAGAAGCCATTACGGGTCGCCACTGCCTGCACTGTCCTGGTTGCGGTCATACGGCACCGCAGGATCCGGTCGTCTGGTATGACGCACAGTCAGGCACCGGTCAATTCCCCTGCATGTTGCACGATATCTGTTTGCATGCGAGGCACTGGTCCTCAGCTTGCGGCCTGGGGCAAAGCCGATAACGGATCAAGGGTCTGTTCAGACCCGGTCCGGGACCATTTGCTGTGATGTCGAGGTTCCGTCATCATACGTGATTGATCCAAGTCGCAGGGCTCCTGCCAGGATGGCCATATCTGCATTGGTGCGGATGGCCATTCCTGTTGTATTCTGCCCGAAAGCCAGCGACCCGCCAGTGAAACTTTTACCGGAAGTTAACGTGGAAGACGTGCCGACAAACAGCTATCTTCATGCCATCATGCCGCATCGGATACGGTCATGATAGCGCCTGGTTGGTTTGTCGGGTTGATGACCGGAACGGTTCTTGATGGTCAGATCGATATCGCCTTTCTGCGCACCGATGGTGACACCATCATGGAATTCGGTCCGGCCATGATGGTGCCTTACAAAGACCATGTGCGCAGGATCATCGCAGAGGCCGTTGGCGCTGCCGCAGACTGGAATTTCAGTGGCCCTGATCCGGCGATCTTCACGGATGCCGAACGCGCCCTGACCCGTGCCCAGGCAAAAGCAGTGATCGACATGGCGCGCGCGCATGATTTCCGGCTTCAGGACATCACCGCCGTCGGGTTCCATGGCCAGACCGTTCTTCACCGTGCTCCGACCGACACTCACAGAGGCCAGACACGCCAGCTTGGTGACGGCGCGCTGATGGCTGGGTTGACCGGGCGACCGGTGGTGTTTGATTTCCGGTCTGATGATGTGGCGGCTGGTGGACATGGCGCACCGCTCTGTCCGTGCTACCACGCCGCGCTGCTGAAAAATGCCGGTGCGGATGAAAGCGTGGCCGTACTCAATCTTGGTGGTGTCGGCAACATCACCTGGCAGGGCAAGGACGGGCAGTTGATCGGTTTTGACACCGGTCCGGCAAACGCGCCAATTGATGACTGGGTCAGCATGCATGATGCCGGCAGCATGGATCTTGGCGGGAAGATCGCCGCCAGCGGCACCGTCGACAAACACCGTCTTGCCAGCTTGATGGATAAATCCTATTTCTCAGCTTTGCCTCCAAAATCACTGGATAGAAATGATTTTCTGGCGTCTATTGCTGATGGATTGTCACTTGCTGACGGGGCCGCGCTGCTGACCGCCCTCGCCGCCGCCGGCGTGGCGCGGGCGGTTGAGATGCTGCCGGCCCGGATCAACCGGCTGATTGTCTGTGGCGGTGGCCGCCATAACCCTGCCCTGATGCGCAGCATCGCCGAACAGGCCGGCGTGGTCATCGAACCGGCGGACGGCCCTGGCTGGCGCGGCGATGCCGTCGAGGCTGAATGTTTTGCCTATCTTGCGGCCCGTCACATGGCTGGACTTCCAGTCAGCCATCCCGGGACAACAGGCGTGCCTGTGCCCATGCCAGCAGGGCGGCTTGCCGCCCCGGACGCGTCTGCTAGGCTGGCCGGATCAGGAGACGATTCATGACCGATACGCCCAGCCTCCCGCCACAAGCCATTGACGGCCTTCTTGAAAGCAATGCCATCGAACTGCTTGTCGTACACTGTTCCGACACACCTGATGACGAACCGCTGCGGGCGCGTGACATCCAGGCAATGCATCTTGGCTTTGGATGGCATGGTATCGGCTATCACCGGGTGATCGGACGTGATGGGCTGTGCGAGCATGGACGTCCCGAATATTGGCGCGGCGCGCATGTTCGCGGCGCCAATGAGCGAAGCCTCGGGGTCTGTCTGATTGGCCGCCATGACTTCACAGCGGCACAGATGGACAGCCTTGCCACACTTCTTGCGGACTGGCAGCAACGCTATCCAGAGGCACGTGTCGTTGGGCATCGGGACGCTGTCGAGACACACAAGACATGTCCGAATTTCGATGCCGCCTCCTGGTGGCGGCACCAACAGGACAAAAAGCCCGGCACAAGACTGATGGTCTGTGCGGCGGCACTGCCAATCCGGCGGTCCCCGTCAGCTGATGCACCGCTGGACACAGAAGCGCTCTATGGAGAAGCCATCGATATTATCGAACATACCGGCAGTTATGCGCGGGTCCGGTTGCACACGGATTCCTATGAGGGGTGGGTACGTCATGAGGGCGCATTGCACCACCGCCCTCCGCCAACGCACCGGATTGCCGCGGCATCCACCCATGCTCTGTCTGCGCCGGAGGTCAGGTCACCAGCTCTCATGCGGCTGTCGTTGGGGGCGATGGTGTCGGTTATCGCCACATCCGGGGGCTGGCATGCTGTCACCCTGGCACAGGACGTGACGGGTTATATACCGGCGCAAACCGCGCTGCCGGTCGACACCGTGGAGCGTGACTATGCCAGCGTCGCGGAACGGCTGATCGGCACCCCCTATCTGTGGGGCGGGCGGAGCGCTGACGGGATCGACTGCTCAGCCCTTGTGCAGCTTGCGTTGCAGGCCGCTGGCATCATCTGCCCGCGCGACAGCGGGCCACAGCTTGAATGGGCGCGGGCGCGGGCCGGAACCGCCGCTGTTGAGGTGACAGAGGCACGACGCGGTGATCTGGCCTTCTGGCCCGGGCATATCGGGATCTTTCAGTCGGCGGACAGATTCCTTCACGCCAACGCACATCATCATGCGGTGACGAGTGAGGCGGTATCGGATGCGCTGCCACGCACCGACGCCGCCTCAAAGTCGCCTGCGGTTATCCTGCGGCTTGGCGATCAGCCGGACTGAGGAAACAACCTGTGACGCAGCGTCCACAGCACAAACAGTGCCGGGATCACCATCAACGCCGTGATGATGAAAAATACGCCCCAGTCACCATTCAGCCAGTCGACGAGCGCCCCTGACGAGGATGCCAGCAAGGTCCGCCCAAGCGTACCGATCGAGGCCAGCAGCGCATATTGCGTCGCCGTATAATTGCGATCGACCAGAAGCGAGATGAAGGTGACGAAGGTCACTGTCGCAAACGCCGCGGCAAGATCATCCGCGATGACAGCGATGGCGAACATCAATTCATTCTGCCCCACCCAATGCAGGACACTGAACAGGATGTTTGTCGCCGCCATGGCGATGCCGGAAATCAACAACGCCTTCACCACACCGGTGCGCAGCGCGAACAGCCCGCCAATCAGCGTGAAGACAACAGTCGTGATCCAGCCAAGCCCCTTGGAATAGATAGCAATGTCCGACTTGGAGAATCCAACCTCCTTGTAGAAGATGATCGACATCTTGCCCATGAAGGCCTCGCCGATCTTGAACAGGAAGATGAAGGCCAGGATCATCACACCGATCTGCAGGCCGTTCTTGCGGAAGAACGACCAGAGCGGCTCAATCACCGTCGTGGTCAGGAAGCTGACAAGCTGAACAATGGCGCCTTTGCCACCCATCCGATCAGCCATGGCCTGTTGCGCATTACGCTGGTCGGCGGCGCGCTCCTTGGTGCCGGTTTCCGGAATGAACAGAAGTCCGACATTGCACAGCACGACCACAATACCCAGCATGACAAAGGTCATCTGCCAGTAATTCTCGACGCCGCTTGTCTCCAGATAATCGGCAAGAAACAGCGAAATCATGCCGCCAATCTTGTAACCGGACCACCAGCCGACAACCGCGACGGCGGCGCCGGCGGCCATGCCTCTGGCATCATCCTTGTCAATCTGCTCGATCCGCAGCGCGTCGATCGTGATGTCCTGCGTCGCCGAACAGATGGCGATGATCAGGCCAGCGCCAATGACAAGCGCCAGCGAGGTTGTCGGGTCGATCGTGCTCCAGAACAGAAGACAGGCGAGAATCACCGCCTGCAGCGTGATGATCCATGCCTTGCGGTGGCCAAGCCTGTCGGTCAGCACCGGCACACGAAGCCTGTCAATGAGGGGCGCCCACAGGAAGTTGAAGGCATAGACCCCGAAAATAAGCCCGGCCCATCCGATGGCGCTTCGCGACAGGCCATCCTCCTTGAGCCACAGTGACAATGAACTTCCGATCAGAACCCAGGGGAAGCCGCTGATCATCCCGAGAAGGAGAATCCGCGCCATTCTGCGTTCAAGATAGGATGTGACCAAATCCGAAATGAGGCCCGAGGAACGGACCGTTTCATGGTGAACCACTTACACCTCCCAGCACCTAAATGTCTTTATGGTTGAGATCAGGCTATGCCGTGTTGTCCAAAAAAGGCAAATTATATCGGATCCGGAGTGGTTCCGGGGTCGATCTTCATCTTGGAAGGATGGGTATGTGACAGACTGGACCGTCGCCATTTCAGGCAGTGGATACCGGCTGACAGCGCCGCACCATGCGTGCGACTGCCTTTGCGGCAAGGCCGGATTCATCGCTGGCGATGACAAGCGTGAAGGCGATATGGCAACGCCAATCGGCGCCTGGCCCTTGCGTCATCTGTATTTCCGGCCTGACCGGATCGCGTTGCCCGATACCGGCCTGCAGGCCATTCCACTTACCGAATATATGGGCTGGTGTGACGATCCCCGGGACCCGGCCTATAACCGACCGGTTGACCTGCCCTATCAGGGCCGGCATGAAAAACTGTGGCGCAAAGACGGGCTTTACGATCTGATCATTGTCCTTGGACATAATGATTCGCCCCCCATTCCCCATCACGGCAGCGCCATTTTCCTGCATCTTTGCGAAGAAGATACGCGCCACACGGCAGGCTGTGTGGCGGTGACAAGGCAGGATATGATGGCACTTCTCGGCGCGGCGGATACGGACACGGTGCTGCGTGTTGTCAGCGAAGAAACCCAGGCACAATGGGGTGAAGCGACATGACGCCAGCCGATACAGCACCGGCACCCACGCTGCCCGAGACAGCCATTCGTGGCTATGTTGAGGGTTATTACGGGCGCCTCTTCAACTGGGAGGAGCGCGGCAGGGTCATCGCCAGACTGGCCGCGCTTGGCATGAATGCCTATCTGTACGCGCCAAAGGAGGATTCCTGCCACCGCGTGAACTGGCGCGACCCATGGCCTGACGACTGGATCAGATCCTTTGCCGCGATGTGCAGCGATGCCAGCCAGCGCGGCGTCATGGTCCTTGCCGGAATCGCACCGGGGCTTGACTACAATCCGGACAAGGACAACAGGGAATTCGACATTCTGCTGGCGAAGGCGCGATCCCTTCAGGCGGCTGGCGCGCATGCCCTGGTCCTGATGTTCGACGATATTGAGCCACCATCGGCAACATTTGATTCGGCGCTGACGGCCGAGATCGAACTCCATGCCGGAATTGCAGCCCGTCTGGCAGCGCGTCTCGACGTGCCGACACTTATCGTGCCGCGGATCTATGCTGATGAAATCAGTGATGCCGCGGCGGACAGCTACCGCGCCCTCGCCGCAGCCCTTCCCGCGGACATGCCAGTCTTCCATTGCGGGTCGCACATTGTTGCCGGCACCAGCCCGTTTTCCAGCAGTACCACATCTGCCGCGGACAGCTTCAGCCAGCGCCTGATCCTGTGGGACAATTACTATTGCAATGACTATTGCCCCCGCCGGTTATTCGCCGGGCGCCATGCTGGCCGTGCGGAGGTGCGTGATTTGATGCTGAATGGCACCGGCATGGTGGAAACGGACCTGCTCGTGCTTGGTCTGATGGCGGCAGGTGAAACCGAAGAGGCATGGCGGCGCGCCCTTGCCGAGGCCGGCGTGCCAGAAGCCTTTCACAGCGTCGCGCCATGGTTCAACGGTCCGGTGACGGCTGATACAGTACAACCGCTGCCGCCATCACCGGACAACGCCACATTCGAGGCCATCGAAACCCTGTTGTGGCGCTGGAAGACACCGCTGGCCCGAGAGTGGTATCCGTTCCTGTTCGGACTGAAACATGATTTGATGATCGCGGCCGGAGATCTTCCCGAACTCAGGATTGCCAAAACGCAGACAGCGCCGCTGCATCGGCATCTTGTCCGGCCATCCCGCGATCAGCAAGGAGGCATGGATGACAAGGTCTGACTCGCCCCTGCCGGTTTTTGACGGGCATAATGATGTCCTGTCAAAGCTTTACGTCACGCATCCGCTGGATCCGGCAGCGGCCTTTATCAACGGGTATGAAGCCGCAATCGACCTGCCAAAATCCCGCGCAGGCGGGTTTGCCGGTGGTTTCTTTGCCGTCTACATTCCACCGCTGGATGTCGACCACGACGCCCGCACCGCCGCCATGATGGCCGACAGCTATGCGCTGCCATTGCCGCCGCAGCTTGACTGGTCACACGCTGTCACGGTGACCATGGCGCAGATCAACATCCTTCTGGAACTTGAACGCCATCAGGCGCTGACCATCTGCCGGGACGTCGATGATCTCAGGGCCGCCATGGCAGCTGGCACCATTGCCGCCATCATGCATATCGAGGGCGCCGAGGCCATCGATGCCGATCTCGACATGCTGGATGTCCTTCATGCCGGCGGCCTGCGCTCAATCGGGCCAGTCTGGAGCCGTCAAACCATCTTCGGCCATGGCGTTCCCTTTGCCTTCCCCGCCAGCCCAGACACCGGGCCGGGGTTGACCGAAGCCGGCCTGCGGCTTGTCAAACGATGTGACGAGCTTGGCATCCTGATTGACCTGTCACATATGAACGAGGCCGGGTTCTGGGATGTGGCGAGGCATTCCACAAAGCCGCTTGTCGCAACGCATTCCAATGTTCATGCCATTTGCCAGCACGCCCGCAATCTGACCGATGACCAGCTTCGCGCCATCCGCGACAGCGGTGGTATGGTCGGGCTGAATTTCGCCACCGCCTTTCTGCGGCCCGATGGCAAGATGGCGCCGGAAGTGCCGCTGGACCTGATGCTGCGGCACCTTGATCACCTGATCGGCATCCTTGGCGAGGATCATGTCGGGCTTGGCTCGGATTATGATGGCGCCGTCATGCCGCAATCCCTTGCCAGCGCGGCCGATCTTCCCCGCCTGGTCGAGGCCATGCACCAGCATGGATATGGTGATGACCTGATCACCGGACTATGTGCCGGAAACTGGCTTTCAATATTGGATACTGTCTGGAATTAATATCTATTTCAGATCGTTAATCCACTATCCTGATGTGATGCATTATATCAGGATGGTGGGCTTCCAGATCACTCGGCCGAGCGTTCCGCCCATCCGGCGAACACCTTTTCAAGAAAAACCACAACGTAATAGAGCGCGATCCCCAGCACGGCGAGCGCGATCAGAACGGCGAACATCAACGGGTAGTCGGAATTGGTCTTGCCGCTGTCGAACAACGCCCCCAGCCCCCGCCCGTGCGGCGAGACAATCTCCATCAGATTGGTGCCGATGAAAGCCAGCGTCACCGCGACTTTCAGCGCCCCGAAAAATTCTGGCAGGGTCTTCGGGAGCGCGATCTTCCAGAAGATGGTGAGTTTCGATGCGCCGAGCGAACGCAGTATGTCACGATATTCCGGCTCGAGGGTGGACAGGCCAATCGAAACCGACACAGCGATCGGGAAGAACGAGATCATGAAGGCGATCAGCACCGTATTCAGGTCATGCTGGCCAACGAACATCAGTGCGACAATGGGCACGACCGTGGCTTTCGGAATGGCATTGAACCCGACCAGAAGCGGATACAGACCCTCGCGCATGACCCGGGAAAATCCCATGATCATGCCAAACAGAACGCCAACGACGATGGCGATCAGCAACCCGACAACGGTTCGCCACAGCGTTTCCCAGCCAAAGGTCAGGAACAGCCCCTTGAAGCGCCAGAATGCCGGCCAGAGATCGCTTGGCGACGCCATCTTGTAGTTCGGCCAGTCATTGACCCAGACCAGGGCCTCCCAGAAGCAGAGGAAAATGACAATCGCAAGAAGCGGCACAAACACCTGTCTCATTGGCCTGCCTCCTCGCCTTCACGGGCAATCCGGATCTGGTCACGAAGCACGTTCAGCGTTTCTGTCGCCTCGTTGGTGTAGAGGTGATCCAGCGTTCGCGGCCCTGTATCGGGCAATTGCAGGCTGTACTGGACTGTCGCCGGGCGGCCAGACAGCACGACAACCTCATCGGCGAGAAAGATGGCCTCGCGAAGGTCATGGGTGATCAGCACACCGGTAAAGGGTTCCTCGGCACGAAGTCTGTGCATTGTCAGCCACAGATCCTCGCGCGTAAAGGCGTCGAGCGCACCAAAAGGTTCATCAAGAATCAGCACTTCGGGCTGATGTACGAGCGCGCGGCACAACGAGGCGCGCTGGCGCATGCCGCCGGAAAGTTCCGACGGGCGCTTGTCCTCAAAGCCGGCAAGGCCGACAAGCTTCAGCAGATCCCGTGCCCGCCGCTCCTTCGCTGCCGCGTCAAGCCGGCTTGGCACGATTTCAAGCGGCAGCATGACATTCTTCAAAATACTGCGCCATTCCAGAAGGACCGGGTTCTGGAATGCCATTCCGACCGTCGAACGCGGAGAGGTCACCCGGTCACCCTGCAACCAGACATCCCCTGCGTCTGGCTTCATCAGGCCGGCAACAAGGCGTGTGACTGTCGATTTGCCGCAACCGGACGGACCGACGATGGCGCTGAACCCATGACGCGGGACGCGGATCGTCAAATCATCAAGTACAGGAAGCGGACCAGTGTTCGTCTTGTAGGTATGCGAGACACCGTCAATGACGATGAGATCTGCATCGTCCGTATGATTGTCTGAAATATTTGTCATCCATTCGACCACGCAAGATCATTCCACCATGGCGTCAGCCTGCCATGGAAAGGGGCAGCACACCGCATGATGGCGCACTGCCCTGCCCCTTGTAAGTGTTTAGTTCAGCGCAAATCCACCAGCAGGCAGATAGGCATCTGTGAAGTACAATGACGCGTTCGGCGCGGCTTTGTATTCATAGGTTTCGCTGAGCTGTTCGATGGCGGCCGCAAAACGCGCGTCATCGATCATGCCCATGCCGTTGGCCTTCACATGATCGGTCAGGACATTGGCCTCGATCGCCAGGCTCAGGCGACGCTGCTCAAGCGCGGCATCGGCGGCAGGGTTCCGCTTGACCAGCGAATCTGCGGCTGCCGAAGGGTTGCCGATGGCGTCCTTCCATCCCGCGGCCACAGCGCCGAGGAAGCTTTTGACAGTATCGGCATTCGCGGCCGCGAACTCGGTGTTCACGATGATGGCATTGCCATAAAGCTGCAGCCCATGATCGGCCATCAGGATTGTCGAGATATCATCCTCTGGCACCCCAAGACGGACCAGGTTCAGATAGGACGAGAACGAGAATCCGGTGACCGAATCAACCTTGCCCTCGGCCAGCATCGGCTCGCGGGTCGGAAAACCGACAGGCTCGACCTTGATTTTGTCCATATCGAGATTGTTGGCCTTGGCGAAAGACGGGAACTGGGCCCAGGCGCCATCTGGTGGCGGGGCGCCAAGAACCGAACCTTCAAGATCGGCAGGCCCGGAAATACCAAGAGATTTGCGACCAACAACGGCAAAAGGCGGCTTGTCATAGACCATCATAACCGCGGTCACCGGCGCACCGGGGTTCTGATCAAGAAATTTGATCAGCGAGTTGATGTCGGCGAAGCCAACAGGAAAGGCACCCGTTGCCACCTTTGGAATGGCATCAAGCGACCCCTTGCCCGGGGAAATCTCGACATCCAGCCCGGCAGAGGCGAAATGGCCGTTGTCGATGGCCAGGAAATAAGGGGCGGATGGACCCTCGAATTTCCAGTCCAGGGCGAACTGGATCTTTGTCGCGGCGAAACTGGACGCCGAGGCGAGAACCCCGACAAGGGCCACCGCAAGCGATTTAGCGATTAGTCTGATCATTATATTTACTCCCAAGTCTCGGCACCGGATTGGTGGTGCTTCATGCATGCCATTGCGCTGGATTCAGGTGAAATTGAACAGTGCTGTTTTGTTGTCGTGGCTATGCATTTTTTTCATCCCCGGCAGAGGCCCTGAATGGTGAGCGATGTGGTCCTGCCAGGATGACACCGCCCGCCGCCCGGTTAACCTGCGACGGATGATCCGCCAGCCTCACACTCGCGGACACACCACTGTGTCAGTTTTTTCGCCATGGTCAATGCGATCTTCGCGTGATGCGGCAGATTCTGGCAGTTGAACTCACCGTCTGGCGGCCGCCATGACACCGATGAAGCCTAGCCGTGGGCACCATAATGGGCCGATACCATCTGGGTGATTCGGTCGATCAGCAGCTGATTTTCCTGCAACGGATGAAGGATCTCCCTCTCGATTGCCGCAAAATTACCACCACTTTCGCTGCTGTAGGTCTCGGACTCGTTCAGCGTCTCAGTGACCGAGGCGCGTGGTTTGCGGCTGAAAGCGTCACGGATGATCTCGGCAACGCCGGCAAAATCAAGCGACAGGCCAAGCGCGAGGATATCGTCATTGCTGTATTGATTGCTCTCGCCAAGATTTGGCGTCCGGCAGATGACCATCAGGCTATCGGTGACAATCGCAAGGCGAATGGCGTGAAGGAGGTCGAGAGCGCCACGTCGTTCGCCTGTCACCCGTGCATTGTCCTCGCCGACCTTGTCGACAAGCCGGTACAAATCCACCAGGTCGTCACGCAGCGCCCAGACAGTCTGCTGAATGTCGCGAAACCGAGGGCGGTTACGAAGATGTTTGGCCAGCCTGCGCAGCGCCCGCTGGTTACGCTGTTGCTTGCCATGATAGGCGCGGTTGACCCAGAATCCGGGGTCGGCAAGACGGCAATAGGCCAGCACCGTGTTCAAGGAGCCAAGCTGTTTGCCGGCAAGAACATGGTCCAGACATTGGCGCAGGCGCGGTGACTGCCGGTGAACCTCGACAAACTCGTCAATATCAACTGTTGCCGCCCGGCCCATACCCGAGATGACGTTGGCCAGGAATCCGACCTGCTGGAGAATGGCATTATGCGCAATGGCACGGATTTTCGACGGGCCCCGCCTCTCGCCGCCAGCCTGCACAACCCGCTTTGTTGGCCGCGATCCTGTTGGCGGCAACAGATTGCTGCCGAACAGATCAATCAGATCCCCGTAATTCGGGTCGGCGACAAGGGCTTCGTGCCAGATCTTGAGTTCAAGGAACAGGTCGAGCGAGAAATCGGTCTTCTGGTAAAACAGGTCGTCAGCGCACCCCTGCAACTGCGGCGCCGCCTCGGCAGCCAGCAACCCGCGCATTGTTGACGTGGCAAGGTCTGCCGTACCGAAAAGCCGGTATCCGTCACCTCCCTGAAAACTCGACTGGTGATACACTCCAACACCAAGCGTTGCCGCCTGGTGGCGGACATAGGGTGTCATCAGCCAGGCCTGACGGTCGGCCATCGGTGCCTGCACACTGCCGCGGCCAAGCGATTCCCCATGCGTGTTGAAAATCAGCAGGTCGACACCATCCCCGATACGGTGCTGCAGCGAGCGAAGCAGTTTCAACTGCAGTCGTTCGATGGCCATATTGGCCGCAATCTGCCCAACAAAACGCCCAGCATCCGAAAATCCTGTCTGAATGGAAAGCCTGCCACGACGCCTGACATAATCAACAAAAACAGGTTGTTGCAGAAGCTGATCAATAACCTTGTCACCATGTTCAAGGCCATATCCGGTCTCGAAGAGCGGCGAGATATCAAGATTGTCGGCAATATCGAATTTATGCGCCAGATACAGCGCCGACATGATCGTGATGGGCCGCTCACACTCGGCAATCAACAGGCGGATCGGCTGATCGGAGTCGATATGTTTCAGAATCTGCGTTGCCAGCATCAGTTGCCGACGTGCGGTTGCCGTCTCGGCATCGAGATTGGCGAAATTGATCTGCCAGGGTGATTCGGTCTGGATGCGGGAGGCCAGCCTTTCAATCAGCATCCGCGATGACATCGCACCATTACTTACCGAAACGGCCCGCCCATCAACCGGCCGCATGGCATTGCGAATCTGCGCGGCGTTGATCCGCAGATGAACCTCACCCATGCCAAAGCCATGCATGGCAACATCGGCAGCAAGCACCAGCACCTGCAGGGCTGCGTCATCGTCGAGATCGCGCGCTATGGTATGAAGGGTGCGTGCCAGTTCACCGCTGGAAACAAGGCGTTCACCAGAGTCTGTCAGGTCATTGATGACCGATGTAAAATCCCCAGCATCAACCTCTTCAAAGCCGGCAACAGCGCGTGTGACACGTTGCAGTTCGGCGTCGAGAGACGCGGCGATGCCGGCAAGCTGGGGGAGTTCAAGAGCCTCAATCGTGGCGCGATAGCCTTCCAGCGCCATCGCCTTTTCGCGAAGGCGAAGGCAGAAACTGTCGATCCAGCTGATGTCCGACCTGCCATCAAGATCGTAGCCGACCCATGTCGACACCCCGATCAGGCCTGGCAGGCTGTCCCGCCATGCGCCGGAATGTGTAACCTGCCGCTGCCGCAGAATATCGGCATTGATGCCGTTGACGGCGCCGCGGGCATGGCGGACCGCCTGCATTGCCTCGGCATGTTCGTCATCAAGCGTTACACGATCGCGCGGCGCAAACGCATCCTCCGGCATCTCGGCAGCGCCGGTCGTGGCGGCATCGCAAAGCGTGTCGGAGGTTTCACGACGAAGCGCAAACACAGGGTGGGCGGTGAAAACAGCACGATAGATCGGGCGTGTGATATCCTGGCCCGACAGATCGGGAAGGCTGGTTTCCCCGATTTCATCAAGGCCGGTCTGTCGGCGCAGGTCATTCACCCGGTCCTGCCACAGTTCAGCCGCATGGGTATCAAGAACGTGTCGAAGATCAGCCGCTGTCGCCTCGCCATCATAGAGTTGTTCGCCGATCAGATCGGCAAGTGCCGAGACCGGATTCACATCGGTAACCTGCATCCCCTGACTGCGGAATTGATAGAGGTTCCGAAGCCATTCACCGGCGAAGTCGCGTTGCGCGCACATATAATCCTACCCCTGCCCTGTCGCCATGTTGCGATGGGCCCGGCCTGCCACGAACGGGCCCCATACCGGACGCCGCAGGCTCTTTCATTTGGAACAATACGTCCCGCCGCGTTGTGACGGCACGACGCAGCTAAAGACACTGATATTTGACGTGGTCGTATTATGCGGGTCTGGCCGGGCTTCGCAACCGTCGAAACAGCAAAAAATGATGATCGTCCGGAAGTGGCCAGGCTGGCACGTCAAATCCCCCTGTCTTGCGAACAGCCCTGATACCAGACCCTATACCAGGCCCTGCACGAAGACAGGTGGCATGTCGGTCTGACGGCCCATCAGGTCGCCACCGCGTTGACAGCCATCCCGCATCGCGCGACCTTCAGGAGGTGGCAGGGTATTTGGACCATGATTGATGACCGTCAGGTTGTGACCAGAGGCCAGACACCGCACCGCCGCGGACAGCAATGCCAGGATGCCAAAAATGAACATCGCCGACCTTGTTGCGGAAACGCTGATCGCCAACGGGATAGACCAGCTTTATTGTCTTCCCGGCGTTCAGAATGATGGATTTTTCGACGCGCTTTTCGATCGCACCGACCGGATCACACCAATCCAGACGCGCCATGAACAGGGCGCCGCCTACATGGCGACCGGCGCGGCGCTGGCGACAGGTCTGCCGCAGGCATTCTGCGTTGTGCCCGGTCCCGGGTTTCTGAACACCACCGCCGCGCTGTCGACGGCCTTTGCGGTGAACGCGCCGGTGCTGGCTCTTGCCGGTCAGATTCCGCTTGGCGCGCAGGGCAAAGGGCACGGTCTGCTTCATGAGATACCGGACCAGTTCGGCATTCTTGAACGGCTTACCAAATCAAGCCACCGCATCACTGGTCCGGATGATGCCAGCACCACCCTTCTTGACGCCTTCCGTGATCTGAAGTCCGGCCGCCCTCGCCCTGTCGGGCTTGAAATAGCTGTCAATCTGTGGGGCCAGGCCGTCCCGGCGGGAGAGTCCAGCCTTGAGGCAGCATCGCAGACCATGCCCCCCCTCGACACCGACGCCATTGACAGCGCGGCGCGCCTGATTGCGAACGCCAGATCACCGATGATTGTCGTCGGTGGCGGTGCCCTGGACGATGCCGCCGCGGTGCGCCAGCTCGCGACAAGGATTGGCGCGCCTGTCGTCGCCTTTCGCACCGGTCATGGAATCATGCCTGATGACGAGCCGCTGTCGATTGGCATGCCAGTGGCGCACGGCCTGTGGACAGATGTGGATCTCGTCATTGGGCTTGGCACCCGCCTGCAAAGTCAGGTGATGTCCTGGGGTCAGGATGACGCCATGAAGTTCATTCATATCGACATCGACGACACGCAGATTGGCCGCAGCGCGAAAGTGGATATCGGGATTCACGCACGGCTTTGCGATGCACTGCCAGCGCTTCTGTCGGCAGTTGACAAAAGGGCGGACCCCAACCCGGACTGGCTGACCCGCACCGCGGATGTGAAAGCGCAGCGTGAGACGGAATACAGACGCCGCCTTGGCCCACAGCTTGCCTGGCTTGGCGCCATTCGCGACGCGCTGCCTCCAGAGGGAATCTTTGTCGATGAACTGACACAGACTGGCTATGTCTCGCGCTTTGCCTTTCCAAGCTACGCGCCGCGAACCTTCATCTCCACAGGCTATCAGGGAACACTTGGCTATGGTCTGGCGACAGCGCTTGGCGTCGCCCATGCCCGCCGTGATGTGCCTGTCGTCGCGATCAGCGGCGATGGCGGCGCGCTGTTCACCATTACCGAGCTTGCGACAGCGGTGCATCACCGGATTCCCCTGACAGTCATCATTTTCAACGATCATGCCTTCGGCAACGTCCGGCGTCTGCAGATCGACAACTATGACAGCCGTCTGATCGCTTCAGACCTGAGCAGCCCCAATTTCGCGGCGCTGGCCTCGTCATTTGGCGCGCAGGGACTGTTGGCTTCAACGCCGGAAGATCTGCAGGGCGCGCTTGACCTGGCGATGGCGCATGACGGACCAAGTGTGATCGAGGTGCCTGTTGGCGAGCTGCCCTCGCCATGGGATTTTGTGCTGATGCCAAAGGTTCGCTGATGACGCGCTGGCTGGCGTTACTGTCGCTGATTGCCGTCACCTGTGCCGGACCGGCCGCCGCCACCCCGTCTCGCGAGGCTCTTTGCGGGTGGGTCGACGCCGCGCAGGCAAGTGGAGACGCCTTGTTCATCGTCCCCGACAAGGCCAGTGCCGCGACCGTGAGGCTGCGCCCGCCCGGGCCGGGGTGGCGCGTCGCGATGATTGACGTCACCGATGAGCATGATCGCCCGCTGATGCAGGTCAGGGCCATACCACCGTGTCGTCCCCTGGAGGCCCGCCGGCTGGTGCGTCTTCAGGATGGTATGGTCGGCAGCATCGAGGTCCTGACGCCCGATTTCAGCACCGTCATTGCCATAGAACCGCAGAACCCGCCCTTGCCGCGCCTTCAGGCAGGCCCCGGCTACGCTACGCTGGCGCATGTCGACACAGGGGTGAACTATCAATTGACCGATCTGCAACCGCATATCGCCACGGATGGCGACGGGCGACCGCTTGGCTATGATTTCTGGGATGACGACAACCGCCCGTTTGATGCCGACCCGCGCGGCAATCCCTATTTCCCGCGGCATCACGGTACCACAGTGTTCAGCGTGCTGGCGCGTGAGGCACCGCAAACAGGCATCGCCATTTACCGTTTCCCGGCACCAGACATGTGTCGCTTTGCTGATCTGATTGCGCATATGGCGCAGCGTTCGGTGCGCATCGTCAGCCTGTCGATGGGATCGAATGACAGGTCCGACTGGGCCTGTTTCGAGGCTGCGGCGGGCGAAAATCCACAGATGCTGTTCATTGTCTCGGCAGGCAATGACGGGCGCGACCTTGACCGCATGCCGATCTATCCTGCCGCGCTGCACCTGCCGAATATGATTGTCGTCACCTCGTCAGACGATTTTGGCAGACTTGGGCGCGGTTCCAATTTCGGAGCGGCCACGGTTGATCTGATGGTGCCGGCGGAACAGGTCACCGTGATGGATCATCGTGGCGCCTTTGCCGAAACAGGCGGTACCAGCTATGCGGTGCCGCGTGTGGCCGCGCTGGCGGCGCGGTTCCTTGACGCCAATCCCGATGCGAACACGCCGGCAATCAAAGAATTCCTTGCCTCACGCGCCATCACGGCACCGGATGTGCCGCTGACATTCGGCTGGATACCCGATCCGACGGATAATTTCGGCTTCTAGTTCGAAAATGCCTGCTCGAGAAAGGATTCGGCAAGTGGCACCGCCGCCGGGTTGTGACGCCGCATTAATTCCAGAGCCTGCATGCCGAATTCGCGCTCACCAAGCCCGCCTGCCACCTGCACAGCCATCCGAAGCGCCTGCGCGTTTGCCGGATCAATCGCAAGGTAGCGTTTCAGAACAGGCATTTCGGCAGCCATATCACGGTCGAGATGCAATGTTACGGCCAGTGACATCAGGCTGTTCGGACTGTCGGGATCAAGATCGAGACTGCGTTCGAGGAAAGTCCGTGAACGTGCGAACATCCACCAGCGACCGAAACTCTGCCCGGCCTGATCGAGCAATTGCTTGTTCCCCGCCGCCATGCAGCTTTCCTCGATAACGCCGACAAGATCGAGTGGCGGGTCACGCGATATCGACGCGGTGTCATACAAGGCATCGGCGCATTCGCGTATGGCCCGCCCGGTCATCGAGAATGCAGCGGCATGCGTATCGGATGTCCGCTCCGCAACATCAGCAATATGCCGGGCCGGAATGACCTCGCTGATCTTGCCATCTCCCGAGGCCAGGATTCCCACAAGGTGCCCTTCGGCATCGACAACGGCGCCGCCACTGTTGCCTGGCAGCGCGCGGGCATTGGTATGGATGCGGGCCCGCGATGAAGCCCCCTGGCGTGGATAGCGGGCCCAGTCCCCCGGGCGGTAGACCCGCGGCCCGTTACGGCCCTGGTCAAAGGCCACGACATAAAGCTGCTGTGGCTCTGAAGGCCCTTGTGGTGCTGGCGCGGACAAGTCCGGAAGCGTTGGAGTTTCAGCCTCAAGGCGCAGAAGGGCCAGATCAACCGCAACGTCATGAGGTTGCGGCACCGCCCGCTTGATGGCGCCGTTGGCCTTACGGGTCACGACAAGGGCGTGATCCTCGGCAACATGATGATTGGTCACGATATAGCCGCCTGACAGCATCGTGCCGCTGGCGATCATGTTCGGGGTCTTGATCCCGACGATGCGGTCTTTCCACGCACACACGGACTCCGGCGCATCGCACGCCGCGGCCATGGCGGGAACCGTCATGCCGAGCAGAGCAAGGCAGATCGCAGCCATGGCACGGCGCAAGAAGGCGGGCAACATCACCAGGTCAGTCATAGCGGTATTGTGCGTGCAGCCTGCCGGTCGCACAAGACGCCAATCCGCCGCGCATGAGCAACATGGTCAGGCAAGAAGGTGCGAGACCGGACTTTCATCCATCTGGCCCGTCAACATATGCGCAAGCTGCAATGTCAGATCGGCCTTGATGCCAGCATGCGCGGCGCTGTCCCACAGATTGTTGGTTTCCTGTGGATCGGCCTCAAGGTCATAGAGTTCGCCCCAGGGTTCATCCTGATAAAGCGTGAAACGCCAGCTTGCGGTGCGCAGGCTTCGCACCCGCGCTGGCCGCGCAAAGCCAAGTCGGGCGCCAAGATCGTTGAATTCGGTCAGCACCGCATCGCGGTGTTTTTCCGCGCCATTGACGACCGGCAGGAAACTTTCGCCCTGCATCCCGTAATAGGGGGTCAGGCCGGCGCGATCCAGGATGGTCGCCGACAGGTCGATCGTGGTGGCAAGCGCGTCGGTGACACGTTCTTCGCGCTGCGCCGGATCGGACCAGATCATCGGCACCTGTGTGATCGATCTGAACGGCATCGCCCCCTTCAGCAACAGCGAAAAATCACCAAGATAGTCGCCATGATCAGCGTTGAAACAGATCACCGTATTGTCATATTGACCGGTCGCCTTCAGCATCCCGACAAGCCGTCCGACCTCATCATCAATCATCGTGATCATGCCGGCCGTCAGCGCCATGGCCTCGCGAATATGCTGCTCGTCAATGCGGCACGCGGTGGTTGGGCTCAGCGGTTCGGCACCAGCCTGCCATTGTCCGGTCATCCAGGTCATGGGCGGGGTCGGATTCAGATGCGACTCGAATGGCAGGCCCACCTCAAACTGATCGGGATGGTACATGTCCCAATATTTGCCCGGTGGATTGAACGGGTGATGCGGATCGGGAAACGATACATAGGCGAAGAAAGGTGATTGCTGATCTGCCTGCGCGCCGATCCATTCAGCGGCCTGATCACCAATATAGCGGGTCGGATAGAATGCCTCGGGAATGGGGGTGCGGTAGGCCTGCGGACAGCTGTAGTTGTGAGGCAGTTCGTTGGCCGGGTCATGCATGGCAGACCAGTCCGGGCAATTGGCCCGGAACCATTGCTGGTAATGGCCATTGCACCGATCGCCATGGCCAGTGACCATGTCGACATGCTGGAACCCGTAATAAGGCCCATCAAAATCATAGGGGGTGTCGCCAGCATAGGATGATGGCTGTTCGTGGCTGTGGACACCGTCATCGGCCCGGCGCGCCTCTTCAATCAGGCGCGTCTTTCCGTCATCACTGCGAAGCGGCGGCTTTTCGGTGAATGGCTGAAGATGGCTTTTGCCGATGGAGGCGGTGCGATAACCCGCGGCGGCCAGCACATCGGTGAAACAATGACTGTTGGTCGGCAGGGCGCAGCCATTATAGCGAAGTCCATGCGTCGACGGGTAACGTCCGGTCATGAAAGAGGCCCGATTTGGCATGCAGACAGGCGAAGTCACCTGGAAATTCGCAAACCGCGTCCCCTTGGCGGCAAGCGAGTCGATGTGCGGCGTCTTCACAACCGGATGCCCGGCACAGCCAAGCCAGTCCCAGCGATGCTGGTCCGTCATGATGAACAGGAAGTTCGGTTTGCTATGCGAAGTCATCAGGACGCCCCACCGTCTCGTCAGCCACAAACATGGTCAATTACGATACATAGATGGCCTGACGAATAAAGCGGAAACATCTGCCTGTGGGTATGTCAGCGATGGTCAATCCACCGCCATCATCACGCGGGATTTGAACGCCGAAAGACGTGTGTGCGCTGCATCCACACGGCATCCGTACCGTATCAGCCGGGCTCAATGCACCCCAGATCGAGCGATACTGGCGATAACCGGTCACCGCTGATAGGGTACGGGCATCCCATAACCCTGATGACAGCTCTCATGACAGCCCTTGCCGCTTCGTTACGCCACGCTTTCTCGCTTCGCCACACGCCGGTAGGGCTGCTGTTCCTGATGGCCTTTGCCATGCCGCTTGGGTTTTCAACATGGCTGGCACTGCTGAACAATTTCACCGTCGAGGTTGCCAGTTTCACCGGCGTTGAGATCGGCTGGCTGCAGACAGTTCGTGAAATCCCCGGCTTCCTGGCGGTTGGCGTCATCGCGGTATTGCTGGTGATGCGGGAACAGACG
Organism: Puniceispirillaceae bacterium (SeqCode); assembly: GCA_049623505.1. GTDB lineage: Bacteria > Pseudomonadota > Alphaproteobacteria > Puniceispirillales > Puniceispirillaceae > UBA8309. The sequence goes on along the minus strand of JBMZTC010000009.1, from coordinate 2,256 downwards.
CTGGCACTGTTATCGCTTGTCGCGCTAGGTGGCGCGGTGGCGATCACGGCCATTTTCCCGAGCTTTGCCGGTCTTCTGATCACAACATTGATCGGCTCAATCGGGTTCCATTATTACGAGACGGTGAACCAGTCACTGCAGCTTCAATGGATTGAAAAGGATCGCGCGCCGCAAATCATCGGTTGGCTTGTCGCGGCCGGTTCGGCGGCCTCACTTCTTGCCTATGGGTTGATTGCGCTTGTCTTCAAATGGGGCGGACTCGGCTACCACAATGTCTATCTCGCCGGTGGCGGCATCACCGTTGCCATCGCCGTCTATTGCTGGATCGTCTATCCGCGGTTCCGGATGGAAACGCCGCAGCATAACCGGTTGATCCTCAGGCGCCGCTATTGGCTGTATTACGCATTGCAATTCATGTCCGGAGCACGCCGTCAGATCTTCATGGTGTTTGCCGCCTTCATGATGGTTGAAACATTCGGGTTTGCCGTTCATGAGCTGACATTTCTGTTCCTGATCAATTATATCGCCAACATCATTTTTGCGCCGATGATGGGGGCCCTGATTGCCCGCATCGGCGAAAAATGGTCGCTTGCGTTTGAATATGCGGGGCTGACAGTGGTGTTTCTTGCCTATGGTGGGATCTACTGGTTCGGATGGGGCGCCGCGCTGGCGGCGGCGTTATATGTGATCGACCATCTGTTTTTCGCGCTTGCCTTCGCGCAGAAAACCTATTTCCAGAAAATCGCTGATCCGGCCGATATCGCGCCAACCGCCGCCGTTGCCTTCACAATCAATCATATCGCGGCGGTCTGCCTGCCAGCGGCTCTTGGCTACCTCTGGATCGTGTCGCAGGCCTCGGTCTTTGTTCTCGCCGCGGCGCTTGCCGTGGCATCGCTCGTTCTGGCGCTGATCATACCACGGCACCCGCAGAATGGCCGCGAAACAATCTTCAGATGAAAATCGACTTAATCAGATGATCATCGCACCCAAATCATGCTGGGGTGAATTTTATATTAAATATTTTTAATTTAGTGACTATTTATTTTAAATATGCCAAGTTGCGCTGCTTTCCATCACAGTCTTGTGAGGCGCGGCATGCCAAACCTGTCAGCTCGCAACGCGATACCCGGCATTCTTGTCCCTGGTCACGGGTCGTGGTGTCAGATCATGATCCGTGTGCCGGCCCGCCATGCCGCGCTCGCCATGCTGTCGCTTCTGTCCACACTGGCCATATCAAGCAGCGCGATAGCCGCCGAATTCATCGGCGTGGCAGCGGCCCTCCGCGGTGACGTCATCCGGGTCGCGGCTACCAGCGGTGGCGGCGAAATCGGGCCGGTATCATCCGGCACTCATATCTTTCTTGGTGACGAGATTGAAGTCGCCTCCGGCGGCAGAATGCAGATCATGCTTCTCGACGAGACCGTCTTTACGCTTGGCAGTGGCGCCAGGCTGATCATGGATGAATTTGTCTACGATCCGGCGACACAATCCGGGGCCATGACAACGCAGATCACCCGAGGTGCGTTTCGTTTCGTTTCCGGAAAGCTGGCAAAATCAAGCCCAGAGGCGATGAAGGTCAAGCTTCCGTCAGCAAGCATCAGCATCAGAGGCACGCAGGTGGCCGGGATTGTCGATGAGGAAGGCGGCAGCAAGATTGTTCTTGTCGGACCAGGACCCAATGCCGTTGGTGCGGCGCTTGGCGCCATCACAGTCAGCAACGCCTTTGGCAGCGTGGATCTGATCCGCCCCAATTTCGCGACGTCAATTTTTCCCAATCAACCCCCTGCACCGCCGCAGGTCGCCTTACCCGAGACGATCCAGCAGATCGAGCAGAGCACCGGTGAGGATGCCGCCATTGAGATCGCGGCGGCCATTGGCATCGAATCGCTTGATGTCGTTCCTGCGGTGGATACGGATGATGACGGCATTCCAGACACCATCACCGGCAATGCGGCGCTTGGCGAAAGCATCGCCAATGCCACTGATGACGACACAGTTACCAGCGATCAGGCCATTCTTGATGCCGTGTTTGCCGCTTTGTCGCCAGTGGTTGCCGACGGCGAGACGGACCCGGATGACATGCGAACGCTCGGGGTCAATCTTGGCGCTGGCGCGGCCGCCCTGTTCACCACTGGCGCGCAGTATCGCGGCGACACCACAATCGACCAGCTTCTGAATTACGGCCTTACCGGCAGCACAACCTACAGCGCCACCGATGTGGCCATCTCATGCTCGAACAGCGCGGCGGCAGGTTGT
>JBMZTC010000008.1:0-94961 GCA_049623505.1 Puniceispirillaceae bacterium (SeqCode) | reverse complement strand
AGGACTCTGTCATGGGTCTGGCCTCCGTGGGATGTCGTCTGCCGCCGGGCCGACCCCCGATTGCAGAGCTGCGATTCTATTCGGGAACCGCGCCGATGATCTGCTGGTCATAATTGATCACCGCGCCGGTGATGATGCCGGAATCCGGACTGACAAGATAGGCAATCAGTGGCGCGATCTGGTCCGGTTTGACAAGCTGGCCCATCGGCAGGCCTGATTCGGCCTTTTCGAGCCAGTCGTCAGGCGCGTCGTGGAATGTCTTCTGCACCACATCCTCGCCTGGCGTGTCCATCCATCCGGGCGCCACCGCGTTGCAGCGGATCAGGTTCGACCGATAGGCGTTGGCGGTGTTCAGGGTCAGCGTCTGCAGGCCGCCTTTGGAGGTTGCATAGGGCGTCAGGAAACTCTGTCCGACATGCGCCGAGGTCGACAGGATATTGACCATCGATCCCGGCTTGCCGGTCTCCAGAAGATGCCGCACCACGCCCTGCATCAAAAGAAACGGCCCGCGCAGATTGGTGTCCATGTGGCGGGCCCACAGTTCGGGCGAGGTGTCCACAAGACTGCCGCGCGAGGTATCGGCGGCGCAGTTGACGAGGCCGTTGACGAAACCGTGATGCGCCAGCGCCTGTTCAACAACAGCCTGACAATCTTCAATGCTGGCAACATCGCAGGCAACGAAAAGGCAATCCACCCCATTCCGGTTCAATCGCGCCGCCGCCGCTTCACCTTTGTCAGCGCCGCGGCCGGTGATCGTCAGACGCGTGCAGCCCTGCGCGATCAGCGTTTCGGCGACAGCAAGGCCAAGCCCCTGTGTGCCGCCGGAAATGATGACGCTCGAGGTGCTGTTATCGACCATGGCCTGTCTCCCTATATGGACTGACTCCTTATGACGAATGATCACACGTCTTCCCAGCTACCGCTGAGCGAGGACCGGTCAACCGCATCCATCACCTGTTCGATGACCAGACCGTCGGCAAAGGATGGCCAGACAGCCTCGTCACTCTCGATGGCCTGCAGCAGTTCGTGAAGTTCGCAGATCTTTACATCCATATAGCCAAGACTGTGCCCGCCATTCGGCAGGAAGGCGGCATAAGGGGGATGTTGGGGGCCGGTCAGGATGGTGCGGAACCCGTCAGTCGCCGAATCGGCCTGGGGCGTGAACAGGCGCAACTCGTTCAGCCGTTCCTGTTCGAAGATGATGGTGCCCTTGGTGCCATGCACCTCCCAGCGAAGGCCACATTTGTAGCCCCATGTCACGCGGCTGGCTCCGATATGGCCATGCACACCATTCTCGAACTGGACAAGCGCCGCCACCATATCGTCATTGTCGACCTGCTTCGTGCTGCCGGCCTGTTTCGGATCATCGCGTTCCTTGTGAACGATCGCGATATCGCCGACAACGCGCTTGATGGTCGAGCCGGTGAGATAATGCGCGACACTGATGACATGGCTCAGCACATCGCCATTGGCACCGGTTCCCGACTGGTCGCGCGACATCCGCCAGGACCAGGGACGGGTTTCGTCAGCCTCGTTGTCGACATCATAACGACAGAAGAATGCCGCCACACGTCCGATGGCACCACTCTCGATCAGCCGGCGGGCGTGGGTAACGGCCGGGTTCTTTGTGTAGTTGTATCCGATGATGGTCTTGCCGGAACTGCCAGTGGCGGCATCCATCATGGCCTGCGAATCGCCAAGCGTTGTCGACATCGGCTTCTCGCACCAGACATGTTTTCCGGCTTCCAGGGCCGCAATCGAGATTTCGGCATGCGTATCGTTCGGAGTGCAAACCGAGATCAACTCAACCGCCGGGTCATTGACGACGTCCATCCAGTTGTCGGTGTATCGATTGAATCCAAGGTCGGTTGCGCGCTGCGATGCGCGCTCGGGACTGAGGTCGCAAACGATCTCAAGACGTGGCCTGAGGCCAGTCCCAAAAACCGAGGCTGATGCGCTGTAGGCAATGGAATGCGCCTTTCCCATGAAGCCTGTGCCAATGACGCCGATGCCGATTTCTTTCATCAAGATCTCCAGATAATGTGGCCAAGCTCGGTGGCCCGGTGTTTGGGGTACTATTCATTGAAAGATTTGGTCGCCTATGCGGCGTGTTGACGCAAGATTAAAAATCGCGAAATCGCAAATTTGAAATATTTTTTCCAAAATTGCTCTTTACAACCGGGTTCGCCCATCTAAAGTCGCGTGCGGGGGCTATCAATTCACATATTCAGAAACGTCCCCGACAAACCTTTGGAGGACACAATGAAGAAGTTGCTTCTTGCGCTGTCTGCTGCTGTGCTGTTTTCGGGCGCCGCTCAGGCAGAACGCTATGTCATGCTTACACATGGTGAAGGTAAAGACCCATTCTGGCCTGTAGTGCAGAAGGGTGGCGAGGATGCCGCTCGTGCTATCGGCGCTGATTTCGAATACATCTTCAACCCGTCGGGCGACATGGGCGACATGGCCAAGTCGATCGCCGCGGCAGCCGCAACACAGCCTGATGGCATCGTTGTATCGCTGCCAGATCCAGACGCTCTGGGTCAGGCCATCAAAGACGCCGTTGCAGCTGGTATCCCTGTCGTCACGATGAACTCGGGCCTCGAGTCGTCGAAGGACGTTGGTGCTCTGATGCACGTCGGTCAGCCTGAGTTCCTGGCTGGTCAGGCCGCTGGCGCCCGCGCCAAGGCGGAAGGCGCATCCAAGGCTCTCTGTTTCATTCAGGAAGCCTACAACACCGCGCTGAACGATCGTTGTAACGGTTATGGCGAGTCGATTCCGACGAAGCTGGTTGACAGCTCGAACGACCCGGCAACCATCCCGACCCGTGCGGCGGCTGGCCTGCAGGCCAACCCTGACATCGACGCCGTTCTGTCTGTTGGCCCGCATGTTTGCGTTGGCGTTCAGCAGGCAATCGACGAGCTTGGCATGTCGGTTCACCACTCCTGCTTCGACCTCAGCCCGCCGGTCATGGACATGATCAATGCTGGCAAGGTTCAGTACACGATCGACCAGCAGCAGCGTCTGCAGGGCTACATGCCTGTGATCGTTCTGCACCTGTACAACAACGGCGCTGGCCTGCTTCCGGGTGCAAACATCCCGTCGGGTCCCGGCTTTGTTGACAAGTCGAACGCGTCTTCGGTTGCTTCGCTTGCTGGCGTAGACCGGTAATCACATCAAATATGGAAGTGGGTAGCGTCGCGCTACCCACTTTTTTTTGGGTTAAGACATGAACCAGACCGCAACCTCAAGGCAGGAATCTGATCGTCTCGCATCCAAGGGATGGCTGAAATCAATGCTGGCACGGCCTGAAATCGGCCCCATCGGCGTGATGCTTCTTCTCTTTGGCATGCTGGGCTACTTCTCGATCCCTGCTGGCGAATTTTCGTTCAATCCCTTTGCCGGGGAAGGCTTCAACGCGCTCGGCATCCGCAACAATCTGCGTGTGATCGCGCAGTTGGGGATCATCGCGCTGGGCGCCGGCCTTCTGATCATCGCCGGGGAATTCGACCTGTCGATTGGCTCGATGATCGGCTTTGCCGGTGCCTGTATGGCGATGGTGCTTCGATGGGGATTTGCCATCGTCATCCCGTACATTTCCTTCGAGGGCGGGGTTCATATCGAATTTTTCACATTGATCCACATCGAAAACGTGTCGCCCATTGGCGCGATCATGATCACGATGTGCTTCACGCTGTTCTTTGGCTGGCTTCAGGGCTACATCGTCGTCCGTTCGGGCCTGCCATCCTTTATCGTGACGCTTGGCGGCCTGTTCTTCCTTCGCGGCCTGACCGAAGTATCGCTTCGCGCGTTCAACCACCGTCCTGACCAGACCAAGGGCGCGACGACGGTGACCGAACTTCCCGACATCAAGAACATCATCGACGTTCCAGGACATGGTGAAATGGAACGCGAGGCGGCGAAGGCGCTGCCGGAAACCGATCTGATGGCGATTCTGCAGACGGTGCCGGCTGACAAGATCGCCGAGTTGAGAGAGCGGCTGGAATATACCTATCAGCGCGTTGCCGATGCGAAGACCGAGATCATGGCCTCCAAGGGCGTCAAGCCGCTGGAGCGGGCATTGGAAAACGCCATCGAGTCCGGCAATGAGGCGATGGTGACGACGATCCAGGACAAGATTGCCAACTTTGTCGTGACGCCTGTGACACCAAGGACGGTGACTGACCTTGATGTGGCGCGGGCCTATATCGACACCATCGGATCCGCCCAGCCTGTCGCCGATTTCTTTGGCGGCGACATTCTGGAGCCGATTTTCGATTTCCTGTATTTCCCGGTCGATTGGAATACCAACAATTTTGGCAACCAGTTCGCGCCCGGGCTGTATTCCTGTGTGATGATCTGGGTGATCCTGGCGTTGATCTGCTATGTCGTCCTCAGCCGCACACAGGCTGGCAACTGGATCTATTCCACTGGCGGCAATCTGCAGGCGGCGAAGGCGAACGGTGTTCCCACCAACAGGGTGAAGATATCGCTTTTCGTCTTCTCGGCTTTCTGCGCCACCATCTTTGCCACCTGTCAGGTGTTCGAGGTGAACACCGCGGACGCGGCAAAGGGCAACCTGAAAGAGCTTGAGGCCATCGCGGCGGCTGTCATTGGCGGCATCGTGATGACGGGCGGCTTTGGAACGGTCATGGGGATCATTGTCGGTGCCTTCATCTTCGGCATCGCAAAAGAGGCCTTCTTCTACATTCCGGGGATCGACGGGTCTTTCTACCGTGTCTTCCTCGGCCTCGTGATCATCGCTTCGGCGCTGCTCAATGAAAACATACGCAAGCGAATCATGGGTACGCTCTGACATGGCTAATAACGCGACAGAACCGCTCATCGAGACCACCGGCCTGGTAAAGAAGTTTGGTGCCTTTACCGCGTTGAACGGGGTCGATCTCCAGGTGTTCCCGGGCGAGGTGCATGCACTTCTCGGTGATAATGGTGCCGGCAAGTCTACCTTGATCAAGATTCTTTCCGGTGTCTTCAAACCGACGGCCGGCGAGATCAAGGTCGAGGGCAAGCCGATTGCCTTTGCGTCGCCGCGTGATGCGACCGAAGCCGGGATCGGCACCGTTTACCAGGATCTGGCGTTGAACGCGCTGACCTCGGTGACGCGCAACTTCTTCCTTGGGCGCGAGATCACCCATTTCCCGAGCCCGTTCGGGCTGATGAAGATGCAGGAAATGGATGAGATCGCCACACGCGAGATGGCGAAGATCGGGATCAATGTTGCCGACCCGAACCAGGCGGTTGGAACCATGTCAGGCGGTCAGCGCCAGACACTCGCCATCGCAAGGGCCATTTATTTCGGTGCGAAAGTGCTGATCCTCGACGAGCCGACATCGGCACTTGGTCAGAAGCAGCAGATGGAAGTGCTGAAGACCATCCGCAAGGTTCAGAGGCTTGGTGACATTGCGATTATCCTGATCACCCACAACGAGATCCACGCCCGTCTCATTGCAGACCGTTTCACCTTCCTCAGCCTTGGCGAGGTGATTGGGCGTGGCACCTCGAAGGACCTTGAGGGTGACGACATCAAGCGTTTGATGGCCGGTGGTGCCGAGATTGGCGACCTGGCCAAGGAGCTTGCCGACTAGATTATTTGGAACGGAATGGACGTGACCATGGACTCCGCTGAGGTTGGGGCAAGACCGGAGACTCTCGACCAGCTTGTCGAGCGGATCGAGCATCAGCATGCTGATCTGCCAAAGCGGTTGCAGGAGATCGGCAATTTTGCACTTGGTCATCCTGAAGCCATAGCTCTGTCGACACTTGCCGAACTCGCCGCCGAAACCGATATCGCGACATCCGCCTTCGTTCGTTTCGCCCAGACTCTTGGCTTTGACGGTTTCAGTCAGATGCAGACCGTCTTCCGCCAGCAGGTCCGCAACAGCTGGCCACAATATGGCAGCAGACTGTCCGAAATGGCTTCGGTAAACCCGGCGGACCATCTCGAGGCATTGTCGATTTCGGCGGTCGATTCCATCAAACGCCTGTCCAATACAGTTTCGATCGACATTCTGGAAAAGGCGTCTCAGCGGCTGGCGGATGCCGAAACGGTGTGGCTTGCCGCTGGTGGGCGGGCGAAACCTGTCACGGTTTATCTGGGGTATCTGCTGACGCAGCTTGGGATCAGGTCACAGGAGTTCCGCAACTCGCCAGCGCAGGCCATTCGCGAACTGAACCTGATCGGTCCGCGTGATGTGCTGTTTGTGGTCAGCTTTTCACCCTATGGCGAAATGACGGTCAATCTGGCGCGGCAGGCTCATGAGATGGGCATTTCCATTGTCAGTATCACCGACACCAGCGTGAGCCCGGTTGCGCTCGACACGACCCTGCTTGTCACCGAAGAGCATCTGTTCGGGTTCCGCTCGCTGTGCGCAACGATGAACCTGACGCAGTATCTGGCCATCGAGGCTGGCTTGAAATATGAGAAGGGCCTTCAGGATGGCTGATCCGACGCTTGATGTAATCTGCATTGGCCGCTCGTCGGTCGACCTGTATGGCGGGCAGGTCGGCGGACGGCTGGAAGATATGTCCAGCTTTGCCAAATATATTGGTGGCAGCCCGACCAATATCAGCATTGGCTGTTCGCGTCTTGGTCTGAAATCGGCGGTGATCACCCGTGTTGGTGATGAACATATGGGCCGCTTCATTCGCGAACAACTGGCCCGTGAAGGCGTCGATACAGGCCATGTAAAGACCGACCCTGACCGCCTGACGGCCCTGGTGATTCTCGGCATTCGTGACAAAGAGCAGTTTCCGCTGATTTTCTATCGCGAGGATTGCGCCGACATGGCCATCGAGGAGGCGGATATAGACCCCGACTTCATCGCCTCGGCAAAGGCGGTGCTTGTCACCGGAACGCATTTCAGCACCGACCGCGTCGCCGGTGCCAGCTTTGCCGCCATGAAGCTGGCCCGCAAATTCGGCCGCAAGGTCGCCTTCGATATTGATTACCGTCCCAATCTCTGGGCGCTTGGCGGACATGGTGACGGCGAAAGCCGGTTCGCCGAAAGCGCGCGCGTCACGACGCACCTGCAGACAGTGCTGCCGCATTGCGACCTGATCGTCGGCACCGAGGAGGAATGGCATATCGCCGGCGGTGATACCGATACCATCGCCGCCCTGAAGGCGGCCCGCACCATCACCGATGCAACATTGGTCTGCAAACGTGGTGCGCTTGGCTGTGTTGTTTTCGAGGGTGAGATCAACGGCTGGGATGACGGCATCAGCTCGCCCGTTCGTGAAATCGAGGTGTTCAACGTTCTTGGCGCCGGCGATGGCTTCATGTCCGGTTTCCTGTCCGGCTGGCTTCGTGACGCCTCACCGGCGGATTGCGCGCTTTATGCCAATATCTGCGGGGCTCTGGCGGTGTCACGCCATGGCTGCGCCCCGTCCTATCCGTCACAGACTGAACTCCGGCACATGATCGAGACCGGAAGCGAGCATTTTGCGCTCCGCAAGGATCAGGCTCTTGAACAGCTTCACTGGTCGACAACTCGTCGCCGGCGACATGACGAATTGCTGGCCTTCGCCTTCGACCACCGCATCCAGTTTGTCGAGATGGCGGCGGCTCATGGCCGGACGGATGACGACATAGATTATTTCAAGACCATTGCCCTTCGCGCCGTTACCGATATGTCGGCCACGCGCGATGGTCTCGGCATCCTGGTCGATGACCGGCTTGGCCGCTCGGCGCTTCATGCCGCATCCGACCATGATTTCTGGATCGGCCGGCCAATTGAAGAGTCCGGAATCTTTCCTCTTGCCCTTGAAGAGGGGCCGGACCTTGGAAGCCGGCTTGCTGAATGGCCGGTCAATCACTGCGTCAAGGTGCTGGCCCCGATCCGCGCCGACGATCCCGAGGATTTGATCGCCCACCATGAACAGAGTCTTGTCAAGCTTGCCGATGCCTGTCGGCAGACCGGGCATGAATTCCTTCTCGAAATCATCAATGGCCGCGCTGACAAGCCGGCGGCGCCAGACCAGATCATTGCCTTGGTCGAGCGGATGTATGGCCTTGGGATCATGCCTGACTGGTGGAAGCTCGAGCCGATTGCCGATCCGGCTTTCTGGAATAATGTCGGCGATCTTGTGCGGGCACATGATCCGCATCTTCAGGGGATCATCGTTCTTGGCAAGGAGATGCCGGATGATGAGTTGGTGAATGTGCTTGGCATGGCGCGCAAGGAACCGCTTGTTCGTGGCTTTGCCATCGGCCGGACAATTTTCAGCGAGGCGGCGCAGCGTTGGTTTGCTGGCGAGATCGACGACGCGGCCGCTATAGACATGATGAGTGTCGTATACCGGCGGCTGATTGCCGCCTGGGACGCGGCAGGCTGATCAACAGGAGACAGATATGGCAACGGTTCGTCTGACGATGTCACAGGCGCTGACCCGCTGGATGGCGGCGCAGAGCATTGAACAGCTTGATGGCAGCAGCGCCCCCGCCTTCGCCGGTGTGTGGGCCATCTTCGGGCATGGCAATGTCGCCGGCCTTGGCGAGGCGCTTCACGGCATCCGTGATGAGCTGCCAACGTTCCGCGGCCACAATGAACAGAGCATGGCGCACATCGCCATCGCCTATGCCAAGCAGATGCAACGCCGCCAGATGATGGCGGTGACAACCTCGATCGGCCCCGGGGCGACGAACCTGGCAACAGCGGCGGCGCTTGCGCACGTCAACAGATTGCCGGTTCTGTTGTTGCCGGGTGATGTGTTTGCCACCCGCGCCCCCGATCCGGTATTGCAGCAGGTGGAAAGCTTTGCCGACGGCCTTGTGTCGGCAAATGACTGCCTTCGTCCGGTTTCGCGCTATTTCGACCGCATCACCCGCCCGGAACAGCTGCTTCAGGCGTTGCCAAAGGCCATGTCGGTGCTGACCGATCCTGCCGATTGTGGCCCGGTGACGCTTGGCCTGTGTCAGGACGTCCAGGCCGAGGCGTGGGACTACCCGGAAAGTTTCTTCGAACCACGCCTGTGGTCGGTGCGCCGGGTGCGCCCTGATGAGGGCGAGCTGGCCCGTGCCATCGCCGCCCTGTCGGCAGCAAAGCGGCCGCTTGTCATCGTTGGTGGTGGTGTTCGCTATTCCGGGGCCTCGAAGGCGCTGTCGGAATTCGTGGCCAGGGCCGGCATCCCGGTGGCGTCCACACAGGCAGGCAAATCCAGCCTTGTCGAGGCTGATGAGATGTATGTCGGATCGCTTGGCGTCACCGGCGCGTCGGCCGCCAACACCCTGGCCGAATCTGCCGATGTCGTGCTGTCGGTCGGCAGCCGGCTTCAGGATTTTACCACCGGGTCGAACGGCCTGATCAAAGGCCAGGTGATTGCCCTCAATGTGCAGGCGCATGATCTTGTCAAACATGGGGCCATGGCTTTGATGGGGGATGCCCGCACCGGCATCGGGGAACTTGCCGCCGGTCTTGGTGATTATCGCACCGATGAGACCTACCGTGCCGAAATTGCCAGCCTGTGGAATGGCTGGATGAAGGATGTTGCCGCCGTGTGCGACGCGCCGGCTGACAGCAATAGCCTGCCATCCGACAGCGCGGTCATCGGTGCGGTCAATCGCGCCTGCCCTGCGGAGACAATTGTTGTTGGCGCGGCCGGATCGATGCCTGGCGAACTTCACAAGCTGTGGCAGGTTGGTCAGGTTGACGGCTATCACATGGAATATGGATTCTCCTGCATGGGTTATGAGGTTGCCGCCGGCATCGGTGTCGACATGGCCGCGCCGGATCGGCCGAATGTCGTGTTTGCCGGTGACGGGTCGTATCTGATGCTGAACGCCGAGCTGGCGACAGCGGTGATGATGGGGCGGTCGATGACGCTGATCATCACCGACAATCGCGGCTTCGGCTGTATCAACAGATTGCAGGCGGCAACAGGTGGGGCGGCCTTCAACAATATGCTTGTCGATTCAACGCATGAGGTACTTCCCGAGATTGATTTTGTCGCGCATGCCGCCGCGATGGGGGCACGGGCACAGAAGGCGGGATCGATCGCCGAGCTTGAGGCGATGACCGCCAGGGCTGTCATCCGTGAGGGTGTTGATGTGATTGTCATCGATACCGACGCGGGACCGTCGACGGCGGCTGGGGGAACCTGGTGGGAAGTTGGCGTTCCCGCTGTTTCAGAACGCGACGAGGTCAAGACCGCCTATGAAGGGTGGCGCGAGAACAAGAAACGCCAGCTTCGCTGACTGGACGGAAAGGAAGGCTGAAGATGTCGAAACTGCTTGTCAGGCCAAACCTTGATGGTGGCGCTGTTCATGATATCACCCCGGCCTCTGCGGGGTGGTCCTTTGTCGGCTTCGGGCTGCATGACCTGAAGGCTGGACAGACACTCGATGTCGATGGGACCGCGGATGAAATCTGCCTTGTGCTGCTGACCGGCAACGCGCGGATCAGGGCCGGCGATCTTGATACCGGCATGCTGACCGGGCGGACCAGCGTGTTTGACCGCGCCGCGCCACACGCTGTCTATATTCCGATGAAGACAGGCTGGCATGTCGAGGCTGGCACCGATGCCGAGATGGCTGTCTGTCGCGCACCGGGGATCGATGGCAAGCTGCCACCGCGCCTGATCGGAGCCGACAGCATGCCGCTGGAAACACGCGGCACCGGCACCAACACGCGGCATGTCTGCAATATCCTGCCAGAGACCGAACCCGCCGACAGCCTGCTGGTGGTCGAGGTGATCACGCCGGCCGGCAACTGGTCATCCTATCCGCCGCACAAGCATGATACCGACAACCTTCCCGAGGAATCCTATCTCGAGGAGACTTATTATCACCGTGTGAACCCGCCGCAGGGCTATGTGCTGCATCGGGTTTATGATGATAGTCGCGAACTGGATGAAACCATGGCCGCCGAAGACCGGACGGTGGTGATGGTGCCGCGCGGCTACCACCCTGTTGGCGCGCCACATGGCTATGAGAGCTATTATCTCAATGTCATGGCTGGGCCGAAGAGGGTGTGGAAGTTCAAGAATGATCCGGCACATGAATGGATGCTGACATGACACCAACCGCACATAACTGGGACAAGCATGCCGAGGCCGCCATTGACGCGCTGTTGACCGGCCCGGGCTACTACCTTGTCGAGAGCGTTTTCTCTGCCGAGGAGGTCGCCGAGGCCAACCGCATCATCAATGCGCATTCGGACAGTGCCCAGACAGCCACGCATTTCCATGGCGGGCATGAGGACAAGATTCATCTCCAGCGCCGCGTCTGGAATCTGCTGAACAAGGGGCAGGTCTTTGTCGATATGGTCCAGCATCCGCTGGTCATGAAGGTGTTCGGCAAGATCCTTGGCAAGAAATTCATCCTTGGGTCCTACGCCGCGAACCGCCTTCTTCCCGGCGCGCCGGGGCAGGAACCTCATGTCGATTATCCCTATTGGGACATGCATGACCCGGACGAGTTTCCGACTGGCATCAATTCGCAGTTCCACATGAACTGTCAGTCTTTGATCAGCCTTCATGAATTCACGGCCGAGAATGGCGCCACGGCGATTGCGCCCGGCTCGCAGACCCGGGCTGTCTACCCGACGGCCGCGCAATTCGCCGACGAACATATTCAGTTGCCATGCCCGCCGGGCAGCCTGCTGTTGTTTGTCGGCATGGCCTGGCATTGCTCGATGCCGAATAACAGCCAGGGCGAACGGACCTCGATTCTCGGCCAGTACCTGCCGAAATTCGTCAAGCCGATGGAAGCTCTTGACCAGTCGATCGCCCCGGCTGTTCGGGATGCCGCGACGCCAGAGCTGCGCCAGCTTCTTGGCGTGGACCTTCGTTATCCTGAGTTGCTTGAGGATGCTGACGCTGGCAACGCTGAAGGCCGCTCGGCCTGATTGCCGGGCCCGGGATTTGTCCGTGAAAGGGATATGACTATGAAACTTCGTCTCGGGATGTCCCCGATTTCCTGGTCGAATGATGACCTTCCGCAGCTTGGTGGTGATACGCCGCTGGAAGTGTGTCTTTCGGAAACCCGCGAGGCGGGCTTTGTTGGCACCGAGACAGGTGGCAAATTCCCCAAGGAGGCGGATGCGCTGTCGTCGGTGTTGAAGGCGCATGATCTGGCGCTTGTCTCTGGCTGGTACAGTGGCACGCTGATCAATAATGATCTGGATTCCGAACTGGATCGAATTGCCGATCAACTGGCGCTTTTCAAGGCTGTCGGGGCATCAGTCATCGTCTATGGCGAGACCTTCAACACGGTGCAGAACCGCCAGGAAAAGCCATTGTCGAGCCGGCCGAAGCTGGACGAGTTCGATGTCGCCGCTTACGGAAGGCGGCTGACGGCCTTGGCCGAACATTGCGCGTCCGAGGGTGTGCCGCTGACCTTTCACCATCATATGGGCACGGCTGTCGAGACCGAGGCCGAACTTGACGCGCTGATGAACGCAACCGGCGAAGCTGTGGGCCTGCTCCTCGACACCGGTCACCTTGTCTTCGCCGGCGGTGACAACGCATCGGTGATCGCCAGGCATGGCAAGCGGATCAATCATTTCCACACCAAGGATATCCGCGCCGATGTGCTGGCCGGGATTGACCGTGGCTCGGAAAGCTTTCTTGATTGTGTCCTCAAGGGAGTCTTCACCGTTCCCGGTGACGGTATGATCGATTATGACGATATCATGAAACGCCTGTTCGATGTCGGCTATGAAGGCTGGGTCATCATCGAGGCCGAACAGGACCCGGCCAAGGCCAACCCGCTGGAATACGCGAAGATTGGCTATAACAAGCTGCATCAGGCACTTCATGATGTCGGGTACAGCATCGCATGATGCCGGATGATAGATGAATATCGCCAACCGTATTTCTGACAGGCTTGCCGGGCGCGCGGCACTCGTTGTCGGGCGCGCCGGTATGGATATCTATCCGGTGCCTGACGGCACACGCATCGAGGATGCCGAAAGCCTTGTTACCGATGTTGGCGGGTCATCTGGCAATATCGCCGTGACAGTTGCCAGGCAGCAATGTCCGGTCATGCTGATGGCGGCTGTGTCGGATGACGGGGTGGGCCGGTTCGTAACGCGGGCGCTGACCGGATATGGCGTTGATACCCGCCATTGCCACGTGACAAGCGGCCTTGAACGCACCTCTCTGGCGCTTGCCGAAAGCACGACGGACGCCCCGAATGTGGTGATCTACCGCAATGACGCCGCCGATCTGGCCATTACCCCGGCAGATGCCGATGCGGTGGATATGCAAGACATTGGTGTCATCATTATCACTGGCACAGCGCTGTCGCGTGAACCGTCACGATCCGCCTGCGAGCGTCTGGTGGACCGGGCGCGCGCTGCCGGGTGTCCGGTTGTTCTGGATATTGATTACCGGCCGCAGGCCTGGGCAAGCCTTGATGAGGCGCGGCAGATATTGTCCGCGATGGCCCGCAAGGTCGATATGCCGGTCGCGAATGATGAGGAATTTGACATAGTGTCCGGTGGCAGGGGTCGCGCCCTTGCCGGGGAACTGGCCGCGAATGGCGCGCTGACGCTCTACAAGATGGGCGAGGGCGGATGTGATATACTGATCGACGAAACCGCAACGCATATCGGGATTTTTCGCGTTGAGGCGCTGAAACCCTTCGGGTCGGGTGATGCCTTTCTTGGCACGATCATCGCGGCGCTTGGGTCTGGTGCCGGTATCGAGGAGGCCGTTCGTCGCGGTGCCGCGGGCGCGGCGCTTGCCGTGTCGCGCCGGGGATGCGCCTCTGCGATGCCGGACAGCATCGAAATTGACGAATTCATGTCATCCCGTGTGATGGATGACAACTGAACGGAGACGGACGCATGCATATCGCTCCCTTTGACAACCAGAACAGACCGATCGTCGATGCCGATAACGGCACCGTGCCGCTGAATTATTTCAACATCGTCAAGCTGAAGAAGGGCGAGGCCTTTGAATATCAGGTTCCCGGCTATGAGACGTGTATCGTGCCGGCAACCGGAACGGTCGATGTCGAGGTTGAGGGGGTCTCGTTCTCGCGGCTTGGCAAGCGTGGTGAGGATGTCTGGGATGGCGATCCGGAAGGCGTCTATATACCGGTTGGTGCGAAGGTGACGATTGTCTGCGTCTCGGAAGCGACCGAAACCTTCATTGCCGGTGCGAAATATGACAAGGTGCTGGAGCCATTCGATGTGCGCGAACCGGACCTTGTCCAATATGGCTCGGACGACACCAAGACACATCGCAAGATCAAACACATTCTGGGTCAGAAACAGCATGATCGGGTCGGAAGACTGCTAGTCTCCGAGCTGTTCACAGTTGGCGCTGGCGGCTGGTCGGGCTTTCCAAGCCACAAGCATGACACCAACCGTCTGCCGGATGAGACGCGTCATGACGAGACCTATAATTTCCGGTTCAAGCCGAATTGGGGGTCGGGGCTGCAGATGCTGCAGCGCGAGGATGGCGCGCCCGGTGACGCCTACCACATCGTCGACGGATCGACCATCTGCATTGATAATGGCTACCATCCCTGCTGTGTTCTGCCGGGATATGAGATGTATTACTTCACCATCCTTGGCGGGTTGACCCAGCGTTCGCTGGTACAGTACTTCCAGCCGACCCATGCCTATCAGATCGAGACGATCCCCGGCATCAAGGACATGATCGCCAAATTCAAATAAGGGGGGCGCATGCCCGTTGCCAGCCTGACAGATGTTCTGGTCCCGGCGCGCGCCGCGGGCCGCGCCGTGATGGGTGCCGTCGTTCTTGGCTGGGAAGATGCCGAGGCCTATGTCGAGGCCGCCGAGGAGGTTGGATGTCCGGTCATCCTTCAGGCTGGTCCGAAATTTCGTGAAACGCTGCCAGTGCCCATTTCCGGCCTGATGTTCCGGACGCTTGGCGAGGCCGCCTCGGTGCCGGTGGTGGCGCATGTGGATCACGCGAAAACCATCGACGAATGCAAGGCTGGCATTGATGCCGGGTTTACCTCGGTGATGTATGATGGCTCGGCTCTGCCGGTTGATGACAACATCGCCGCCAGCCGGCAGGTTGTCGAGCTTGCGCATCGGCATGACGTTTCAGTCGAGGCCGAGATCGGGTTTGTCGGCTATGATGCAGGTGCCAGATCCCGGATGACAGACGCTGTTGAGGCTGGCCGGATTGCTGCCGAGAGCGGATGTGACGCGCTCGCCATCTCCATTGGCAATGTGCACCTGCAGACCGACGCCATGGCCGAAATCGACCTTGCCCGTCTCGCCGAAATCGAGGCTGTCACCGACTGTCCATTGGTCATCCATGGCGCGTCGGGTGTGCCGGCCGAGATGCGGCGCCATCTTGCCCTGAATACTGCTGTCTGCAAATTCAATGTTGGCACCGAACTGCGACAGATCTTCGGGGCCACGTTGCGCCAGACGCTTGCCGGCGATCCGGCATTGTTCGATCGCGGGAAGATGCTGCGCGCCACAAAGCCGGCACTGACGGCCATGGCCGCACAGATCATGCGGAATTTCATCTGAATCCCTGCCAGGCTAGTCGCCATCCCCGGTCATAACCTGATCGCGAAGCGCCAGAATGTCGTTCCAGGTCGGCTCTGGTATCGCGATCAAACCTCTGGCCTCGGCGCGGTGGCGGCGCTCTCGCTCACCCGGGATTTCCACCCGGTCGAATCCCGGTGCCGGCGGGCAGGTCCGCATGTCCGCCAGAACCTCCTCGGCGCGTGATTGCAATGTGTGGCCGCTGGTCATCCGCGTCGTGTCGATCATCACCAGAAGCCAGTTGCCCTCGGTCGCCACCGGCCCGATCAGCGCCTCGGCGATCAATTCCGCCGCCAATGCCAGCGCGTATCCCTTCTGCCCCGCCGCTGGCAGGATGGCGCCGCCATCGAAATAGGCCTGCGGGTCGGTCGTGGGAATGCCATTGCTGTCGATCAGACACCCTTCGGGAAGCGCGGCGCCGGCATTCTGCGCGGCATAGATCCAGCCGCCAGCAACCATCGATGTCGCCATGTCCATGACAAAGGGACCGTCATTGCCGCCGGGCAGACCAACGCACCAGGGGTTTGTCGGCAGTTTCGCGGCCGCCCCGCCATATGGTGCCACCTGCCGCCAGACAGACCGGTTGCCGCCGCCGATCAGAACCGACATCACGCCGGCCTCGGCGGCGATTTCGGCAAAGGCACCATGCCGCCCCGTATGGCCGAGATTAATGATGCTGGCCACCGCCATGCCGCTGTCAAGCGCCGCCTCGATCGTTGCGTCGAACGCGATTCCCATCGCCGGAATGCCATGTCCGCCATCACCGTCAATGGTCAGGAAGGCGCCATCATGGCTGGCGATGAAGGGTGTCGCGATGGGCGCCATGTAACCGCTTTGGAACTGCCGCGCATATTGCAGGATCCGCATCACACCGTGGGATTCAACGCCGCACAGGCTGGCATCGGCAAGGTGGTCGGCGATACAGGATGACGTGTCATCATCGCAGCCAAGCCCACGCAGAATATCGATCATGACTGTTGCCGCCTCATTGGCGGCAACACTTACCCGCGGGCCGTCATAATCCAGCTTTGATGGGGCATCTGAAGGCAAGGCTGGTTCTTTTCAACCGGTCATGAATATCTGTCACGAAAGACTGGTATGGCTTGCCATGCTCTGTCAATCGGCTAGCGCTAGCTGATCATTTCGTCGGTTCGGTCGTCGGTCTCGCCAAGCCGTTTCAGCACCGCCGGGCGGGTGCCTTCATAGACCTTTTCCAGATTGGCCGAGATCTTGGCGTTCTCGCGTTCGAACAGGCAGGTGCCGGCAAGGTCGGAAGCGACAATGAAAGGGCCCATCCTGTTCGCCCTGATCACCCACATGGCCTGCGCTATGCCAAGTTCCTCGTGCCAGTGAACCGCCTCGACATTTTCCACCCCGCGCCCCAGCAGCGCGCCGGTGCCGTACCCCACCGTCGACAGATAGACAGCGCCGTTCGGAACGAAATACTCCTTATAGTCCTTTGACGACATGCCGCCCTTGCCGATGATCAGTCTGGCGCCTGTCCTGGCCATCCATTCAGGAAGCCATTTGGCGAACCGGAATGACGCTGTCGCGGTGACCGCGCCAAGGTCGAAGCTTCCGTCGTCGCGGATGTTGGCGGCCGGCGAGCAATGAAAATTCGCCGCGCTCTGCGCCGGCAACTCCATCGGGATATTGGCCTTGTCCTCCAGCGCCCGCATATAGACACCCTCGCGTGCTGTATAGATCAGCCCGTCGAGATAGACGATATCGCCAAGCCGCAGCGCCGCGACGGCCTCGGCGGTCGGCGTTGTGCTCAGGCGGATTTCGCGTGGTTTGCGGGAAGTTCCCATTCGACCGTCTCCCGTCGCTGATAGGGGGTGAACCAGTCCGGGTCGGTGCGATATTCGACACGGCCATCGGCATGGATCCGCGCCACCGCCCGGCGCGATGACAGGCAGAAGGCGTGGACCGACATCTGCATGCCGCCGGTATGGCAGTATCCGACCTCGATATTGCAGTCGATCACCATATGCTTGCCGACAAATCCCATCGCTCCCATGCCAATGGAATTGCCAAGCTCCTTGAATTCATCTTCCAGCGTGGCAATGCGCGGATCGCTGTTACGGTCGCCGACAGTGCGAAGACATGCCGCCCGCTTGCCAAGCACCATGCAGGCATCCTTTGTCCCGCCAAGCCCGATCCCGATAATCGCCGGCTGGCAGGCAAGGCCGCGTTTGCCGAACGCCACAAGGCTGTCGAGATAGAACCGCTTGATCCCCTCGATCCCGTCGGACGGGAACAGCATTCGGTAATCGGTGCCGAACAGCCCGCCCTTATGGACCGTGATCAGGTCGATCCATTCCCCGTCCGGTTCGAACGCATATTCGATCTCCGGCGCGCCAATCCCGACATTGTTGTTATGGTCTGTCCGCCACAGCGGATGCACGCGGTTGGGACGCAGCGGTACGGCGGCAGTCGCGTCAGCCGTCGCCCGGCGCAATGCTGTCTCCAGCGCCACAGGCCCGCCCTCAATGCGCGCCTCATTGCCCATCTTCACATACCAGCGCGGCGTGCCGGTATCGCCGCACATGGCGCGGCCATCCTCCTTCGCGGCGTCATAATTCTCCAGCATGGCATGAAGGACAAAGGATGACAGGTCGCCATCCTCGCTGTCCGCGGCGGCTTTCAGGCCGGTCAGATAGTCATCGGGAATCTCGATGGCGGCCTTCGCCATCAGGTCATTTGCCGTGGATTCGATGATGTCGATCGGGATCATTGACCGTCCCCCTGTTGTGCCGACCCCCCTGTTGTGCCGACGTCTGTTGCGGCCGTCATTCCGCCGCCGCGACCAGCGTATCCGGTTCATCGTCGGGCAGGATGCTCTCGCCTGGTCTGACAATGGTAAAGGCAACCGGCGCGCGCGTCACCTCGACATCATCACCAGCCATTTCTGCCTTCGTGAAGTAGGAGCTTTCAAGCTCGCCAACCTCGGGGAAATCCTCGCGGTAATGGGCGCCGCGGGAATTCTCGCGCGCCAGCCCCGCATGCGTGATGACTTTCGAGATATCGACGAGCGAGCGCATGTTCAGCCAGTCATGCCAGGTCAGGTTGAAGGCAAGGCTGCCGGACGCAACGCCGGTGTCCATCAGCGCTGAGTCGATCTCATCAAGCTGTTCCAGCGCCCGCGTCATGCCGGTGGCGGTGCGGATCACCCCGACATCATCCCACATCACATCCTGAAGGGTGCGCCGCAAGTCGTGAATGTTGCCGCCGCTGCGGCCGACCGGGGCCATCGCGCGGTCGATCTCGGCCGACAGCGCCGCCTCGTCAGGTTCGCGAAGTGTTTTCTGGCCGGCGACATCACGCCCCATCACATCGCCGGCGATGCCGCCATAGACCGTTGAGTTGGCGACACCGTTGCCACCAAGTCTGTTTGCACCATGCGCGCCGCCGGCATCTTCGCCCGCCACATAGAGCCCGGGAAGGCTGGTCCGTGTATCGGTGTCGACGACAACCCCGCCCATGAAGTAATGCGCTGTCGGCACCACCTCGACGCGGCCGGCGGCAAGATCGAACCCGCAATCGGCGCAGCGTTTGACCATGCCGGCGAATTTGCGGCTGACATTTTCTGGCCCCAGATGCGCCATCTCGATATGAACACCGCCCTGCGGTGTGACATTGCTCTTGCGCATCTCGCTATAGATCGCGCGGCTGACGATATCGCGGGTGGCGCGCTCACCGCGCTCGTCATAGTCGAACATGAATCTGTCACCGGACCCGTTCAGCAGAATGCCGCCGGCGCCGCGAAGCCCCTCTTCAAGGACGGTGCCGGTCATGCGGGTGTTGTCGCCTGCCAGCAATCCGGTCGGGTGGAACTGTACCATTTCCATGTCGCGAAGCGGCAGCCCGGCCCTCAGCGCCATGGCCAGCCCGTCCATCGTCTTGTCGCCGGAGGGGGTGTGATACCGATACATGGTCGGCCCGCCGCCGGTTGCCATCAGCACCGCCTTGGCCCGCACCAGCCGGAACATACCGCGCCGCATGTCGATCATCAGAACGCCGGACAGACCATCGCCCTCACGCCCCGGGATCAGGGCGATGGCGCGATGTTCCTGAAGCCTGTCGATCGGTCGGCGAAGAACCTGTTCCATCAGCCTGTTGATGATCTCGATCCCGGTCAGATCGCCCTTATGGACGGTGCGGTCGGCTGTCTGGCCGGCAAACGCCTTCTGGTGAAGCGTTCCGTCCTCATTGCGATCAAAGAAACAGCCAACCTCGTTTTCCAGTTCGTGGATGCGTTCCACCGCGGTGCTGCACAGCCGCCAGGCCATATCCTGATCCGGCAGCCATTTGCCGCCATTGATGGTGTCCATAAAGTGCCGCTCGACCGTATCGCCACCGCCAAGCGCCACATTATAGCCGCCCTGAACCATGCGGGTGCAGCCGCATTTCCCGATCAATCCCTTGACCGCCAGCGTGATCTTCGTGCCTTCAGGCGCGCTCTGCTGCGCGTGGAGCGCGGCGAACAGGCCGGCGCCACCCGACCCGAGGATCAGGATGTCGGTGTCATGGCGTTCAAGGCTGGCTGTCATGAATGATCCTCGTCGTTGCGCCTAGATGGCCTGCAGGAAAAACAGGCCGGAAACAAAAGCCGAAATCGCCAGCGCGCCTGCCGCCAGTGTCTTGTGCGGCGCTTTCCATGGCAGCCATTCCAGCGCCATCAGCCGCATACCACCAAAAAGATGGATGGCCAGCAAGAACACAAGGCCAAATTCCGCGACCTTGACGAATGGCAGTTCGGTGAAGGCAAGAAAACTGTCGAGCCGCGCCGCGTCTGTCAGCGCCAGCGACAGTACCCAGAAATGCAATGGCAGAAACAGCGCCAGCGCGATCCCCGAGACACGGTGGATGATATGCGCATACCACAGGGCATGGCCACGCACCGGGCGGCGGGTGGCGGCGCTCATAGCATTGTGACGGCCAGAACGGCGCGTCCTCCCATGACAAGAAGGACGGCGAAAACCACCATGGCCAGCCCATTCAGCATGGCACCGCGAAGCCTTGTCCATTCCGAGATGATGGTGCGAAGGCCGATGGCGGCATGGACCGACACGGCGACAACGAACCCGCCATAGAACAGGGTCCAGAACAGGCTGCCATGTGTCCGCCCCAGGATTTCACCGGCGCTGAGACCGCCCCGGACAGCATAGATCATCACCGCCAGATGGCCAATCACCAGCGGCGCCATGATCAGGGCGGACAGGCGCTGCGCCATATAGAGACGGAAATCCAGCATCAGCCGCGCCCCCGTCCGAAGGCGCGTTTCGCGGTGGCGCGTTTCAGACCGGCGATCGCCCCCATCGGGTCCAGATCGTTCGGACAGTAATGCGTGCAGCTTCCCATCGAATGGCAACTGTGGCACCCGCCCTGTGCTGACACGGCATCTAGGATCGCGTCACCGGCGTCATCGCGTGAGTCATTGAACAGGGTCCAGGCACGTTGCAGCGCTGCCGGGCCAAGATAGTCAGGGTTGCCGGCCACGGTGTCACAGGCCGCGTAGCACACCGCGCAATTGATACATTCGATGCCGGCGCTGGCCTCGACTCGCTCAGCCTCGTCTGGCAGCACGGCGGCGAAATCATCATGCCTGTCTGCCGAGGCATGATGCGTTGCCTCGGCTTTCACCCATTTGTCAAAGAACGGGTCCATATCGGTGGCGAGGTCCTTGATCACCGGCAGATTGCGAAGCGGCGCGATGCGGATCGTGCCCTCAGTGACAACACGCTCGACATGGGTGCGGCAGGTCCAGCGTGGCTCGTCATTCACCATCATGGCGCAGGACCCGCACATGCCGACGCGGCAGGCAAACCTGTAGGTAAGGGTTGGGTCGGCTTCCTGCTGGATCCAGGTGACGATGTCCAGCACCGTCTGGCTTGGTTGCCGCGGTACCGAGAATGTCTCCCAGACGCCACCGCCGGAGTCGCCACGCCAGACCGATACCGAAATGCTTTCGGTGGCTTGGTCTGTGTTGGTAATGGACGCGTCGTCGAGCAATGTCGTCACTGTCCCAGAAATGATGTCAGACCATCATCATACCTGTTGAGGATGCAACGTGAAACGACGAAAATCGACGCGCCCTGTGGTCTGTGCATGGTGTTTGAACATCCGCTGGAAATAGGCTAGCACGGGAGGTCTGTTGATGAACGCCATCCGTAATAAAAGATGTGAGACACATGAACCCGACCATCGACCTTCTGAACAGCCACCGTTCCATTCGCCGTTTTGCCGAAAAGCCGATCCCGCAGGATGTGTTGACGACCATCATCACGGCAGCACAGGCGGCGGCAAGTTCCAGCTTTCTGCAGGGTGTGACGATCATCCGCGTCACCGACCCCGACAACCGCGCCGCCCTTCGCGAGGTGGCTGGTGGCCAGCGCTATGTCGAGGAAGCACCTGAATTCCTGGTCTTCTGCGCCGATCTTGGCCGGTCCATGCGATGCTGTGCGCAGCATGGCGGCGAGGCGGCAAGGGGACTGACCGAACAATTCATCATCGCCACCGTGGACACCGCGCTCTATGCGCAGAATCTTGTGGTGGCGGCGGAATCCGTTGGTCTTGGGATCTGTTATATTGGCGCGCTTCGCAATGATCCGGCGCGGGTGACCGAGATCCTTGATCTTCCGCAGCAGGTCTATCCTGTCTTCGGGCTGTGCCTTGGCTATCCGGACCAGGACCCGGAGGTCAAGCCGCGCCTGCCGCTGTCTGTCGTGCTGAAGGAAAACAGCTACACCACCGAAGGCGAGGTCGATGACATAGCTGCCTATGACGCGGCGATGCGGGCCTATTACGCCGCGCGCACCGATAACCAGAAGGCGCAGGGATGGTCAGAACAGATGGCCGGTCTGCTTGGCCGCGAAGGCCGCCCGCATATGCTGGGGTTCCTTCAGGGGCAGGGCTTCCTCACACGCTAGGCCAGCGCGCCGGATGCGCCTCGATATCCTTTTTCGGGCACCTGTCCATAATTACGTCGAGGCCGGCCGCCAACGCGATTCCGGCGGCCTCATCGCTGATGACGCCTTCCTGCAGCCACAGCGTCCCGGCGCCGATGGCGACCGCCTCGCTGGCGATGGCCGGGCAGGCATCTGACGGCCTGAAGACATCAACCATGTCGATCTCGCCCGGGATCGCTGCCAGATCAGGATAGACTGTCTGGTCAAGCAGGGTCTGGCCGGCCAGACCCGGATTTACCGGCACCACCGTAAAGCCTGTCCTGATCAGAAAGGACATCACCTGCCAGGACGGGCGCTCCGGGCGGGCGCTGGCACCGACCATGGCGATGGTCCGCGTGGTTTCGAGAATCTCGAGTATGCGGGGCAGGGGCAGAGCTGCGTAGGGCGGGGACGGGGACGAGGGCTGGTTCATTGCCGCAGTATGGCGCGCAAGGCCTGGCCTGTCATCCGCGTTGGTCCAGTTTTCCCGATCCCCTGAATGCCCCGATCCCCTGAATGCCCCGATCCCCTGTATTCTGCGGTTATTCTGCGGTTATTCTGCGGTCCCGATGCGTCTGGCACTTCGATAGCGCTGCCGGATGGTCTTTTTGCCCTGCCGGGGCTACCATCGGCCCGAATGTCGCGGTCAGACAGGCCGCAGGAAAGGTCCGCCATGCCAGCGATTGCTGCCGTAAGGTCAAAGACAATTTCAGATATCTATCTGAATATCAGTCACTTTCTTGATCATTTCATCATGCTTGTCTTTGCCAAGGCAGCCTATGATGCCGGTCGGCATTTCGGTCTGACCTATGAACAGATCATCGTCTATGGCGTCGCCGGTTTCGTTCTGTTCGGCGGTATGGCACCAGTCGCCGCGCAGCTTGCCGACCGGTATTCGCGATCGCTATTGATGGTTGTCTATCATTTCGGGATTGGCATCGCCGCCATCCTTGCCGGCCTCGCGCAATCTGTCTGGCAGCTTGGCGCGGCCATCGGTCTGATCGGCGTTTTCGCGGCCATCTATCATCCGGTCGGCATTGCCATGCTGATCAAGAGCAATCGCAGCATTGGCCTGCGGCTGGGGATCAATGGCGTTTTTGGGAATATGGGCGTTGCGGCGGCGCCGCTGATTGTCGGGTTGCTGTTGACGATTGGAGACTGGCGGCTCTGTTTCATCGCCTCTGGCCTGTTCTGTATCGGTTACGGGATTGTCTTCATCATGGCGCTTGCCGAAGAGGCGGCGCCGACGGCAAAGGCTGGCGCCAGACAGGCCACAGGCTTTGCGCCGGGCTGGCGGCTGGCGCTTGGCGCGATGTTGCTGTCGACGGCAAGTGGTGGCTTTATCTTCGGGGCGATGACCTTTGTGGTGCCGCGTTACTTCGAGATTTCGCTGCCAAGCATTTCAACCTCGGTGGCGATGACCGGTCTGCTGGCCTCGATTGTCTATGCGGTGGCATCCTTCACCCAGGTCGGGGTCGGTTGGCTGATTGACCGGGTGGCACCGAAATGGGTTCTCTTTGCGATCGGCATTGGACAGGTGATTTTCGTGGCGCTGGCGGCGCGCTTCACCGATTACGCGCTGTTCTTCGCCATGCTGGTGGCGATGTGTTTTGTCTTCGGACAGATCCCGATTACCGACACCATCCTGTCGCGCTATGTTCCTGACAGCTGGCGGGCGCGGGTGCTGAGCCTGAAATTCATGGTCAATCTTACGATCGGCGCTTCGGTGCTGCCAATCTGCGGTGCCATTCTTCAGGCCGGGTATGAGATGGCGGCGCTGTTCAGCCTGATGAGTTGGCTGGCATTGCTTGTCGTCATGGCCGGGGCCATTCTTCCCATCCAGGCGGACTCGCAGCGTCTTGATCGCATCCCTGCCGAATGACAGAACTGGCCATCATGGACTTTTGTTCCACTCGGGCGCATATTCTGCCGCGCCCCGCGGTTTGTCACGACGACGATTCCTGATCCGACAATCCGACGTTGGCCGAGGGCTTCTTCCATGTCGCGAACTTTTGACCTTACCGAGGGTTCTCTGGCGCTCCATTTCAGGCGTCTTGCCGTTCCGGCGGCCATCGGCATGGTGTTCACCACCCTGTATAATGTCGTCGATGTTTTCTTTGCCGGGCTGATCGGCACCGCGGCCCAGGCCGGCCTTGCGATCTCATTCCAGGCCTTTTTCCTGTTCATCACCTTTGGCTTTGGCCTGTCATCGGCGATGACGGCGCTTGTTGGCAATGCCATCGGCGCGAAGAATGATCAGGAGGCGCGCCTTGTTGCCGCGCGCGGCATCGGGTTTGGCGTCATCATCAGTTTGGTGTTGATGGTCGCGGCATGGTTCATTGGGCCGGAACTGATCAAGCTGGTGTCGGCCGAGGGTGCCTATCGCGACGCCGGTACGCGGTATCTGCAGGTTCTGCTGCTCGCCCTGCCGGGGTTTGTCCTGGCCTTCGGGGTCAACGGCCTGCTGCAATCACAGGGGGATACAGTGTCGATGCAGCGCGGCCAGATTGCCGCCTTTTTCGCCAATATCGCCCTCAATCCGCTTTTGGTTTTCGGCATCCCCGGTATCTGGGGCGGCATGGGGTTTGACGGCATCGCCGTGTCAACGGTGATCAGCCAGACCGGGATCATGGTCTATGTGACCTGGCGGCTGTTCAAGACCGACCTGATGACGGGCGTTACACGATCCTCGTTCCTGCCTGAATTGGCGACCTATGGCGCGATCGCGCGTCAGATGCTGCCAGTGACGATGACCATGTTTGTCATGATGTCGGCCGGGTTCATCGTCCAGTTCTATCTGAAGGGGTTCGGCACTTCAGCGGTGGCGGCCTACGGCGTTGCGTTGCGGGTCGAGCAGCTGTTTTTGCTGCCTGTTTTTGGCCTTACCGGCGCGTTGCTGCCAATCGCGGCGCAGAATTTCGGGGCCGGGCACCATGACCGCGTTCGCCAGGCGCTCTTCGACTGCTGGAAGTTTGGCTGGATGTTCATGGCCGTCGCCTGTCCCATTCTGTTCTTTGCCTCGCCGCTGCTGATGCGCACCTTTACCGATGACCCCGAGGTCATCAGGATCGGCGTCAGTTATCTCCGCATTGATGGGTTCATTCTTCCCATCTACATGATGATGTTTGCCATCAACTCGTTCCTGCAGGCCCTCAAACGCCCTATCTGGACGTTCTGGATCGGCGTCTACAGACAGGCGTTCGGCGTCGCTTTCTTTGTCTATGTCTATGTGATGATTTACGATTTTGACGTCCTCGGTGTCTGGTTCGGAATCGCGACCGCCGTCACAACCGGATTTCTGATCTCGCTGTTTGTGGCTGAACACGTGGCGCGCGGGTCGATTGGCGGCCTGCGTCCGGCAAAGACGGCGATTGATCCGGCATGACCAACCGACTGGCTGGTCTTGCCAGTCATCGTGCTTTGTTGTTGGCGTGATCCCACTTTAAGTATATTCTAATGTATGACGGGCTTGGAAAAAGCCGGTCAGGGGGTTTAATGAAATTCAGTATTCAGCTATCGGCGGACTACCCCGACAAGGCATATGGTGGCGACCGTGTCTACCAGGACATGCTTGCTCAGGCTGTGCTTGCCGACAGGCTTGGATTTGATTCGGTCACCATCACCGAACATCATCTGATGAATTGCCTGATGATGCCGGCCCCGTTGCAGTTCGCGGTCAAGATCGCGGCGCATACCGAGCAGATCAAGATCATCACCGCCATCACCATCCTGCCAATCCGCGATATGCGGGTTTTTGCCGGCGAGGTTGTTGTCGCCGACATCTTTACCGAGGGACGGCTGTTGCTTGGCGTTGGCCGCGGCAATTTCCCCTATGAAATGGAACGTCTTGGCATTCCGATGAACGAGACCCGTGCGCGGTTTGACGAATCACTGGCGGTTCTGCGCGCGCTTCTGAACGAGGAAGAGGTGTCGTGGGATGGCGACTATTATAAATTCGGCCCGATCACGGTGATGCCGCGCCCGATGAATCCGGGGGGGCCGCAAATGATGATGGCGGCGGTCAATCCCGATGCCATCTATCACTGCGCCAGACAGGGATATCACGTCCAGACAACCCCGCTTCCAGGCAATGAGGCTTTTCTTCGCGATCAGGTGGCGGCCTTCAATCGCGGCAGGGACGAGCTTGACGATCCGAACAACAGTTCACTGACCTTGCTCCGTGTTGGGTTCATGTGTCACAGCGAAATGGAAAAGCGCGAGCGGATCCAGATGGCGCATTCTTTCCTTGGTCGCTTTGAAAATGTCTATGGCGGTCCGGGGTTCGTTGATAACGGCATGGTGCGGGCGCTGCCGCGACGCCAGCCGATTGATCAATTGGCGAAAAGCCTTCTGATCGGCATGAAGCAGGAAATGATCGACAAGCTTTCGGTCTATGACGAGATGGGTGTCGACCGCATCATCATGAATGTGAATTTTGGCTGCGACCCCCACGAAACGATGGATTCAATCCAGTATTTCGCCGAAGAGGTCATGCCCCATTTCGCCAAGGACGGGGATTCCGGCATCGTCGCGGCCTGAACCCTGCCCAGCGAGCCATTCTCAACATCTTTCCAGAACGATCGCGCTTCCCTGTCCGACGCCGACACACATTGTGCACAGGGCATAGCGAGCGTCCGCGATGCGCTGTAATTCCTCGGTGGCGGTCATCACCAGCCTGGCACCACTCATCCCGAGCGGGTGACCAAGCGCGATGGCGCCGCCATTGCGGTTCACCCGGTCATCATCATCCGCCATACCGAGTTCGCGCATCGAGGCAAGCCCCTGTGCGGCAAAGGCCTCGTTGATCTCGATCACATCCATCTGCGAAATCGCAAGTCCGGCGCGTGCCAGCGCGCGCTGTGTCGCCGGAACCGGCCCGATCCCCATCACGGCCGGTTCAACGCCGGCGGCGGCGGCGGTCACGATGCGGGCCCGCGGGGTCAGTCCATGCGTGTGGATTGTGTCCGCGCTGGCGATGATCATGGCGGCGGCGCCGTCATTCACGCCACTGGCATTGCCGGCCGTCACACATCCACCTTCGCGGAATGGCGTTGGCAGCCTGGCAAGCTGGTCCAGCGTGGTCTGAGGGCGAGGATGTTCATCTGTGTCCACAGTAACCGGATCGCCCTTTCGTTGCGGGATCACCACCGGTGCGATTTCGGCGGCAAGCCGTCCGCTGGCCATCGCGGCCCCGGCCTTCTGCTGCGACCGGTGCGCGAAGGCATCCTGATCGGCGCGACTGACCTTCCATCTTTCGGCGACATTCTCGCCTGTTTCCGGCATGGAATCGGTGCCGTAGAGCGCTTTCATCTGGCTGTTCACGAACCGCCAGCCGATGGTTGTGTCATAGATCTCGGCCTTGCGGGAAAAGGCGCTGTCCGCCTTCGGCATGACAAAGGGCGCGCGGCTCATGCTTTCTGAGCCGCCAGCGATTACAAGGTTGCCTTCGCCAGCTTTCACCATGCGGGCGGCAAGAATGACAGCCTCCATGCCTGAGGCGCACAGCCTGTTCACGGTGATGCCCGGCACACTCTGCGGCAGGCCGGCCAGAAGAAGCGCCATGCGCGCGATATTGCGGTTGTCTTCGCCGGCCTGGTTTGCCGCGCCAAGGATCACCTCATCTATGGACGACCAGTCGAGATCGGGGGTGCGCGCCTGCAGCGCGGCGATAGGATGTGCCGCAAGATCGTCCGCCCGAACCCCGGACAGGGCGCCGCCAAATCGTCCAATTGGTGTTCGGACGGCGTCGCAGATAAACACATCGGACATTGGTGCCCCCTACAGCCTGTATCTACGTCATTATGTGGCATAGTTACCGGCAGGTGGCTGCTGGCGCCACCAAAAAAGCCGGTTTGCGTCAAGAAGGTGATCGGGGCTTGCGTGCCGTGGACAGGCGTGCTGTCTTGTGGCGGCACCGTGGATTTGGGCCTGATGGCGGGTCGGACAGCTGGAGATGATGATGACAGACAAGACTTCTCAGGGTGACGTTCTGAAAGTCACGCTTCTTGGCACCGGCATTCCCAACCCACAGATCAACGCTTTTGGTACATCGACGTTGATCGAGGCTGGCGACCAGCGGGTCCTGATCGACTGTGGCCGTGGAACAGCCATCCGCCTGTCGCAGGTTGGTCTTGGGGTGGGTTGCGTCGATACAATCATTATCTCGCATTACCATTCCGACCACTATGCTGGTCTGTTCGATATGGCGATGACAGGCACCATCCCGCAGAAATTCGGTGGCCGGAACGCGCCATTGCAGGTCTATGGCCCGCCTGGCATCCGTGACATTGCCGATGGCGCCTGGCTGGCGACAGGGCCCGACCGGGCGATCCGGGTTGCTGACAACGAAATCGATCCCGAACATATGCGGATCATCCCGCATGAATATGCCGAGGGAGTCGTCTATGACCGCGATGGGCTGGTGATCCGCGCCATCGAGGTTGATCATGGGGAATTCATTCGTCCTGCCTATGGGTTCAGGGTTGAATATGGCGGGCATGTCTTCGTTCACAGCCATGACACGCGCTACAATGAAAACCTGATCGCGCAGGCGCAGGGGGCGGATGTGTTCGTCCATGAAGTGGCAGCGGCAAGCGCCGCAACGCTGGCCAATCATCCGGCGGTGAAGGTGGCGATCGACCATCACGCCACCCCGGCCGAGGTTGGGCGCGTCTTTGCGCAGACAAAACCAAAGCTTGCCATGTTGACGCATCTTGTGCTTCTCAAGCCTGACCCGGTGTCGGTCAATGACGTTATGGACGAACTCGCGACCGAATATGACGGGACCGTGCTTGTTGCCGAGGATCTCATGACGATCCAGATTGGCCGTAATGTTTCGGTCATACCCTACAGGCATGGTGGCAAACCCGGTGGTATGGTTGGGTAAGGGCTCAACGTGGAAGGTGTGCTTCATTTCTCGAGAGAGCACAGATCAGGCAAGATCCGAAAGAAGGTTTAGGCAATGAAGGTTCTCGTAACAGGCGCAGCTGGGTTCATCGGCATGCATTGTATCGAAAGATTGCTGGCGCGCGGCGATCAGGTTGTGGGCATTGACAATCTGAACGATTATTACGAGGTCTCGCTGAAAGAAAGCCGTCTGGTGCGGATTGCGGACCATCCTGATTTTTCAAATCATGTCATCTCGGTCGAGGACCGCGAGGCGATGGCCGATATTTTTGCTGCCGAAAAACCTGATCGGGTGATTCATCTGGCAGCGCAGGCCGGCGTCCGGTATTCCTTGGAGAATCCACATGCCTATGTTGACGCCAACCTTGCCGGTTTCATGAATATCCTCGAGGGGTGTCGGCATAATGATGTCGCGCATCTTGTGTATGCCAGTTCATCCTCGGTCTATGGCGGCAATGAACAGATGCCTTTCAGCGAACATCACAGCGTTGACCATCCGGTTTCGCTCTATGCCGCGACGAAGAAGGCGAATGAATTGATGGCGCATACCTACAGCCATCTCTACGATCTGCCGACGACCGGCCTGCGGTTCTTTACCGTATATGGGCCGTGGGGCCGCCCCGATATGGCGCTGTTCAAATTCGCCAGGGCAATGCTCGCGGGCGATGCCATCGATGTTTACAACAGGGGCGAGATGGTGCGCGACTTCACCTATATAGACGATATTGTCGAAGGTGTGATCCGGGTGCTGGACAAGACTGCCACAGCCAATCCCAACTTTGATCCCAAGGCGCCCGATCCGCAATCCTCGCGCGCGCCGTTTCGTGTCTTCAATATTGGCAATGGCAATCCGGTGCCCCTGATGGACTATATAAGCGCACTGGAATCAGCCCTTGGCATCACCGCGGATAAAAACATGATGCCGATGCAGCCGGGTGATGTGCCGATGACAAGTGCCGATACCGCAGAGCTGGCAGAATGGGTGGGTTTCGCACCTGACACGGATGTGCGGGACGGCGTGCAGCGGTTTGTTGACTGGTATCTGGCCTATCACGGCCGGAACGACTAGGCGGCACCGTCGCCGGTCTCCAGACAGGCGCGAAGGCGGTTCAGGCTGACCACAAGGTCGTGGAGTTCATCCTCGCCGAAAGCGGCTTCGATGGCGGCGTATTTTTGCTCGGATACCTGCCAGATTTCCGTGAAAAGCGCTTCGCCTTCCGGTGTCAGTTTAAGCACCCGTTGTCGCCTGTCCTTTGAGGGAACCGGCGCAACAAGGCCTCTGTCACCAAGATGGCGGATAATGCGTGACAGTGATGGGGCGAGGATCACACATCTTCGCGCCAGCGTCGTGGTGTCGAGCGCGGTGCCGCCGGCAAGCGCTCTGATCACCCGCCATTGCTGCAAGGTGAGTCCGGCCTCGCCGACATGGTCGCGAAATTGCGCCGTGACGGCATCACGCGCCCGCAACAACGCGATTGTCAGCGAATCATCATAATGCGGTGCCTCAGCCACCTTGCGTCTCGCCTGCCTTGAGGAATCCGTGGATCGTGTTGAACCGCCTTTCGGAAAAGCGGGATTCGATCTCCATGACCTCCAGTGACAGCGCAAACGGGCGGTCGCCAAGCTGTGGTTTCAGCCATGCCTCCGCCGCCGCATAGATTGCCTCGGTGACCGACACGCGCACCGCCTCGTCACGCCCCATGCCCATGCGAAGCGTCATGTCGATGAAGCCAATCTCATCCTCGCCGCTGGCGATGGCGGCAACATCAACCCGCGTGCCGCGAACACGGATGCCGCCAAGTGGAAACACGCCGGTGTCGCTCATCGCGTCGCGAAGATGCCCGCTGAAAGTCTGCAGATCGAGGGCAGTTTCCAGATTGGCGGAATATTCAAAACTCAGATGTGCCATGTCGGTCCTGTGTCGAGGGGCTATTGACTTGTCATTCCGGTTACTTAACATGTGAATTAAATCATAGTCATGGCCAAAGTCAATCTTGTGGCCAAAGGCAACCTTTCGGAGCGTTCATGACCCCTGCCAGCAACCTTCAGGCCGACAATCTGCAAAAGGTGGAGACGCTGCTGTCTTCACGGCGCGACAGGCCGATCCTCAATCATATTGGCGGCACGGATTGTCCGGCGCGGTCCGGCAGGACGTTTGAGAGTGTCTCGCCAATCGACATGGCCCCAATCGCGACGGTGGCGCGGGGCGATGCGGCGGATATTGACGAGGCGGCAAAGGCGGCAACCGATGCCTTTCCCGCCTGGCGGGACATGGACGGCGCGGCGCGGCGCGCCATTCTGCACCGCATTGCCGATGGCATTGTCGCACGCGCCGAGGAAATCGCGCTTCTGGAATGCATCGATACCGGCCAGGCGTTGCGCTTCATGTCGAAGGCGGCGCTTCGCGGGGCCGAGAATTTTCGCTTCTTTGCCGACAAGGCGCCTTATGCCCGCGACGGGCAGAGCCTTCACGCCGCCAGCCAGTTGAATGTCACCTCGCGGCGGCCGATCGGGCCGGTCGGGATCATCACACCCTGGAACACGCCCTTCATGCTGTCGACATGGAAGATCGCGCCGGCGCTGGCTGCGGGATGTACCGTCGTTCACAAACCGGCCGAACTGTCACCGGTGACGGCGCGCATCCTGATGGATATCGCCACCGAGGCGGGGCTGCCGCCCGGTGTCTGGAACCTTGTCAACGGCATTGGCGAGGAGGCGGGCCGCGCGCTGAGCGAACATCCGGCGATCAAGGCCATTGCCTTTGTCGGCGAGAGCGCGACCGGCAAGCTGATCATGCGGCAGGGCGCTGACACGCTGAAGCGGGTGCATTTCGAGCTTGGTGGCAAGAACCCCGTCGTCGTCTTTGCCGATGCTGATCTGGAGCGTGCCGCCGATGCTGCGGCCTTCATGATCTATTCACTGAATGGCGAGCGCTGCACCTCATCAAGCCGGGTTCTGGTCGAATCCTCGATCCATGATGATTTCGTCGCTGTCCTTGCCGACAAGGCACGGCGTCTGAAAGTTGGTCACCCACTGGACCCTGACACGGTGGTCGGGCCACTGATCCACCCTGATCACGAGGCCAAGGTGCTGTCCTATTTCGATCTGGCACGTGCCGAGGGCGTGACCATCGCCGCTGGTGGTGAGAAGGTCATGGAGGGCGATCTTGCGGCCGGCTGCTACGTCGCGCCGACTTTGTTCACCGGTGCCAGCCAGACGATGCGGGTGGCCCGCGAGGAGATCTTCGGGCCTGTCCTGACGGCGATTCCATTCGAAAACGAGGATGAGGCGCTTGGCCTTGCCAATGATGTGGCCTACGGTCTTGCCGGATATCTGTGGACGAGTGATGTCACGCGCGCGCTGCGGTTCAGCGACGGGATGGATGCTGGGATGATCTGGGTGAATTCGGACAATGTAAGGCATCTGCCAACCCCGTTCGGCGGCACCAAGGAATCGGGGATCGGGCGTGATGGCGGTGACTGGTCATTCGATTTCTATATGGAAACCCGCAACGTTGCGTTCGCCACGGCACCTCGTAACGTTCCGAAACTCGGCCTTTAGGAGCGCGCCATGCCCGTCCCCGCGCCAAATCTCTATCCGGACTTCAATATCGTTCGCGTCTCGCATGCCGAACTGATTGTCAGCGATCTTGCCGCCAGCCGCGCCTTTTACGCCGACACGCTTGGCCTCCAGGTCAGTTTCGAGGATTCCGAGATCATCTGCCTGCGGGCGATGGAGGAACGCGGCCATCATTGTCTGGTGCTGCGCCGCGGGTCAGAGCCGACCTGTAGCTATCTGGCCTTCCGATTGTTCTCGGAAGAGGATGTTGACAAGGCGGCTGCGCATTTCACGGCACAGGGACATGACGTGGAGTGGGTAGAGCGTCCGTTTCAGGGCCGCACGATCCGTGTTCGCGACCCACATGGCATACCGCTGGAATTCTATTTCGAGATGAAGCGCCTGCCGACTATCCATCAGAAATATGCTTTCTATAGGGGCGTGAAGCCTCTGCGGATTGACCATTTCAACTGCTTCTCGCCGCATGTTGATAACAGCGTCGCCTTCTATAACGACATGGGATTCCGGACCACCGAATATACCGAGGATCAGGAGACAGGCCGGCTCTGGGCGGCCTGGATGCACCGCAAGGGCGGTGTTCATGACATTGCCTTCACCAACGGTGTTGGCCCGCGCCTTCACCATGTCGCCTTCTGGGTGCCGACGCCGATGAACATCATCGATCTTCTGGATGTCATGTCGACAACCGGCTATGTCAGCAATATCGAACGCGGACCGGGCCGGCACGGCATCGCCAACGCCTTCTTCCTTTACATCCTCGACCCTGACGGCCACCGGACCGAGATCTATTGTTCTGACTACCAGACAGTCGACCCCGATCATGAGCCGATCCACTGGGACCTGAAGGACCCGCAGCGTCAGACATTATGGGGCGCGCCGGCACCGAAATCCTGGTTTGAACATGGAACGACATTTGCCGGCACCGAAACACAGGCCCCAGACCTTCAGGCGCAACCGATCGTTGCCCCGTGAACGGGCACCCCGGACCGGGCAGGCAGGAGATATCGATATGACAGGCCTTATCAGTTTCATTCATCAGGCACAGCCCCGCTTTGGACGGCTCGACGGTGATGCCGTCATCGACCTGACAGACACATTCGCCGGCCGCTTCGACAGCCTCAGCGCCGCCGCCAATGCTGGCGCGCTTGACGAATTGTTTGCCGCCGAAGGCACCAGCGGGCCGGCTCTTGGCGATGTCACGCTATTGGCACCGCTGAGCGTGCCCGGCACGTCCGCCCCCGGCACGTCCGCCCCCGGCAAGATTGTCTGCGTCGGGGTGAATTTCCCGGATCGAAATGACGAATATAAGGACGGGCAGGCCACACCGTTGAACCCGTCGCTGTTCGTGCGCTTTCCGGCGGGATTTGTCGGTCATGGGGATGATCTTGTCCGGCCGCCGGAATCCGAACAGCTCGACTATGAAGGGGAAATCGCCATCGTCATCGGGCGTGGCGGGCGGCGCATCGCCGAATCCGATGCCTGGAACCATATCGCCGCTGTCACCCTGTGCAATGAAGGGACCATCCGTGACTGGCTGCGGCATGCCAAATTCAATGTCACACAGGGCAAGAACTGGGACCGGTCGGCCGCGATGGGGCCATCGCTGCTGGCCTTTACCGGGCCAGAAATGCTGGCCGATATCGAGCTGACGACGCGGGTCAATGGCGAGCTGCGCCAGCAGGACCGCACCAGCCGCATGATCTTCAGCTTCACCAGAATCATCAACTACGTGTCCACTTTCACCGCGCTGGCGCCCGGCGACGTCCTGATCTGCGGCACGCCAACCGGAGCCGGGGCGCGCTTTGACCCGCCAAAATGGCTTCGCCCCGGCGATGTTGTCGAGATTGCTGCCGACGGACTTGGGACATTGCGCAACGGTGTCTGTGACGAAGAGGTATAGGCCATGCCGGTGATGACGGATGTTCAGATTGCCAGCGCCGGTGAGGCGCTGTTCGCCGCCGAGCGTGACCGCGCCCAGACGCGGCTTGTCTCGGCGGCGCATCCCGGCATGGATATGGATGATGCCTATGCCGTGCAGGCGGCCTTTGTCAGGCGCAAGCTCGCCACCGGCGGCACCATCCGTGGCTGGAAGATCGGCCTGACATCCAAGGCCATGCAATATGCGCTGAACATCGATATCCCGGACAGCGGCGTTCTTTTTGAAGACATGTTCTTCGATCATGGTACCACCGTGCCGGAGGACAGGTTTATCGAGCCGCGGATCGAGGCCGAGATCGCCTTCATCATGAAAGCCGACCTTTCCGGCGGTGCTGTCACACCGGCAGATGTCATCGCCGCGACCGATCATGTCGCGCCGGCGCTGGAAATCCTCGATACACGGATCTACCGCGCTGACCCGGAAACCGGCGCACAGCGCAGCGTTCTCGACACCATTTCGGACAATGCGGCAAATGCCGGCATCGTTCTGGGTGACAGCAGTCACGCCATTGGCGATGCCGATCTTCGCTGGGTCGGTGCCATCGTGTCACGCAATGACGAGGTCGAGGAGACAGGCCTTGGTGCCGGCGTCCTGAATGATCCGGTTCTCAGCATGGCATGGCTTGTCCACCGTCTTTCGCATTATGGTGACGGCCTTCGTGCTGGTGACGTTGTGTTGTCTGGAAGCTTCATCCGCCCGATCGAGGCCCGTCATGGTGACAGTTTCCTTGCCGATTATGGACCGTTTGGTACGGTCCGGGTTGATTTCGAATAGGCGTTCACCAGCCACCTCAGATAAAAAGGAGATGCCGCCATGGCAGCCCCGGTCAATAAATTCAAGATGTCACTGAAGGAAGGTCGCCAGACAATTGGTTGCTGGCTGACCCAGGGCACCGCCATCGCCGCCGAGATCGCCGCCACCGCCGATTTCGACTGGCTTCTGATCGACACCGAACATTCGCCGAATGATCTGCCATCTGTTCTTGCCCAGCTTCAGGCCATTGCCGGCTATGACGTGTCCGCAGCGGTTCGTCCGCCCATTGGCGAGACGCATGTCATCAAGCAGATCCTTGATCTTGGATGCCAGACTCTGATCGTGCCGATGGTCGAAAGCGCCGCGCAGGCGGAAATGCTGGTTCGGGCGATGCGCTATCCGCCGCATGGCGTTCGCGGCGTCGGCGGGGCCGGCGCGCGCGCCACCGCGTTTTCAAACCATGCCGACTATCTGACAACGGCGAATGATGAGATGTGTCTTGTCGTGCAGGTCGAAAACCGGGCTGGCCTTGACGCCATTGATGATCTGATCGCCGTCGAAGGTGTCGACGCCATCTTTATCGGTCCCTCTGATCTCAGCGCCAATCTTGGTCATATCGGCAACCCGGGCGCGCCAGAGGTTGCCGGTGCCATTGACGCAGCCCTCGACAAGATCGCTGAGTCGGACAAGGCGTCGGGGATACTGGCGCTCGATCCGGAGGTGGCGCGAGGCTATCTTGATCGCGGGGTGGATTTTGTGGCCGTCGCGATCGACGCCACGACACTGGCGCGAAGCTTGCGCGCCATCGCGACTGAAATGAAGCCACGCTAGGCGCTGTATTCTCATCTGGCTGCATATGCGGCATTTGGTCCGTCGGACCGGCATGCGTCTTGATCCTGGCCAGCCCCCCACCATCTGCTGTCAGGCGGCAAGCGACGGGGGCATATTGTGGAAATAGTGTGGTTCAAGCGCGATCTGCGAATTCATGATCACCTCCCGCTTGCCACGGCGGCGGCCTCCGGGCCTGTCATCCCGCTCTATATCCTTGAACCGGCCCTCTGGCAGCAACCTGACATGGCGCAGCGGCATTATGATTTTCTCGCAGAATGCCTTGGCGAACTTGATCGCGAACTGACGGCGCTCGGCCAGAATCTGCTTCTTCGGATTGGCGACGCTGTCGACATTCTGTCCGCACTTTGCGCCAGCCATGGCGTGACCACCATCCGGATGCATCAGGAAACCTGGAATGGCTGGACCTATGACCGGGACAGGCGGGTCCGCGCCTGGGCGCGATCAGCCGGCGTGCGCATTGTCGAGGAGATGCAATTCGGCGTCCACCGGCGCATGGCCACACGGCGCGGCTGGGCTGGCCGGTGGGATGCGATGATGGCAAACCGGATCACGCCTGCGCCCATCAGGCTGACACCAGTTCGGATCGACGGTGATGACTGGCCCGACCCGCGGCGACTTGGTCTTGCCAGGGATCACTGCCCGCAGCGTCAGCCAGGCGGTCGTCAGGCCGGTCTCGACCGTCTGTCGAGCTTTCTGTCGCATCGTGGGCAGAACTATCGTTTCACCATGTCATCGCCGGTCACGGCGCCGGCGAGCTGTTCGCGGCTGTCCCCCTATCTTGCCTTCGGGGCTGTGTCCATGCGCGAGGTGTGGCAGGCCAGCCGGCAGGCGGGGGGTGAGCTTGAAACCCACCCGCCCGAAACGCGCCGCGGCTGGGCACAATCGCTGAAAAGCTTTAACAGCCGCCTCCACTGGCATTGTCATTTCATGCAGAAGCTTGAGGACGAACCGGCGGCTGAATTCCGGCCGTTCCATTCCGCCTATCATGATTTCGACAAGTCGCATGACGATGCCGGGGCGTGGCTGGCGGCGTGGCAGGCCGGGCAGACAGGCTATCCGCTTGTCGATGCCTGCATGCGCCACCTCGCCGCCACCGGCTGGCTGACATTTCGCATGCGGGCGATGGTGATGAGCTTTGCCGCCTATCATCTGTGGCTCGACTGGCGGGGGCCGGCACTTCATCTGGCGCGCCAGTTCACCGATTATGAACCCGGCATTCATTACAGCCAGTGCCAGATGCAGTCCGGCATCACCGGCATCAACACCATCCGGATCTATAATCCGGTCAAGCAATCTCAGGATCAGGACCCGGCCGGTATATTCATCCGCCAATGGGTGCCGGAACTTGCGGCCATGCCGGACACGCTGGTCCACACGCCCTGGCTGAAGCCCGCCGTTGCCCCTGATTACCCGTCACCTCTGGTTGATGAGAGGCGCGCCAGACGGGCCGCGTCCGCCGCCATGTTTGCCATCCGCAAATCCAGCGCGCATGCCCGTGAGGCTGCCACTGTCGTCGAAAAACATGGCAGCCGTGGTGCCCGTCATTTTGTCTCCGACCGCGCGTCGGGACGGCGGGCATCATCGGCTGCTTCGCAACGAAACCAGTTGGAACTCGACCTTTAGCGGCCTAGACTGCACCGCCGATTCCGGAGCGTGCCATGTTTTCGTTTGATCAGATGACAAATCTACTGACCGACCTCACAGCGCCAGTGCTGAAGGCGGGGGACGTGATCATGGAGTTTCACCGGCACGGCGTCGGGGCGCGAACCAAGTCGGATGGGTCACCTGTCAGCGAGGCCGATGAGGCCGCCGAGGCCATCCTCCTTGCCGCGCTTGCCGATCTGGCGCCTGACATCCCGGTGGTGTCCGAGGAAAACGCGGCAAGCCATGCCATCGACCCGCCTGCGGTCTTTTTCCTTGTCGATCCGATTGACGGCACCCGTGAATTCCTGCGTACCGACGGCAAGGGCGCCTTCACCGTGAATATCGGTCTTGTGATTGATCGCCGGCCGGCCTTCGGAATCGTTCATGCGCCGGCCCTTGACCGGTTCTTTGCCGGCATTGTTGGCCGGGGTGCGTGGGAAACATCGGGCGGCGAGACCAGACAGATCAAGGTGCGCGCGGTTCCTGAGGAGGGCCCGCTGGCGGTGGCCAGCCGGTCGCACCGGGACCCGCAGACAAATGCCTGGCTGGACAGCCATGGCATCACCAACACGATATCCACCGGATCCAGTGTGAAATTCGGCCTTCTGGCGGCCGGTGAGGCTGATGTCTATCCGCGGTTTGGGCCGACGATGGAATGGGACACGGCGGCGGGTGAGGCCGTCCTGCTGGCGGCTGGTGGGCGCGTTGCCTGTCTTGACGGGACAGACTTCGCCTATGGCAAGCCGGCATTCCGGAACACGCCCTTCATCGCCTATGCCGGCTATACTGGCCAGGCTGCCTGAAACGACAAGTATCGACCGGTCTTCAGCCGCGCCCGATGAAGGGCATTTTCGGCGCCATCACGGTCATGAACTGGACGTTGGCGTCGAGCGGCATTTCGGCCATATGAAGAACTGACGAGGCGACATGCGCGACATCCATCGTGGCCTCGGCTCTGATTGACCCGTCGGGCTGTGGCACGCCGGTGGTCATCGGCATCGCCA
This sequence comes from Puniceispirillaceae bacterium (SeqCode), assembly GCA_049623505.1. Classification (GTDB taxonomy): domain Bacteria; phylum Pseudomonadota; class Alphaproteobacteria; order Puniceispirillales; family Puniceispirillaceae; genus UBA8309. Next base: position 55,840 of record JBMZTC010000008.1, on the reverse strand, counting down.
TCTCGGTCAGCGCGTTGCCGATATCAATCTGCCCGCAGACAATGTCATAGGGCCGGCCATCAAGTGACAGCGTGCGGGTCAGTCCGGTGATGCCATGTTTGGTCGCCGTATAGGGGGATGAGCCCGGCCGTGGCACATGCGCCGAGATCGACCCGTTATTGATGATCCGTCCGCCCTGTGGTGACTGCGTGCGCATAATGCCAAAGGCGGCACGGGCGCACAGGAATGATCCGGTCAGATTGATCCGCACGACATCCAGCCAGTCATCGATATCCGTCTCGTCGATGGTGCGTGCCGGGCTGCCGCGCCCGGCATTGTTGAACAGCACGTCAAGCCGCCCCCAGGCCTCGAACGCCCTGCCAAAGCTGGCCTCGACTTCCTCCGGCACGCCGACATCGCATGGCAGGACCAGCGCGTTCGGATGCCCGTTCGCCGTCTCCGCCAGCGTGTTCTCATTCCGGCCGATCAGTCCGACGCGATAGCCGGCATCGAGAAAGGCTGTTGCCGTGGCGGCGCCGATGCCCCGCCCGGCACCGGTGATGATGATGGTTTTTGTCATGGTCGGGTCCTCTGTTCCTGTGCGAAGGATAGGCATCGTTCGCAAGGCCGTCCATCGACGATTTGCGTCGATGCGAGCTTGCTTAATGGCATTGAGTTTCATACCTCTAGCCTGACGCAACATCGAAGCCAGCCAGACAGGACACATCGCAGTGGGCAACCCGACAGCATTCGTCATCCATCCGGAGGTGCGCAGCATGCCGCTGCCGCGCGGCGCCGAGGCGATGCTTGAAGAGGCGGTGCAGCTTGTCGCCGCCATCGGTCTTGAGGTGGTGCTTGCCGAAACGGTCTCGCTTCACAAGCCACGTGCCGGCACCTTTCTTGGCAGCGGCTATGTCGACAGGCTGGCCGATCAGGTCGACGAGGACGCCCCGCCTGTCATCATCGTCAATACCGGTCTCAGTCCGGTCCAGCAGCGCAATCTGGAAACAGCGACCACATGCAAGGTCATCGACCGGACGGCGCTGATCCTCGAGATTTTCGGCGCCCGCGCGCAGACCCATGCAGGCCGTCTGCAGGTTGAACTTGCCGCGCTGACCTTTCAGCGCTCCCGGCTGGTGCGAAGCTGGACCCACCTTGAGCGCCAGCGTGGCGGCGGTGGCTTTCTCGGTGGTCCGGGCGAGCGCCAGATCGAGCTTGACCGGCGGATGCTGATGGACCGCGTTGTGCGGATCCGCAAGGAATTGAAGGAGGTCGAGCGGACGCGGCATCTGCAGCGCGGCAACAGGTCACGAGGCGAGGTGCCGACCGTGGCGCTGATCGGCTACACCAACGCTGGCAAATCGACCCTGTTCAACCGCATGACCGGGGCCGGTGTTCTCAGCAAGGACATGCTGTTCGCCACCCTTGATCCGACCATGCGGGCCATCACCCTGCCATCGGGCCGCCAGGTCGTTCTTGCCGATACGGTTGGCTTCATCAGCCAGTTGCCAACCGAACTTGTCGAGGCTTTCAAGAGCACGCTGGAAGAGGTTGTTCAGGCCGATCTTCTGCTGCATGTGCATGATTCGGCCTCGCCGCTGGTGGCCGAGGAAGCTGGCGATGTGCGCGATGTTCTGGCCGATCTTGGCATTGACACAGACATGCAGCGTGATCGTATCCTGCCGGTGATGAACAAGGCCGATCTTCTGGCCGCGGATGGTGCCCGTACCGAGATGCTCGGCAATATGTTCGCCGGCGGATGTTTTGCCTCGGCGCTGTCTGGCCAGGGGGTTGAAGCGCTGTTGCAGGCCATTGACGAACGGCTTGGCGCTGGCCGACAGCTGTCCAGCGTGACCATTGGTCCGGCTGACGGCGCGGCGCGGGCCTGGCTGTTCGACCGTGGCGAGGTGCGGCTTGCCGAGATGGCTGATAATGGCAGCGAGACCATAGATGTGGCGATGGACGAGGCTGACTGGTCACGCTTTAGGGCGCGCTGGCCGGCGTTGGCAGGCTCCTAGCGCGAACAGGGGGCAAAACAGGTCCCTGGAGGGCAGCCTGCAACAGTGGTTTCCAACCTGTCTGAAACGCGATAGCGTGCGGTGATGATGAACTTGTGACAGCAGCAGGACAGCGCCATGAAAAGAACGGTTTTCCTGAACGGTGATTTCCTTCCCGAGGACGCGGCGAAACTCTCGATCTTCGATCGTGGGCTGCTTTTTGCCGACTCGGTCTATGAGGGATTTGGCATCCTGGACTCACAGCTTGTCGATTTCGAATACCACATGGACCGGCTTGACCGGTCGCTTGGCGAGCTTGAGATGCCGTCGCCGATGGCGCGCGATGATCTGTTTGCCGCCATGATGCGGCTGATCGAGATGAACGATTCGGTCGAAGGGTTCATGTATCTTCAGGTCACCCGCGGCGAGCGTGACCGGAATTACCTCTATGACGGTGACTATGTGCCGAATGTCTTTGCCTTCACCCAGAAGGAGAAATTCGCCGCTGACGCCACGCCAAAGCCGGTGAAGCTGGCGACCACCCCTGATATCCGCTGGGCCCGCCGCGATATCAAATCGACCAATCTCCTTGGCCAGGTCATGGCCAAGCAGGTGGCAAGCCGCTCTGGCGCCTATGAGGCGCTGATGATCGCGCCCGATGGTGATGTTACAGAGGCCGGATCCTCCAGTTTTTTCTTCATCAAGGATCGCGAGCTTTTTGTCCGGCCGGTCAGCAACGACATCCTGCATGGCATCACCCGCCAGACCATGTTGCGGGTTGCCGAGACACATCAGCTTCGCATCCGCGAGGAGACCTACACGCTGGACCAGGCGCTTGCCGCCGATGAGGCCTTCATCACCGCCTCCTCGATCTATGTGCTGCCGGTTGGTCAGATTGACGATACCGAGATTGGCGATGGTGGTGTGGGGCCGATGACGGCGGCCTTGCGAAAGGCCTATCTTGAACTGGCGCGGGCCGAGTTCCCGAAACGCGCCGCGGCCGGTCAGGTCGTTGGCGGGGATTGACACATGGCTCATAAACGCATCCGCCCCTTCAACACCAAACAGACCTATCCCGAGCAGAATCTCGACAATGATCTGGCGCAGGCGGTTGTCGCGCGTGGCACGATGGTGTTCCTTCGCGGCCAGGTCGGCCAGGACCTGGACACAGGTGACTCGCTTCATGTCGGTGATGCCGCCAGGCAGACCGAAAGGGCGATGCAGAACATCAAGATGCTGCTTGAGGAATCGGGAAGCTGCCTTGATCATGTCTGCCGCATCGTGGTCTATCTGACCGATATCCGGTATCGCGAGGCGGTGTATCGGGAGATGGGCAAATGGCTGAAAGGTGTTCATCCCTGTTCGACCGGGCTTGTCGTGCCGGCACTGGCGCGCCCTGAATGGGTTGTCGAGATCGAGGTGACCGCCGTCATCCCGGATGAAGAAAGCTGAGCCATGACAAGGACGCTTGCCCCGCTTCTGGACCAGTTGAAGGAACTGGCGGCACGGCCTCTGGCCGCGGCAAGCGCGCCGCCGAAAGACATCTATGTCCTTCCTGAAATCCACGATCTGGAACAGCAGCGTATTTTTGCGCGGAGCTGGCTGTGCGCCGGCCGCGCCGACGAGGTGCCGTCGCCAGGGGACTATATGAGTTTCGAGCTTGGTCCGCAGCCGGTGATCATCATCCGGGGCGCTGACGGCGATGTCTATGCCCGCGCCAATGTCTGCCGTCACCGGATGATGCGGCTTGTCGAAGGGCGCGGCACGACAAGGAAATTCACCTGCCCCTATCATGCCTGGACCTATGACATCGCAGGCCGGCTGGTCGCCGCCCCGCATATGGACAGGACCGAATGTTTCGCCCGCGATGATCTGGCGCTTGCCACCGTGCGGTGCGAAATCTTTCAGGGATGGATCTATGTCACACTTGATCCTGACATCCCGCCGGTCGCCGAACAGCTTGCCGCGCTGACGCCGCTGACCGACCGCTATAACCAGCAGGATTACGTCACCATTTTCAGCGAAGAGCATGTCTGGGACACGAACTGGAAATGTCTGACCGAGAATTTCATGGAGAGCTACCATCTTCCGGTGGCGCATCGCAGCACCGTTGGCGCGCATTACTCGGTCGAGGAGAACACCTTTGATGAGCGCGGTGCCTTCGCAAACTTCACCTGTCAGTTTTTCACCAAGAGCGACGGCGCGCCGGTTGGCCGCGCGCATGAGGACAATACCAGCCTTGAAGGTGTGTGGCGCCACACCTCGGTGATGCCGACGGTCTTTCCAAGCCATATGTATGTCCTTGCGCCAGATCACCTCTGGTATCTGTCACTTCAGCCTGACGGCCCGGCCCGCACCCGTATTCTCTATGGCGCCGCGATCGCGCCCGAGAAACTTGCCGGGGAACAGGATTGTGCGGCGTATCTTGCGGCGACAAAGGCGTTTCTCGACAAGGTTCAGGTCGAGGACAGGCATGTTGTCGAGGGCATTTTCAATGGCGCCAGATCGCCGCTTGGCGTGCCGGGGCCGCTCAGCTGGCTCGAGCGCGGAAACCATGAATTCGCGCAATATCTGGCGCGCCAGCTTTGCGATCAATGATCTGACGGAAACAGGCAGGGCAGCAGCATGACCTTTTCGATTGTCGGCCATTGCGCCGGAACCGGTATGGCCGGTGTCGCCATCACGACCTCCAGCATCGCCGTCGGCAGCCGCTGTCCGCACGTTCAGGCTGGTGCCGGCGCGGTGACAACGCAGAATGTCACCGACCCGTCCATCGGGCCGGCGGTGCTGGCGCTGATGGGCAGCGGCATGGCCGCGCCGCAGGCGGTTGCGAGGGTGATGGATGATCGCCCGCATGCAGAATATCGCCAGGTGGCGGCGGTCGATCCGGCAGGCGGGGTGGCGCATGTCACCGGCACCGAAATCCTTGGCACACATGCGGTGGCAACAGGTGAGGGATGCGTCGCGGCAGGCAATCTGCTGGCGACAACCGAGGTGCCGGCAGCGATGATCGCCAGTTTCGAGGCTGGTGCCGCCACGCATCTTGGTGCCACGCATCTTGCTGAACGTCTGCTGACGGCGCTGGAGGCGGGGATTGCCGCTGGCGGCGAGGAAGGGCCGACACATTCGGCGGCGCTGCTTGTCGCACATGAGCAGAGCTGGCCGCTTGTCGATCTGCGGGTCGACTGGACCGAGGACTGCCCGGGCAGGGCCTTGCGGGCGCTGTGGCGGGCGTATGAGCCGCAGATGGCGGCCTATGGACTCCGCGCGCTCAACCCCACCGCCGCGCCAAGCTATGGTGTGCCCGGCGATGAATAGCGGGTCACCAGATAGACGCCGCCACTTGTCACGCAGAAACCGATAATCCCGAGCAGGGTCAGGGGCTCGTCAAAGCCGATGGCGGCGATGATGGCGGTGACCGGCGGCACCAGGAACATCAGCGATGACACCGCCGCCATGCTGTCGCGCCGGATCATCACCATCAGGATCAGATAGGCCCCCATCGACACCATCAGGACAAGCCATCCAAGCGCCAGCAGGAAAGGTGGTTGCCAGTCGATCCGAGGTGGCTCGACGGTCGCGCAGATCACCAGAAAGAAGGCCGAGGCGGCAAGCGACTGGATCAGATTTCCTGTCAGCAGGTCGATTTTGCGACCAATCTTCTTTTGCAGCAGCGTGCCGGCGGTCACCGCGCCAAGGCCGATTGTCACGGCGGCAAGGCCGATTGTCGGCAACGCACCATCCATCTTCGGCAGCAGCACCAGAACAACGCCGGTGATTCCGGCCAGCATGCCGAGGCTCTGCACCGGGCGCAGCTTTTCATCGAACAGGACAATGGCAAGTCCGGACGCAAGAAGCGGCTGCAGCGAGACAATCAGCGCCGAGATCCCGGCCGACAATCCCTGTGACAGGGCAAAGAACACACTGCCAAGATAGATCCCGTGAAGCAGCAATCCGACAAGGGCGGTCAGCGCGACCACCGGCCGGTCCGGCAGGCTTGGCGGGACTTTGCGCCATCGCCATGCCGCCAGCATGATGAGCGCGAAAAGACAGCTGACGATGCTGAAGCGCGCCAGCAGCATCGTGAAGGGCGTCGCATAGTGAACGCCCACCTTGGCGGTGACAAAGGCCGACGACCACAGACCGACAAAAACAAGTGGCAGAATGATCCGGTAGAGCATTGATCAGCCAGCGGACAGCATGTTGATAGCCACACCGGCGCCGAACGTCGCGTGCGTTTCAGCGCCCCAGTGGATCGGGTCGCGGGTCGATGAAACGGCATGCAGATTGCCGTCGATGAAACTGGCGCCAGCGGCCGCGCAGGCCGCCTTCATGACCGGTGGCAGCGCCTGTGAGGTGGCACGCCCGCCAAGCCATTCGCGGTGGCGGATCCAGTCTGGATCATCAGCCCGTTCACCAAGTTCCGGCGGGCAGATGATGGTCACCGGCGCGGCTGTCTCGCCATGCCACCCGCCTGGCCCGGCGGCGGTGCTGCGGATGATGGTCAGCAGTGACATCACGCCGGTAGTGATCGCCGCGGCGTCACGCCCGAATCTGGCTTTCAGATCATTGGTGCCAAGCATGAGAAGGATATGATCAATCGGCTGCTGTGACAGCAGGATGGCTTTCAGTGGCGTCAATCCATTGCACCAGGTGCCTTCCTGCGGGTCATCGACATTGGTTGTGCGGCCGGGAAGACACTCCTCGACAAGCGCGGCCTCGGTGCCGGCCTGCCGAAGATGCCGCGCCATCACAACCGGCCAGCGTTCGGGGTGCCTGATCCCGGAACCGTCATCAAGATAGCCCCAGCTGTTGGAATCGCCGTAAACAAGAATGCGCACGTTTCAATCCGCCCGTAACCAACCCGCCCGTAACCAACCTGCCTTTGAAGAGTGCGCGGGATGGCCAGTCAATGCAAGCCGTCGGCGCGCATGCCGGCAAATCGCCCGAACCGCAGGTGATAGACAGCCTGGAGCATGGCGAAAGCCATGATTGGGATCAGAAGTTGCAGCATCGTGGCAACGCCGGCCATGGCCCGGCTGCCGCCAGAGGCAAGCGCCACCGCCTCCAATGTCATCGTCGTGATCCGCCCGGCGCCGGCGAACAGGCTCGGCAGATACAGCGCGACCGAGACCGAGATGCCAACAAACAGCGCGGTGATGATGGCGGGTGCCAGCATCGGCAGGGTCACGCGGCCATAGCGTCGCCATTTTCCGGCCCCAAGGCTGGCCGCGACCCGTCCATGTCGCCTGTCCAGCGTCATGGCTGCCGGTGCCAGGATCAGCCAGGCATAGGGAAGGATGAACAGCATATGCATCCAGATCATCGCCAGCCATGTTCCTTCCAGCCATGTCATCGTCAACACCATCTGCAGACCCGGCACAAAGCCTGCCTGCGGCAGCAGGATGGGCGCGAAGATCCAGACCTGCCAGACGCCTGATCTGCCGCGAAGGTGTGCCAATTCAATCGCCACCAGCGCCAGACCCACGGCAACAAACGACGCGGCGGCGGCAATGACAAGACTGGCGGCCAGCGCCGGAGCCAGGCTGTCGGCACGGCTCCAGAACCGCCATGTCAGCGCCTCCGGCACCGCCGCCGGAAAGAACCAGGGCCCAGCCACCGACCACAGCGCCGCCGCCACAAGCCCGGCGCAGCCGATGGCAATCGGCAATGTTGCGAGGCCCGCCACCGCCCTGATCCAGCCCGGCATCGCAACAAGGCGGACCCCGCCACGACGCAATGCTGCCAGCGCGCGGCCGCAGACCCACTCGCCAGCGCACCAGATCGCCAGTGCCACAACGGTCAGGCCGATCTGCACCACTGCTCCGAACGAGGCTGGCAGACGCGCGGTGAGCTCGGCATCCTCGAATCCCTCGACAATCAGCACGGCCAGCGGTGGCGGCAGCATCGGCCCGAGAAGACGCGGCATATCGACAACCGAGAGGCTGAAGACAAGCACCGCGAATACCGGCAGCCTGATGCGTCGATAGACAAGCGGAAGAACAACATGGAGCCAGCTTGCCGCGCGGCCATATCCCAGCGACATACCGGTCGCCAGCAGCCGCCGGACCGGCAATGTGGCAAGGGCGGCAAGGCTGACAAGGACAAGGAAGGGCACTTCCTTGACCAGCAGTCCGAGACACAGCACAACCCCGCTGCCATCGGGAACAAGCGCCCACAGGGGCGGGCGCTCAAACCCGGTCAGACCTGGCGAGACAATCCGCATCAGCCATCCTGACGGTGCCAGCAGGAACAAAACACCGATGGCGACGGCGCTGTGCGGCACGGCGATCAGTGGGCCGGTCAGGCGACGAAGCCAGCCTGTGTGACGCGCACCCTCATATCTGACAAGAAGCGCAAAACTGAACACAAGCGCGAGAAACGTCGCGCCAAGCCCGGTGCCAAGCGAGATGAGGCCCGCCTGCGCAAGCCCCGGTGTGGCCAGAAAGTCCCGTGCCGGACCAAGTGATGGCGAGACATAACCAAGCGGTGGGAACAGGCCCATGGCGGGCGCCACCACCCCGATGAGGCCGGCGGTCACGGGAAACGCGGTCGCAAGGGCCAGAATGAGGGCCATGATATGACGCCCCGCAATCATGTGGGCGTCATCCTGTTCCGGCCCCGGGTTTTGCGTTGGCTGGCCTCATGGACGATCAGCCGCCGCTGGCATAGCGACGGCGCCATTCGGTTTCGATGGCCTTCATCCAGGACGGATGTGGTTCCGCCAGCGTGGCGGCAAGGTCGGCTTCCGACAAGGTGGCCACACCGCGTGGCAGTGCGGCAAAGCTGGCCCGGTCGGCATCTGACAGCCGGTGCATGGCCAGCACTGTCGGATCACCCCAGACCCGCGGGTCGGCCTTGCGAATCTGCGCTGCCGGTGACAGCAGGAAATCGGCAACAACACGCGCCGCTTCGGGCGCGTTCGCGTTGAACGGAATGGCCAGGAAATGCACATTCGCGATGGTGCCGCCGTCATGGATATAGGTGCGAACGCTGGCTGGCAGTTCGCCGCGCTCGATCGCCGAGGAGGCGTCCGCCGGGTTGAAGGCGATGGCAATGTCGATCTCGCCATCGGCCAACAGCTGGCGCTGCATCGGATAATTCGCCGGATAGGCGCGCCCGCCACGCCAGAGATGCGGCGTTACGCCGTCCAGCCATTGCCACAATGGCGCTGTGACCTCGTCAAACAGGGCTGTGTCGACAGGTTTGTAGAGCGGTGCCGTGTCCACCGCCGTTTCGACCAGGATCTGTTTCAGAAAGGACAGGCCGACGAAATCGGGTGGCTGTGGATAGGTGAAGCGGCCCGGCGTGCTGATGATATGGGTGGCCAGATCGGCGGCGTTGCGCGGCGGCGTGGCAAGGCGGTTTCCGTCATGTGCGAACACGAGCTGGGCACGGCCCCAGGGTGACTCCAGCCCGTCGGTAGGCACGGCGAAATCAAGCCTGATGGCGGGAAGTGACGTGGCATCGGTGAAACGCCAGGATGGCAGGGACTCCGCCCACGGCTTGCCCTGCAGCAGGCTGTTGCGCTTGAGAGCCGCAAAATTCTCGCCATTGACCCACAGCAGATCGACCGACCCGCCGCTGCTGCGTCCTGCGGCCTGTTCCGCCAGGATCCGCGATACCGCGGCCGCCGTATCGGTCAGCTTGACATGTTTCAGGGTGATGCCGTGACGCTGTGCCAGTTCATCACCCGCCCAGGCGATGTAATCATTGATCTTGTCATCGCCGCCCCAGGCATTGAAATAGACAGTCTGGCCGCGCGCGCTTTCAAGGATGGTAGCAAAATCCTGGTCATCTGCCTGCGCCGGGCTGGACAGCATCGTCATCAGGGCTGTCACCATCATCATATATCGGCGTGCGCGGAACAGGGTCATTGTCGGTGCCTCCAGGTGCCTCGGCTACGGGTTCAAAACGAACCTTGTGTTGCATCGAACTAGCATAGCTTGGCCGGCGCAGGCTATAGTTTCGCAACGTCGTGAATCGGGATTCCCAGCATGCTGCAACTGCGCGCCCTGACCATTGCCTATGACGGGCAGCCACCTTTGTTCGAAAATCTCGACATCACCGTCCCGGGTGGCGAGCTGCGTCTTCTTCAGGGGCCCAGTGGATGTGGCAAGTCAACGCTTCTTGGCGTCATCAGCGGGGCCGTTCAGACCAATGTTCGCTGGTCAGGCGAGATCAACCTGAATGCGCTGGATATTTCCAGTCTTCCGGCCGAACGCCGGCGTGTCGGGCTGATGTTCCAGGACGCGCTGCTGTTTCCGCATATGTCGGTTGGTGACAATCTTGCCTTTGGTCTCGCCGCCCGCCACCGCCGTGAGCGCGGGGCGCATGTTCAGGCGGCTCTCGAGGCGGCTGACATGTCTGGATTCGCCGACCGCGATCCGGCATCGCTGTCAGGCGGACAGGCGGCGCGGGTGGCGCTGATGCGAACGCTGCTCGCCGAACCACAGGCCCTGCTGATGGATGAGGCCTTTTCCGCGCTGGACCCTGAATTGCGGCATGCCTTCGGGCTGTTTGTTCGCGACCAGATTCGCGACCGGCAGATACCGGCGCTGCTTGTCAGCCATGATCCCGCCGACACCCTGATAGCGGACGCGGCGCCAATACGGCTGGCCAGCTAGTCGGTCATTGGGGCAGGTCGGTCATTGGCGCGCCGCGAAGGTGGCGAAGCCGGGCAAAGACGTCGACCCCCATCTGCAGCATGATGTGGATGATGTCGATTGGCACCCAGTTTTCATGGATGCGACCATCAACAAGATGATAGAAATCCATCACCCGCATATCGATCCTGCGGCCGGTTGGCGGCAGGCCGAGCCATTCGCCGAGATGCGTTCCGCGAACCGATGGCCATCCGCCGGTGACAACAAAATTGCCATCGGCGATCCGCACATAATGGCCGGCTCCCTGGCGGTCCGGCCAGCCGATCAGGAACGGGATCTGATGGTGCTGCTGAAATCCGGCAAGGCCGCGTGTCTGGCCAATGCCGGCCGGGCCATACCATAGAAAATCCCTTGTCCAGGCGTCGGCATGGGCCATGGAATGCACCGATTTGCCATCGAATGTGCCAAGCGCCGCATGCATGCCAAGAACGATATCCATGGCCTGTTGACCGGCGTCCTGGTCGGTTTCCGTGATTCTGACGCCTGGCGTTGTCGGGGCCGGCCACATGCCTTCGGCGCCAAGCGATGGCGCCATGGGCCAGACACCGGCCTGCCGCATCAGATCCAGAAAATCAAACAGGACATAGCTGTGCGCGATCCGTCCATTGGTCAGGTGATGCACCTCGCAGACGCGAAGATGGACCAGGCCATTCGTCGCCGGAATGTCAAAGAGATCACCTGTCATGGTGCCCTGAATCACACCCATGCTGGCGACAAGCTGGCGGCCTGCCATGTCCGGTGGCATCCGCGGGTCGGGCTTGCCGATTCCCCCTGTAAAGATGCTGTCGCGGCGCTCGAGGTCCGGCAGTGCCTTGCGAAGTGTCGCCCATAGATCGGCGATGGCATCGATGCCGGCGATTTCATTGATCGGGTGGCTTGCCCAATAGCCGGCATCGGGATGATAGATGTCAGTGACGGACAGCCGCCCTGATGCCAGACCATGAAGATCCTCAAAAGCCTGCTTTTTGAGCGCGGTGATATCGGAGTCGGTGATTTCAACTGGCATGTATGATCCCCCGGCATGCAGTGGCGGATTGATTGAAAGGCGCTCTTGCCGGGACTGTCAATGAAAAGCCGACGCCTGCGCCAGGCCGTTAAATGTCACACTGTGTGAAAAGGGGCTTTACAAATTTGCATACGTATTCAAAGCTTCAGAGAACAGGAACCCCGCCTCTGGTAAATTGGCGTTGTCCGGGTTACCAGAGGCGTAGCGGGGTGTTCGCTGGGCATACCGCCCGTTCGCGCGGCCACCTGACAAAGTCACACCATTGAGTTCTTAGGAGGAACATGATGAACAAGGTTTCCAAACTTGCCGTTTCCGCGGCCTTCGTGCTTGCCAGCGCGTCGACGGCCTATGCCGGTTGCGGCATTGCGTCCGGTTCGGTGAAGATTCTTGCGAATGACTTCCCGGCGACCCAGGCAATCGCCGCGGCAGCCACCGCCTGTGATGGTGGCGGCGCGAGCGTGACGGCCAACCTGAACAAGGATCACAAGGATCTGATCGTGGCTGGCCTGACCGCCAACCCTCCTGAATTTACCGCCTCGCACGTCACCAACAGCACGCTTGTTGCGGTGATGAATGATGGTCTGGCGCAGCCGCTTGACGATCTCATTGCCAAGCATGGTGGTGATCTTCAGGGCATGCAGAAGATTACCATCGACGGCAAGGTGATGGCGGTTGCCTTCATGGCGAACGCCCAGCACCTGTTCTACCGCAAGGACATTCTTGACGCCGCCGGCGCTGGCGTGCCGTCCACCTATGAAGGTGTTCTGGCCGCGGCAAAGCGGATTCGCGACAAGGGCCTGATGGATTATCCGATCGCCGGCACCTACAAGGCGGGCTGGAACCTCGGCGAAGAGTTCGTGAACATGTATCTTGGCCATGGCGGCGAGTTCTTCAAGCCCGGCACGGCGCAGCCGGCGATCAACAACGCCAAGGGTGTTGCCACGCTGAACATGATGAAGGCGCTTACCGAATATATGAACCCGGATTTCCTGACGCATGATTCGAATGCTGTGCAGGCAGAGTGGGAGGCCGGCAATGTCGCGCTGACCAACCTGTGGGGTTCGCGCGCCGGTGCCGTCACCGACGGTGAAGGGTCAACCGCCGCTATCGAAAGCAACACCATGTTCGCAGCCGCCCCGACCGTATCCGGTGGTTCGACCCCGGCGACAACGCTGTGGTGGGATGGTTTCGCGATTGCCAAGAATGCCTCCGCTGCCGATGCCGAGGCATCCTTCATCGCGGTCATGAATGGCATTTCGCCGGCCATGGCGGCTGGCAATGCTGACGCCGCCAACTGGCTGATCGCCGGCGCAACGCCGCGCGCGGCAGGTGCCGGCGTGGTGGCTTCGGCCTCTGGCGGCGCATCGCCTTATCCGATGCTGCCTTACATGGGCACGATGCATGGCGCCGTCGGTGCCGAGCTTGCTGATTTCCTTCAGGGCAAGGAAAGCGCCGAGCAGGCTCTTGCCGATATCGAAGCGGCCTATATCGCCGCTGCGAAAGAAAAGGGCTTCCTGTAGGCCATAAATCTCCCGGGCCGGGAGCGCGCCGCGCTCCTGGCCAACTTTTTAAACATTTACCCTGCATCACTGGACTGGCGTCATGCCGCATCGCACCTTCATGAGCTTCATCTGGCCGTCGGCGCTGGCGATGATCCTGTTCATCGCGTTGCCGATCGTGTCGGTGGGACTTCAGTCGCTCTATATCGCGCATGAACAGGTGATCGAGACAGTTGAGAATTGCGGTCCATTTGGGTGCAAGGCGGTTGAGGTGGTGAATGCCGAAGCGACCGCGCAGTTGCGTTCCGACGAGCCACTTGGCCGCTTTAACGGACTTGGCACATACACCAACCGCAACCATCTGGCGTTTGGGGAAATCGGCACGGCCTGGCATGAGTCCTCCGGTCTTGGCGATTTTGCTGATCGGGTGCTGAACCTGCCGTTCTACAAGGCTCTTGCCTTCACGCTGACCTACACGTTTGTCGTGACGCCGCTGGTAATCATCTTCGGCTTTGTCATCGCGCTTGTGGTCAATCGGATTCCGGGGATGTGCAAGGGGCCAACCATCTTTGTGTCGCTGCTGCCGATGATCGTAACGCCGCTGATTGGCTCGCTTGTCCTGTTCTGGATGATCGATTCGAAGGGCATTATCGGCGCCACGCTGCAAATCCTGTTCGAGGATCCCGACCTGTCGCTGAAGGCATCGACTGCCCTGACCTGGATAACCCTGATCGTCTATGGCGTCTGGCATTCGGCGCCATTTGCCTTCGTTGTCTTCTATGCCGGGCTGCAGACCGTGCCCCAGGATACGCTGGAAAGCGCGATGATCGACGGCGCCAGCCGCTGGCAGCGGGTTCGCCATGTCGTCATCCCGCATCTGATGCCGTTGGCGGTGTTCGTCACACTTATCCAGCTGATGGATAATTTCCGGGTGTTTGAGCCGATTGTCGGTTTCAACGCGCAGGCCAATGCCACCTCGCTGTCCTGGATCATCTATAACGATCTTCGCGGCAGTGACGGGGCGATGTTGTTCGGGTCCGCGGCCGCAACCTCGATGCTGACAATTGTCGGTGTCTGCATCCTGCTGGCACCTGTCGTGCTCCGCACCTGGCGCGCCAACCGGCGCGCGGCATAGGAGAGGGCGATGACACATAAGTCACCTGTCTGGTTAACGACGCTCAGCCTTGGCTTTCTCGTCCTCTGGCTGGCCCTTGCCTCGGTGCCGTTCCTCTGGACCTTGTGGGGAAGCTTCAAGGTCGAGGCGGATTTCTTTTCCAAACAGGACTGGCGCAACGCCCTTTATGGCGTGCAGACGATGGTTGATACAGGTGCCCGGTTCACCGGCGCCGGCTATGAGGGCGCCTGGGTAAAGGAAGAATTCTGGAAGGCCACGATCAATACCGGCCTTATGACGTTGTCGGTGGTGGCGATTTCGCTGACACTTGGCACGCTTGGCGGCTATGCGCTGTCGCGGTCCGGCTTCCGTTATGCCTTCTGGATCCTGATCATCGCGCTGGTATTCCGGGCGATGCCGCATATCACCCTGGTGTCGGGCTATCTTCTTCCGTTCTTCGAACTCAATCTGTGGGGGCATCTGGCGACCACCATCATCGTCATGGTGGCCATCAACCAGCCCTTCACCCTGTGGATGCTGCATTCCTTCTTCCTGAACATTCCCAAGGATCTTGATGAAAGTGCGATGGTCGATGGCTGCACCCGTTTCCAGGCTTTCCGCTATGTCATCATCCCGGTGATGTGGCCCGGGGTGATCACCACCGGGCTGTTCAGTTTTCTGCTTGCCTATAATGATTTCGCGCTGACCGGTCTGCTTCTGACCGAAGAGAACCAGACCATGGTGCCAAAGATCGCCAGCTTCCTCGGCAACACCCAGGAACAGGGCAATGTGATGTATGCGGTGGCCGCGGTCGTTTCGGCGACAGCGCCGCTATTTGTGCTGGTGATGTTCTTCCAGCGCCAGATTGTCAGTGGTCTGACAGCTGGCGCGGTCAAGGGATAGGGGGCTCGGTATGGCTGGGATCAGGCTGAAAAATCTGACCAAGAGATGGGGGGATTTCGTCGCTGTCGACACCTTTGACCTCGATATCGCCGATCAGGAATTTCTGGTGCTGCTGGGGCCGTCGGGATGCGGCAAGACGACGACGATGCGGATGGTTGCCGGGCTTGAGGAAATTACCGAGGGTGAGGTCGAGATCGACGGGCAGGTGGTCAATGGCCTGGAGCCCAAGGACCGTGACATAGCGATGGTGTTCCAGTCCTACGGGCTGTATCCGAACATGAATGTCTACGAGAATATCCGCTTTCCGCTGAAGGTCCGGAAGGTCGATCCGGCGACGCATGATGAACGGGTGCGCCGCGCCGCCGCGATGGTGGAACTGGATGACTTTCTGCACCGCCGTCCGGCCGCGCTGTCTGGTGGTCAAAGACAGCGTGTGGCGCTGGCGCGCGCCATCGTTCGCGAGCCAAACGTCTTTCTGATGGATGAACCGCTGTCCAATCTCGATGCCAAGCTTCGCGTGTCGACCCGCGCCCAGATCAAGCATCTCCATCATGAACTGAAGGTCACCACGATCTATGTCACGCATGATCAGATTGAGGCGATGACGCTTGCCGATCGCGTTGTGGTGATGAATCGCGGGGTTGTACAGCAGGTTGGCAGCCCGACCGAAATCTATGACCGGCCGGCCAACATGTTTGTTGCCGGGTTCATCGGCAGCCCGGCCATGAACCTTGTCGAGGGCACGATATCGGACGGTGCCTTTGATGCCGACAACATCGCGGTAAAGGGGCTGAAAGGGGTGGAGGGCCGCGTGACGCTCGGCTTTCGTGCCGAGGATGCCGCCATCGCCACATCTGGCGGCAAACCCCGGCTGACAGCCTCGACAGGGGTGATCTCGGCACCTGTCTACGCAATGGAACTTCTTGGCGACGCCACCATGGTGACGGTGCGCGCCGGTGATTCAATGGTGGCCGTGAAGGCGCATAAGGAATTCCGCGCCAGAATTGGCGAAGAGGTCCATATCACCCTGCCGCGCACGGCATGCCACCTGTTCGACGCGACCGATGGTCGTCGGCTGGAAGGGAAATGACAATGGCAGGCGCACGACCCGAACAGGCCGCCCTGACGCGCGGCACCGACATGTCGAAGACAGATAAGACACGAGCTGTCATCGAAGGCATGGTCGATGGGCTGAACGACCACCGGATCAATGATATCGGCGATTTCTTTGCCGAGGGTTTCCGCTGGATGGGCAATACGGGATGCGGCACCAAGACCGGCCTCAAGGAATTCCAGGACAATTGGCAGCGTCCCTTCCAGGCAGCCTTCTCGGACAAGGTCTGCATCGACGAGGCGCGTCTGTATATGGGTGAATGGGCGGCGGCCTTCGGGCGTCAGGAAGCCGTGCATTCAGGTGTTTTCATGGGAGTCGAGCCAACCGGCAGGACGGTCGAGATCCGCTATATGGATTTCTGGAAGGTTGTGGACGGCAAGATCGCCGACAACTGGGTCATGGTCGATTTTCCCCATGTCATGGCGCAGCTTGGCGTCGATGTTTTCAATGGCGAGGGATGGGAGGCGTTCGACCGTGGCGAGCGACCGGCTCCACGCCCTGACAGCGGTAATGAGCGGAGCTAGGGATGACAATACGATATCTGAAGACAGGCAAACCGCAGGCAGAGCGTTCCGAGGACGATGCCAGGGTGCGTGCCGTCGTCGAATCGGCATTGGCCGAAATCGAGGCGCGCGGCGATGCGGCGGTTCGTGAACTGGCGGAAAAATTCGATAATTTCTCGCCGCCAAGTTACCGGCTGACGCAGGATGAGATCGAAGAACTGGTCTCTCGGGTGTCGCAGCGCGATCTTGATGATATCCGCTTTGCCCAGGACCAGATCCGCAAATTCGCCGAAATCCAGCGTGACTCGATGAAGGATGTCGAGGTCGAGACGATGCCGGGTGTCATTCTCGGTCATCGCAATATTCCCGTGCAATCCGTCGGGTGCTATGTCCCGGCTGGCAAATTCCCGATGGTGGCCTCGGCGCATATGTCTGTCCTGACCGCCTCGGTCGCCGGCGTGCCGCGCATTGTCGCCACCACCCCGCCGTTCGAAGGCCAGCCGAATCCGGCTGTGATCGCGGCGATGCATCTTGGCGGGGCCCATGAAATCTATGCTCTTGGCGGCATTCAGGCCGTTGGCGCGATGGCGATCGGTACCGAGACCATCGAGCCGGTCCATATGCTTGTCGGCCCTGGCAATGCCTTTGTCGCTGAGGCCAAGCGCCAGCTGTTTGGCCGCGTCGGGATCGACCTCTTCGCTGGCCCGACCGAAACGATGGTGATCGCCGACGAGACGGTCGATGCCGAAATGTGCGCCACCGACCTGCTTGGTCAGGCCGAGCATGGCTATAATTCGCCAGCTGTCCTGCTGACCAATTCCGAGACGCTTGCCAATGATACGCTTGCCGAGATCGACAGGCTTCTCGGCATCCTGCCAACCGCCGATACGGCGCGCGCCAGCTGGCAGGATTATGGCGAGGTGATTGTCTGCGACAGTTATGACGAAATGCTTCAGGTCGCCGATGATGTCGCCTCGGAACATGTTCAGGTCATGACCGACCGCGATGACTGGTTCCTCGACAACATGACCTGCTATGGGGCGCTGTTTCTTGGCGCGCGGACAAATGTTGCCAATGGCGACAAGGTGATCGGCACCAACCACACGCTGCCGACGAAAAAGGCCGGTCGCTACACAGGCGGGCTGTGGGTCGGCAAGTTCCTGAAGACGCACAGCTATCAGAAGATCATGACCGATGAAGCCGCGGCCCTTGTCGGGGAGTATGGCTCACGGCTGTGCATGCTTGAAGGATTTGTCGGGCATGCCGAGCAGTGCAATATCAGGGTCCGCCGCTATGGAGGGCGCAATGTACCGTATGGAGAGGCGGCCGAATAATGTCACGCCACGCCACCAATATTGCCGCGCTGCGCCAGCTTCTTGCCGCCCAGTATGACTGGGAGGACGGCAATGTAAGGCGGGCCCTTGATGCGGTGGTGGCCGAAGATGCGGTGTTCCGGCTGGCGCATCCGTTTGGCGACATGACCGGGCCACAGGCCTTTCACGACGGGGCGCTGGCTGTTTTGAAGGCGGCCTGGCCGGATGTTGAACGGCGTGACTGGCTTGTCATGTCCGGGACGGATCATCATGGCGCTGACTGGGTTGGCTGCGGCGGTCATTTCATCGGCACCTTTGCCGCGCCGTTTCTCGACATTCCGCCGACTGGTCATCTGGCGCATATGCGGTTTCATGAATTCTATCGGTTCGATGACGGGAAGGTAACCGGCTATCAGGCCCTGTGGGACATCCCCGAGGTGATGATGCAGGCGAATGCCTGGCCGCTGGTGCCGTCGCTCGGGCGTGAATTCTGTATTCCCGGACCGGCAAGCGGTGATGGTCTGATCAGGCCGGAACGCGATGAGGCGGCAAGCGCGGCAAGCTGCGAGCTGATCGTCGAGATGCTGACAAAGATGAAACGCCATCCGGTCGAGGGTGGGCCCGAGCTCATGGAACTGCCACGCTTCTGGCATCCGCGAATGAACTGGTACGGGCCGGCCGGGATTGGGACCGGACGTGGCCTGGAAGGGTTTCGCAACTGGCACCAGATCCCGTTCCTGAAGGCGATGCCAGACCGTGGCACCAAGGTTGACCAGGTCACCTATCACTTCTTTGGCGACAACAATTTCGTCGGTGTGACGGGGTGGCCGAACATGATCCAGACCATCAGCCATGATGGCTGGCTTGGACTGCCGCCCATTGGCAAGGAAATCACCATGCGAAGTCTGGATTTCTGGCGGCTTGAGGATGGGCTGATCCGCGAGAACTGGGTGCTTGTCGATCTTCTCGACATGTATGACCAGATTGGCATCGACGTGTTCGCGCGGCTTCGTGAATTCAACAAGGCACGTGGCATTCCGGCATCGCAGGGAGACGCAGCATGACCAGGCTTCCCAAAACCCCGTCCTTTTCCCTCGCCGGACGGCGGGCGCTTGTGACTGGCGGGTCGTCAGGTATTGGTCTTGGCTGCGCTATCGCGCTGGCCGAGGCAGGCGCGCATGTCATCATTGTGGCGCGGCGCCGTGAACAGCTTGACGCGGCGGTGGCGGCGATGACGGCTGCCGGCCATTCTGCCGAGGCGATCGTCGGCGATATCGCGGATGTTGAGTCGATGGCGGACTGCATTGAATCGCTTCGCCCGCTGGATATTTTCGTCAACAGCGCCGGACTGGCGCGCCACACGCCTGTCGTGGACACCGATCCGGCTGATTTTGATGCCGTGATGAATGTGAATATGCGTGGTGCCTATTTCGCCGCGCAGGCGGTGGCCAGAGCGATGATCGCGGATGGCCGCACCGGGTCGATCATCACAATCTCCAGCCAGATGGCTGTTGTTGGCGGCGTTGACCGGGCCGTCTATTGCGGGTCCAAACACGCTGTCGAGGGCTTTACCAAGGCAATGGCGATCGAGCTTGGCCCGCATCGGATCCGGGTGAACACCATCTGCCCGACCTTTATCCGCACCCCCCTGACCGAACAGACTTTCTCGCGGCCTGAACGGGTGCGCTGGATCGAGGAAAAGATCAAGCTTGGCCGTGTCGGCGAGGTGGAGGACATCATGGGTGCCGTGACGTTTCTGGCCTCCGATGCGGCGGCCCTGATCACCGGTACAGCCCTGTTGATTGATGGGGGGTGGACAGCGGATTGATGGCACGCGAAACCGCGACATCACTTGACGTGGCCCGCCATGCTGGCGTCAGCCAGTCGGCTGTCAGCCGGGTGTTCACGCCCGGGGCGTCGGTATCACGGCAAATGGCCGACCGTGTCCGCGCGTCGGCGGAGGAGCTTGGCTACCGCCCGAACGTTCTGGCACGCTCGATGATCACCGGCAAATCGCGCCTGATCGGTCTTGTTGTTGCCTATCTCGACAACCAGTTCTATCCCGACATTCTCGAGAAACTGTCGACCCGCCTTCAGGCGCAGGGCTATCACGTCCTTGTCTTCATGGCCCAGCAGACGGCGGGGAATGTCGATTCCGTCCTGCAGGAGATCATGGACTATCAGGTTGATGGGATCGTCCTTGCATCTGTCGCCATTTCATCCTCGCTTGCCGAACGGTGTGATGCCGCCGGCATTCCGGTGGTGCTGTTCAACCGGGCGCAGCATGATGACCGGTATTCCACAGTCACTTCGGACAATTTCGGTGGCGGAAAAGCACTTGCCGACTTTCTTGTCGCCGGCGGTCACCAGCGGATCGCCTATATCGCCGGGTGGGAGGGCGCTTCGACCCAGCGCGACCGCGAGGCCGGCTTCCGGGCCGGTCTTGCCGCGCATGGGCATGACCTGTTCGCGCGCGGTGTCGGCAATTTCCAGACCGAAACGGCGGCCGCGGCGGCGCTCGAGATGTTTTCGCGAGCTGATCGGCCTGATGCTGTCTTTGTCGCCAACGATCACATGGCCTTCGCCGTCATGGATGTGTTGCGTCACCGGCTCAACATTCGGATTCCCGAAGATGTCTCGGTTGTCGGATTTGACGATGTCCAGCTTGCCGCCTCGCCAAGTTTCGATCTGACGACAATACGTCAGCCATCGGGCCAGATGGCGGATGCGACCGTCGCCGCGCTGATGGGCAAGATTGAAGGCGGTGATGACGCGCCGCGGCGCGTTCAGGTTGACGCACGAATGATCATTCGCGGATCCGCGCGCCAGCCGAAAGTGCGCCCGCTGGAACAGGAAAGGGAGTAAGGCAATGAAGGGGTTCGACCCGAAATGGAAGGATTTTCCCGACTATATCCTGGGGATCACCGCAGAGATTTGGGAAGGCCGTGGCATTGCCACGCTGCATGACTATTACGCGCCTGACATTCCGGTGCGCTCGCCAGGATCGGTTGTCACCGGCAATCAGGGTGTCATTGCGGCGACCATGGCGACTCTTGCCGAGTTTCCGGATCGCCGTCTTCTTGGCGAGGATGTGATCTGGTCGGGCACGCCGGAAGAGGGGATGTTGTCGTCGCACCGCATCCTGTCCACGGCCACCCACGCCGGTGACGGGGTGTATGGCAACGCCACTGGCCAGACATTGGTCTATCGGATCATCGCCGACTGTCATGCCATCAACAATCAGATCAATGATGAATGGCTGATCCGCGACCAGGGGGCGATCGTGCGCCAGCTTGGCTGGGATCCCAAGGCCTATGCCGCCGACCTGATTGACCGAGAGGGCGGTCCAGACAACTGCGTGAGGCCCTTCGTGCCAGCCATCGATGTTGCCGGCCCGTATAAAGGGCGGGGCAATGAAAATGAATGGGGCGCTGCCTATGCCGATATTCTGGGCCGGATGATGGGTGCCGACATGGCGGTGATCCCCGCGCGCTATGATCCGGCCTGCCAGCTGGAGCTTCCCGGCGGGGTCACCGCGCATGGCCATGACGCTGCTGACCGGTTCTGGATGGGGCTTCGTGCCAGTTTCCCAAATGCCACATTCACCATCGAACATCAGATCGGCCGCACCGACCCTGACATGGCACCGCGCGCGGCCATTCGCTGGGGGCTTCACGGTCTGCATGATGGCTGGGGAACCTATGGCGCGCCAACCGGTGCCGAGGTCTATGTGATGGGGATCAGCCATGCCGAGTTCGGGCCTCGTGGCCTGCGCCGGGAATATGTGCTGTTCGATGAAACCGCCATCTGGAAGCAGATTCTGATGAAGACAGGCTAGGTGGATGTGCCCGCGGTCCGGCGAAGTCGGCCGGTCCGGTTAGTCCTGCATGGGCAATCCCGAATGGGCCTTCGCTGAGTGGCGAGACCATTCTGATCCGTGGTATCGTCGCTGATGACGCTGATGGATCACCATCTTATTTCAAGGGGCCGCTGACGGTTCTGAACCAGGAGAAAGACTGATGATGAAAATCCTGACAAGCCATGTAGGGTCGCTCCCCCGAAGCCAGGAGGTTGTTGATTTCATCTTCGCGCGTGAACGAGGCGAGCCATATGATGGCGAGGCTTTCAAGGCCTGCATGTCGTCATCCTGTGCCGAGACGGTGCGTCGCCAGGCCGAGGCGGGGATCGACATCGTGTCGGATGGCGAAACCTCGAAAATTTCCTACGCCACCTATGTGAAGGACCGTTACACCGGCTTTTCAGGTGACAGCCCGCGCAACGCCCCGGGCGATCTGAAGCTGTTTCCGGGTTTTCTTGAAAGGCTGGCGAATGACGGTGGCACACCGCAATATGCGCGGCCCATGTGCACTGGCGAGGTGACATCCAGGGGCCAGGGCGAATTGCAGGCCGATATTGACAATCTCAAGGCCGGCATGGCGGCGCAGGGCATCAAGCGCGGGTTCATGAACGCGGCGTCGCCGGGTGTGATTTCGCTGTTTCTGCAGAACCAGTATTACAAGACCCGCGAGGCGTATCTGGCGGCTCTGGCCGATGCCATGAAGGCCGAATATGAAACCATTGTCGGCGCTGGTCTCGACCTGCAGCTTGATTGCCCGGACCTGGCGCTGTCGCGGCATATGCTGTTTGCCGATCTCAGCGATGATGAATTCATAGCCGTCGCCAACATGCATGTCGAAGCGCTCAACCATGCGCTTCGCGATATCGATCCGGCGCAGGTAAGGGTTCATATCTGCTGGGGCAATTATGAAGGGCCGCATGTCTGTGACATCGACATGGACAAGGTGTTTCCGACTTTGATGCGGACCCGCGCGCGCTATGTCCTGTTCGAGACATCAAATCCGCGTCACGCGCATGAATGGACGGTCTTTCGCGATCGCGCCGTTGAAATCCCGGATGACAAGGTGCTGGTCCCGGGCGTTGTCGACACCACGACAAATTTCGTCGAGCATCCCGAGCTGGTGGCACAGCGTATTGAGCGGTTCGTTGGCATTGTCGGCGCTGAGAGGGTGATTGCAGGATCCGACTGCGGGTTCGGCACCTTCGCCGGTTTCGGGGCCGTCGATCCGGACATTGCCTACGCCAAGCTGGCAACGCTTGCCGAAGGCGCGGCGCTGGCCAGCAGCAGGATCTGACCACATTGATTGCGGCGCCCATGGTCCTGCTCTCCCGGCGGCGTCTGAGCGGCCGCGTAGCTGAACGGTGATGCTGGATGAGCGATGTGATGAACCTCATGCAAGGCGCACCGCCATCACCTGACAGGCAGGTGACGGTGGCCGACTGGCGGGCGCCGGGAGTCTGTCGCTGGTCATTCTCGCACGTCCGGCAGTTGCTGCCGACCGCGCCGATGCCACCTGCCACCACCCCGACGCGGCTACCCGAGGCGCGGCAGGATCTGTCCGGTGTGCCGGTGGCAGATGATGGCACGAGCCTCGCCGGATATCTTGAGGCCAACGCCACCGACGCGTTTGTCGTGCTGCAGCGTGGACAGCTGGTCCATGAATGGTATGGGGGCTGGGGCGCGGCTGACAGGCAGCATATCATTTTTTCCATCTCGAAATCGCTGACCGCGCTTCTTGTTGGCAATCTTGTCGGCGCTGGCGTTCTCGATCCTGACCGTCCGGTGACGCATTACCTTCCTGAAACGAAGGGAAGCGCCTATGAGGGCGCAACATTGCGGCATGTTC
Source organism: Puniceispirillaceae bacterium (SeqCode) (assembly GCA_049623505.1). Lineage (GTDB taxonomy): Bacteria > Pseudomonadota > Alphaproteobacteria > Puniceispirillales > Puniceispirillaceae > UBA8309. The sequence goes on along the minus strand of JBMZTC010000008.1, from coordinate 32,041 downwards.
TGGATATGACTGTCGCATCTGCCTTCAGTGAAGAATATCTGGATGAGGACGGAATTTTCATGGCCTATCGCCGGGCGGCCGCCTGGAACCCGCCGGAAGAAGGCGGTTCAAGCGAGGGATTGCGCCGCTTTCTGGCCCGTCTTCCCGCCTCGGATGGCGCGCATGGTGACCGGTTTCATTATTGCTCGCCACACAGTGATCTGCTTGGCTGGATTGTCGAGCGCGCGGCAGGGGACAGTTTCGCCGCGCTGATGTCACATCGTCTCATGCAACCCTCCGGCCTTGCTGCCGAGGGGTATATCACCCTTGATACCTATGGCGCGCCACGCGTTGCCGGCGGGATCTGCGTAACCGCGCCGGACCTCGCGCGGCTTGGCGAGATGGTGCGGTGCGGCGGTGCCGTCGGGGCGCAGCAGGTTGTTCCGGAAAGCTGGATTGCCGATCTGCGGACACATGACACGCGTGCCGCCTGGCAGGCACAGTCGGACGGTCCTCGTCATTTCCCCGATGGCTGCTATCGGTCGAAATGGTACCAGACAGGCCTGCCGGATGATGAATTTTGCGGCATCGGGATTCATGGCCAGTGGTTGTGGATCAACCCGGCGCGTGAAGTGGTGATCGTCCACCTTGCCTCACAGGACGCGCCAACCGACCCTGATAACAGACCGGGGTTGATCGAAATGCTGCGGGCTACGGCGCGGGCGCTTGGCTGACACTAGCCCGGCAGGTCAACAGGAAGGCCTTGCATCTTCCACTCGGTAAAGCCGCCTTCCAGGTCGAGGACATTGTCCATCCCCATCTCCTGCAGCGTTCGTGCCGCCAGGGCCGAACGCAGTCCCGAGGCACAGAAAAGGATCAGTTTCTTGTCGGTATGAAAGATCGACTTGTGATAGGGGCTGTCCGGATCGGCCCAGAATTCAAGCATGCCGCGTGGTGCGTGAAAGGCATCCGGCACCGTTCCCGTCATGTGGAGTTCGCGAATATCACGAACATCAATCAGAATGGCGGCGTCAAGCCGCCGCAGTCCCGCCGCCTCGGCAACGCTGATCGACTCAACGAGCAATCGCGCGGTGGCGATCATTTCCGTAACATGATTGGTGACGGGCATGTCTTGTCCTCATGACCAGTTTCTTCTGGCAAGATTACCCAAGGAAAAGGGGCTGACCAAGACGCGGATTCGATGTTGTGTGCACGATCACGGACTTGTGACAATGCGATGAGCCGCTTGCGGGTTGGGCTTTTGCCAGCTGTGAATTTATGCCTAGTATGGTGTCACTGAGCAGGACCGATGTCACATAACGGGGGTAGGGTCATGGCGATTTATCGGGATCTTTATGACAGGGCGCAGGCCGATGTCGCGGCTTTCTGGATGGAGGCTGCTGGCGCTATCGACTGGCACAAGGCACCCGCCCGCGCGCTTGAGTCATCGCAGCCACCTTTCCATCGCTGGTTCCCTGACGGTGAGATGAACACCTGTCACAATGCCGTCGACAGACATGTCGCCGCCGGACGTGGCGACCAGAAGGCCATCATCTATGATTCGCCCATCACCGGCAGCGCTTCAACGCTGACCTATGCCGAGCTTCAGACAGCCACGGCGCGGTTTGCCGGCATGCTGCAAAAGCTTGGTGTCAGCGCCGGTGACAGGGTCATTATCTACATGCCGATGATTCCCGAAGCCGTGATCGCGATGCTGGGATGCGCGCGGCTTGGCGCGGTGCATTCCGTCGTCTTTGGCGGATTTGCGGCGGCCGAGCTTGCCAAGCGCATTGATGACGCAACGCCAAAGACCATCATCAGCGCGTCATGCGGCCACGAGCCAAACCGGATTGTGGCTTACAAGCCGCTTCTTGATGAGGCGATTGAGCTGTCGGCCCACAAGCCGGACTCCTGCGTCATCTACCAGCGCGAGGCGCTGGCGGCCGACCTTGTCGACGGGCGCGATCTCGAATGGCACGCGGCGCATGAGGGTGTTGATGAGGTGGCGCCGGTGCCGGTCAGGGCGACCGACCCGCTGTATATTCTCTACACTTCGGGAACGACCGGCCAGCCGAAGGGCGTGGTGCGCGACAATGGTGGCCATGCGGTGGCGCTGCAGTGGTCGATGCCGAACATCTACGACATCAACCCGGGCGATGTCTATTGGGCCGCGTCTGACATCGGCTGGGTTGTCGGCCATTCCTATATCGTCTACGCGCCGCTGATCGCGGGATGTTCAACCGTGCTGTTCGAGGGCAAGCCCATCGGCACGCCTGACGCGGGTGTGTTCTGGCGGGTGATCCAGGATCATCGTGTCAAGGTGCTGTTCACCGCGCCGACAGCGTTCCGGGCCATCAAACGCGCCGATCCCGAAGGCGAATTCCTGAAAATCCACGACACCTCGTCGCTGAAGCATCTGTTTCTGGCTGGCGAGCGGGCCGACCCCGATACCATCATCTGGGCGCAGGACAAGCTTGGCGTGCCGGTGATCGATCATTGGTGGCAAACCGAAACCGGTTGGTCGATCTGCGCCAATCCGGTGGGGATCGAGACGCTGCCGGTCAAGCTTGGATCACCTTCGGTGCCGATGCCGGGCTATGCGATTGACATCCTGTCTGAGGAGGGAACACCCCGCGCGGCGAACGAACTTGGCGCCATTGCCGTCAAGCTGCCGCTGCCACCATCCTGCCTGCCAACGGTATGGGGGGCTGACGACGCCTTTGTGGAGAAATATCTGACCACCTTCCCGGGGTATTACGAGACCGGTGACGCCGGCTACAAGGATGAGGACGGGTATCTTTACATCATGGCGCGCACGGATGATGTCATCAATGTCGCCGGTCACCGGCTGTCGACAGGTCAGCTGGAAGAGGTTCTGGCCGAACATCCCGACGTCGCGGAATGCGCCGTAATCGGTGTCGCCGATGAATTGAAGGGGCAGTTGCCTCTGGGACTGATCTGTCTTTATCCGAATTGCGAGAAACCGGTTGATCAGGTCTGCGCCGAGGCGATTGATCTTGTGAAGACACGGGTGGGGCGGGTTTCGGCCTTCAACCTTGTTGTCGCCATCGATCGTCTGCCAAAAACCCGCTCCGGCAAGGTGCTTCGCGGCACTATGGCAAAAATTGCCGATGGTGTGGAATGGAGCATGCCAGCGACAATTGATGACCCGGCCATTCTTGATGAGATCAGCATATCTCTGAAAACACTCGGTTATCCGAAACAGGTATAGAGAATGCTGTTGTTGAGTCACGTTGCGTTTGCGTCGTGATGTCGCCCGAAAGAGGCGTATTTCAGCTTGCCTTATTGTGACCTCCTGTCATTTACTTGCGCCAACGCATTCTCATCACTTTTGGAGGTCCTGATGAAAAAACTAGTTATGGCGGCCATGGCGTCGGCGCTTGTCGCGACACCTGCACTGGCTGCAGATGTGAAGATCGGCGTTCTGCTTGGCTTCACTGGCCCTATTGAATCGCTGACGCCCGACATGGCGGCTGGTGCTGAACTCGCCATGAAGGAAGTCACCGAATCCGGTGCGTTCATGGGCGGCAGCTCGGTAACCCCTGTTCGTGGTGACTCGACCTGTGTTGACGCGGCAGCGGCCACCGCCGCCGCCGAGCGTCTGATCACTTCTGACGGTGTCAGCGGCATCATGGGCGCCGATTGCTCGGGTGTGACCATCGCCACCCTGCAGAATGTGGCCATGGCCAAGGGTGTTGCCATGATTTCGCCATCGGCGACATCGCCTGCGCTTTCCACCCTTGAGGATTCCGGTCTGTTCTTCCGCACGGCACCGTCCGACGCCCGTCAGGGTCAGGTTGTGGCTGAAATGCTGATGGAAAAGGGCATCAAGTCCGTCGCCATCACCTACACCAACAACGACTATGGCAAGGGTCTGGCTGACAGCATCCAGATGAACTACGAAAAGCTTGGTGGCGGTGTGACCATCAACGCCGCGCATGAAGAAGGCAAAGGCGATTACAGCGCTGAAGTCGCGGCCCTGTCGCAGGCAGGCGGTGACATGCTGGTTGTGGCCGGCTATCTCGACCAGGGTGGCAAGATGATCATCCAGTCGTCGCTCGACACTGGCGCGTTTGACAGCTTCTTCCTTCCTGACGGCATGATTGGCGACGCGTTGCCAGCCGCCATTGGTCCAGACCTCAACGGTTCCATCGGCACCCTTCCGGGAACCGACAGCCCGGGTGCCGCCATGCTTGACGACATGGCCAAGGCAGCTGGCTTTGCCAATGGTCCGTTCACGGCCGAGTCCTATGACGCCGCTGCGCTGATGATCATGGCCATGCAGGCCGCCGGTTCAACCGACGCCGCTGCTTACAAGGAAAAGGTCATGATGGTTGCCAACGCACCTGGCGAGAAGATCTTCCCTGGTGAGCTTGGCAAGGCACTGAAAATCATCGCTGGTGGCGGTGATGTCGATTATGTCGGCGCCTCGGCTGTCGAGCTGATCGGCTCGGGCGAGTCGGCCGGCAGCTATGCCGAGATCCTGATCGACGGTGGCAAGAACACCACCGTTGGCTACCGCTAGGGTCAAGATATAAACAGACGGCCCGGATATGATGTCTGGGCCGTCTTTCTTTTATGCATATCGTCTCTTATACCCGTCTGCTGTAATGCTTGTGCCGGTGCTGCATGATTGTCGTTGAAAACCTCTCCAAGCATTTTGGAGGCATCAGGGCCGTCAACAACGTCTCGTTGTCGATCGCGCCTGGATCGATCACCGGGCTGATTGGCCCGAATGGTGCTGGCAAGACGACGCTTTTCAATGTGATTGCCGGCCTGCATGCCCCGACGTCCGGGCGCGTCCTGCTGGATGGTCAGGACATTACCGGCCTGCCGCCACATGAGCTGTTCGCCAAGGGCATGTTGCGCACGTTCCAGATCGCCCACGAATTTTCGACGCTCACCGTTCGCGAGAATCTGATGCTGGTTCCCGGCGGCCAGTCGGGAGAACGTCTTGTTGATGCGTGGCTTCGCCCGGGGCGGGTCCGTGCCGAGGAGGTCGAGCTGCGCCGCAAGGCCGATGAGGTCATCGAATTTCTGGAGATCAGCCAGGTGGCTGATGAACTGGCTGGCAATCTGTCCGGCGGTCAGAAAAAGCTTCTCGAGCTTGGTCGCACGATGATGGTGGATGCCAAGATCGTGTTCCTTGACGAGGTTGGCGCCGGCGTCAACCGGACCTTGCTGCGGACGATCGGTGATGCGATCCTGCGGCTCAACCGCGAACGCGGCTACACCTTCTGCATGATCGAGCATGACATGGATTTCATTTCCCGTCTGTGCGATCCGGTCATTGTCATGGCTGAGGGCGCTGTCCTTGCCACCGGCACGGCTGAAGAGGTGCGCGCCAATGAGGATGTCATCGAGGCCTATCTTGGCACCGGTCTGAAAAATCGGCCTCGCGCGGGAGCGGCATCATGAGTTTCCTGGTCGGCGAGGACATGGTGTGCGGCTATGGCGGCGCCGATATCCTGCATGGATGTACCATCGGCGTAGAGCCTGGTGAGATTGCCGTTGTGGTTGGCCCGAACGGGGCCGGCAAATCAACCGCCATGAAGGCCATGTTCGGCATGCTGGGACTTCGCGAGGGGCGGGTGTTGCTTGAGGGTGAGGATATTTCGCGCCTGAAGCCACAGGAACGTGTCCTTCGCGGGATGGGTTTTGTACCGCAGACAAACAATGTCTTCACCAGCATGACGGTTGAGGAAAACCTCGAAATGGGGGCGTTCATCCGCCGTGATGATATCGACACCACGATGCAGCAGGTCTTCGATCTGTTTCCGATCCTGCATGAAAAACGCGCCCAGCCGGCAGGTGAATTGTCGGGAGGCCAGCGTCAGCAGGTGGCGGTCGGTCGGGCGCTGATGACACAGCCGAAAATCCTGATGCTTGACGAGCCGACGGCTGGCGTGTCGCCAATCGTCATGGACGAGTTGTTTGACCGGATCATCGAGGTGGCGCAGACCGGGATCGCCATCCTGATGGTTGAACAGAATGCCAAGCAGGCGCTCAACATCGCTGATCGCGGTTATGTTCTTGTGCAGGGACGAAATGCCTACACCGACACCGGCGCGGCCCTGATGGCCGATCCCGAGGTGCGGCGGGCGTTCCTTGGAGGGTGAGATGAGTGATGTTCTGAACGCCCTCGTGATCCTTGGCAATTTCGTGATCGTGCCTGGCCTTGCCTATGGCAGCCAGCTGGCGCTCGGCGCGCTTGGTGTGACGCTCGTCTATGCTGTGCTGCGGTTTTCCAATTTCGCGCATGGCGAGACCATGGCCATCGGCACGATGTTTGTCATCCTCGCCACCTGGGGCCTGCAGGGCGCGGGGGTCAGCTTTGGTCCGCTGCCAACGGCGCTGCTGGCGCTCCCTGTTGGAATCCTTGCCGCCATTATCCTGTGTCTGGTGACGGACCGGCTGGTCTATCGCTATTATCGTCGCCAGAAGGCGTCCGGGGTGATTTATCTGATTGTCTCTGTCGGCGTGATGTTCGTCTATAACGGGTTGATCCGGTTCGTCATCGGCCCGCGTGACCAGGTGTTTGCCGACGGCCAGCGTTTCATCATGAAGGCGCGGGAATTCAAACAGATGACCGGGCTTAATGAGGGGCTTGCCATCAAGACAACCCAGGCGGTGACCGTCGTGACGGCCGTTGTGACCGTCGCCGCGGTTTTCTGGTTCCTGAACCGCACCCGCACCGGCAAGTCGATGCGCGCCTTTTCCGACAATGAGGATCTGGCGCTGCTGTCGGGAATCAATCCGGACCGGGTGGTCATGATTGCCTGGATCATGACGGCGGTGCTGGCGACCATCGCCGGCACGCTGTACGGGCTGGACAAGAGTTTCAAACCCTTTGTCTATCTGCAGCTCCTGTTGCCGATCTTCGCCGCCGCCATTGTCGGTGGTGTCGGCAACCCGATTGGCGCGATCGCCGGCGGCTTTGTCATCGCCTTTTCCGAGCTGTTCGTCACCTTCGCCTACAAGCGGGTGGTCACCTATCTGGTGCCGGAATCAATGGCGCCTGAAACGCTGGTCCAGTTCCTGTCGACAGATTACAAATTCGCCGTGTCATTTGTCATTCTTGTGATTGTGCTGCTGGTCAAACCGACCGGTATTTTCAGTGGGAAGTCGTTATGAGCCCGTCAGTCCGCAACATATCGATGTTTGCCTTGATGACGCTGCTGTTCGTGACAGTGGGTTTTGTCCAGAGCTGGGATGTGTCCCTGACGCTGGTCAATATGTGCATCATTTCGGCCATCATGGCGCTTGGCGTGAATATCCAGTGGGGTTATGCCGGGTTGTTCAATGTCGGCACAATGGGGTTTGCCGCACTTGGTGGACTTGCCGCGATGCTTGTTTCGGTGCCGCCGGTGGCGGGTGCCTGGCAGGCTGGTGGCGTCGGTATTCTTGGTGGGCTTGTCGCGGCGCTGGTGACGGTGGCAGCCGGCGTCTATGCCTGGCGCCGCACGGCCGGTCTTGGCCGCCGACGTTACTGGCTGACAGGTCTTGTCACGCTGGCCGGCTATGTCATCACGCGGATGATCGCCGACCCGGCCATCGAGGCAATCGAGGCCGTTGACGTGACCACCTCGGGCTTTCTTGGCGGACTTGGGATGCCGATCGTCCTGTCCTGGGTCGTTGGCGGCATTTTCGCTGCCGGCGCGGCCTGGGTTGTTGGCAAGATCTCGCTTGGTCTTCGCTCGGACTACCTTGCCATCGCCACGCTCGGCATTTCCGAAATCATCATCTATTTCCTGAAATTTGAGGAGTGGCTGACCCGCGGTGTGAAGAATGTCACCGGCCTGCCGCGCCCGGTGCCCTACGAGGTTGACCTGAAGCAGTCACCGGCGTTCCAGTCCTGGGCTGGCGGGCTTGACATGAGCATTGAGACAGCCGCCTCGATCACGGTCAAGCTCTGCTATGCCGGGCTGTTCTCGGTTGTCCTGCTGATCGTGCTGTATCTGTCCGAAGTGGCGCTTCGCTCGCCCTGGGGGCGGATGATGCGGGCCATTCGGGACAATGAAACGGCCGCCGCCGCGATGGGCAAGAATGTGACCAGCCGCCATTTGCAGGTGTTCATCCTCGGCTCGGCCGTCGTCGGTGTCGCCGGCGCGATGCTGACGACGCTTGACGGCCAGTTCAACCCGCCAACCTACCAGCCGCTTCGCTTTACCTTCTTGATCTGGGTCATGGTCATCATCGGCGGGTCGGGCAATAACTGGGGTGCGGTTCTTGGCGGGTTCGTCATCTGGTTCTTCTGGATCGAGGCCGAGCCCATCGGTCTGTGGCTGATGCGCGCGCTGACATCGGGCATGGCGGCCGACCACTGGTTGCGCCTTCATCTGATCGAAAGTGCGGCGCATATGCGTCTGTTGACGATGGGGCTGGTATTGTTGCTGGTGTTGCGCTTCGCGCCGCGTGGTCTGATCCCCGAGGTCAAACGCTGACATGACCGTCAGCCGGCGTCATGGTCGTGACGCCTGACAGGCTTGCCAGCAACCCGCCGAATGCCCTAAACAGGATCGCAGAAACCACCGGCGCGTCTCGCTACTGAAAGGTCGTCCCATGCTTGAGAAGTTCCAGCCCGTTCCCCCCGATCCCATCCTTGGTCTTGGCCAGCTGTTCGCCGCCGACACGCGCGACAGCAAAATTGACCTTGGCGTTGGTGTTTTCAAGGACGCCGCAGGCAACACACCGATCATGAGCGCGGTGAAGAAGGCCGAAATGGTCCTTCACGAAAGCCAGACGACCAAGACCTATAAAGGGCTCGCCGGCGATGAGGCATTCCGCGACAGCATGCGGGCGCTGGTTCTTGGTGATTCCGTCTCTGCCGACCGTGTGGCGACAATCCAGACCCCGGGCGGAACCGGCGCCATTCGCCAGCTCTACGAGGCCATCAAGAAGATCAATGGCGAGGCGACGCTGTGGCTGAGTGACCCGACCTGGCCATCACATGTCGGCATCGCCGGGCATATGGGCATGCCAATGCGCAGCTACAGCTATTTTGACGGCGCCACCAGCACCGTCGATTTCGATGCCATGATGAACGATCTTGCCGCGGTAAAGCCGCAGGATGTGGTGATGCTTCATGGCTGCTGTCACAACCCGACCGGTGCCAATCTTGACGCGGCACAGTGGGATGCTGTGACCGACCTCATCCTTGCCAAAGGTGCCATCCCCTTTGTCGATATCGCCTATCAGGGGTTTGGTGATGGTCTTGATAGCGACGCGGCCGGGCTGCGGGCCATGGCGGCGCGCGTGCCCGAGATGCTGATCGCGGCGTCATGCTCAAAGAATTTTGGTCTGTATCGTGACCGCGTCGGCTGCGCGATGGTGATCTGCGAGTCAGCTGACCAGCATGAAGTTGTCAGCCGCAATCTGGCCGTTCTCAACCGTCTGAACTATTCCTTCGCGCCCGATCACGGCGCGGCGCTGGTGGCGATCATTCTTGGTGACAAGGCCCTTCGCGCCGAGTGGGAAACCGAGCTTGGCGAGATGCGCGACACCATGCTGTCGATCAGGCAGAGCCTGGCGGACGAGCTTCGCCGGCAATGCAATACTGATCGGTTTGATTTCATCGCCACGCATCGCGGGATGTTCTCGCGACTTGGTCTCGACAAGGACAGCGTCGAGGCGCTTCGTGAGGTGCACGCCATGTATGTCGTCGGTGACAGCCGGATCAATATCGCCGGCCTGTCAGGCGGCCGTCATGAGCCTTTTGCCGCGGCGGTTGCCAAGGTGCTGGCAGCCTAGATCACGGTGGGTACTTTAGCGTAACGGGAGGGTAGGCCAGTGGCGCAGGCAAGGCTGAGAACAGGTGGTCAGTTGCTTATGGACAGCCTGGTCGGACTTGGTGCGACGCGGGGCTTCGGCGTTCCGGGCGAATCCTATCTTGCCGTCCTCGATGCGATGGTCGACCACGCCAATATCTTTGATCTGATTCTGTGTCGTCAGGAGGGCGGGGCTGCCTATATGGCGGCTGCGTGGGGCAAGCTGACCGGCGCGCCCGGCCTTTGCTTCGTGACGCGCGGCCCCGGTGCCACCAACGCCACCGTCGGCATTCATACGGCGATGCAGGATTCGCTGCCGATGATCCTGTTCGTTGGACAGGTCGGGACCGATGTGAAGGGGCGTGAGGCCTTTCAGGAAGTCGATTATGCCGCCTTTTTCGGACCGCTGGCGAAATGGGCCGTTGAAATCGACGATGTGGACCGCGTTCCCGAGATCATCAGCCGCGCCTGGACAGTGGCGCTCAGCGGCCGGCCGGGTCCGGTCGTGGTGGCGCTTCCCGAGGATATGCTTGTCGCCACGTCAGAGGCCGAGCCCTGCGGCCCGGTGGTGATCCCCGAACCGGCACCGTCACCGTCCGATGTCAGCGGGATTGCGGACAGACTTGCCGCCGCCGAGCGGCCGGTCATTCTTCTTGGCGGTACGCGCTGGCACGAGGATTCTGCCCGCGCGGTGGAGAATTTCGCCAGCGCCAGTGACGTGCCTGTCGTGGCGGCGTTCCGGTTCCACGATATCATCGACAATGGCTGTCCGGCCTATGTTGGTGATGCCGGTGTGGCGATGAATGGTTACATGAAAACGCTGCTTCGTGAGGCCGATCTGATTCTGGCGGTGAATATACGATTTGGCGAGGCGACGACAGACGGCTATGGCCTGTTCAATGCACCGCGGATGGCGGCAACGCTGATCCACAGCCACGCCTCGGATGACGAGATTGGCAAGATCTATGCGCCGGACCTGCCGATCCATGCCGGTCCGAACGCCATGGCCACCGCACTGGCGACGATCGACCTGCCGGACAGCGCCCCTCGCACCGCCTGGTGCGAGGCAGCGCGGGCCGATTATCTGGCGTCGCTGACGGCACCGGCCCAGCCTGGTGAGGTTGACATGGGTGCCATCACGGCACGGATACAGGAAACGCTGCCGGCGGATGCCATTGTCACGCATGGGGCCGGCAATTTCTCGATCTGGCCGAACAAGTTCCTGTCCTATGGGCGCGACCAGCGGATGCTGGGTCCGCAGAGTGGATCAATGGGATTCGGCCTTCCGGCGGCGCTGGCGGCGAAGGTTCATGACCCGTCGCGTTTCGTCCTGTGCTTTGCCGGTGACGGTGATTTCCAGATGAACGGCAACGAGCTTGGCACCGCTTTGCAGGCGGGACTCAATCCGGTGATCCTGATCATCAACAACAGCAGCTACGGCACCATCCGGATGCATCAGGAACGGCACTATCCGGCCCGTGTTTCGGGAACCGAGATTGTCAATCCGGACTATATGGCCATCGCGGCGGCCTATGGATTCCACGGCGAGCGCGTGACACACACCGATGAATTCGCTGCCGCCTATGAACGCGCCTGCGCCGCGCCGTCAGGGGCGATTGTCGAGATCATCACGGCGACCGAGGCCATCTCACCCCGCACCACCATCAGCGCCCTTCGTGCCGCGGCCGGGGAATGAAAGAACAAGTCAAAGATCGCTCTTTGCGCATGATCAATGTCCATGCCGAAGGTGAGCTTGGCTATGTTGTCATTGAGGGTCTGCCCGACATTCCGGGAGACACGATCGCCGACCGGCTCGCCACACTGAATGACGGTGACGGCGCGCTTCGCCGCCACCTGATGCTGGCACCACGCGGCAACCCGGCTTGCTCGGTCAATCTTCTGATGCCGCCTGTGGACCCGCGTGCCGATGTCGCCTTCATCATCATGCAGCCTGACCGCGCTCATGCGAGTTCCGGATCAAACAGCATCTGTGTGACGACGGCGCTTCTTGAGACCGGGGTGGTCGAGATGAAAGAGCCGGAGACGGTGGTGACGCTGGAAACGGCGGCAGGCCTCGTCACGGCGCGGGCCGAATGCCGGGATGGCAAGTGTGTGCGTGTGAATCTTGACATGGTGCCGGCCTTTGTCGAGGCGCTGGACGTGCCGCTGGCGACCGACGCCTGGGGAACGATCCACGCCGATATCTGCTATGGCGGGGTTTTCTACGCGCTTGTCGATGTCGGGCAGGTGGGGCTGACAATTGTTCCGGAAAATGCCGCGCGACTTGCCGAAATCGGCATGGTGATGCGGACGGATTTCAATAACGCCCACAAGATTGCCCATCCGGAGATTCCGGCCATCAACGGCATTGCCTATGTGATGTTCCGGCAGTTGCTTGCCAGTGGCGAGACCCGTACCGCCACCATCATGCCGCCGGGCCGCCTTGACCGCAGCCCGTGCGGCACCGGGTCATCGGCGCATCTGGCCTCGCTTCACGCGCGTGGCAAGATTGCCATCGGCGAGACCATCACCACACGCTCGGTCATCAACTCGCGATTTGAGGTGACATTGACCGGTGTGACTGAAATTGCCGGACGCCAGACGGTGCTGCCGCGGATCAGCGGGCGCGGCTGGCGATTTGGCGAGACGATGATCGCCACCGATCCCACCGATATCTTTGCCGACGGCTATACTGTAAGTGATGTGTGGGGACCGGATGCCGGCAGCCTCAACCAGCCCTGACGGGCCATGCTGAATACGAATATGGAGCAGGATATGACCACCGATCTTGATATCGAATTTGTCCGCCGCCAGTTTCCGGCCTTTGCTGAACCGGCGCTTGCCGGGCAGGCCTTTTTCGAGAATGCCGGCGGGTCCTACACCTGTCGTCAGGTTATCGACCGGCTGCACCGCTTCTATACGCAGCGCAAGGTCCAGCCATACAGCTCTTATGCTGCCAGCCGGGCAGGTGGCGAGGAAATGGACGAGGCGCGGTCCCGGCTGGCCGCGCTGATGAATGTCGAGACGGACGAACTCAGCTTTGGTCCCTCGACAAGTCAGAACACCTATGTGCTGGCGCAGGCCTTTGCCGAGACGCTGGCCCCCGGTGATGTGGTGATTGTCACCGATCAGGATCATGAGGCCAACAGTGGTGCCTGGCGGCGCCTGGCGGCGCGCGGCATGGAGATCCGCGAATGGCATGTCGATGCCGAGAGTGGCCAGCTTGAGACCGACCGCCTTGCCGATCTGCTTGATGAGCGGGTGAAGCTTGTCTGTTTCCCGCATTGTTCGAACATCGTCGGGCAGGAAAACCCGGTCGCCAGAGTGGTGGCGATGGCGCATGATGTTGGCGCGGTGACCTGCGTCGACGGTGTCAGCATGGCACCGCATGGATTTCCCGATATCGACGCTCTTGGCACGGATATCTATCTGTTCTCAAGCTACAAGACCTATGGGCCGCATCAGGGCATCATGGTTATCCGGCGCGACCTTGCCGACAGGCTTGCCAATCAGGCGCATTTCTTCAATGCCGGTTCACGGACCAAGAGGTTCACACCTGCCGGCCCGGACCACGCGCAGGTGGCCGCCGCCGCCGGCATGGCGGATTATGTCGACGCTCTCTATGACCATCATGTTGGCGCTGGCGCTGGCCCGGCCGAACGGGCGCGCATTGTCACCGCGATGCAGCGTGCGCATGAGGATAGAACGCTGGCACCGCTTCTCAATTTTCTCGGTAGCCGCAATGACGCGCGGATTCTCGGCAGCAGCCAGATTGGTGGCGAGCTTGGTGGCGGGGGCGGGCGTGTGCCGACAGTGGCGCTGCATACGGCGCGGCCAGCGGCCGGGATCGCCGAGGCGCTTGCCGGTCATGGCGTGATGGCCGGGGCTGGTGATTTCTATGCGGTGCGGACCATCGGCGCCATGGGATGCGATGCCGAGGCAGGCGTGCTGCGCCTCAGCTTTGTGCATTACACGACCGATGCCGAGGTCAGGCAACTTATGGATGGTCTTGACGCCTGTCTGTAGTCTGGCTGGTTTACAGGCCGGTCTACAGGCCGGTCTACAGGCCGGTCCGAAGGCGGCTTGTGAGGCTGGCCAGCATGTCGTCACACAGCGCCAGCTGCGCGGCGGTGACAAACTCATCCGGCTTGTGGCCCTGATCCATCGACCCCGGCCCGCAGACGACTGTCGGGATGCCGAGGTCACGTGCGAACAGCCCGCCTTCGGTGCCAAAGGCAACCTTGCAGGTGGCGTTCACCCCGGTCAGATCACGAAGCAGTGCCACAATTTCGGAATCAAGCGCAGTTTCAAGGCCAGGATAGCTGTTGACCACCGTCAGGGTGATGTCAGCCTCCGGCGCGGTCTGCTGCGCTGTGGAAACAATGGGCGCGATATCGGCCCGAATGGCGTCGAGAATGGCCTGCGGGTCATCATCGGCAAGGTTCCGGATTTCAAAATCGACGCGGGCTTCCTGCGGCACGATATTGACCTGCACGCCACCTGTGATCAGTCCGACATGAAGTGTGCTGTAGGGAATGTTGTAGGCGTTATCATGCCGCCCAGCATCGACGATGACCTGCTGGCGTCGCCGGATCGCGGCCACAAGATCGCAGGCAAGATGCACCGCATTGACCGCCAGCGGTGCCAGTGATGAATGTGCCGCCATGCCGGTGCAGTCGGCGCGAATGGCGGTCTTTCCCTTGTGGCCGGTGGCAAGGCCCATTTCGGTCGGCTCGCCGACAATGCACATCACGGGTTGCACCGGCGCCGCTGCCAGCATGTCGATCATCGAACGCACCCCAAGGCAGCCCAATTCCTCGTCATAGGACAGTGCCAGATGGAGCGGGGTTGCGAGGTCATCGCGCGCGGCGGTCTCGAACGCATGGATGGCGGCGGCGACGAACCCTTTCATATCGGCTGTGCCGCGTCCGTAATAGCGTCCATCTTCCTCGGTGCAGACAAAGGGCGGCATGCGCCATTCCTGGCCGTCCACCGGCACCACATCGGTATGTCCAGACAGCATGACGCCGCCACTGTCGCGCGGGCCGGTGGTGGCAAACAGGTTGGCCTTGCCACCATCTGCATCCGGGATCACCTGCCAGTCGGCGCCAGTCGCCTCAAGGCGCGCCGCGACATAGTCGATCAGGGCACGGTTCGGGTCGCGGCTGACGGTAGGAAACGCGATCAGATCCTTCAGAATATCGACGGTGGCTGACATGATGCCCTGTTCATGGTTGTTTCTTGATGCTGAAAATATGGCTGGCAAAGCCCGATCTGTAAACGTATCGTGACGCCTCACGAACGCGCAAACCAGCTATCTTCTGAAATGTAACTGCGCCTGCACATTCAATGGCTTTGGCCAGGGGCTGACTATCGATGATTGATTTTGACGAGGTGATCGACCGCCGCGGAACGCATTCCCAGAAATGGGACGGGATGGGGCGTTATGGTGTGTCGCTGGATACCGGCATTCCGCTTTGGGTGGCCGATATGGATTTTCGTGCCGCGCCGCCAATCAATGCCGCGCTACAGCGCATGGCTGACCATGGCGTTCATGGCTATTACGGGGATGATTCCACCTTCCGCGCCGCGATGGCGGCGTGGATGAAACGCCGTCATGACTGGGATATTGATCCCGAATGGGCGATGCAGACTCATGGTCTTGTGAACGCGCTGGCGATGATCATCCAGGCCTGTTCGGCGCCTGGCGAGGGGGTCATTGTCTTCTCGCCGGTCTATCACGCCTTTGGGCGGATTATCAAAGCCAATGCCCGTCGTGTCGTGGCGTCGTCATTGGTCATCAAGGATAACCGATTCCATATGGATCTGGACACGCTGGAAGCCACACTCACCGGTGATGAGAGGCTGCTCTTCCTGTGCTCGCCGCATAATCCCGGCGGCCGTGTCTGGACCGCCGACGAGCTGCGCGGCGTGGCCGATCTGTGCGCGCGCCATGACATCATCCTTGTCAGCGACGAGGTTCATCACGACCTGATCATGCCGGGTCATCAACATCATATAACCGCCAAGGTGGCGCCGGAGATCAGTGACAGGCTGATCACGCTTGTCGCGACAAGCAAGACCTTCAACATCGCCGGCATCGAGACTGGCAGCATGCTGATTCCCGACCCGGCGTTGCGAAAACGCGTGGCACGGGCGCGTTTGGCGATGTCGATCTCGAACAACCGGTTTGGCATGATCATGGCCGAGGCCGCCTATGAGGGTGGTGATGAATGGCTTGACTCGCTGCTGACCTACCTAGACGGGAACCGGCAATGTCTCAATGACTCCATTGCCGCCATTCCGGGCCTGTCGGTGATGGATCTTGAGGCGACCTATCTTGCCTGGGTCGATTTTGCCGGTACCGGCATGTCCCGCGACGAGTTCACGGCGAGGCTCAATGATGCCGGACTGGCACCAAGCGAGGGCTATACCTTCGGGGTCGAGGGCGAGCTGTGCATGCGGTTCAACATTGCCTGCCGGCGCGCGCTTCTCGTCGAGGCGATGGACCGGCTTGCCGAGGCCTTTTCAGACCTTCAATAGAGCGCAAAAAGAAAGGCCAGGCCATCGAAGGATAGCCTGGCCGATTGATATCCGCGGCTGTGCCGTCAGGCGATTTTCAGTTCGAAATCAGCAATCCCGTCAACGCCACCGGTCAGCACATCGCCGCGTTGCACCGCGCCCACACCCGCCGGCGTGCCCATGAAGATGACGTCGCCCTCGCGAAGCGTGTACATGGTCGACAGGTCGGCGATGATCTCGGGAACCGACCAGACCATCTGCGACAGATCGGCATCCTGCTTTGTCTCGCCATTCTGTTCCAGATGGATCCGCCCGGCACCGACCGACGGCACCTCGACCATCTGGCGAAGCGGCGTGACAACAGCCGACTGCTCGACATCCTTCGAGGTGTCCCATGGACGGCGTGTTTCCTTGGCCTTGTTCTGGTGGTCGCGCCGGGTCATGTCGATGCCGGCGGCGCAGCCAAAGATATGCGTCAGCGCGTCTGCTTCGGCAATATTGGTGCCGCCACTCTTCAGCGCGAAGACAAGCTCCATTTCGTAATGATAGTTCTCGGTCCGCGGTGCGTAGGCAATTTCGCCTTCCGCCATCACGATCGTGGTTGGTGACTTGGTGAAATAGAAAGGCGCCTCACGGTCGACGACCGTGCCCATTTCGGTGGCATGCGCTTCATAATTGCGGCCAACGCAGAAAATCCGGTTTACCGGAAACAGCTTGTCACTGCCGAAGATGGGAATGACGGCTGGTGCGGGAGGCTGGAAAAGATAATTTGTCATGGCGACGTCCCTTTGAGATGACGTGAAACACGGGGCTGCAGGGGCCCGGCGGCGCCGGGCAAAGGCGAACTGCGCTCAACCTAGCCGAGACTGGCCATCTCGCGCAACAAAGACCTAGAGCCTTTTGCCGCCGCATGTCACACTGCCGTGCACCCGGACCAAACGCGACCCCTCCATGCAGTTTTTCTTTCGCCAGCACAGTCACCGCACAGCCTCGCTGCTGGTCTTCCTGTCATCGGGTGTCTGGGGCGTTATGTGGTTTCCCATGCGCGAGGCTGAATCGCTCGGGCTGGCGCCACTCTGGGTGCAGGGCATGTTCATGCTGATGCCGGCGCTGCTGCTGATGCCGTTCGCCTTTCGGGCGACAATGGCGGCGCGTCATCACTGGCTGGTATATCTGGCCGCAGGGGGGCTGATCAGCGCCGGCTTCACCTGTTTTGGGCTTGGCCTGATGCTGGCCTCGGTCAGCAAGACAACGGTTCTGTTCTATCTGACACCTGTCTGGGGAACGATCCTTGGCAGATTTGTCCTTGCTGAACGCCCGGGCTGGCGCCGCTGGCTTGCCGTTGGCGCCGCCGTGGTCGGGTGTGGCCTTGTCATGCGACTTGATCCCTGGCGGCTGGCCTTTGAACCGGCCGACCTTCTTGGTCTGTTTTCGGGCCTGTTATGGGGGGCCGGCGCCGTCGTCCTCCGTCGCTTTCCCGACGCCGACTTTCGCAATGCGTCTCTTGTTCAATATTGTATTGGTGTCGTGCTGGCCGGCGTCCTCATTCTGGCGCTGGAGGTCCCGACACCGCCGCCGCAGGCGCTTTTTGCGGCCACGCCCTGGGCGTTCGGTTTCGGGGCGCTGGTGTTCCTGCCAGCCCTGATGCTGATCTTCCGGGTCAGCCAGTATCTGTCGCCGGGGCTGGTCGGCATCCTGATGCTGTCAGAGGTTCTTGTCGCCGCCGCCACCGCCGCGCTGTTCCTTGGCGAGAGGCTGGACCTTGCGCAGTTTCTTGGCGTCGCGCTCATCCTTGGCGCCGGCGCCGGGGTCGCCCTTGCCGGCCCGCGGAGCCACCCTGACCACACCCGCTCTGACGGCCAGCCTACAGGCTGAAGCGCGAGAAGACCCGCCGCGCATTATCCTCAAAGATCATCTGCCGCTGCGCGTCGGTGAGCCGCGTGCTGCCATCGATATAGCGCTTGGTGTCGTCATAGTAATGGCCACTTCGCGGGTCGATGCCGCGAACAGCGCCAATCATTTCCGAGGCGAACAGAATGTTCTCGGTCGGGATCACATCGACCAGCAGATCGATACCGTCCTGATGATAGACGCAGGTGTCGAAGAAGATATTGCCGAGGACGCGCTCGTTCAGATCGCCAAGCCCCATATCCTGCGCCATGCCGCGGAAGCGGCCCCAGTGATAGGGAACCGCGCCGCCGCCATGCGGGATGATGAACTTGATCTGCGGGAAGTCGGTGAAGACGTCCGACATCATGAAATGCACGAAGGCTGTCGTATCGGCGCCAAGATAGAATGAACTTGTCGTATGCATGGCCGGATGGCAGGCGCCGCTGACATGGATCATCGCCGGCACGTCCAGCTCGCACATCACCTCGTAGAGCGGGTACCAGTACTTGTCGCCAAGCGGCTGGTCCTTCCAGTAACCGCCAGACGGGTCGGGGTTCAGATTACAGCCGATGAACCCCATCTCCTCGACGCAGCGGCGCAGCTCGGCGATGCTGCTTTCGATCGGCGTCTGCGGGCTTTGCGGCAGCTGGCACACCGGCACGAAATTGCGGGGAAACAGGCTGCAGACCCGTCGGATCAGGTCGTTGCAATGTTCCGTCCAGGCCTGTGAGGTCGACGCGTTGCCAACATGATGCCCCATCCAGCTGGCGCGCGGTGAGAACACCGTCACGTCGGTGCCGCGTTCCTGCTGAACGCGAAGCTGGTTGGTTTCGATGCTTTCGCGGATTTCATCATCGCTGACAGTCATCACCCCCTTGTCACTGATATGGTCCGGATCGGCGGCGATGGCGGCTTTCTGCGCGTCGCGCCAGTCGGCAACGCCGGGTGGTGTTGTGGTGTAATGGCCGTGGCAATCAATGATCATGACGCTGTCTCCCCAAAAATGGGCCCGATCTGGTGGTCAGGCGCTGAACTGACGTTCGATGATATCCATCACCTGCATCGCTGGCAGGCATTGCGCGAGGCTTGAATTCGGCTCGCGGCCCTCGCGGATGGCGGCAACAAATTCGCGGTCGATCAGTTCGATGCCGTTTGTCGAAACATCGACCTTGCTGACATCAATCTGGTTCTCATGGCCGTCATAGAGATCGTCATAGCGGGCGATGTAGGTGTTGTTGTCGCAGATATAGCGGAAATAGGTGCCAAGCGGCCCGTTATTGTTAAAGGACAGCGACAGCGTGCACAGCTTGCCGCTTGCCGTCTTCATGATGATGGCCATGTCCATGGCAATGCCAAGTTCGGGATGATGTGGTCCCTGAACGCCGTGAACCTCGGTGACCATCTCGCCGGTCTGGTACATGAACAGGTCGATGGTGTGGCAGGCATGGTGCCACAGAAGATGGTCGGTCCAGCTTCGCGGGCTGCCATCGGCGCTGATATTCCTGCGGCGGAAGAAATAGGTCTGCACATCCATCTGCTGGACCGATAATTCGCCGGCGGTGATCAGATTATGGACATATTGATGCGAAGGGTTGAAGCGCCGCACATGGCCCGCCATCGCCACGAGGCCGGTCTCTTTCTGCTTTGCCACCAGCGCCTCGGAATCAGCCAGGCTGTCAGCCATCGGAATTTCGATCAACACATGCTTGCCGGCTTCCATCGCGGCAAGCCCCTGTTCGGCGTGCATGCCGGTTGGCGTGGCCAGGATCACCGCGGCGATATCGGGTATTGCCAGACTTTCCGCAAGGTCGGTTGTGGCATGTGCGACGCCATATGTGGCGGCAAGTTCGCGTGTTGGCTCCAGGCGCCGGCCGACAATCGAGGCAATCTCGACACCATCGATGAGTTTCAGCGCATCAAGATGCTTTTTGCCAAAGGCGCCACCGCCCGCAAGACAGATTTTCATGAGATCAGCTCCGTTCCTTGTCCGATGTATCCTTGTCCGATCTGAGGGCCTGTTCGATCATCGCGATCTGGTCGGCAAGCGGCGTGTCGGGCGCCAGCGTCAGGTCAATCGCCCCCATGTCATCCTGCCAGGCAATCGTACCGGTTGTCATTGCCGGCGGTATATCAAGCGCGCGAAGCGTTTTCGCCACCTCGCGCATCTCGGCGGCGCGGCGAATGCCATGCGCTGTCATGCGTTCCATATTGTATGAGGCCTGCTCGGCCCAGCCCATATCCGTTTGCGATGCGTCGAGAGAGTTTGCCACCTCGTCGGCAACACCTGCCTTGACCGCGGCACGGAAACATTCCGCAGTCAGCGCCTCGATGCCCTTCACCATGACTGAGCGCAGCATCTTGATGGTCGAGGCGCGTCCGATTTCATCACCGACAAAGCGTGGGCGCAGCCCGGCGGCGGCCAGGCGCGCCGCGACGGCCTCGGGGTCCGACGCGGCGGCCAGCATTGGCGTTTCATGGCCATGTGGTTCGATTGGTGCCATCACCGCGACATCGACATAGACCCCGCCTGCGGGTTCGATCGAACTGCTGGCAATCTGCTTGGTCGTCGGCGCACAGCTGTTCATGTCGAGGTAGAGCGCGCCCTGCGGTATATGCCGTGCTGTCAGCCCGGCGGCGGTGGCAGCCTGGTCGGCGGTAACAACCGAGATCACAATATCGGCCTCGGCGGCGGCGTCAGCCGGCGAAGCGCAGATTTCCACACCGGCATCGCTGATCCGGTCCGCCATTGCCGTGGCGATGGCGTCATCATCATCGACAAGCTTTATATCGAAGGCACGAAGAACCGTCTTGTTGTCAGCCGTGCCAAGGCTGCGCGCGATCGCCAGTCCGGCTTCACCAAATCCGATCAAGGCAATGATCATTCCGTATCTCCCATACCAAATGGATAGCAAACTGGCGCTTGGCGCGCCATGCCGACAAGATAGAATTTAGGCATGGGGCCTTGCCAAGCTTTTATGGTCAATATGCCTGTCGTCGCGGTATGATTATAGTAATTGGGCTGGTCTGAAGGGCGGGGCGATGTCGTCTGCGGGAACAAGATGCATGTGGATGCGGGGTGGCACCTCGAAGGGTGGCTATTTTCTGGCTGCTGACCTGCCAGCCGAGGATTCCGCGCGCGACGCGCTGCTGCTGCGTGTCATGGGGTCGCCGGATGCCCGCCAGATTGACGGCATGGGCGGCGCCAGCCCGCTGACCAGCAAGGTTGCCGTCGTGGCGCCGACAGAACGGGATGACTGCGATATCGACTATCTGTTCCTGCAGGTGTTTGTCGATCAGGCACTTGTCTCGGACGCGCAGAATTGTGGCAACATCCTTGCCGGGGTTGGTGCCTTCGCCATCGAACGTGGCCTTGTGCCGGTCACCGGTGACACAACCGATGTGCGGATTTTCATGCGCAATACCGGGCAGGTGGCCACCGCCAGCATCGCGACGCCGGATGGCGGGGTCAGCTATGCTGGCGCTGAGGCCATTGATGGCGTTCCCGGCACCTCCGCCGCCGTGCCACTTGTCTTTGATGATGTCGCCGGATCGATGTGCGGGTCGCTGTTGCCAACCGGCAATGAAGTCGATCTTGTCGAGGGTTTCGAGGTGACGATGATCGACAATGGCATGCCGATTGTGGTGCTTCGCGCCGCCGATATGGGGATCAGCGGCTATGAAACGCCAGCCGAACTTGACGCGGACGAAACGCTGAAAGCGCGTCTGGAAGCGCTTCGTCTTGCCTGTGGCGGGATGATGAAGCTTGGTGATGTGACCGAAAAATCGGTGCCGAAGATGACCATGGTGGCGCCGGCGCGTCATGGCGGTGCCTTCATGACGCGAAGCTTCATCCCGCATCGTTGTCACGATACGATTGGCGTGTTTGCCGCCGTCAGCGCGGCCACGGCGGCGTTGCTTCCGGCGAGCCCGGTGGCGGCCATGGCGAAGATCCCGCACGGCGCGCGCAAGGTGATGGCGGTTGAACATCCGAATGGCGCCACCGCCTGCGTTCTTGAATGCGATGATGATGACAGGGTCCTGAAGGCCGGCATGATGCGCACCACACGCAAGCTGTTCGACGGGATGATTTTCTGAGGAAAGGCCGATCATGACCGAAAACAACAGGACCGGTGGCGAGATCACCTGGCATCCCGATCCCAAGACGCCCGATTTCGTGCCGCCACAGGGCGCCGTTGACGCGCATTGCCATGTTTTCGGGCCGGCCGATGAATTCCCCTTTGCGCCGGAACGAAAATACACCCCGGGCGATGCTGGCAAACACATGCTGTTCGCGCTTCGCGATCATCTTGGCCTGTCGCGCAATGTCATCGTGCAGGCAAGCTGTCATGGCAAGGATAACAGCGCGATGATCGACGCGCTGCGGGCCTCCGGCGGGATGGCGCGGGGCGTGGCGGTGGTGGCGCATGACATCGCCGATGAAGATCTCGACATGATGCATGAGGCCGGGGTGCGCGGCGTCAGGTTCAATTTCGTCAAGCGGCTGGTCGATGCGACGCCGCGCGAGGTGTTCATGCGCACCGCCGAACGTGTGCAGCGTCTTGGCTGGCACATCGTTGTCTATTTCGAGGCGCCCGACCTTGCTGATCTGTCGCCCTTTCTGAAGGAACTTCCCGGGATCGTCGTGGTCGATCATATGGGCCGGCCTGACGTGGCAAAGCCGGTCGATGGTCCGGATTTCGGCCGGTTTGTCACGTTGATGGAAGAGCTGCCGACATTATGGACCAAGGTCAGCTGTCCAGAACGGCTGACCGTCGACGGACCGCCCTATGATGATGTGGTGCCGTTCCAGCGATATCTTGTCGAGCGTTTCACAGACCGCGTGTTGTGGGGCACCGACTGGCCGCATCCGAACATGAAGTCGCACCGCCCCGATGACGGGCTGCTGGTCGATACCATTGCCAGGATCGCGCCGACGCCGGCCCTGCAACAGGCCCTGCTGATTGACAACCCGATGCGGCTCTACTGGCCCGACGCCTGACGTTCCCGATTGCGGCTGGCCAGCACCCGGCCGACAACAACAACCGCAAGGGCGCCGATACCGGCGGCGGCTTTGGCGGCATGGTCGGGAAGGGTGGCCATATAGTCTTTCAACAGCGGATCATGCGCGATCAGGTCGCCGGCAAGCCAGCCCAGCAGCGCGGCGCCGAATGTGATGATGACGGGAAAGCGCTGCATCATCCGCAGGATGATCGCGCTGCCGCCAATGATGATCGGCACGCTGAGAAGCAACCCGAACACGACAAGCGCCATATTGCCCTTGGCGGCGGCGGCGATGGCGACCGAATTGTCTAGGCTCATCACGAAATCGGCGATGATGATGGTGCGGATGGCCTCCATCAGGCTGCCTGACTGTTTGACCGATCCCTCGTTAAAATCCTGTTCCTCGGCCAACAGCTTGACACCGATCCATACCAGAAGAATCCCGCCAATCAGTTTCAGCGATGGCACTGTCAGCAGGGTGCTGGCGAAAAACACCAGAAGGACCCGAAGGCCGATGGCCCCCGCCGTACCCCACAGAATGCCAAGTTTCTTCTGCCGTGACGGCAGATTGCGGCAGGCAAGGGCGATGATGATGGCGTTGTCGCCGCCAAGGATGATATCGATTGCGATGATCTGGAGGATTGCGATGACAAGAGTGTCGTCAAGCATGATTGCGGACCATTCGCGCGGGTGAAGAAACTCCGCCGGATATAGACGCGCCGGTTGGGCCGCGCAACAAATTTGCGGTCAGGGTGGTCAGCAAGGCACCGTGCGACAATAAATCCCATCGGATCCTGCTGGTCAGTTCTGCCTGAAGGGAAATCTATCTATCTGAAAACAATCATAAAAATAATTGCACATGATATTGATAATCATTATCAATTCTTTCTTTACTTTTTCTGGTTAATTTGCATTTGATAATCATTCGCACTTATTGAAAACTCCATGCCGAAGGGGGAGCCATATCATGCACCTTGCAAAGACACCGCCCCTGGCGCGTATCGCGGCCAGATTCTTCCGTGCCAGACTGACGGCGATGTGCGCCATGCTGTTCGTGATTGCTGGTCCGGTCATGGCGGCGGCGGCGGAGATCAACATCTATTCGCATCGCCAGCAGTTTCTGTTGCAGCCCTTTCTTGATGCTTTCACGGCGACGACCGGAATCAAGACCCGCGTCGTCTATGCTTCAAAGGGTCTGGCGCAACGTCTTCTGGCAGAAGGTGAGGCCAGCCCGGCTGACGTCATTCTGACGGTCGATATCGCGCGGCTCAGCGAATATGCCGAGCTTGACCTTCTGGCACCTGTCAATTCGTCTATTCTCAGGGCCAATGTGCCGTCGCATCTTCGGGCGGCCGACAATCGCTGGTTTGCGTTTTCGACGCGGGCGCGGCTTGTCGCGACCTCGGTTGAGCGGGTCGCGGAAGGGGCGATCGCCGATATTGAGGATCTGGCCGACCCGCAATGGGCGGGCCGTGTCTGCACCCGCAAGGGAAGCCATGTCTACAACCGCTCGCTCATGGCCTCGATCATCGCCGCGAACGGGGCCGACGCCGCCGAGATGTGGGCTGATGGTCTGGTCGCAAATTTTGCGCGCAAGCCGCAGGGAAATGACCGCGCCCAGGCAAAGGCCATCTTCCAGGGCGAGTGTGATGTGGCGATCATGAACCACTATTATTACGGCAAGATGCTCTTTGGCGACAAGCCCGAGCAAAAGGACTGGGCCGGGTCGATCAGGCTTGTCTTCACCAATCAGGATGGTCGCGGCAATCATGTCAATATTTCCGGCGGCGGCATGGCACGGCACAGCCCCAATCCCGAGGCGGCGCAACAGTTCCTCGAATTCCTGACAACGCCGGTGGCACAGCAACTCTATGGTGAGATCAATTTTGAATATCCGGTCAATCCGGCCGTGACGCCGGGCGGTGTTCTGGCGTCATGGGGTGAATTCAGGCGCGACGAGCTGTCGATTGAGCGGCTTGCCGAACTGGCACCGGACGCGCAGATGATTATTGATCGGGTCGGATGGTAGCCACGTTTCTGTCATACTGGTCAGGCCGGCCGACCCGCCATTTTGATGGCTGGTCGGTTTCCGCCGTTCTGATCTGCCTGCTGATTCTCGGGCCGATCATCGCCCTGTGGATGACCGCCTTTGGCGACAGCCAGGGTCTGTGGCGGCATCTGGTGTCGACCGTGCTGCCGCGCTATGTGGTGAACACGCTGCTGCTGATGGGCGGTGTCGGTGCGGTGGCTGTGTTCTTCGGGGTCAGCACGGCCTGGGTGATCACGCGCTACAGCTTTCCCGGCAAGCGTGTCTTTGAATGGCTGCTTTTGCTGCCAGCGGCCATCCCGGCCTATATTATCGCCTACACCTATACCGACTTCCTTGAATATGCCGGCCCTGTGCAGTCGCTTCTTCGTGACCTGTTTGGCTGGCAGCGACCAGCCGATTACTGGTTTCCCAAGATCCGGTCGCTTGGCGGGGCGGTCCTTGTCATGGCTTCGGTGTTGTATCCCTATATCTACATGGTGACGCGGATTGCCTTTCGCCTGACCCCGGCCAGCCTGTTCGAGATTGCGCTTGTCCATGACAAGTCGCAATTCTGGTCTGTCGGCCTGCCGCTTGCCAGACCGGCCATTACCGCCGGTTTGGCGCTTGTCCTGATGGAGGTGGTGTCTGATTTCGGGACGGTGGAATATTTCGCCGTCGAGACGATCACCCTTGGTATTTTCAATGTCTGGCTTGGCATGAACAATATCGTCGCCGCGGCACAGATTTCATTGTTCGGCTTTGTATTCATTCTCAGCCTGCTCGGCCTTGAACTGTATGCCAGATCACGTCAGCGTTTCGCTGGCAATGGCAAATCGGCGGTTGAACTGCAGCCTCTTCGGCTAGGCATGAAGGGACAGTTTGCATGTCAGGCGGTCTGCGCGCTGCCGCTGCTGCTTGGATTTGTCATTCCGGTCGGCGTGCTGCTGAAGTTCGTTCTTGGCAGCCCCATCACCGACCAGCTTGGCAAGGTCATCGACACGGTTGGCGCCTCGATGATGATGGCTGGCGCCGCGGCGGTGCTGATCGTTGCCGTGTCGACGCTGCTTGTTCTGGCGGCCACATACCGCGGCGGTGTGGCGGTGCGGCGTCTGACGATGGCGGCCTCAAGCGGCTATGCGATCCCGGGAACGATGCTTGCCATCGGTGTGCTGACATTTGCCGGTGTGATCGACCGCACCTGGGCCGGGATGGTGGACAACCCCCGCGCGACGCTGCTTCTTGGCGGTGCCGGCATTCTTCTCACCGCCTATCTGGTGCGCTTTCAGGCGGTTGGATATGGGGCGCTGATGTCAGGCATCAGACGGCTGCCTGACAATATGATGAACGCCAGCCGGGTGCTTGGTCACGGCTTTGGCAACAGCCTGAAGCGGGTCATTCTGCCCTTGCTCCGTGGCTCGATGCTGGCTGGTGGCCTGCTGTGCTTTGTCGATGTGATGAAGGAATTGCCGATCACACTGCTGCTGCGGCCGTTTGATTTTGAAACGCTTGCCACCTACACCTATCAGTTCGCCAAGGATGAGATGCTCGAGGCGGCGGCGCTGCCGGCCCTGATGATTGTCATCGCCGGCCTGGTGCCGGTCATCCTGATGAACAACATGCTGCGGCGCGCGGACTAGACTTCGCCGCTGCCGCCGTGGTTTAGTTGCGACCTGTCCGTTCGCGTCCCGTTATGCAAGAGGGGTATTTCCATGGCCGTCATCGCCTGTGTTGATGATATGCGCAAGCAGATGCAGCGGCGTGTGCCGCGCATGTTCTTCGATTATTGCGAGAGTGGGTCCTGGACGGAATCAACCTTCAACGCGAATGAAAGCGACCTTCAGGCCATCAAGTTCCGCCAGCGTGTCGCGATTGATGTGTCCGCGCGCAGCACCGCGATGACGATGCTCGGGCAGACGGTGCCGATGCCGGTGGCGCTGGCGCCGACCGGACTTACCGGCATGCAGCATGCCGATGGCGAAATTCTGGCCGCACAGGCCGCCGAATCCTTTGGTGTTCCCTTCACCCTGTCGACCATGTCGATCTGTTCGATCGAGGATGTCGCCGCCAACACCACGAAACCCTTCTGGTTTCAGCTTTATGTGATGCGCGACCGGAAATTCATCCGCAATCTTGTCGAGCGCGCGCGGGCCGCCAATTGTTCGGCGCTGATGATCACGCTGGATCTGCAGATCATGGGACAGCGCCACAAGGATGTTCGCAACGGGCTGTCGGCGCCGCCGAAACCGACGCTGAGGAACATGATCAATCTGGCCACCAAGCCGTCCTGGTGTTTAGGCATGCTGGGAACGCGCCGCCGCGAATTCGGCAACATTGTTGGCCATGTCGATGGTGTGAAGGACATGTCGTCGCTTGCCGACTGGACTGTCAGCCAGTTCGACCCCAGCCTGTCCTGGGACGATGTGCGGGAAATCCGCAAACAATGGGGCGGCAAGATCATCATCAAGGGCATTCTGGATGCCGAGGATGCGCGCCAGGCGGTCAATGTCGGGGCCGATGCGGTGATTGTCTCGAACCATGGCGGACGCCAGCTTGACGGCGCGCCGTCCTCGATCGCCGCGCTGCCGGCCATTGTCGATGCCATTGGCGACAAATGCGAGGTCTGGATGGATGGCGGAATCCGCACCGGCCAGGACGTATTGCGCGCGGTGGCGCTTGGCGCGAAAGGCACGCTGATTGGCCGGGCTTTTCTCTACGGGCTTGGCGCCGGTGGCCGCGAGGGCGTCTCGAAGGTGCTGGAGATCCTGCATAAGGAACTCGACCTGACGATGGCGCTGTGCGGCCGCTCGAAATTGTCAGAGGTCGATGATTCGATCCTGATCAGATAGACAGGTCAGGGTCAACCGGCACCAACTGTCTGACGGTAGAAATCAGGGTCCGTCGCGCCTTCGGTGCCGACAAGAAGGACAACCGACTCCGGCGTCATCGACAGCTGTTCCCACGCCGCCCTGTCTTCATGCATCACCAGCAGCGCGGCAAGGCCCGAGGTCGAACATTCACCAGCCTCGATCGACTCCGCGCGATGATGGAACCAGCGCATCAGCGGCGCCACGGCCTCGTCACCGACAGTGACGCAATGGCTGACCGTCGGTTTCAGGATGTCCCAGGCGAGGTCGGACACCTCGCCGCATGACAGGCCGGCCATCAGTGTTTCCTCGGTGATATCGACAAGCGTCGGCGTTCCGGCGACAAGACTGTCACGCATGCAGGCGCTCATATGCGATTCAACAGCGATCATATGGCCAAGCGAGGATCCCGCCGCCTGCCACAGCGGCGCGATAATACCAGCCGCCAGTCCGCCAACCCCGACCGGCAGCATGGCGTGGCTTGGCGTCGTGCCAAGCTGGTCGACGATCTCGCGCGCCATCACCGTATAGCCTGCCATCACCATCAGCGGCACCTCGTGATACCCCTCCCATGAGGTGTCCGACACAATCTGCCAGCCATGCGCCTCGGCGTCCTGCTTGCAGGCCGCCAGCGACGCCTCGTAATTGCCATCGATGCGGATCACCTCGGCACCAAAGGCCGCCATGGCGTCCTCGCGGGCCTTGCTGACATGGGCGTGGATATAGATTTTCGCGGCGCATCCGGCGCGCGCCGCGCCCCAGGCCACCGACCGGCCATGATTGCCATCGGTGGCGGTGGCGACGGTCAGGTCGCCGGCATTGCCGCCACCGGCCTCGATCTTGCCAACCAGCGCGGCGACGGCATAGGCACCGCCAAGTGCCTTGAAGGACCCAAGCCCGAAACGCGTTGATTCATCCTTATAGACAACCCGCGCCACGCCAAGGTGATCGGCGATCTCGGGAAGGTCATGAAGCGCTGTCGGGGCATAGCCGTCCCAGCCGCTGATCACCGCCTGCGCCCGGTCCATCACCGCACCGTCAAGCGACCCCGGCCGGTTCGGAAAGGGGCTGGCGCTGTGCCCGGGATTGACGTCCAGCGTGAACGGGGCGGCCAGCGCCGCGGTAAGATCGGCATCCATGCCTGTGATCCTCTTCCAGTGTGGGAGTGAACGGGTGTCGTGTCGGGGGTCAGTAACGGCCCTTGCGATTGGCGCCTGCATAGAAGATTTCGGACAGGCTGTCATTCGTCTTGTCGCGAAAGGCGATATCGGCCGGCTGCATGGCGGCGGTTGGCCGCGGCGCCGTCTGATGATGCCCGTATTTGTCGGTGCCACGCGCCGTCTGCACCCAGATCTTGCCGATCACCTGTTCGACATTGGGCGCGATATAGCTCTGGATGGCGAATCCGATCCGCCGCGTGGCCGACA
The DNA here is from genome assembly GCA_049623505.1 of Puniceispirillaceae bacterium (SeqCode). GTDB lineage: Bacteria > Pseudomonadota > Alphaproteobacteria > Puniceispirillales > Puniceispirillaceae > UBA8309. The sequence goes on along the minus strand of JBMZTC010000008.1, from coordinate 2,541 downwards.
TGTTCGGCCCCGATCCATGGACAATCCGCGGGTGATGAAGCGACAGTTGCCCCGGCTTCAACGGCACCGTGACGGCGGCGTCCTCATCGACATCCGGCACCGTCTGGCCACGCGTCAGAAGATTGTCCTCGCCATAGGTGTCGACATGCTCGACAAGGTCCGCCCGGTGCGATCCCGGGACCATCCGCATGCAGCCATTCTCGGCTGTCACGTCGCTGATCGCCAGCCAGCCTGTCACCCAGTCATGCGGCTCCAGCCCGATATAGCGGGCATCCTGATGCCAGCTGATGAAACCCTTTGTCTCCGGTTCCTTGATGAACAGGGTGGTGCCGGCGACCAGAATATCCGGCCCGATCAGATCCTGGACCGCGTCCAGAATGCGGCTGTCATGCGCGATGGCGTCAAGCGCCGGCAGCACATAATGCGCGTTGTTGCGGCCCGGCCCCGCCATCGCCTCTGGCCAGCGTTGTTCGGCCTCTTCCAGGGCGGCGCGAATCGCGGCCACCTCATCGGCGCTGAAAATATCGATTGGCGCGACAAAGCCGTCGCGATCATAGGCGGCTTTCTGCGCCTCGGTCAGTTTGATTGGCCCGGTGTTTATTGGCCCGGTGTTGATTGGCATGATGGTCGGCACTCGGAGTTGTCGTTTGTCTGGCCCGAGAGTGCCTCACCCGCGCGTCCGGTGCAAAGTCTTTCGGTGCAGAGACTTCGCGCCTCGCTGTCCCCGTCGCCTCTTCTCGTGGTGCGGAATTTCGACTAGCCTGACCCGGCAGGTGGGTCGTCAGGTGGATCGTCAGGCCAGACAACAGACCGCAACCCAATGAATGGCAACCCAATGGGCCGCACGAGGTGTGATGATGAGCAAACATGGATATGACAGCGGGCGGCTGAACCTGCCTTTTGTGGGGCTGTGCAGCTTTGGCAAATACCCCTATCAGCCGGATTGGGCCGCCATCGACGCCGATTTCGCGATTCTTGGCGCGCCGTTCGATTTCGGCACGCAGTTTCGTGCCGGTGCGCGCTTTGGCCCGCGGGGCATCCGCGAGGCCTCGACGCTGTTTTCCTTTGGCCATGCCGGCGCCTATGATCATGAGGATGACGTCACCTATCTGGAGAATGACCGGGTGCGCATTGTCGATATCGGCGATGCCGACATCATCCATACCGACACCGTCAAGAGCCACGCCAACATCGAGACCGGCGTGCGCGCCATTCTGGCCGCCGGCGCGGTGCCGGTGGTGCTTGGCGGCGATCATTCGGTGAACATCCCCTGCATCAACGCCTTTGACGGCGAGGACCCGTTCCATCTGGTGCAGATCGACGCGCATCTCGATTTCGTCGATGAACGTCACGGCGTTCGTCATGGCCATGGCAACCCGATGCGCCGCGCCGCCGAAAAACCCTATGTGACCGGCCTGTCGCAGATCGGCATCCGCAATGTGTCGTCGACCGCCCGCGACGGCTATGAGGATGCCCGCGCCATGGGGTCCGACATCCAGTCGGTGCGCCAGTTCCGCGAACTGGGGGTGGATGGCATGCTGGCCCGCATTCCGGCCGGCCAGCGTTATTACGTCACCATCGACATCGACGGGTTCGACCCGTCGGTCGCCCCCGGCACCGGCACGCCGTCGCATGGCGGGTTCCTGTATTACGAGGTGCTGGAACTTCTCGACGGGCTGACGAAACGCGGCAGCATCGTCGGCGTGGACCTGGTCGAGGTGGCGCCGGACTATGACCCGACCGGCAGCACCCAGACGCTTGCCGCGCAGCTGCTCCTCAACCTGATCGGCCGCATCGCCCATAACAGGTGAGGGTGGTCATGGCCGGTGGGCAGCAGGGCGGATTACCGCCCCACGATCATTTCATCGGTGCCGAACGGGAAGTTGGTGATGTTCTCGGCCCCGTCCTCGGTGATGATCAGGATGTCATGCTCGCGATAGCCGCCGGCGCCGGCCTCGCCCTCGGGCAGCATGATCATCGGTTCCATCGACACCACCATGCCCGGCTCCAGAACCGTCTCGATATCCTCGCGAAGCTCGACCGACGCCTCGCGCCCGTAATAATGGCACAGCACGCCGAATGAATGGCCATAGCCGAAGGACCGGTATTTCAGAAGGTCCCAGTCGGCATACATCTTGTTCAGCTCGCTCGCCACATCGCAGCAGCGCACCCCCGGCTTCAGCAGTTCCATGCCGCGGACATGCACCTCGCAGTTCTTCAGCCACAGGTCGCGGTGCGCGTTCGAGGCATGGCCGCAGAACAGCGTGCGCTCCAGCGCGGTGTAATAGCCGAACATCATCGGAAAGGTGTTGAGCGAGAGGATATCGCCATCCTCGACCACCTTGTTGGTCACCGGGTTGTGCGCGCCGTCGGTGTTGATTCCCGACTGGAACCAGGTCCAGGTATCCATCAACTCGACAAAGGGAAAGCTGTCGGCGATGGCGCGGACCATGGCGCCGGTCGAGGCAAGCGCGATCTCATGTTCGGGCACGCCGGCCCTGACCGCGCCCATCAGCGCCCGCCCGCCAACAGCGCACATGT
>JBMZTC010000007.1:0-96839 GCA_049623505.1 Puniceispirillaceae bacterium (SeqCode) | reverse complement strand
GTCCGATGGCACAGCCGCCCTTGATTATGATGGCGATGGCACCCTCGACACGAATATCGGGTTCTCGATGGACGTGACCTTCGAATATGGCGGCTCTGGTCCGCTTGGCAGTTCGATCATCACAACAAATCAGGCTGGCGATATTCCGGGCTATGTTCACGTTGCCGCCGAATATGACAGCTCACTCAATCTTGGCGCCTACAACGTCACCGAGACAACCTCTCATATCGGTCAGGACGAGGCGGTAAACTCGGTCGACTGGACAGCCATCGGCGGCAACAGCATGACGGTGACCGACCAGGGATCCGGCATCCCCGGACGTATGGTCATCCGCAATGACGCCTTCTTGTCGAACTTCGCCCTCGGCAGTGATGCACAGGCGGCCGCGTCGGTCGGCAATATCGCCAGCCATGAACTGACCATCGAAAAGCCTGACGCCAGTGGCGACCCAACCGAACTTGCCACGGGATCCGTCCACGGGATGGCATCTCAATGATCAAAGAACGGTTGATGGCCCGGGGGTCAGTCCTTGTCCTGGCATTGGCCATGGCGCTTGCTGCCATGGCGCCTTCGGCGCGGGCTGATGTCAGCTGGCTTGACCTGCTGTCCGATCCTGACAATGCCTCGCTCAACAGGCAATTCGTGGCTGAACGGCTTGCCGAGGGCGATATGCCAGCCGCCCTGTCCGCCATCGAGCGGTTGCTCATCTTGCGGCCAACAGACATACCGTTTCGCATTCTGCGCGCGGAAATACTCGTCAATCTGGGAAATGACACGCTGGCAAGGGGCGAACTTGAAGCGCTTGCCAGACTCCCGCTTCTGCCTTCTCAGAAGGACCGTGTGGAACGCCTTCAGGATGCCATCGATTCACGCGGCAAAAGATGGCGCACCACAGCCTCGCTTTCGCTTGGCGTTCGTGGCAGTGACAATGCCAACAATTACCCGTCATCAGGATTGCTGGATTTCAAGCTGAGCGCGGCGACACCGGCCTCGACAAGACAGTATGAGAGTTTTGGCGGGGCGACAAAGTCAATGTATGAGGTGGCCGGGGTGGCCAGCACGGTGGTGGCCACCACCTACGAGATGCCGAACCAGGATCGCGACTCACTGACCGCGGGCATCTCGCACGCCGAGACACGTGGACAAGATTATGAATATCTGACCAGCAGCACGACCACAGCCTTTGCCGGCGCCAGCCTTCGCGTTGGCGACATCAGCATGCGCCCCACCCTGCGGCTGACAGAAATGCATAACAGGACAGATTCCAGCAGCACAATCGCATCGGCCAGCCTGACAACGGGCTATGGGTTGCCATTCAAGATCCAGAGCCATGCTACCGCTGAATACAGCATCGTGAACCGTATTCCATCGCGGAAATTCAGTACGGCAAACCAGAATGACGGGCATTCACGCAGCTTCAAACTTGGCCTGTCGCGGTCCATCCTGTCGCGCCTGACCCTGTTCGGCGAGGCAAGCTACACCAGCTTTAACCCGATGGAGACAAGATTTGCCGCCGCCACCATCCCCTACACACAGGCAAAGGCGAACCAGAACAGGCGCCAGATCGGCACCGTTGGTGTGCTGTTCGCCGCAACACCGCACATCCGCGTGCGGGCAAGCGTCATCGCCTCGGACAGCAAATATCTGAACATCGATCCGACAAGCAAGAAGTACCGCCGTGACACGCAAACCCGCTCTACCATCGGGATGCAGATCGCCGGTCAGGCCGTGAGCCGCAAACTGGAAAAATTCAGCCTTGGCATCAGCGCGTCCAAAACCAGGAATGAGTCTAACATCAGACAGTATGATTACAGGCGATCCGATGCCTCACTGACTGTCAATTACCAGCTTGCCAACTGACATCAGACGCGATCAGGCCACCCCAAGATCGATGGCCCCCTTGGCAAGCAGGCGCAGCCCGGCAAGCGTGACAAGAATCTTGAAAACAAGACGGAAATGCTGCTCCGGGAGTTTGTCGCCAAGATGCCGTCCAATCAACGTGCCGCCAATACCGGCGATGGTGCCAGCACCAATATGCGGCCAGTAATCCACATAGTTGAACCCGAAGCTGACATAGCCAGCGGCCTTCATGGCCTCCAGCCCCAACAGACAGATCGCCAGTGTTCCGGTGATCTGCTGGCGATTCAGCGCAGTCCGCAGGATCGCCGGCTGCAGGAACAGACCAACCCCGAAGATCGTGCCGAAACAGCCATGCAACCCACCGACATACAGGAATTGCCGCGGCAAATTCAACGTCACCCCCCGCGGCACCAGCCAGACCAGTGCCAGCAACAGCCCGCCAAGCACCAGCGCAATGACAGCTTCGTCAAGCGCCACGAAGATCTGCGCCCCGACCACCACACCAAGCGCTGCCGCCGGCGCAAACATCAAGACAATCGGCCAGTTGATGTGCCGCCAGAACGTGATGGCACGGGCAGTCAGCGACGGCGCACCAAGCACAGATTGCATGGGGATCGCCGCGGCAAGCGGCAGCACGGCGGAACTTGCCGCCAGCATGATATAGACTCCGCCTGTCGCGACCGCCGCATTGACGAGCGCGGCGACAAAACACCCCACAGAAATCACCAGAACTTCGACCAGCATGCCAGCGAGCATAGCCTCAAGCAGGCGTCCTGACCATCGTCACAATCGTACAGGGACACCCCGGACACAGACCTGGCCGCCCCGCCCGCCTTGACCACATATCATCGGCGGCGCATGGTGCGGGATGATTGCGGACCGCCCCATCATCGGCATTGCCTTCATGCTTGGATTTTGCGTCTTTGCCCCGATGGGCGATGCGGCGGCAAAATCCATCGCACTGGCGACGCCTCTTCTTGTGTTGCTGCTGGCGCGGTATGTGGTGCAATGGTTGCTGCCACTGCCCTTGATCCTGTTCAGCGAACGAAAACTGATGATGACACCAAGGGTTGCGAGGATCGTTCTGATCCGAAGCCTGGTCCACATCGCCGGTGTGGCGGTGATGTTCACCGCCTACCGTCATTTACCACTTGCCGATGCGCTGGCGATTGCCTTTGTGTATCCCTTCATCATGCTTGTCATGGGCAAGCTGTTCCTTGGCGAGCAGGTCGGCGTCAGGCGGCTTGGCGCCTGTTCGGTCGGCTTCTTCGGCACCTTGCTGATCATTCAACCAAGCTTCGCCGCTGTCGGTCCGCCGGCCCTGCTGCCGCTACTTGTGGCATTTCTGTTTGCGCTGCTGGTGCTTCTCACAAGACAGATTGCCAAGGATTATGATCCGGTCAGTCTGCAATCCGCCAGCGGCCTGGTCAGCGCCATCATTCTTCTCACGGTCTGGGCCCTGACACGGCATCTGCAGATTTTCGACCTGCAATTCATCATGCCGACCTCCAGCCAGGCGCAGACACTGATAATTGTCGGCATTTTCGGCACGCTGGCGCATCTTGGCATGACCTATGCCGTTCGCTTTGCCCCGTCGACCACGCTGGCGCCGATGCAGTATATTGAATTGCCTGTCGCGACGGCCCTTGGCTGGATGATCTTCAGCGAGCTTCCCAACGGTCTCGCCGCTGTTGGCATTCTGATCACCATCATATCCGGCCTCGCGGTGATCTATTTCGAACACCAGGCGCTGACACGCTCACCCGTTACCTGACGCGGCTTGCGGTCCCCATCCAACTCACCTAGGGTCACCCGGCGACACCGGGCACCATCAGGAGGGGCGTTGTATGCACTATGTCGAGATGTTCAGTTCCGAGGTGCGGATTGCTGGCGACGTCCGGATTGCCTTTCGCCATGCCGGCGAAGGCCCGCCTCTGCTGTTGCTTCACGGCTTTCCGCAGACGAACATGATGTGGCATCGCATTGCGCCGGCGCTTGCCGAACATTTCACCGTCATCGCCGCCGACCTGCGCGGTTACGGTGACAGCTCAGCACCGGATAGCGATGGCGAACATGCCCCCTATTCCAAGCGCGCCATGGCAACCGACATGGCCCAATTGATGACTGAGCTTGGCCATGACAGTTTCATGGTCGCGGGACATGACCGCGGTGCCAGGGTTGCGCATCGCCTGGCGCGCGACCATGCCGACCGGGTGCGTCGGCTTGCCGTCCTCGACATCGCGCCGACGGCGGCGATGTACGGCCAGACCGACATGCGTTTTGCGACTGCCTATTACCACTGGTTTTTCCTGATCCAGCCCGCCCCTCTTCCCGAACGGATGATCGGCGCCGACCCGGAATTCTATCTACGCAGCAAATGCGGGCAATGGGGCCGCACGGCCGGTGCCATCACCGACGAGGCCTTTGCCGACTATCTGCGTTGTTTCCAGCGTCCCGACACCCTGCACGCCATGTGCGAGGATTATCGTGCCGCGGCGACAATTGATCTTGTTCATGACGCCGCCGACGCGGACAGAAAGCTGGCGATGCCCCTGCTGGCCCTGTGGGGTGTTGAGGGGTTTGTTGGCACGCATTATGACGTGCTGGCTGAATGGCGGCAGGTGGCGCGTGACGTCAGCGGCCACGGTGTGCCGGGAGGTCATTACCTGCCGGAAGAAGCGCCGGATGAAACACTTGCCGCGCTTGTGAATTTCTTCAGCTGACGAAGGAACGTGGGCATATGTCGGCAGTCAGCCTGATTTCGGGCACACCACGCCCCATGACCGGCCTTGTGATGGCACTTGCCGGGGCGTTGCTCATCACACCGGATACCCTGCTGATCCGCCTGTCCGGGCTGGAAGGATGGGGACTGACCTTCTGGCGCGGTGTATTGATCGGCGGCGGGCTATGCGTGCTGTGGGTGCTGTTCGAGGGACGACGCGCCCTGACCCAGCTTCGCGGCCTTGCCACCTTGCCGGCGCTGGTGATCATCCTGGCGAACCTTGTCAACGCCATGGCCTTCAATTTCGCTACGATGGAAACATCGATCACCGTCGTCGTCACGGCCCTCGCCACGGCGCCGCTGATGGCCGCCGCCCTTGGCTATTTCATCCTGGCAGAACGAACAACACGCCGCACCTGGCTTGCCATCGCGCTCAGCATGATTGGTGTGCTCATCGTGATCTTGAATGGCGATGGAGCGCTGGAAGCGCCTGAAGGCAATGTCTGGCTTGGCGGGTTTCTGGGGTTTCTTGCCGCGCTGGGCATCGCCGTCGTCTTCGTCACCACACGAAAACATCCCGATGTTCCGGTGCTTCCGGCCGCCGGCATTGGTGCCATTCTGTCGGGGCTGATCGGGCTTGCCATCGCACCGGCAGGCGCGATCATGACCGGCAACGCCCTTGTGATCGGTCTCATGGGGATTTTCGTGATGCCGCTGTCATGGGGGCTGCTGACACTGGCACCGCGCCATACAAGCCCGACCATTGTCAGCCTGTTCATGCTGCTGGAGATGGTGCTGGCACCATTCTGGGTCTGGCTTGGCACCGGCGAGCGGCCAAGCCTGCCAATGATTGGGGGCGCAGCGCTGGTCCTCGCAACCCTGACGATCTATTTTCTCGCCGCGGCGCGCGATGCGGCACCCCAACGCAAGCTCAGCTCTGCCGCAGATGCGCCATGACGGCAAGATCAGGCCCGGCAAGCCGATAGGCCTGCGCAAAGCCAAGAACCATCACCCCGCCGGTCGGGCGTAGCCGCAGAAGATGGAAATCCGTGAAATCGCGGATCAGCCCCATGGTCGGGCCATGCCGCGATTCAAAGCCATCACATATCACATCAAAGTCATCAGATTTTCTATCTATTTCATATAGCTCTGCATCAAACTTTATGCGCTTTCTAGCCCATATATTCTGTGCAGCAGCCTCATCCTCAATGACAAGAAACGCCGCCTGTCCGGCATCCAGCATGGCCCTAACATGGGCCGACAGGCGGCTTGGATAGATGAACATATCACCATCATGCCAGATGAGTGGCGTCACCCCCATTTCAGGCATTTCGCCATCCCCGGGCGCCGCCATCAGAACGGTCCTCGCCCTTGCCAACAGGCTGTCGCGCTCCGCCTCAAGGGTGGTGATGTCGATATCTTCCATGATGCGCCCTTCCGGCCCGGTCGGCGTCACGATCCGCTTGCGGCAATGCCGCATCGCCTGTATCTGCATAGATATGACGTAACGCAGGCTGTGCAAGCCGGGCGGCACGGCTCGACCGCGAAAGAGACAGGCAGATGCAGGACCAATCAGCCCAGACAGATGTCCGAACCGTATCGGTAGAGGTGTTTGCCGACGTAATCTGCCCCTGGTGCTATATCGGCAAACGCCGCCTCGACATGGCTTTTGAGGCACGCCCTGACGTCAGACCGTCCTATGTCTGGCGCACCTTCCTTCTGAACCCCACGATGCCGCCAGAGGGCATGGAGCGCGACGCCTATCTGAGCGCAAAATTCGGCAATTCCGCTGCCGCCGTCTATGGCCGAATCGCCGCCGCAGGACTCGATAGCGGGATCGAGTTTCGCTTTGACGCCATTTCGCGAACACCCGACAGCCGGCCGGCACATCGGATGCTGATTGCGGCCGGACCGGACAGCGCCGAACTGTCCGAGGCCATCTATCGGGCCTATTTCATCGAAGGCCACGACATCAGCAAGCTGGATGTGCTGGAAACCATCGCCATAGAATTCGGACGATCTGACCTGATCGACGCGACGACTGATGACACCGTCGCGCGCCAGCTCGACACCCACCTCGCGACCGGCAATCGCATGCGCCTTGATGGTGTGCCCTATTTCATCTTTGGGGGAAAATACGCTGTCGCCGGAGCCCATCTTCCTGAACATCTGGTGCCTGCCATTGACGCGGCAGCCGCATTCTGACCGTCAGGCCGCAAGCGCGATCAGTTCCTGCACGATCTGCTTGCAGACGGCCGGGCGCCCCTCGGCGGCAGGCATGGCGCGCTGCATGACCAATCTGTGGTCGGCGCGAAGCTGCACCTCGCCAGCCTTGCCGGCGATCCAGGCGACAAGCTGTTCCGGCCTTGCGAATTCATTATTGCGGAACGCCAGCGACAGGCCTTTCGGGCCAATATCGATGCGTTCCACACCGACGCGCCGGCACAGTTGTTTCAACTCGATCACCGCAAGAAGATTGCGGACCGAGTCCGGCACCGGCCCAAAGCGATCCACAAGCTCGGCGATCAGACCATCGGCTTCGGCCGCGATATCAAGATTGGCGATACGGCGATAGAGCGACAATCTGACTGTCAGGTCGGTGACATACTCTTCTGGTATCCGCACCTCCAGCCCCAGATTGAGCTGCGGTGTCCAATCCGGCTCGGCACTCTCGGCATCCCCCCCGCTGCGCGCTGTTTCAACGGCCTGGCGCAGCATTTCCTGATACAGCTCGACGCCAACCTCGCGAACATGGCCGGATTGTTCATCACCAAGCAAATTGCCGGCCCCGCGAATGTCCATGTCATAGGACGCCAGCGTAAATCCGGCGCCAAGCGTATCAAGGGTCTGCATGACCTCAAGACGGCGTCGCGCATGCGGTGTCAGCAACCGGTTCGGGTCCGATGTCAGATAGGCATAGGCGCGCTGACGCCCGCGCCCGACCCGCCCGCGAAGCTGGTAGAGCTGTGACAGGCCAAACATATCGGCGCGGTGGATGATCATCGTATTGGCGGTCGGAATATCGATCCCCGATTCAACGATATTGGTCGATAGCAGGATATCCGCATCACCATCGGCGAACCGCGTCATCACATTGTCCAGTTCGGCCGCCGGCATCCGCCCGTGCGCGGACAGGATCCTGGCATCGGGAACAAGCACTGTCAGCCTGTCATAGACACGCTGCAGGTCCTCGATCCGGGGACAGACGCAGAACACCTGTCCACCGCGGAACATCTCACGCTTTATGGCCTCGCGAAGCACCACCCCGTCCCAGGGCCCGACAAAGGTCCGTACCGCCAGCCTGTCGACAGGCGGCGTGGCGATCAACGACATCTCGCGAACACCGGACAACGCCATCTGCAGCGTGCGCGGGATCGGCGTTGCGGACAGTGTCAGAACATGAATATCACCGCGAAGTTCTTTCAGCCGTTCCTTCTGCCCAACGCCAAAATGCTGTTCCTCATCGACAATCAGCAGGCCGAGATTGTTGAAATTTATGGATTTTGCCAGCAAGGCATGGGTGCCAATGGCAATTTGCACCTCTCCCGACTCGAGGTCGGCGCGGATCTGCCTGGCATCGCCGGCCGATGTCATTCGTGACAACACCCCGATCTTCACAGGGAACCCGGCAAATCGTTCGGCAAACAGACGCCCGTGCTGGCGCGCCAGAAGCGTTGTCGGCGCCACCAGCGCCACCTGATATCCCGACATCGCGGCAATGAAGGCGGCACGCAACGCCACCTCGGTCTTGCCAAAACCGACATCTCCGCAGATCAGACGGTCGGTGGCGCGCCCCGAGGCAAGATCGTCGACGACATCCTCGATGGCACCAAGCTGGTCGTCTGTTTCGGCAAAACCAAAACGCGCGCAGAATTCGGAAAAGCTGCCAGCTTCGGGCTGCAGCGGTTCGGCGCGGGCTGTCTGGCGCTGCGCCGCGATATTGATCAGCTGTTCGGCCATGATCCGCACCCGGCCCTTGATCCGCGCCACCCGCGCCTGCCAGGCCGCGCCGCCGAGGCGATCAAGCTGCGCGTCGGTTCCAGCGCTGCCATAGCGCGACAGCATCTCGATATTCTCGACCGGCAGATAAAGCTTGTCACCGCCGGCATAGACAATCTGCAGGCAGTCATGCGGCCCCCCTGAGGAGTCGATGATCATCAACCCTTCATAGCGGCCGATACCATGCTCGGCATGGACAACAAGATCCCCCTCTTCAAGCGCGCTGACCTCGCGAAGGAAATCCTCGCCGCGCCCCCGACGTGAGCGTGGCCGCGACAGGCGTTGCCCAAAGATGTCCGTCTCGGTGATGACAAGGGCCTGGGCGGTCTGGAACCCGGCCTCAAGCGGCCAGTCGATCAGATGAACAGCGCCCGCCACCAGATCATCAAGACCGTCAGGATGCCTGATTTCGACGCCAAGATGGGCCTGCGCCAGCTCGTCGAGCCGCGCCATGGCCCCGTCACCGGCACCGGCAATCACCACCGTTCGATTGTCAGCCTTGCGCTCTGCGGCGATGAGGTCGGCCACCTCGGCCATAACGGACTGGCTCGTCTGGGCGCGGATCAATACAACGCCGGCACGCCCCCCGGCATCATTACCCTCGGCATCATTACCCCCGGCATCATTACCTTCCGCCTCTGGCGGGGCGGCGAAGGGCATCAGCCGTGCCGCCGGCGTCAGAACACGATCAAGTTCATCGGCATCAAGATACAGCCTGTCCCGGGGAAGCGGCCGATAGGCCATGCTGCCATCCTCATCCGCCGTGTCCCGCCGCGCTGCGAAGAAATCATCAATCTGGGTCAGCCGGGCGGCGATCGCGGCGTCGGCCTCATGGTCGAGGACAAGCTGCCATTGCGGACAATAGTCGGTCAGCCGGGCCAGCGATTCATGAAACAGCGGCAACCAATGTTCGGCCCCGGGGTGCATGCGCCCCGCGGATACCGATTCATACAAGGCATCACGGCTTGCCAGCGCCCCGAAGGCAGCGCGGTACCCGGTGCGGAACCGTTCCACCGCGGCGTCATCAAGCTGAAATTCGGCAACCGGACGCAGAACAAGCTGTTCCATCCGATCGCCGCTTCGCTGAGTCGCCGCGTCAAAACTGCGAAGTGACTCCAGCTCATCGCCAAAGAAATCCAGCCGTACCGGTGCGGTCTGGCCCGGTGGGAAGATATCCAGAATGCCGCCTCGAAGCGCGAATTCACCGGTTTCGCGGACCGTGTCGGTGCGAAGATAGCCCTGCCCCGACAGAAATTCGGCGAGCTGGGCCGGGCCGGTGCTCTCGCCTGGCATCAGGACCAGCGATCTGTCGGCAAAATAACCCGGTGTCGGCACCCGCTGCAGCAGCGCATTGACCGTTGTCACCAGCAACACCCCGCCTGTCGGCCCCGCCTCGCCAGTGGTTTCAGCTTCGGCAAGACGCGCCAATGTCTCGACACGCTGCCCGACAAGCGCGTTCTGCGGCGACAGCCTGTCATAGGGAAGACAGTCCCAGGCCGGGAATATGTGGATGGGGACAGACGGGCTGAGCCGGGCCACAGCATCGCGCATCGCCACCATTCGCGCGTCGTCGCGGGCCACATAGACAAGGCGCCGCCCTTCGGAAAGCCACCCAGTCAGCGCCAGCATGCTGACCCCGTCAGGCACGCCCCAAACCGTACCTTTTGGCTTTGTATTTTTCAGTAATTCAGTCACTTATCATTCGTTTCTGAACTTCTTTATCAATTCAAGAACTGCCGTGTCATGGTGCGGCGGCACAGGTTCGGCCCCGCTGACCCAAAGGTAGATCTGGCCATCGCCAGCCGCAAGCAGCGCTTCATAGTGATCGAGCGCTTCGTCATCAAGCCCGGCCAGATGGTCCTGCGCGAACCGCCCGAGAAGAAGGTCTGTCTCCTTCATGCCGGTATAGCTGGACTGATAAATCAGTCGGCGGATCCTGGTGCTGCGGGCTTCGGACATGGGACGTGACTTCCAGAGATGGCTCAGGACAGGCATGATTGCCGGCGGGCCGTGCAGGCCCCATGCGGGCAATATGGCGCTGTTCTGTGACAAAGCAATGGCTTTCGCCAGATTAGGGCCGTCTGCAGGCAGGTATTTTGCCATGCCGGACCGTGATGGCCCATGAAGGCGTTTTGTCATGGCCCGGCTTTCCTGTAGTCTGACAGGTGATCCCCGCGCGAATGACCAGCCATGCACCCAAAACGACCAACCGAAATTTTTGGCCTCTTTGCCGCCACCACGGTTCTTCCGGGTGTCGGGCCAAAACTGGCTGGAATTCTGGAAAAGCGCATTGGCGCCCATGTCATTGACCTGCTTCGCCATCTCCCTGTCGGCCTGATCGACAGGCGTTCGCGCCCATCTCTTGGCGATGTGGTGGATGGCAGCGTCGCCACCTTCGAGGTCCTGGTGGTCAAGCATGACCGCCCCCCTGCCGGCACACGGCGCCCCTGGCGCGTCATCACCGAGAATGAGACAGGCAGGCTCGACATCATCTTTTTCCACGCCCGCGACGATTATGTTGCACGGACCCTGCCGGCCGGCGAGAGGCGGATTGTCAGCGGGCGCGTCGAAATTCGCCAGGGACGTGCGCAGATGGCGCATCCCGATCATGTCGTGGACCCGAACAACAGTGCCGAAATGCCGCTGATAGAGCCTGTCTATCCGCTTACCGCCGGGCTGACACCCAAACCCCTGCGACGGGCCATTGAAGGCGCGCTGACGCGCGTTCCTGAACTGCGCGAATGGATCCCGCCACAGGTGAAGACAGACCGTGGGTGGCCCGATTTCGCCATTGCCATGCGTGATGTGCATCACCCGCAGACGGCTGATGACCTGATGCCTCAGTCGGCGGCGCGAAGCCGCCTTGCCTTCGATGAACTGCTGGCCAATCAGCTTGCTCTGGCCCTTGTACGCCACGCCGCCGCCGAGGCCATGCCGGGGCGCAGCTTCGCCGGCACGGGCGATCTGACAGCGGCGCTGCTGAACAGCCTGCCTTTCTCGCTGACCGGCGCCCAGCAGCGCGCCATAGATGAAATCCGGAATGACCAGGAAGCGGCACCGCGGATGCTGCGAATGCTGCAGGGGGATGTCGGGTCGGGCAAGACCCTTGTGGCGCTGTTTGCGATGCTTCATGCCGTTGAATCAGGCGCGCAGGCGGCACTTCTTGCCCCTACAGAGGTGCTGGCGCGCCAGCATCATGCCACCATCAACGGGTTTCTGGCGCCACTTGGCATGGACGCGCGGCTGCTTCTTGGCCAGGGGCGTGGTGGTGACCGCAAATCCGTCATCAACGACCTTGCCGATGGCACGGCGCAGATTGTCATCGGCACACACGCGCTGATCTCGGAAGGTGTGACCTATCATGATCTGGGTCTTGCCGTGGTTGATGAACAGCACCGGTTCGGCGTTCGGCAGCGGATCCTGCTCGGCCAGAAGGGCCAGGGTGTCGACGTCATCGTGATGACAGCCACACCCATTCCGCGGTCATTGGCGATGACAGCCTATGGCGACCTCAACCAATCGCGGCTTGACGAGAAACCGGCTGGACGGCTGCCAATCGAGACACGCGCCCTGCCCCTCGACAGGCTTGGTGATGTGGTGACACGCCTGCGCGGCGCCCTTGCAACGGGACGGCGGGCCTACTGGATCTGCCCGCTGGTCGAGGAATCGGAAAAGATCGATGTTGCCGCCGCCGAGGACCGCTATGCGGCGCTGGCGAACGCCCTGCCGGAAATCGGCATTGCCCTCGCCCATGGCAAGATGAAGGCAGCTGAGCGCGATGACGCCATGCAGAGATTCCGCAGTGGCGAGGCGCAATTGCTGGTGGCAACAACAGTTGTCGAGGTTGGCGTCGATGTGCCCGAGGCAAGCGTCATCATCATCGAACATGCCGAACGGTTCGGTCTGGCCCAGCTTCACCAGCTTCGCGGGCGTGTCGGCAGAAGCGACACCGCGTCATCCTGCCTGTTGCTCTATCAGGGGCCGCTGTCCGAAACAGCGACGGCGCGGCTGGGTGTGATGCGCGAGACCAATGACGGGTTTGTCATCGCCGAGCGGGACCTTGAGCTTCGCGGGCCCGGCGAATTTCTTGGCCAGCGCCAGTCTGGCGTTCCAGAATTCATTCTTGCCGATCTGGCGGCGCATCAGGATTTGCTGGCGTTGGCCCGCGAGGTGGCACGCGGCATGGTCGGACCCGACAATCAGCCGGTCGACCGGGCGCAGTGCGATCTGCTGCTAAGCCTGTTTGAGCGTGACAGTGCCGTCAGGTTCCTGGCCTCGGGCTAGCCTGATTTGCCTGATTTCGCGGCTTTGCGCTTTTTGGCGGGACGCCTTGTGGCGGCCTTCTTGGCCTGTGTCGCGCCGGTGGCGGCGCGCGCGGGCCTGGCCCCTGATTTTGTCTTTGTCTTTGCCTTGCCCTTCGCCGCGCCCTTCTTTGCCTTGGGCTTGACGCCTTTGCCATTGGCCCGTTTGTCTGACGGATGGACGATTCCACCAGAGACAACAAGCTTCACGGCATCCTCGACCGACATGTCGAGATAGATGATCTCGTCACGCGGGCAGAACAGCAGAAATCCAGAGGTCGGGTTCGGTGTCGTCGGGATGAAGACATTCACCATCTCGATATCGATATGTTCGGCCACCTCGCCTCTGGTGCCACCTGTGACAAAGCCGATCACCCACAGCCCGCGCCGCGGATATTCGACAAGGACAGCATCACGAAACGCATCGGACTGCGTGGAGATGACCGTCTCGAGAATCTGTTTGCTGGCACCATAGATCGACCGCACGATGGGCATGCGATTGAGAATTGATTCGCCAAGGCGGATGATCCAGCGACCAAGGAACCCCGCCGCGATGGCGCCAATCACGGTGATCAGGATCAGGCCGATGATCAGCCCGGCACCGGGAATGTTCGCAAAGACAAGCTGGTTGAACCCGGGAAGGATGTTTGCCACCTGCCCGTCAATCAGCTCAATGGCCGCCCAGGTGATGTAGACCGTCAGCAGGACCGGCGCGGTTACAAGAAGTCCGGTCAGGAACCATGACCGCAGGCGTCCCAGAACCCCGGGGCGTTTCACCGGTGTTTGTCCGGATTTATCGGTCATGACTGGTTCCTTTCAAGGGCGTGACGGCGACGATAATGATGAGAAATGGCCTTTCACGCAAGAGGTTGTGGCGATGTGAGCCAGCATGATTGCGGGTCATGGTCAAACAGGCCAGAATACCGCGTCTTCACCAACAGGATTTTCCACCAATGCCAGTCAGCCAACCGCCTGTTTCCGCCCCGCAGATGCTTGAACAGCTCGACCGGATCATCGAGATCATGCGCCGCCTGCGTGACCCGGAAACAGGCTGCCCATGGGACGCGGAGCAGGATTTCTCGACCATCGCGCCCTATACCATCGAAGAGGCCTATGAGGTTGCCGACGCGATCCAGCGCGATGATGTCGAGGATATCCGCGATGAACTTGGCGATCTGCTGTTACAGGTGGTCTTCCATGCCCGCATCGCCGAGGAGGCCGGCCTGTTTTCACTTGCCGATGTCGCCCGCAGAATCTCAGACAAGATGGTGGCACGTCACCCGCATGTCTTCGGCGATGAGGCGCGCCCTGAGGTCGACCAGCAAAGCCGGAGGTGGGAAGACATCAAGGCCAGCGAGAGGGCACGCCGTGGCCAGACCGGGGTTCTTGATGATGTGGCCACCGGCCTGCCGCCGATGTTGCGGGCATTGAAGCTTCAGAAACGCGCCGCGCGGGTTGGTTTTGACTGGCCGGATATCAACCCGGTTATCGACAAGCTGCATGAGGAAACAGACGAACTTCGCGATGAACTTGGCCAGGATCCGCTGGATATGGCGAAGGTCGAGGATGAGGTTGGCGACATTCTGTTCGTCGCTGTCAATCTGGCGCGGCAGGCTGGAGTCGACCCGGAAACAGCGCTGATGGCCTGCAATACAAAGTTCGAAAAAAGGTTTAGATATATAGAACAACAAACTGAAAGAAATGGAAAAGAATTAAAACAGATATCTCTCGAAGAGATGGAGGAATACTGGCAAGAAGCCAAGACGGCGCTGTAGTTCCGGGTTCGGGTCAGAGCCAGATCCGGTCACGCAGCGACTGCCAGGCCTGCCTGTCAGGTGCGATCATGAAGGCCCGTTCATATTCGGCGTTGAACGCCACATCATCGTCAATCATGGCGGCATGGGCGCCAGCCTCGCGACATAACAGATCAACCGGTGCGTGGTCCCACGGCGTGCACAGCGAATGCAGCAGAAACTGCTGCCGCCCACTGGCAATTTCCGTTCCCATGATGCCGATGCTGCCGGCAAACCAGCGCCCCGGCAGATTGCGGAGCCGGTCACGAAGGATGTCGCGACGCGGCGGCGGCACCGCCAGAACATTGGCGCTTCCCGTCATGTCGTCGGTGTGCCAGGCCTTTGCCGCCAGACGCAACGCCTGCCCGTCCCCGCCGCCGGATATGACACTGGCGCCATGACCGGCCTTTGCCGCGTACAGACGTTCCTGAAGGGGGACATAAATCCAGCTGCGAACAGGCCTGCCCTCTTCCAGAAGCGCCACCATGCAGCAAAAACGTTCATTGCCCTTGACGAAATTCCCGGTCCCGTCGACCGGATCGACAGTCCAGGCCACAGGCGCGCCAGCCCGCCCACGGATACCCGGGTCGGCGGCGCAGGCTTCCTCGCCAATCACCTCACCATCGACCAGATCGCGGAGTCTGGGCGTCAGAAAAAGCTCCGCCTCGCGGTCGGCAATGGTGACGAGATCGGTCGGACTGGATTTTGCCTCAACTTCATCCTGCCTCAGATGCCCATATCGCGGCATGACGAAACGGGCACATGCTTCACGAAGCAGCGCGCCAACCGCACTATCAAGATCATCCAGAGAAAACGTCACCGAAGCAGGAACCTGTTACTCAGCGTCCAACTCTGCCGCGCCATCTTCATCCTCAAGCTCATAGAGCTGGATTGGCGCCATCGGCATGATTGTTGAGATGGCATGCTTGTAGACAAGCTGCACATGCTGGTCACGCTTCAGCAAAATCGAGAAATTGTCGAACCAGGTAATGATCCCCTGAAGCTTCACACCATTAACCAGAAACACGGTGACGGGTGCATGGGATTTGCGGACATTGTTCAGAAACAGTTCCTGAAGGTTCCGGCTCTTATCGTTGGCCATTTTTGGTCCTCCTGAATTCACCCTAGCCGGAAGAAGGTCGCGGCACAATGCCACGCTTCAGATTGGACGTCACAATGAGCGCATTAATCGCCTAGAAGAATCGTCTAGAAGAAATCGAGCCGTACCGACAAAAGCTTTTCGACAAGCGGTATCCGCCCACGGGCGGCAAAGATAGCCACCGTGTCACCGGCCTCGATCACGGTGTCACCACGCGCCGGGATCACCTCGTCGCCACGCATGATGCCGCCGATGGCCACACCTTTCGGGATTTTCGCCTCGCGAAGTGACTTGCCGACAAGGAGCGATGATGGCAACGCTTCTGCCTCGATCACCTCGCCAAGATCCTCAACCACCGGATGAACATCGCGAATCTTGCCGCGCCGGACATGTTCAAGGATCGAGGATACGGTGATCTGCGACGGGTTTATCACGGCGTCAACACCAAGCGCCGACACCAGCGGGATGAATCCGGGCGTGTTGACAAGCGCCACCGCATGCATGGCACCATTTCGTTTGGCCAGCAGCGCGGACAGGATATTCACCTCGTCATCATCGGTCACCGCGACAAAGGTTTCGGTTCTGTGAACCCCTGCTTCCATCAGGATACCGCTGTCCAGTGCGTCACCATTCAGGACACCGCTGCCACGCAGGGTTTCTGCAAGGGCGCGGGCGCGGGCGGGATTTTTTTCGATGATCTGGACCTGTGTATTCTCAAAATTAGTCTCGATCCGTGTGGCCAGCATCTGGCCAATCGCTCCACCGCCGGCAACAATCACCGAACGCGCCTCGGGCTCTTCATGCGCGAAGGTCGCCATGGCGCGGCTGAGATGCGCCGCGTCACAGACAAAATACACACGATCACCTGCCGCCATCATCTCGGCACCATCACGTGGCAAGGTCAATTTGCCATCACGAATGATCGCAAGGATGGTCATGGACAGGTCGGGGAAGAGATTTGTCAGATGCCGGATTGGCGTATCCAGGATCGGGCTTTCATCGGTACATTGCACACCAACAAGGTTCATCCTGCCGCCGCACATATCCTTGACGTCGAAGGCGCCCGGCACACGGATCTGGTTGCCGACCGCCGCGGACACCTCGGCCTCCGGCGAGATGATGTGATCAATTGGCAGATGATCCGGCGAGTAGAGATCGCCATAGATCGGATCGAGATAGGGCTGGTGGCGGATCCGCGCGATTTTTACCGGTGTGTTGAAAATGGTATGCGCCACCTGGCAGGCGACCATATTGACCTCGTCAGACTCGGTCACCGCGATCAACAGCTCGGCGTCGCGCGCGCCAGCCTCTGACAGGATGTCAGGATAGGAGGCGGTGCCGACAACGCCGTGAACATCCACCTGATCGGTGACCCGCTGGATTTTCTCCGCCGACGCGTCAACAACCGTAACGTCGTTTTGCTCCTCGGCAAGATATGTGGCGATCCCGGCGCCGACCAGGCCAGCTCCACAAATAACGATCTTCATTCCTCTCCACCCTCTTCAGACGTCGCTTTCCTGTCAGACGATACGCCAAGCGAGCGCAGCTTTCGGTGCAGCGCGGAACGTTCCATTCCAACGAACCCGGCCATTCTGGACACATTACCGTCAAAACGCCGCAGCTGTGCGCTCATATATTCCTTCTCGAACGCCTCACGGGCGTCACGAAGCGGCAACGCAATCAGCGCATCCATATCAGAATTGCCACCGACAGGCGAGATGTTCTGAATTTGTGGCGGCAGCGATTCAAGGCCAAGCGGGGCCGAACGGTCCTGCGGTGCCATGATGATCATGTTCTCGATCGTGTTCAGCATTTGCCGGATATTGCCGGGCCAGTGATAGCCCTGCATCGCCGCCAGAACTTCATCGCTGAACCTGATCCTCGGCAGGCCGGTTCGCCGTGACACGATATCGACAAAATGCCGTGCCAGAGACGGGATATCCTCACGCCGCTCGGCCAGCGCCGGCATTGTCAGCGGCACCACACCAAGGCGGTAATACAGGTCATCGCGCAAAGTGCCAGCGACAATTTCGGCGGCCAGATCGCGATTTGAGGCCGAAATGACACGAACATCGACAGACACTTCCTTGTTGCCGCCGACGCGCCGGAAGCGCTGCTCGGCCACCGCACGCACGATCTTACCCTGTGTTTCCAACGGCAGATCGCAAATTTCGTCAAAATAGAGGGTCCCCTTGTGCGCCTGCTCGAACAGGCCGACAATGCGCCTGCTGGCTCCCAGATTTTCCGACCCAAACAGTTCAACATCCGCGCTGTCAGCGCCAAGCCGCGCGCAGTTGGCCACGATGAATCTGGCGTCACCTCGCTCGGAGTGATGATGAATCAGACGTGCCGCCAGCTCCTTGCCGGTGCCATTCGGGCCACTGATCAGCACCCGGCTGGCGGTGGGCGCGATCCGCTCAATGGCCGACCGGATCGTTTTCATCGCGGGTGACACACCAATCAGCGTCGGCTCGCTGTCACCGCTGACCTTCTCGCGAAGTTCGGCGTTCTCACGCTCCAGACGGCTGACTTCCAATGCCCGCCGCACCATCAACAGCAGCCTGTCTTCCTTAAAGGGTTTCTCGATGAAATCGAAGGCGCCGTTGCGCAGTGCCTGCACCGCGGTTTCGATGGTGCCATGCCCCGAAATCATCAGAACAGGGAGCTCCGGATAGACACCCTTGACCCATTCCAGAAGCTCCAGCCCGTCCATGTCGGAATCGCGCATCCAGATATCGAGAATGGCAAGGCCGGGTGGCTTGGCGGCGAGAATATCACGCGCCTCGCCGGCCGTCGCCGCCTCGACTGTCGGATAGCCCTCGTCACGCAATGTCGCGCCAATCAGGGATCGAATGTCGCGTTCATCATCGACGATCAGAATGTCGCCGGTCGTCATCATGCACCTGTCTCCAGTTCCTCATGACATGGCAGCGACATCACAACACATGCCCCGCCAGTCTCGGCATCGAGAAGTTCAAGTTCACCGCCATGGTCCTGAATAATCTTGGCGACAATGGCAAGGCCAAGCCCGGTGCCCTTGTCGCGTTTCGTCACATAGGGCTCCAACAGGCGGGCCTTGTCAATGTCCGGGAAGCCGCGACCATTATCGGTCACACTCAGCGCCAGATATCCGTCCCTGAAAGCCAGCGCCAGCCTTATTTTCGGCTTGGCTACCCTGTGTTCGGCGAGGCTGTCCAGCGCGTTCTGGATGATGTTGATCAGCGCCTGTCGCAGCAATCCCGCATCGCCGATGATCTGATCATTCTCATCATGCTCGCCAAGGTCGACCTCAAAATCCACCCCCTGCCCGTCAAATAGCCCGGCCTGGCCATGAACAAGATCACGAAGCGACAATGGCCGCATGACCGGCTGTGGCATCCGCGCAAAATCCGAGAATTCATCAACCATGCGTCCGATATCATCAACCTGCCGGCCGATGATGGACAGATATTCGGAAAATTGCGCGCTTGCCTGCTCGTCATCGGGCTTGTATTTGCGGCGCAGCCTGTCAGCCGCAAGCTGGATCGGGGTCAGCGGGTTCTTGATCTCATGCGCGATCCGGCGCGCCACATCCGACCAGGCAGCGTTGCGCTGTGCGGTCAGAAGATCGGTGACATCGTCAAAGGTCACGACATAGCCGATGACCCGCCCATCAACCTTTTCCGTTGCAATCCGCGCCCGCAGCGTCATCCGCGTGCCATCACGGGTCAGCATGATCTGCTCTTCGGCGAGTTTTCGGCGGCGCGTCGTTCCGGCGGCGATCAGGCTGGCAAATTCCGGCACAACATCCTCAAGCCGTTGCCCGATCAATTCGGCATCATCAATCTGCAGAAGCTGGCGCGCCGCCAGATTGGGAAGTGTCACCTTGTGCTTCGCATCAAGACCGATAACGCCGGACGACACACCGCCAAGCACCGCCTCGGTGAATTCACGGCGCCTGTCGATCTGCATGTTGGCCTGAACAAGCTGTTCACGGCTTCGCGTCAATTCATCAAGCATATTGTTGAAGGACAGGCCAAGCCGCGCAATTTCGTCAACTTCAAGCCCGGTGGGCACCCGTTCAGACAGATTGCCGTCCCGCACCTGTTCCGCCACCGAGATGACCGAACCAAGCGGCTCGACAATGGCATTGGCCAGATTCAGGCCAATCCAGAGTGCTGTGATCAGGAGTAGCGCCAGAATCAATCCGAACACGAAGGCAAAGCTCACCTGCAGGTCGAACTGACGGATGCCAAGCTGCTGGTAGTCGGCGGCGGCAAGCCGCGTGCTGTCGACCGCGTCGAGAACCGACCGGTCGATAAAGCGCCCAACCACCAGATAGGCATCGACGAAACTGTTCAGTTTGACCGCGGCGCGAAGCTTGTTGGTTTCATCGCCACGAAGAATCACGACCTCACCATTACGCGCCTTGGCAAGCCAGTCACCACCAATGCTGGTGAAGGTGATGGCGAAGGCAAAACGAGATTGCGCCACCACCTGGCCGGTGCCATCAAGAATGATCGCCTCGGACAGATTGCGAAGCGCTGTCTGGTTGGTGAGATACTGATCCAGCAGGTTCGGTTCGGACAACAGCTTGAAGGCCTCGCGATTGACATCATTGGCAATCGTCAGAACATCGCTTCGGATCGAACTGGAATGTTCCTCGAAATAGGAATCGGCAACCTGAACCGAACCGGTGACAGCGGTCGATATCCGGTCGGCAAACCAGCCACGCAGCGAGTAATCGACAACAAACAGCGCAAACAGGGTTGTGATCACGGCCGGCAGCGCGGCGACACCACCAAACAGCAGGGCAAGGCGCCAGTGAAGCTGGTAACCTGCCATTTTCTGCCGACGCTCGGAAAGCAGCCTCAGGATCTGCCGGATCACAAAACCGGCGACAATCAGCACCGCCAGAACATCGATCACGATCAATGTGGTCAACAGATTGCTGTCTGTCTTCACCGGGTCGAATTGTGACAGCTGATAGATGGTCAGAATGCCAATCCCCAGCGCCACCAGAACGGCGAAATAACCAATCCGGTTTTCCGAGAAGCGCAGGAGAACGCCGCGCCTGGCTGTGCTGGCGACGTTGTTCATCGTCCTGACCATATACCAAGCTCGCGAACGCGCTTGCGCAGCGTGTTGCGGTTGATACCCAGGATTTCGGCTGCCTTCACCTGATTGCCACGCGTCAGTTCGAGTGTCGCGACAATCAGTGGGAATTCGACCTCGCGCAGAATGCGCGCATGAAGTCCCGGAGGCGGCTGCGCGCCATCCAGCGCTTCAAAATATTTCCGAATATGCTGATCCACAGAATGGGACAGGCTCTCAACTTCGATCGGCTGCGCCTCGACCTCGCGAACGGCGGCAAGCTCACGCTCGACCATGTCAGCCGAAATGACGTCCTCGCCAACAAGCACCAGCAGGCGGCGCACCAGATTTTCAAGTTCGCGCACATTGCCCGGCCAGCTCCACGAGGCCAACGCGCGGACGCCGTCCGGCGAGAAACGCCTGACAGGAAGACCGCCGGACGCGGCCTGTTTCAGGAAATGATTGACCAGAGGGCCTATATCCTCACTACGCTCGCGAAGCGGTGGCAGACGCAGCGGCACGACATTCAGGCGGTAGAACAGATCCTCACGGAACAACCCCTGTTGCATCAATTGCTGCAGGTTCTGATTTGTCGCCGCGATAATCCGGACATCGGCCTTTACCGGGCGGTTGGCGCCAACAGGCAGATATTCGCCATCCTGCAACACCCGCAGCAGGCGCGTCTGTGCCTCGGGCGGCATATCTCCGACCTCGTCAAGGAACAGGCTGCCCCCCTCGGCCTGTTCAAACCGGCCTGACATCCGGCTGTCAGCACCGACAAAGGCCCCTTTTTCATGTCCAAAAAGCTCTGACTCGACCAGATTTCGCGGGATTGCCGCCATGTTGATGGGCACGAAAGGTCCAGCCCGTCGTGATCCCAGATCGTGAAGCGCCCGCGCCACCAGCTCCTTGCCGGTTCCGCTCTCGCCGGTGATCAGAACCGTCAGGTCGGTGCCGACGACACGCGCCATGGCCTTGAAGATATCCTGCATTGGCGGCGAGCGCCCAACCAGCGGCCCCCCTTCTTCAAAGGCCGATGGTGTGCCAGCTGCCGGGCGGGACTGGCCAATGCTGCCAACAGCACGGCTTGTCGCCTCGACAAGGCTTCGCAATTCGAACGGCTTTGGCAGATATTCAAAGACACCTGTCTGCTGCGCCTTGACCGCGGTGAGCAGCGTTGAACGCGCGCTCATCACAATGACCGGCATGTCGGGGCGCTTCTGCTGGATACGCGGCAACAGGTCGAGCGCGTCACCATCCGGCAGGCCGATATCAGAGATCAAGACATCGCCGCGTCCTGCCTCGATCAGTTTCCACAGGCCGGCGGCGGTGCCGCTCGACTGCACGGTATAACCCTGCCTTGCCAGCGCCTGTTGAACGACAAGACGCACCGACTTGTCATCCTCGGCAACCAGAATATGTGCCGGCTTTGCGTTCATGTAACCTGTCCCTCACCGGCTGGCGGAAAATTCAACCTGAAAACAGTGCGTCCGGGCACCGTGTCGACCTCCACAAGGCCGCCATGATCGGCGACAACGCTTGCCACCATGGCAAGGCCAAGCCCGCTGCCACCCGACTTGCCCGAAACGAAGGGGTCGAAGATATGATCACGAAGGTCCGGCGTGATCCCGGGGCCGTTATCAATTACCTCCACCTGGATTGGCACATGCAGCCTGGCCGCACCAACACCATTCAGGCGCCGCCCTCTGGCGTATGATGTTACAACTGTAATTTCAGTCTTTTTATCAGTAGCTTCAAAAGCGTTCTTAATTATATTTAGGAAGGCCTGTATCAACAAATCCCGATGCCCGTCAACCGGCGGAAGCGACGGATCATAGCGGCGCATCACCGCCATATTGTCGCCAAAGCTGGCCTGTGAGACGCGAAGACAATGATCGAGCACCTCGTGGATATTGACCGGGCTGAGAGCCACCTGCCCGCCACCGGCAAACCCCTCCATGCGGTCGAGAAGCGCGGTGACACGGTTTGTCTCCTCGACAATCATGCTGGCGAATTCCTGGTTCTCTTCCGACAGGTCGGCCTGCAACAGCTGTGCCGCCCCCTTGATGCCGGCAAGCGGGTTCTTCACCTCATGCGCCAGCAGGGCCGCCATGGCCGAGATGGACCGCGCCGCGCCATGGAAGATCGACTGTCCGCGCAGCCGTTCCGCCAGCGCGCGTTCCTGCAGGGTGACAAGCATCCGTCCGTCATGTGTGCGGCGATCGCCGAAAGGGGCGATCTGGACATTCAACAGCTTCAGACCAATGCGCGGGCTGGCAATCTCGATCCCCTGATCGGCGACCGAGGCCATTTGCTTTCGCGAGCGCGCCAGAAGTGCAAGCAGGCTGGAATCCACCGGAATCTGCGCTGACAGGGCGGTACCACGCAGCATCGCCTCGCTGGAATCAAAGAACATCTCCGCGGCATGGTTCAGGAAAATGAACCTGTCCTCGGTATCGAGAAGAAAGACCGGATTTGGAAGGCTGGCGAGAATATGCGCCGCATCGGCCTGCCAGGCGGGGGCTGCCGCGTCGTCCATCATGCCGCGGCCGCCTCTTCGCGAAGCCCGACAAAGAACCTGTCAACAGCCGAGAATACGGCGGTAGCGTCAGTCGTGTTATTGGCCACATCACGCAATTCCGCCGCCCCGGCAAGCCCATGCGCGTACCAGGCAATATGCTTACGCGCCAGACGCATTGCCGGTGAGCCGTAATGGGTCAGCATATCGTCGAGATGGCACTGCATCATCTCGTGACGTTCAGCGATCGTCGGGTCGCCGCGCACCACCCGGCCAGCAAGAAGATCGCCTGCCTGCGCCAGCAACCAGGGGCGACCCTGCGCGCCGCGGCCAATCATCACCCCGGTTGCACCGCTCTGCCGCATGGCCGACTTCACATCATCCAGCCCGCGAATATCGCCATTAACGATGACCGGCAGCGCCACGGAATCGACAACGCCGCGCACCGCGGCCCAGTCCGCCGCCCCGTTATACATCTGACAACGCGTCCGCCCATGAACGGCGATCATCCTGATGCCGGCATTTTCCGCAAGACGCGCGATCGCCGCCGCGTTATGGCTGTCATCATCCCAGCCAAGCCGCATCTTCAGCGTCACCGGCACATCGACCGCCGCCGCGACAGCTTCAAGGATGGCACCGGCAAGCGGCTCGTCACGCATCAGGGCGGATCCGGACAGCCGGCCTGTCACCTTCTTGGCCGGACACCCCATGTTGATGTCGATAAAGGTCGCACCAAGATCAGCCGCGATGCGGGCCGCCTCGGCCATGACCTGCGGGTCCCATCCGGCAAGCTGCACCGACAGCGGCGCCTCGCTGACCGTGTCTGTCCGCAGCTTGCGCATTTCCGAACGCACCTCGCGAAGAATTGCCGCGCTGGCGATCATCTCGGTCACCACAAGACCACCACCGGCACGCCTCACGGCACGCCTGAACGGCATGTCAGTCACCCCCGACATCGGCGCCAGAATGGCACTGTTCGGCAGTTCTGTGGATCCAACAACCAAGGTCATTGTGAGGCTACCCCATGCGGCACGGCAAAGAAGATGACGCTGCCGCTGCTTAAATTTCAGGCAATATGCACCAATTCAAGGCAGGACTTCCAGCCTTTTTGCATGGCCCTGATGATCGCAGGCTGGATTATCGTAGACTTTATTATCATGGACATTGGTCCGGCCATTGGAGATAACGGGGGCATGACGTCCCAGACCATCAAAGACGCGCCCGCGCGCCGGCTTGCCGCCGTCATCGTCGCCGCAGGTGGCGGCTCGCGCATGGGCGATGGCAGGGAAAAGCAATTCCGAGCCCTGCATGGGCGCAGCGTTCTGGCCCACCCCGTCGCTGCCTTCCTCGACCATCCGGCAACAGCAGCCGTCATCATCGTCGCCGCTTCCGATCGCACGCAACAGGCCCACAAGGCGCTTGGTGATCTTGCCGGGGATAGCCGGGTGATGATTGTCGAGGGCGGCGCGCGGCGCCAGGATTCGGTGGCGGCCGGGCTTGCCGTTGCCGCCGGCCCGGGCATCAGCCTTGTCGCGATCCATGACGCGGCGCGCCCTCTGCTGCCACAACGGGTGATCACCGACCTGATCACCGCCCTTGATGGCGGCGCCGATGCCGCCCTTCCCGTGTTGCCTGTCGTTGATACAGTGAAATTGCTTGATGGCGACCGGGTGTCCGATACGATTGACCGTGCCGGCCTCGGCAGCGCACAGACGCCGCAGATGTTCCGACTTGCCGAACTGATCAAACGCCACAACAGCCTCGCGCCTGATACCGAGATCACCGACGATATTCGCCTGTATGAGGATGGCAAGGCGCGGATCGATACCGTGCCAGGCGACGAGTGTCTGATGAAGCTGACGCGACCGGCGGATTTTGCCATCCTGTCGGCATTGTCAAATCCCGAGGGAGACCCGCCCATGCCAGCCGCCGCGCCACCTGTTGATATCCGCACAGGCAATGGCTATGACGTGCACAGATTTGGCGATGGCAACGGGCCGGTGCGCCTTGGCGGAATCGACATTCCACATGATCGTGGCCTGGCCGCGCATTCTGATGGCGATGTTGGCCTGCATGCGCTGTGTGATGCGATTTTCGGCGCCCTTGCCGATGGCGACATCGGATCGCACTTCCCGCCTTCGGATGACCGTTGGAAAAATGCCGACAGCGCACAGTTTCTGGACTTCGCGGCATCGCGTTGCGCCGAACACGGGGCGGCCATCCTGCATCTTGACCTGACACTGATCTGCGAGCGCCCAAAGATTGGCCAGCATCGTGACGCCATGCGCGCCCGCATCGCCAAGCTTGCCGGAATCGATGTCAGCCGCGTTGCTGTCAAGGCAACAACCTCGGAACAGCTTGGCTTCACCGGACGCGAGGAAGGAATCGCCGCGCAGGCAACAGCAACGCTGGCGATGATGGGACAACCCGGATGACCGGTCGCGCCTGGATGATGCTGGCGACACTGGGCCCCGTCGGACGGTTTCGCCCGGCGCCGGGCAGCTGGGGGTCGGCGGCGGCAGTGCTTGTCGCGGCGGGGCTGGTACAGCTTGGCGGATGGACTCTTGAGATCGCCGCTCTCATTGTCTGTGTCCTTGGCGTCAGGGCCGCCGATATCTATGACCGCGAGACCGGAAGCAAGGACGCCTCTGACATCGTGATCGACGAGGTCGCCGGCCAGTGGATCACCCTTCTTGTCGTGCCGTTCGACTGGCGCTGGTGGATCGCCGCCTTTGTCGCCTTCAGGCTGTTCGATATTCTGAAGCCGGGGCCGGTCAGGCTGGCGGAACGGCTTCCCGGCGGTTATGGCGTGATGGCAGATGACATTGTTGCCGGCGCACTGGCGGCGGCGTGTCTGCTCGCTCTGCAATGGGCACTGGCATGACAGATCAAGAGCTGCAGAGCCTGTCCGGGCTGGCCCGTCAGGTGATTGACCGCGCCATGGCGGCAGGGGTGATGCTGACGACAGCCGAATCCTGTACCGGCGGCATGGTTGCGGCCGCCCTGACCGATATTGCCGGCGCCTCTGCCGTGCTGGACCGCGGTGTCGTAACCTATAGCAACGCCGCGAAAACCGAACTTCTCGGTGTGCCTGAGGCCATTCTCGAGACTCATGGCGCCGTATCCCGGCAGACCGCCGCCGCCATGGCTGATGGCGCGCTGCACGCCGCCCCTGATGCCGGATTGGCCATCGCCGTCACAGGCATTGCCGGCCCAGGCGGCGGCACCGCTGAAAAACCTGTTGGACTGGTCTGGTTTGGACTGGCCAACCGCCATAACGACACCGTGACAGCGAAACACATTTTCTCCGGCGACCGCGAGGCGGTGCGGCTTCGGGCGACGGCAACCGCACTTGATATGCTCAGGGACGGGATTGGCTGACTGCGGGGATCAGGATGAGGCAAGACGTGTGGTCAGGGCGGCGTCAGGCTTGCCGTAAAGATCGTCCGCACGGTCCTCAAACGCCTTCACCATCCGCCGGACAGCCTCGGTGAACAGCGTTTCGATCACCGACTGCAACAGCCGGGAATTGAATTCGAAATCGACATAGAAATCAATCTCGCACCCATCGGGATGTGGAAGAAAGCGCCATTTATTCGTTAGATACTTGAATGGGCCTTCTGCGTATTTAACATTTATTTCAAGCTGTTCAGGGCCTAAATCAACGTGAGATGTGAATCTTTCACGGAACATCTGAAAGCCAATGATCAGATCGGCCGAAAGTACATATTGATCTTCATGCCGGATCCGCGCCGCCATGCACCAGGGCAGAAATTGCGGATAGCTGCGAACATCCGCAACGAGATCATACAGCTCTTGCGGACTGTGCCTGATGACCCGCCTTTCGGCATGGACTGTCATCTTAACGCGCCTCCAGTGCCGCGTTGCGCGCCTGCTGCAACGCCGCAAAATCTGCGTCAGCATGATAGGACGACCTGGTAAGCGGTGTCGATGACATCAGAAGGAAACCCTTGGCGCGGCCGAGCTTGGCGTAGTTCTCAAACGTGGCAGGTTCGACAAACCTGTCGACAGCGGCGTGTTTCGGGGTTGGCTGCAGATACTGGCCAATGGTCATGAAATCGACATCGGCGCTCCGCAGATCATCCATCAGCTGACCCACCTCCTCGTCGCCTTCACCAAGGCCAACCATGATGCCTGATTTGGTGAAGATAGACGGATCAAGGGACTTTACCTGCTGCAGAATCGACAGTGAATGGAAATAGCGCGCGCCGGGCCGGATCGACGGGTAAAGGCGCGGCACCGTTTCCATATTGTGGTTGAACACATCGGGCCGCGCCTCGACCACAATCTCCAGCGCGCCATCCTTGCGAAGGAAATCCGGAGTCAGAACCTCGATTGTCGTGCCTGGCGACAGTCGGCGGATGGCATTGATGGTCTGCGCGAAATGCGTTGCGCCACCATCATCCAGGTCATCGCGGTCAACCGAGGTGATCACGACATGCTTGAGACCAAGTTTTGCCACCGCCTCGCCAACATGTTCGGGCTCATGCGGATCAAGAAGATCAGGCCGGCCGGTGGCGACGTTACAGAAGGCGCAGGCACGCGTGCAAACCGACCCAAGGATCATCATCGTGGCATGTTTCTGCGCCCAGCATTCACCGATATTGGGGCACGCCGCTTCCTCGCACACAGTGACAAGGTCCAGATCACGCATAAGCGATCTTGTGGCGGCATATTCAGCCGACACAGGCGCCTTCACACGAAGCCAGTCCGGACGGCGCGGTTGCGGGTTGTCCGGATTTCGACGCTTTTCGGGATGGCGCTCGGCGCCCTTCGTGGTGTTGACCTGTGGCATTGGCGGTTGGTGAAATCCTTATCGCTCCTGAGTGGCAGATAACATGCCGGGGCGTCCCTCGCCACCCCTAGAAGTGGATGGCGCGACCATATGCATCAAGGACCGACTCATGCATCGCCTCGGACAGGGTCGGATGCGGGAAAATTGTCTGGATCAACTCGGCCTCGGTCGCTTCCAGCGTCCGGGCGATGGCATATCCCTGAATCAGTTCGGTGACCTCGGGACCAACCATGTGCGCACCAAGCAATTCGCCTGTGGCCGCGTCAAAAACAGTCTTGATCAGCCCCTGATCGTCGCCAAGCGCAATGGCCTTGCCATTCGCCAGCATCGGGAACCTGCCAACCCTTATCTTGTGGCCCGCCTCGATGGCAGCGGCCTCGGTCATGCCGACTGAGGCCACCTGCGGGCGGCAATAGGTGCACCCCGGCACCGCGCCGTCGGCAATCGCGTGAACGCCTGGTTCTCCAGCGATCTTCTCAACGCAGATAATGCCTTCATGGCTTGCCTTGTGGGCCAGCCATGGCGGGCCCGTCACATCGCCAATCGCATAGACACCCGGCTCGCCAGTGGCGCCATAGCCATCTGTCACGATATGTCCGCGATCAACCTTGACCTTCGTGCCCTCGAGGCCGAGAGACTCGGAATTGCCCGTAATGCCGACAGCCATGATGGCACGTTCGGCGATGACCGGCGCCAAATCGCCTTCAAAACTGGCGGTGACGCCACCACGCGACGCCTTCAGGCTGGCAAGACGGGCGCCGGTGATCACCTTCATGCCGCGCTTCACAAACGCCGTCTTCACGAAATCGGAAATCTCGACATCCTCGACCGGCAGAATCCTGTCCATGGCCTCGATCAGCGTCACCTCGACACCCATGTCGAGATAGAAGGAGGCGAATTCCGACCCGATGGCGCCAGACCCGATGATGACAAGTGATTTCGGCATGGTTTCGGGAACCATGGCCTCGCGATAGGTCAGGATGGATTTGCCGTCAGGTTCAATCCCGGGAAGCGAGCGCGCCCGCGCGCCGGTTGCAAGAATGACATGTTTTGCTGTCAGCGTGGCGCCGCCGGCAAGCTTCACTTCACGAAGATCACCGCGCCGGGCCCCGAGAGTGGCCAGATCGTCGAAGACAGCAACCTTGTTCTTTTTCAGCAGATGCTGAACACCGGTCGACAGGCGGCCGGCCACCTTGCGTGAACGTTTCACCACCGCCGGCAGGTCGATGCTCACCTCGCCACTGACAGTGATTCCGAATTCCTTCATCTCGTCAATCGAATGCCGCATTTCGGCAGCACGAAGCAGGGCCTTGGTCGGGATGCATCCCCAGTTCAGGCAGATCCCGCCAAGATGCTCACGCTCGACAAGCGCCACCTTCATTTTCAGTTGCGAGGCCCGGATGGCGGCAACATAGCCGCCCGGCCCGCCACCAACGACGATCAGATCAAAGGATGTCTCGGCTGCCATGATTGTTCCTCCGGGTGCCCTAAAGCAACATTGTGACAGGGGCTTCGATATAGCCCTTGAAGGCCTGAAGCCATTGTGCACCTACAGCGCCATCCACCACCCGGTGGTCGGCCGAAAGTGTTACCGTCATCACGGTGGCGACGGCCAGTTGCCCATCATGGACAACCGGGCGCTGCTCACCCGCCCCGATTGCAAGGATCGCGCCCTGCGGCGGGTTGATGACGGCAGCAAATTCGCGAACGCCATACATGCCAAGGTTTGAGATGGTAAAGCTGCCGCCGCTGAATTCCTCGGGCGCCAGTTTGCCATCGCGCGCCCGTGTCGCCAGATCACGGGTGATCGAGGCGATCTCGGCAAGCCCTTTCTTCTCGGCCGCCCAGATCACAGGCGTTACAAGCCCTCCCTCAACGGCGACCGCCATGGCGATATCGGCATGAGTGAACAGCCGCGTATTGTCACCTTCCCAGGATGCGTTCGCCTTCGGCACCTTGATCAGCGCCATCGCGGCAGCGCGGATGACAAGATCATTGACCGAGATCTTCACACCCTCCGGAGCGCGGTCATTCATCTGCCGCCGGGATTCAAGAAGATTGTCGATCTCACAGTCGACCGTCAGATAGAAATGCGGTGCCGTTGTCTTGGATTCCTGAAGCCGCGCCGCGATGATCTTTCGCATCTGGCTGTTCGGCTCCAGCCTGCTCTCGCCCTGAACGGCCGAAATTGCGGCGGATGCAGTCGCCACAGCCGGAGCCGTTGCGCCGGCAGCCTCAACATCACGTCGCAAAATCCTGCCATGGGGACCACTGCCGCTGAGCGTGGCCAGATCAATATTGCGATCCGCCGCTATCCGGCGGGCCAGCGGGCTGGCGAAAACACGGTCCACCCGGCCAGTCGCCACCGGCGCGGGCGTGACGGCCGGGGCCGGCTGCTGTGGTGATGGCGCTGGCGATACCGGTGCGGGTGTGACATCCACCTCTGAGGCGGCCACCTCTGGGGCGGGTGCCTCCGGTGCTGCTGTCCGCGGGGCCGAAGACGCTGGCGCGGCGGCCACATCATCCACTGACTCACCATCCTCTGCAAGGCGGGCAATCGGTGTGCCGACAGCGATACCCTCGGCACCGGCCTCGACCATGATGCTTGCCAGAACACCTTCATCCACAGCTTCAACTTCCATGGTGGCCTTGTCGGTCTCGATTTCGGCAATCACGTCGCCGCTGCGAACGCTGTCACCAACCGCGACCATCCATTTCGCCAATGTCCCGGTTTCCATCGTCGGCGACAATGCCGGCATCAGAATATCGATTGCCATCTCTATGCCTCCCGGAAACCTGCGCAGGTGGCCTGAACCGTCGCCGTGATATCCTCGATTTGTGGCAGGGCCAGTTTTTCGAGGTTGGCGGCGTAGGGCATCGGCACATCCTTGCCAGTGACCCGCGCAATGGGCGCATCAAGCCAGTCGAAGGCCCGCTCCATGACCTGCATGGCGATTTCGGACCCGAGACCGGCAAACGGGAACCCTTCCTCGCAGGTTACAAGCCGCGAGGTCTTCCGGACCGAATTGACAATTGTCTCGATATCAAGCGGGCGGATGGTGCGAAGGTCGATCACCTCCGCTGAAATGCCTTGTGCGGCAAGCTGGTCGGCGGCCTCTAGGGCGCGGCCAACCATGATCGAAAAGGCGGTGATGGTCACGTCACTTCCTTCACGAACGACCTTTGCGCGGCCAATCGGCACCACCCAGTCATCATCTGACGGCACGTCGAAACTCTGACCGTACATCACCTCATTCTCGAGGAATATCACCGGGTTGGGATCGCGGATGGCCGCCTTCAGCAGGCCCTTGGCGTCCGCTGCCGACCAGGGGGCGACAACCTTCAGTCCGGGACAGTGCGCGTACCAGCTCGCATAGCATTGCGAATGCTGCGCCGCCACACGGCTGGCGGCCCCGTTCGGCCCCCGAAAGACAATTGGACAGCCCATCTGGCCGCCCGACATATACAACGTTTTCGCGGCCGAATTGATGATCTGGTCAATGGCCTGCATCGCGAAATTGAAGGTCATGAACTCAACAACCGGGCGCAGGTCACCAAAGGCGGCACCAACGCCAAGTCCGGCAAAGCCCTGCTCGGTAATCGGCGTGTCGATCACCCGCTTCGGCCCGAATTCGGCCAACAGCCCCTGAGTGACCTTGTAGGCGCCCTGATATTCGGCGACTTCCTCACCCATGACGAAAACACGGTCATCAGCCCGCATTTCCTCAGCCATGGCGTCACGAAGCGCCTCGCGCACGGTAATCTCGGTGCTGTCGCCAGCCGCCACCGGCTCGGCCGCCACGCTTTCCACCACAGACGGCGCCTGAACAGGCGCCGGATCGGGATTTGCCGGCGCAGCAACCGCAGGTGCCGCCCCGGACGCGGGCGCCGCCTGCGGCATGGCATCGGCGCTGTCACCTTCTTCCAGCAGCATCGCGATCGGGGCATTGACCTTCACCCCCTCGCTGCCGGCTGGCACCAGAAGCCGGCCAATTGTGCCGTCATCAAGCGCCTCGACTTCCATCGTGGCCTTGTCGGTCTCGATC
This sequence comes from Puniceispirillaceae bacterium (SeqCode), assembly GCA_049623505.1. Classification (GTDB taxonomy): domain Bacteria; phylum Pseudomonadota; class Alphaproteobacteria; order Puniceispirillales; family Puniceispirillaceae; genus UBA8309. The sequence goes on along the minus strand of JBMZTC010000007.1, from coordinate 64,612 downwards.
TCGGCAATCACATCGCCGCTTCGCACGGCCGTGCCCTCCTCGACAAGCCATTTGGCGAGTGTTCCCTCTTCCATCGTTGGCGACAGCGCCGGCATCAGGATCTCAATAGCCATGGATCAGGCCTCCATCTGGCTGTCACGACCACCGGCCGGCAGCAGAATATCGGTGAAAAGCTCCGACGGGTCGGGTTCGGGACTTGTCTGCGCGAACTCGGTGGCGCGAAGGACGATGGCCTTCACGTCGGAATCGATGGATTTCAACTCATCCTCGGTCACATCCTGCTTGGCCAGAACCTCGCGAAGCTGGTCGATTGGATCATGCTGCTTGCGCATCGCGTCGACCTCCTCGCGGGTGCGATATTTCGCCGGATCGGACATCGAGTGGCCGCGATAGCGATAGGTCTTCATTTCCAGCACATACGGCCCCTTGCCGGACCGGCAATGTTCCAGCGCCTCGGCACCGGCGGCCCGCACAGCCAAAACATCCATGCCGTCAACCTGCATGCCCGGAATGCCATAGGCAGCCCCACGATCGGCAAGCGACCGGCCAGCGGCGGCACGGGTTACAGCAGTGCCCATGCCATACTGGTTATTTTCGATGACGAAGATGCATGGCAGATCCCACAGCGCCGCCATGTTGAAGCTTTCATAGACCTGGCCCTGATTCACCGCACCGTCACCAAGGTAGGTCATGCACACATTCGGCTCATCCCGATATTTATGACCAAAGGCAAGACCGCATCCAATGGGCACCTGCGCGCCGACAATGCCGTGACCACCAAAGAAATTCTTTTCGCGGCTGAACATGTGCATGGACCCGCCCTTGCCGCGCGAATAACCACCCTCGCGACCGGTCAGTTCGGCCATCACGCCGTCTGCATCCATACCGCAGGCAAGCATGTGACCATGGTCACGATAGGATGTGACGACCGTATCACCGGGTTTGCTGACGGACTGCAAACCGACAACCACCGCTTCCTGACCGATATAGAGGTGGCAGAAGCCGCCAATCTGGCCCATCCCATAAAGTTGTCCGGCCTTTTCTTCAAAGCGGCGGATCAACAGCATGTCGCGATACATGCCGACAAGATCGTCGCGCGCCGGCAGATCATTCATCGCCGTGGCGCCGGTCGCCGCTTTTGGCGGGCGCCCCGGCTTGCGCTTGCGTTGGGCCTTTGCCGTATCGGCCATCGGTACCTCCCTCAACGTGCGGAACTGTGTGATTGACGAGTAATACGCGGAATCACCAGATCGTCTGGACAGGCCAGCGATCCACAAGTCGAAGAATTTACTGAAAAAGCAATTTTTTCAATAAATTTATTTTATTGTATTTATTGTGTATTTTAATAATAAACTGAATTTCAGTTTATCTCAGATTCCGGCGTTATGTCGGAAAATTTCAATTTCGACAGATCAATTGAAATTATGACATCATTCGGCGAATAGAGGCCAAGTTCGGCCCGCGCCGTCTCGGCCAGCATATCCGCATCAAGCGAATCCGCCTGCAGAAGGTGAATCCGATGTGACAGGAAATCATGATGCTTTTGCAAAAGCGCCAGCTTTTCCTCGGCAAGCATGATCCTGCGGTCAAGTTCGGGGCGGGCGAGAATGCCGCGATCACCGGCGAGAATATGAAATCCGAAGAATATGACGACCGAGGACAATAGCAGCGAGCTGCTGATCATCACGATGAATCGTCGGCGCGCGGCATACATGTTCGACCCCATGGGATGCGTGGATGACCCACGTTTCGGGGATCAGTGAATCAAAGCCGATTCGGCGCGTCAAGGAAAAAGCGAATCGCCGGATTCCTTGACGTTCCTTTGAAGCGGCTAGGCGCGGAGGATGCTATCACCGGCATAAAGACCAGAGATGTCGAGCTCTTCATTGATCCGCAACAGCTGGTTATATTTTGCCAGCCGGTCGGACCGGGAAAGTGACCCGGTCTTGATCTGGCCAGCATTTGTCGCCACGGCAAGGTCGGCGATGAAACTATCCTCGGTTTCACCGCTCCGGTGCGATATGACAACGCCAAATCCGGCTTTCTGCGCCATTTCAACAGCCTGCAGCGTTTCCGACAGAGTGCCGATCTGGTTCACCTTTACCAGGATGGCGTTTGCCGCATCGTCGGTGATGCCGCGGGCAAGACGCTCGGCGTTCGTGACGAACAGATCGTCACCGACAATCTGCACCTTGTCGCCAATGGCGGCTGTCAAAGCGGCGAACCCGTCCCAGTCTTCCTCGTCCATCGGGTCTTCAAGCGACACGATCGGATGGTTGGCGACAAGCGATGTCCACATCTTGACCATCTCCTGTGACGACAGGGTGCGCCCCTCGCCCGCCAGGTGATAGGCTCCGTCGCTGTAAAGTTCGGTCGCGGCGGCATCAATGGCGATGACAACATCATCACCAGGCGTGCAGCCGGCTGCCTCGATGGATTTGCGGATATAGTCCAGCGCCTCGTCAGTCGAATTGATCGCCGGCGCGAAGCCACCCTCATCGCCGACAGCGGTCGAATGGCCGGCCTTTGCCAGAAGCGATTTCAGCGCGTGAAAAATCTCGGCACCGACCCGCACCGCGTCGGGGAAATGTGACGCGCCAACCGGCATCACCATGAATTCCTGCACATCCAGAGCGTTATTGGCATGCGCACCACCATTCATGATGTTCATCATCGGGGTTGGCAGCAGATGCGCGTGGACCCCGCCAAGATAACGCCACAGCGGCATGCCGACACAATCGGCGGCGGCCCGCGACACCGCCATCGACACGCCGAGGATCGCGTTCGCGCCAAGCCGCCCTTTATTGGCGGTGCCGTCCAGATCGATCATGGCCTGGTCAAGGCCAGCCTGATCCAGGGCATCCGCGCCGACCAGCGTATCAAGGATGTCCATATTCACGGCTTCAATGGCCTTCAGGACGCCCTTGCCGCCATAGCGTGACTTGTCGCCATCGCGGAGTTCCACCGCCTCATGCGCGCCTGTTGACGCGCCCGACGGCACAGCAGCGCGGCCAAAGGCGCCATCTTCCAGAAGAACATCGACCTCGACCGTTGGATTGCCCCGTGAGTCGAGTATCTCCCGTGCTTGGATGTCTTCGATGGCACTCATTTTCCAGCTATCCTTTCGCTGTTGATTGGTATGTCATTGGCGATGCGACGGCTATAGCGCCGGCAACATCAGATTGCAATTTTCCGCCTGCCGTCAGGCGCGCCGTGCGGCGTCAATCCTGCGAAGCTGGTCAAGAACAGCCGGCATGGCGTCAAGCGGCACCATATTGGGGCCGTCAGAAGGCGCGCTGTCCGGATCCTGATGACTTTCCATGAACAGCCCGTCAACACCAACGGCGACAGCTGCCCGCGCCAGCACCGGCACGAATTCGCGCTGTCCACCGGAACTGCCGCCAAGTCCGCCTGGCTGCTGAACCGAATGTGTGGCGTCAAAAATCACCGGGTGACCAAGATCGGCCATCTGTGGCAGCGCCCGCATGTCGGACACCAGCGTGTTATACCCAAAGGATGTGCCCCGCTCGGTCAGCATCACACGGTCATTGCCAGCGCCGGTGACCTTGGCCGCGACATGTTTCATGTCCCACGGCGCCAGGAATTGCCCCTTCTTGATGTTCACAACCGCACCGGTCTTCGCCGCCGCGACAACAAGATCGGTCTGGCGGCACAGGAAAGCCGGAATCTGCAGCACATCCACCACCTCGGCAACAGGCGCGCATTGATCAGGGAGGTGAACATCGGTCAACACCGGACAGCCGACGGCGTCCTTGACCATCTGAAAGATTTGCAGCCCCTCTTCCATACCGACCCCGCGGGCCGCACCGGCCGAGGTGCGATTGGCCTTGTCATAGGACGACTTATAGACAAATCCCATACCGGCCGCGGCGGCCATGCCGGCCAGCGCCTCGGCGCACATCAGCGCATGATCCAGCCCCTCGACCTGGCAGGGCCCGGCAATCAGCAGCAACGGGCTGTCACCGCCACAGGCGACGTCGGCGATGTGAAAGCTGGACATTACTCTCTCTCCATGGCGGCGTGCCGCCAAGTTGTCAGACAAGCCGCGATTGTTCCATCGACGCGGCGACAAACCCGGTGAACAGCGGATGCGGGTCGAACGGCTTGGATTTCAGTTCCGGATGGAACTGCACACCGACGAACCACGGATGATCGGGCCGTTCGACGATTTCTGGGAGGCTGCCATCCGGCGACAGGCCGGAAAAGCTCATGCCGGCGGCCTCCAGTTGATCACGATAGGCGATATTCACCTCATAGCGATGCCGATGCCGCTCGGATATTTCGGGCGCGGCATACAGATCACGCGCCAACGTGCCGTCCCTGAGGTGACACGGATAGGCGCCAAGACGCATCGTACCGCCAAGATCGCTGTCCGAGCTTCGCTGCATGGTCTCGTTGCCCGACGTCCATTCGGTCATCAGGCCGACAAGCGGAATTTCAGGCTCACCGAACTCGCTCGATCCGGCCCCCGGCAGACCGGCAAGGTTGCGCGCTGTCTCAAGCACCGCCATCTGCATGCCGAAACAAATCCCGAGATACGGTATGCGATGCACGCGGGCAAACTCGATGGCGCGGATTTTTCCTTCCGAACCGCGCTCACCGAAACCACCCGGCACCAGAATGCCGCTGACATGATGAAGCGCCTCAATGGCAGCGTCCTCTTTCTCGAACAGTTCGGAATCGATCCATTCGATCCTGACCTTGGCGCCATTGGCAATGCCGCCATGGACAAGCGCCTCGCCAAGCGATTTGTAGGAATCCTGCAGCGAGGTGTATTTGCCGACAATGGCGATGGTCACTTCGCTGTCCGGATTGGCAAGCCCATCTCGGATCCGTGCCCAGCCTGAAAGATCGGGGGCCTGATCAGGAAGGTTGAAATGGCGTATCACTTCGCGATCAAGTCCCTGATCGTGATAGGACAGCGGCACCTCATAGATGTTGTTGACATCCATGCCGAGGATCACCGCCGATGGGCGGATGTTACAGAACAGGGCGATTTTCCCGCGCTGCTCTTCTGGCAACGGATGTTCGGTGCGGCACAGCAGGATATCGGGCTGGATACCAACCGACTGCAACTCCTTCACCGAATGCTGCGTAGGCTTGGTCTTCAATTCGCCAGCGGCGGCGATAAAGGGGATCAGCGTGACATGCAGGAAACATGTCTGTTCACGGCCCAGCTCGTTACCAAGCTGGCGAATCGCCTCAAGGAATGGCAGTGATTCGATATCACCGACCGTGCCGCCGATTTCACAGATGACGAAATCTTCATCATCATGGTTTGACTGGATAAAGGCCTTGATGGCGTCGGTGACATGCGGAATGACCTGAATGGTGGCGCCAAGATAGTCGCCCCGTCTCTCCCGCGCCAGCACATCGGAATAGATCCTGCCGGTGGTGATGTTGTCGGTGCGGCGAGCATGAACGCCGGTGAAGCGTTCATAATGCCCAAGGTCGAGATCGGTCTCGGCACCATCATCGGTCACGAACACCTCGCCATGCTGTGTTGGCGACATCGTGCCGGGATCGACATTGAGATAGGGGTCAAGTTTCCGAAGGCGAACCTTGTAACCCCGTGCTTGAAGCAGGGCTGCAAGGGCAGCGGCGCCAAGGCCCTTTCCAAGGGAAGAAACCACACCACCAGTGATAAAGAGATATCGAGGCATGGGCCATCTTACTACCGCAATATCTTGCAGCAGGAAAGTGCCAAAATCACCCTATCTTGTGGTTTTATGCGGCTTTTGTCGCTTGACAAACCGGCAACTGGCGGCGCGGCTTATTCCTTCGTCGGAACGACAGGGCCACTGGCCGGAACCGGTGTCTCGTTGATCACTTCATCGACGATGGAGGCGGCGTCGCGCTGACTGCCGGCCATGATGGCGAGAATCAGCGAGGTCGCAAAAAAACATGCTGCCAGAATTGCCGTTACACGGGTCATCAGATTGGCCGTGCCGCGCGCGGTCATGAACCCACCGCCGGCACCGCCGCCGCCGCCAATGCCAAGACCACCGCCTTCGGACCGCTGCAACAGAACGGAGCCGATCAGCGCCAGCGCAATCAGGATATGGATCGTCAGGACGAGCGTTTGCATGCCAAATCAGCCTTGCCAAGGTCAGCGGTGCGATAGATCGCGATGTTATATTGTCAGTTCCCTACGATTACAAGGGATTTACGACATTGACGATCTGGCAGCCGCGGCGCGCGCGCCAGCGCTGCAGATGCCGCTGAAATCATCAGCTTTCAGGCTCGCGCCGCCAACCAGCGCCCCACCCACATCCGGCACGGCAAAAATGGCATCTGCATTGCCGGGCTTCACCGACCCGCCATAGAGGATTGGCACGCTGCCAAGACCGCGACCGGCAAGCCATTGCTGAATGGTGGCATGCATCGCCGCGATTTCTTCAACCCCGGCCACCTGGCCGGTGCCAATGGCCCAGACAGGCTCATAGGCGAGGGTCAGACGGGACGCCTCAATGCCTGTCGGCACCGAACCGTCAAGCTGTGTGGTGACAACTGTCTCGGCCGCGCCAGCCTCTCGCTGATCCAGCGTTTCCCCGACACAGATCATGACGTCAAGGCCGCTGGACAGCGCCACAGCGGCCTTTGCGGCAACCAGCGCGTCATCCTCGCCATGATCGGCGCGCCGCTCGGAATGCCCGAGAAGAACAAGTGACGCCCCGCAATCGGCAAGCATGCCAGCGGCAACATCGCCGGTGTGCGCGCCGGAAACATCCTGATGACAGTCCTGGCCGCCGACCAGCACACCGGTGCCGTCAAGCCGGACGCCTATCTGCACCAGATAGGGCGCAGGCGGGAACAGAACGCGGGTCACACCGTCGAAATGTTCACCGGCATAGGCCGCAGCAAGCGCGGCAGCGTCGGCAAGCGGTGGGTTCATCTTCCAGTTTGCTGCAATAATCACGTCACGTCCCCCGCGGCCTGTTCCGACCGCAACTTGGCCATTGTCAGGTTGGCCATTGAATGGGGCCACCGCGAAGGCGGGGCCAGATCACGCGTCGCACCCTAGCCAATTCGCAGTGCGAATGCCACCGCTTCCCGCCTCGAATGGTGGTGTAAACCTGCCCGACGCGCGAAATTGTCAATTGCCCCGGTCTGGCTGAAAGTTTACAACTACGCCCACAACAAATTCCACCATCCCTGCCCGGCTTTGCGGACGGGGGTTCGGTCAAAACAACAAACGCAGAGACAATCCATGCTTCAGGCATTACGCGGCGGTGCCAAGTCGCCAATTATGAAGGTTTTTCTGGTCTTTCTGGCAGCCGGTTTCGCGCTGTGGGGTGTCGGCGACATGACCACCGGTCTGATCGGCGGCAGCGACAAGGCGATCAGCGCCGGCGATCAGAGCATGTCACCACGTGAGGTGGCGATGAAATTTGATCGCGCCCGCCGCAATTATCTTCCCAACGCCACCATGGGCGAGGCTCTTCAGGCTGGTCTGCTGCCTGAACTTGCCGGCGCGCTGGCGCGCGATGTGGTGTTCAGCGCCGAGGCCGACAGGCTGGGGCTTGCCGTGACCCGCAAGATGCAGCGCGACGCGGTGGCGAATGAACCCTCTTTCCGCGACGAACTTGGCGATTTCTCGCAGTCGCGTTTCATCAGCGCGCTGGCCAATGCAGGGCTGACCGAAGAGGAATATCTGCGGGAAGTCGAAACAGCATTGCGGCGCGTGCAGATCGTGGACGCCATCGCCGCCGGCGCAGCGCAACCGAACGCGGTTGCCCGCACCGTGACAGCGTATGAACTCGAGCGCCGCACCGCCCGCCTTGTCAGTGTTCCGGTCGAGGCCGGCGCTGTCGCCGACCCGGATGACAGCACCCTGGCGGCATGGTTTGTGGATGTAAAAAGCCGCTATGACGCGCCTGCACTTCGCAGCGCGCGCGTCGGCACCATCGACCCACAGATGTTCGCTGGCGATATCGAGATCAGTGATTCCGAGGTCAAGACTGCCTATCAGGACCGGATCGATGAGTTTACCACGCCTGAAAGACGAAGCCTTCGCCAGATGGTTTTTGATGACGGCGCCGCGGCTGAGGCGGCCTATGCAAGACTGACCGGCGGCGAGGATTTCACCAGCGTCGCCACCGACACGCTTGGATGGACCGCGGATGATACCCAGCTCGGGCTTGTCTCCCGAAGTGATCTTGACGAGGCCATCGCTGAAGCTGCCTTTGCTGCTTCGACCGGCGATGTGACCGGACCTGTCGAATCAGCCTTCGGTGTGCACCTGATCGCCATCGACGAGATTGTCGCCGGCGGCGAAACCAGTCTTGCCGATGTCAGCGCCACAATCCGCGCCACGCTTCAGGCCGAGGCCGCGACCGACATGATTTTCGAAAAGGCCAATATTCTGGAGGATGTACTGGCATCCGGCGCCACCATCGAGGAGGCCATCACGGAAGTTGGCGGCACGCTTGTGACGCTGCAGGATATCGACCGCCGTGGCAATGATATCGACGGCGCGCCCTATGGCGGTGATGGCGCCGAACTGGCGCAGGACAGTCTTGTTCTCGACACCATCTGGTCGAACGAGATTGATGACCTCAGCGTGATCCAGGAAGGCGCCAACGACATGTTCTTTGTCGTCGAGGTCACGGGCGAAACCGACCCTCGTGAACGCGATCTTGGTGAGGTACGGAACCGCGCCATCGCGGATTGGAAGCTTGTCGAGGCCATCAAAGTGGCGCGTGACACGGCCAAGGCGTTGAGTACCGATGACTCAGCCTTTGCCACCGCCGCGGAAACCACAGCATTCCGGCGTACCGGAACGGGCCTTGACCATGAGGCGGCGCGGCTGATTGCCACCGCCGCCTTCAGTCAGGATGTTGGCGAAAGCCGGGTGGTCGAAAGCGGTAGCGAGGCCATTGTCGTGCGCACTGAATCAGTCGCAGCGGCAGAGGATGAAGAGCTTGCCCAGACGGCGCAATTGCTGCGCACCTTTACCAAATCGGCCATCCAACAGGATATTCTGGCGACGCTGTCACGTGACCTGTCGCAGACACACGACCTGCAGATCCGCCTTGGCGGGGTTCAGCAGCTGCTGATTGGAAGCCAGTAATCATGGCCGACGACGACGATTTCGATCGCTTTGCCGACGGGTTTGCCGCCGGCACCCCGCAGCTTGTCGCGCGCGAACTGGTCGCCGACACCCAAACCCCTGTTTCGGCCTATCTTCGCCTTGCGGCGGGACGCCGGAACACCTTTTTGCTGGAATCGGTTGAAGGCGGGGAAATCCGTGGCCGTTTCTCGATCATCGGCCTGACACCTGACCTGATCTGGCGGAGCCGCGGCACCACTGCCGAGATCAACCGCGCGCCGCAGGATGGTGACTCCTTTGTTGCTGAAGACCAGCCTCCGATCGAATCACTTCGCGCGCTGATGGCCGAATCCGCAATGACCGACACAGGCACCCTGCCACCAATGGCAGCCGGGCTGTTCGGCTATTTCGGCTATGACATGATCCGGCATATCGAAGACATCCCGGACTCCAACCCGGTGGCGATCGACACACCGGACTCGATGCTGGTCAGACCCTCGCTTATCGCCATTTTCGACAGGCTTCGTGACAGCATCACGCTTGTTGTTCAGGTGCGCCCCTCGGAATGGGACGAACCCGCCGCCGCCTGGAATGTCGCGCAAAGCAGGATCGCCAACGCGCTGAAGGCGCTCGACGCGCCAATGCCGGCAACCGAGGCAGGCGGCAGCCAGGCAGTGCTTCCGCAGCCACAATCGAATGTGGCCAAGAAGGATTTCCTGTCCATGGTCGACCGGGCCAAGGATTACATCCGCGCCGGGGACATTTTCCAGGTGGTGCTCTCGCAGCGTTTCTCGATCCCCTTCCACCTGCCGGCAATCAACCTGTATCGCAGCCTGCGGCGCCTCAACCCCTCGCCCTTCCTGTTTTTCTTTGATTTCGACGATCTGGCCATTGTTGGCTCAAGCCCCGAGATTCTGGTCCGGCTTCGCGATGACGTTGTCACCATTCGGCCCATCGCGGGCACCCGCAAACGTGGCCTGACACCGGAAGAAGACGCCGCCAACGCCGAGGATCTGATGGGCGACGTCAAGGAACGTGCCGAACATCTGATGCTTCTCGACCTTGGGCGGAACGATGTTGGTCGTGTTTCGCGCCCGGGCACGGTACGGGTGAAATCGAACTATGAAGTCGAATATTACAGCCATGTCATGCATATCGCTTCACAGGTCGAAGGCGAAATCAGACCCGACCTTGACGCTGTCGATGCGATGATCGCCGGCTTTCCGGCAGGCACCGTCTCAGGCGCGCCAAAGATTCGCGCCATGCAGATCATCGATGAACTCGAGCCCGACCGGCGCGGCGTTTATTCCGGTGCCATTGGCTATATCTCGGCGGCTGGCGACCTTGATACCTGCATCGCGCTTCGGACAGCCTTTGTCCGCGATGGCAAACTTCATGTCCAGGCCGGCGCCGGCATTGTCTATGACAGCGACCCGCAGGCCGAATATGAGGAAACGCAGAACAAGGCGATGGCATTGATTCGGGCGGCTGGCGACGCGTTGCAGTTCTCGCTGTAGGCAGCACCCGGCTGATGACCATCTCCACAGCCCTGATTATCCTGCCCGATATCCTGACAGATTTCGTTAAATTAGATTAAACTAAATAATTGATTTTGATCTCATACTGGTGACTGCCACCAGGTGGTGTTGTTTGGTGCGTATCTTCAGAACCCGTCCGTTGCCGCGTATGTTGGCCCGTGTTTTCGCAGCCATGTTCGCGATCTCGCTGTCGCCAGCGCCTGCCCTTGCCGAAATCGACCTCGGCCAGTGGCAAACCCATGCCGCGATGGCCGAACAGGGCGCTGTCTGCGGCGCGTTTGCGGATCTGATGACCATGCAGGGGCTTGTCGATGAAAAGGTTGGGCACCAATGGGCCGAACGGCGTGCCCATTCCGCTTCGGTGATCAGGCGTGCGGTCGAACTTGAAGGCCGGAATGACGTCGATGGCGGGGCCATTGATGTCTTGTTCAATCGGTATTCGATGTGGCTTCTGAACAACCTTGCCAACGCGGCCAATGCCGAAATCCTCGACCCGACAGCGCGCGATGCCGCGCGCAACATGATCGGTGATGTGTGCGCAGGGCTTTATGCACAGGCGGACCAGGCCATCCTGAAAAGCGAGGGTCATCAGAGCGCACGCAAAGCTGGCCACGGCCAGGCCGCCGCGGTGGATATCGATGAGCTGAAAGCGGCGAATAACCAGCTTCATGACAAGGTCGCAAGCCTGCAACAGAAACTCGCGGGTCACACAGAGGCAAGCCGCCGGGCTGACAGCAAATTGCGCGATCTGCAGGAACGCCACGACGACGCCATCGCCAGAATCGCCGCGCTGAACACCGAACTTGCGACGGCAAAAGCAAGCATGCCCCCCTCCCGCTCTGACGGCGACGTGACAGAACAGAACTTTGTTGTCCAGCTGGGCGCCTTCAGCTCGCGAGCCGGAGCCTTGTCGGAGGTGGGCAGGATTCAGGCAGGTTTTCCCGACAACAGCGATCTTGCTGGGCTGACAATCACCTCGTCACCACGTCAGGACGGGACGTCCATTTTCCGCATCACCACCAGTGAAATGATGTCAGAAGAGGCGCAGCGATTATGTGGCCAGCTCTGGGCCAATATGGTCAGCTGTATGTTGCGCGCCGTTCCCTGACCATGCGCCAGCCATATTGCCTCACCTTGCCTTATATGATTTCCGCCCTGGTCAGCGCTGAAGGCCGGATTTTTTTCCTGTCGCCAGTCTGGAACGTAAAGAGATTTGCACCGGGGGCGATTTTTATTAAGCTTTCGTCACATGACATCCTGATCACAGGGGCGGCGCTAGGCCGAGGTAAGACGTTAATGACACAGGAACGCTGGCCCGAAGGCACGAATTATGTCGAGACGGCAAATCTGCCGCGGTCATTCTTTGCCAATGTCGATGCGGGTGGGGAACGTAACCTGCTTTTCGAAAAGCGTGATGGCAGCTGGCATGGTCACAGCTGGCACGCCGTGGCCGATGATGTCAGACGCCTTGCCGCGGTGCTTGTGAATTGCGGGGTGCAATCAGGCGATCGTGTTCTGGTGTCGGCCGAGAACCGACCGGAATGGGCCATCGCCGATCTGGCGGTAATGGCCATAGGCGGCATCGTGGTGCCCGCCTACACGACCAACACCGAAGACGACCACCATTACATCATGGATCATTCGGGGGCCAGTGTCGCCATTACCTCGGGCGGGATGCTGGCATCGCGGATCGCGCTTGCCGCCAACCGAGCGCCATCGCTTCACAGCCTGATCGTCATGGATGATAATTTTGTGACGCCTGACGGGCTGCGGCCAAAGCTGCAATATTGGGGGGCTGCCCTCGCCGGCACCGACCCGCTCGAGGATATCGACGACCGGGTCAATGCCCAGCAGGCGGATGATGTGTGCTGTTTCATCTATACATCCGGCACCGGTGGCCGCCCCAAGGGTGTGATGCTGACACACCGATCGATCCAGGCCAACATCACCGCCGCGATCGAGCTTCTTGCCGAAGGCAATGTTGTCGACAACCAGCGCTTCCTGTCGCTGCTGCCCCTGTCGCATTCCTATGAACATACGGCCGGAATGCATCTTCCCTTCCAGATCATGGCCGAAGTCTGGTACTGCGAAAGCACCGACCAGATCGCCAACAACCTTGTTGAGGTGGCACCAACCCTGATGACGGCGGTGCCGCGCCTCTATGAGGTTCTCCATGACCGGATCATGCGCGGCGTTCGGGCCAAGGGTGGGATGTCGGAAAAGCTGTTCATGGCAGCTGTGCGGCTTGGCACCAAACGCCAGGCCGGACGCCATCTGCTGCCGCACGAACTCATCCTCAACCTCATCGTCGACAGACTTGTCAGAACCAAGGTTCGGGCCCGCCTCGGCGGCCAGTTGCAATATTTCATCTCGGGTGGGGCGGCTCTCAACCCCGAGATCGGCAATTTCTTCATGGCACTTGGCATCAATCTTCTGCAGGGATATGGCCAGACCGAAGCCTCGCCGCTGATCTCGGCCAACCGGCCCGGGCGAATCAAAATCGAAACGGTTGGCCCGGTGGTCGCCGGTGTCGATCTTCGCATCGCCGATGATGGTGAAATCCTTGTGCGCGGCAACCTGCTGATGAAGGGGTATTGGCGCGATGACGCCGCAACCATGGCGGCCATCCGCGATGGCTGGTTACATACTGGTGATCTTGGGAAGATTGACGCGGACGGCTATATCTCGATCACCGGTCGCAAGAAGGACATCATCGTGAATTCCGGCGGCGAGAACATCGCCCCCGGCCGTGTCGAGGCGCTGCTGACAATCGAGCCCGAGATCGAACAGGTCATGGTCGATGGTGACAAGCGCCCCTGGCTGTCGGCGGTGATCGTGCCGTCGGACGATCTGCGGGCAATCGCCTCCTCACCCGACACCCTTTATACCATGATTGGCGAGGCCGTTGATCGTGCCAACAGCCGCCTGTCACAACTCGAACGGGTACGCAGATACATCATAGCGGACGAGGCCTTCACCACCGAAAACGGCCTGATGACCGCGACCCTGAAGGTCCGGCGCCATCTGGTGCGTGAGCTGTATGGTGACAGGATCGACGCCCTCTACCCGCAGAAATAGGCGGATAGCCATTCACCGGCCATCGGCAGATTCGGGGCGGCAGATCCGGGGCGGCAGTTCTGGCTGGCGACAGCTATCCCATGTGATCGACACAGAAGAGGCAGGCGATGAACGCGAATGAAGACCTGAAAGCCGGCGCGGCCTGGATGGACGGCAGGATCATACCGTTGTCGGAAGCAAGGCTGCCGGTCAATGACTGGGGGATCATCCATAGCGATATCACCTATGATGTTGTTCCGGTATGGGACGGTGGCTTCTTCCGGCTTGATGATTATCTGACGCGGTTTGGCCAGTCGATGGCCGCGCTTCGCATGGATGTCGGAATGTCACCGGCGGATATCCGGCTGGCGCTGAGCGATATGGTGGCCGCCTCGGGATTGCGTGCCGCCTATGTGGCGATGGTGGCCTCGCGCGGCGTTCCCCTCATTCCAGGAACGCGCGATCCGCGAGAATGCGGTAATCATTTCTATGCCTGGTGTGTCCCCTATATCCATATCATGCGGCCGGAACTGCCACCCGAGAAACGCACCGCCTGCATTGCCAGATCGGTCACACGCATTCCCGAGACAAGTATTGACCCGCGGGTGAAGAACTATCACTGGGGCGACTTCACCGCCGGCCTGTTCGAGGCCAAGGACAAAGGATATGAAACGGTGATCCTGCTCGACGAATCCGGTCATGTGACCGAAGGGCCCGGGTTCAACGTCTTTGCGGTGAAGGGCAGCAGGCTGATCACATCCGATCACGGCATGCTGGAGGGTATCAGCCGGCGCACAGTTCTCGAGATGGCCGCCGAGCGTGGGTTGACGACCGAAATCAGGCCCCTTCCTCTGGCCGAGTTCCTGGAATCGGACGAGGTCTTCATATCAAGCTCGGGTGGTGGTGTGATCGCCCTGACGCGGATTGATGACCGGATTTTCGGCAACGGGGCCGCCGGGCCTGTCGCCACGGCCCTGCATGAAACCTACTGGAACTGGGTGGCCAGTCCGCGGATGCGGACCGAAATCACCTACCCGGACACCGGTCAGGCGGGATCGCCAACCATCCTTTCGAGCATCGGCAGATAGCGTGAGAATGGCGGCACGGCCATGCCGGCTTCCTTGCCAGCCTCGTCATAGCGACGTACCGCGATAATGGCGTTGAAATGCGGATGTGCTTCAAAGGCATCCGCCTCTTCGTCACTCATCGGCCCACCCTGCAAATTCAGCGAATGAACCGACGCTTCGGACAGGATGTCGAAATAGCCGGCCTCACGCGCGCACAGATAGCGTTTGGCGGCGACATGATGGCGGCAGCAGTCGACAACAAGCCTTGGAAAGAACGCTTCCAGCACCGCCGCGCCGGCGTTCTCATGCTTGCGATCGGTCTGGTCCTCCAGAAACATCGTCCCTGAGGGCAATGGCATCCCGATGAATTCACCGGTGAAATGGCCGATATCGTGAAGCAGGGCAGCCACAATGACCGTGTCATCATGCCCGTCCCGCTGCGCGAAATGCGCCGCCTGCAGCATATGCTCGCCAATCGTCACCGGTTCGCCGAGATATTCATCGGCACCACGCCGCGAGAAAATATCATCAAGAAAGGGAATGATCGTGGATTTTGAAAGTTCGGTCACGGCGTCACTCATAACAAGACGTCCATTCTTCCACACCCCGGATCACAGGGTGGCGCCCGCCGGGACTCGTGGCAGCAGCTTGCGCTGCTTTGCCTCCCCCCAATGATAATGCCGACAAAGTCGGCAGTCTCGACCGAGTACACACGGCGGGCGCCGTCTGTTAGCAATCAGGACGCTTTTTCAAGCTCGACCTCACCGCTCATTATCTTTTCGAACTTCTCGAAGAACATCTTCGAGAGTTTCTTCGCCGTGCTGGTGATCAGCCTACCACCAAGTTGCGCGATTTTGCCACCCGTCTCTGCCTTCGCGGCGTAACGAAGGATCGTCGTCTCACCATCCTCGACCAATTCAACATCTGCGCCACCCTTGGCAAATCCGGCGACACCGCCATCGCCTTCGCCGGAAAGGCTGAAGGAGTCGGGTGCCTTGCTTGGGTCCAGTGTCACACGGCCGCTGAATTTTGCCTTTACCGGTCCGACCTTCAGCGTGACTTTCGCCACAAGCTCGGTGTCCGATTCCTTCTCCAGCTCCTCACAGCCGGGAATGCAGGCCTTCAGGATGTCCACATCATTCAACGCGTCATAGACCTTGGCGCGCGATGCCGGGATAACGATTTCGTCAGATAGTTCCATTCTGGGTGTCTCCTTAACACACCGGTCGACAAAATGGTCGGCGCCTGTCCAACAGCCGTCTGACTGGCATACCAGACTTCCCCAACTGAACGTCGGGGGAAAGGTATAACATCGCCAAGGCCTGTGACCAATCATCGCAATTGGACGACGGCCACCCGGAACTATACGCCGCCCGGGCGTCGGCAGGTGTCACAATCATGTGTGCATTATCCATGCGCGCATCTTCCTTAACGCGCCTCATCACGCCGCCGGCGTCGACAGGACAATTATGCCCGAACAGCGAGGATGCTGCCACTTGGCTCTACACAAGACGGCAGGTTGGACTATATCATGACAGGATATGGATGATGATGGCCCTGCCCGTTCGCTGTACAGATCGAACGCGGCACATGGCACGCCGATGTGAAGGAGAGTCGATATGAAGTCACCGTTTGCATGGTTGGGGACCCTTACACGCGGCACGGCCATGACCTGCCTTGTTGCCTGGTCGATGAGTGGTGCCGCGAATGCCGAGATGATCACCTCGCACGGCATCTCGACCTTTGGCGAGCTGAAATACAGCGCTGATTTTCCACATCTCGACTATGTGAACCCCGAGGCACCAAAAGGCGGTGAAATCTCGGTCTGGGGTTTTGGCTCATTCGACTCCATGCATCCCTACACGACAAAGGGCCGGGCCGGGCAGCTATCCTCGATGTTCTTCGAGAGCCTTCTTGAAGGCACGGCCGACGAGGCCGACGCCGTCTATGGTCTTCTTGCCGAATCCCTCGAATACCCGGCAGACAGAAGTCATGTGATCTTCAACATGCGAACCGAGGCGCGATTTTCCGATGGATCGCCTCTGACCGCCGAGGATGTTGTGTTTTCCTATGAAACCATGCGCGACAAGGGCCTGCCCTCCTTCCGCGCGGTGATCCAGAAACAGATTGAGGGGGCCGAAATACTTGGCCCGCATCGGGTAAAATTCACCTTCAAGGACGGCGTTCCAACCCGCGATCTGCCACAGACTGTCGGTGGTCTGCCCATCTTTTCAAAGACCTGGTACGAAACCACCGGTGCCGATTTCGAGGCTTCAACCCTTACCCCCGGCCTCGGTTCTGGTCCCTATGTTCTGGAATCACTCGATGTCGGCCAGCAGATCGTCTATCGCCGCAATCCCGATTATTGGGGCAAGGATTTGCCGATCAATCGCGGGCGCCACAATTTCGAGCGTATCCGGATCGAATATTTTGCCGATTACAACAGCGCCTTTGAAGGATTCAAGGCCGGCACCTACACCTTCCGCAACGAGGCCTCGTCAAAAATCTGGGCCACCGGCTATGATTTCCCGGCCATTGAGAAAGGCTGGGCGGTCAAGGACACACCGCCCGATGGCACGCTGGCCAGCGGTCAATCCTTCATCTTCAACCTTCGGCGCGCGAAATTCCAGGACATCCGGGTGCGTGAGGCCATTGGCCTGATGTTCAATTTCGAGTGGTCGAACAAGACGTTGTTCTACGGCATCTATGCCCGCATCAACTCATTCTGGGAAAACAGTCACCTGAAAGCCGCCGGCCTGCCCGGTGACGGTGAATTGGCACTGCTTCGCCCGATTGCCGGCGACCTTCCCGACGGTGTTCTTGAAAGCGAGGCGGTGATGGCGCCGATCTCGTCCACACGCCAACTTGACCGGCGCAACCTGCGCCGGGCGTCGGCACTGCTTGATGAGGCGGGATGGATGGTTGGGGATGATGGCATGCGCCGCAATGATGCCGGCGAGACGTTGAAGGTGGAAATCCTCAATGACTCGCAGGCCTTTGACCGGGTGATCAATCCCTATATCGAGAATTTGCGCGCACTTGGGGTGGACGCGGTTCACACCCGCATCGACAATGCCCAGATGACGGAACGTGAACGGAATTTTGATTTCGACATGCTGACCGGGAATTTCCGTACCCAGCTGACCCCGGGCTCTGAGCTCGAGCAGTATTTTGGCTCGGAAAGTGCTGAATTCTCGATCTTCAATCTCGCCGGCTATGGCAGCGAGGCGGCGGACAAGCTGATCGCGGCGGTGAAAGCGGCGGACACGCGCACCGCGCTCGACGATGCCACAAGGGCGCTTGATCGTGTGTTGCGGGCTGGCAAATTCTGGGTGCCGCAATGGTTCCGGAACATGCACACAGTCGCCTATTACGACATGTATCGCTATCCCGAGAAACTGCCGCCCTACGCCCTTGGCACGCTTGATTTCTGGTGGTTCGACCAACAGGCTCATGACCGTCTGAAGTCCGCCGGCGCCTTCTGATGCCGATCGTGGAGGCTGTGCCCTTATGAGCGCCTATATCCTGCGCAGATTGGCTCTGATCCTGCCAACGCTGCTCGGCATCATGCTGATCAATTTCGTGCTGGTGCAGTTTGTGCCGGGTGGACCAGTCGAACAGATCCTCTCGCAGCTTGAACAGGAAACCGATGTCTTTGCCGGCATCGCTGGCGGCGGCGGCGAGATCAGACAAGGCAGTGAACGCGGTGATTATCTTGGCGCGCAAGGATTGCCGGAAGATTTCGTGGCCGATCTGGAACGGCAATTCGGCTTCGACAAGCCGCCTCTGGAAAGATTTCTGTCGATGCTCTGGGGCTATATAAGGTTCGATTTCGGCGAGAGTTATTTCCGGTCCATCAGCGTCACCGATCTGATCATCGAGAAAATGCCGGTCTCGATCTCGCTGGGGCTGTGGACAACGCTTCTGGCCTATCTGATCTCAATCCCGCTTGGCATCCGCAAGGCGGTTCGCGATGGCAGCAGCTTTGACAGCTGGACTTCCAGCCTGATCATTGTCGGCTATGCCATTCCGGGATTCCTGTTCGCCATCCTGCTGCTGGTGCTTTTCGCCGGTGGGTCCTATGTGAAGATCTTCCCCCTCCGCGGGCTTGTCTCGCCGGATTTTGCCGATATGCCGGCCTGGCGCCAGATCCTTGACTATTTCTGGCATATCGCGCTTCCGGTTCTTGCGTCGACCATCTCGGCCTTCGCGACGCTGACCCTGCTGACGAAAAATTCCTTCCTTGATGAAATCCGCAAGCAATATGTGCTGACGGCGCGCGCCAAGGGCCTGACTGAAAATCGTGTCCTCTACGGCCATGTGTTCCGGAACGCGATGCTGATCGTCATTGCCGGCTTCCCGGCCGTGTTCGTCTCGGTATTCTTTGGCAGTTCGCTGATTATCGAAACCATTTTCTCGCTCGACGGGCTCGGCCGGATGGGGTTCGAGGCGGCGGTGGCGCGCGACTACCCGGTCGTGTTCGGAACCCTGTTCATTTTCAGCCTGATTGGCCTTGTCATCGGCCTGATCTCGGATCTGATGTATGTCTGGATCGACCCGCGGATCGATTTTGAATCGAGGCTGTCATGAGCCCTGTCAGCCAGAACCATGTCAGCCAGAACCATGCCAGCCAGAGCCATATCAGTCTGAACCGTCGCCGATGGCAGAATTTCCAGCGCAACCGCCGCGCCTTTATCTCGCTGATCGTTTTCAGCGTCTGTTTCGTCGTCTCGTTGTTTGCCGAACTTCTCGCCAATGACAGGCCAATCCTGGTGAAATACCGCGACGGTCTCTATATGCCGATCCTCCAGTTCCATTCCGAACAGAGCTTTGGCGGCGACCTCCGCACCGAGGCGATCTACGGCGATATCGAAGTGCAATGCCTGATCATCACCGGTGGGATGGAGGCGTGCTGGGACACGCCCGAGATATTGATCGAGGATGCCGCGGACGGGCGTATTGACGGCCAGGACATCACGCGTGGCTGGTTGGTCTGGCCACCAATCCCCTATCACCACTCGACCATCGCGACGCTTGACAGCCCCGCTCCCTCGCCGCCGGATGGCGATCACTGGCTTGGCACCGATGACACGGCGCGCGATGTGCTGGCACGGATCATCTATGGCTTCCGGCTGTCGGTCCTGTTCGCCATCATCGTCTCGGTACTGGCCTCGGCCATCGGCATTCTTGTCGGCGCCGTTCAGGGTTATCTTGGTGGACGAACGGACCTGCTGGCGCAGAGGCTGATCGAAATATGGGGGGCCACGCCATCGCTCTACATCATCATCATTGTTTCGGCGATCTGGCGCATGGATTTCTGGCTTCTGGTCTTTCTGATGACATTGTTCAGCTGGACAGCCCTTGTCGGGGTTGTTCGGGCCGAATTCCTCCGCGCGCGTAATTTTGAATATGTGCAGGCGGCCAAGGCACTTGGCGTCCGTCCGCTGGCAATCATGTTCAGACATGTCCTGCCGAACGCCATGGTGGCGACGCTGACAATGCTGCCCTTCATTGTCACCGGGGCGATTGGATCGCTCGCGGCACTTGATTTCCTCGGCTTTGGCCTTCCCTCCTCGGCGCCGTCGCTTGGCGAGCTGACCTTGCAGGCGAAGCAGAATCTGCAGGCCCCCTGGCTTGGTCTGACAGCTTTCTTTGTCTTTGCCTTCCTGCTGGCGTTGCTTGTCTTCATCTTCGAAGGGGTGCGCGACGCCTTTGATCCACGAAAGACATTTTCATGAGTGCGCCGCTATTCTCTCTTCGCGATCTGCAGATCGGCTTTCGGCGCGACGGCATCATCACACCCGCCGTCACATCACTGTCGCTTGACATCATGCCTGGCGAGACGGTGGCGCTGGTCGGCGAAAGCGGATCCGGCAAATCAGTCTCGGCGCTGGCAAGCCTTGGCCTTCTTGCCGATAACGCTGTGCAGGCCGGTGACATCAGCTGGAAGGGCATGCCGATCAATCCGCGTGACGAGGGCTTCATGCAGGGGATTCGCGGCAACCAGATCGGCATGGTCTTTCAGGAGCCGATGACATCGCTCAACCCGCTTCACACCATTGAGCGGCAGATTGGCGAGAGCCTGCGCCTGCATCAGAGGTTGCTGCCGGCACAGGTCCGCGAGCGGACGATTGAATTGCTTGCGCGGGTTGGTATTCCGAACCCGCAGGGACGGATGACATCCTACCCGCATGAACTTTCAGGTGGTCAACGCCAGCGTGTCATGATCGCCATGGCGCTGGCCAACGGGCCCGACCTGCTGATCGCCGATGAGCCGACCACGGCGCTGGATGTCACCATCGAGGCACAGATCCTTGACCTGCTGGCCGACCTGAAGCGCGACAGCGGTCTTTCGATGCTGTTCATCACGCATGATCTTGGTGTGGTCAGACAGATCGCTGACCGGGTCTTTGTCATGCGGCAGGGCCAGCTTGTCGAGAGTGGCCAGGCAACGGATATTTTCGCCACGCCGCGCGCGACCTATACAAAGGACCTGATCGCGGCACAGCCACAGGGGATCCGCCCAGCGCAGGACAGCGATGCCGGAGATGTGCTGGTGGCGCGGGATATCAAGGTGCATTTCCCGGTCCGCGGCGGGCTGCTGCGTCGTACCCGAAACTGGATCAAGGCCGTCGATGGCGTCGATCTTGAGGTCAGGGCCGGCCGCACGGTTGGAATAGTCGGGGAAAGCGGGTCAGGCAAATCGACACTTGCCCGCGCCATCACCCAGCTTGTCACCTATCAGGGCCGGATTACGCTTGATGATGGCGACATCAGCCAGCGTGACAGGAAAGGGCTGCACGCCTTCCGCCGGCAGGTGCAGATTGTCTTTCAGGACCCGTTCGGGTCACTGTCACCGCGCATGTCGGTTGGCGAGATCATCGCCGAGGGGCTGGTGGCGCATGACATCGGAACGGCGGAATCGCGACGTGAGGCGGTGGCGGTGGCGCTGCGGGAGGTCGGTCTTGATCCGGCGGTGGCAGGCAATTACCCGCATGAATTTTCCGGTGGCCAGCGGCAGCGGATCGCGATCGCAAGGGCGCTGATCCTGAAGCCGAAAATCATCCTGTTCGACGAGCCGACCTCGGCACTCGACATGACGGTCCAGAAATCACTGATCGCGCTTCTTGAAGGGCTGCAGACGCGATTCGGGCTCGGCTATCTGTTCATCAGCCATGATATCGCGCTGATCGGGTCGATCAGCGATGACATGATCGTCATGAAAGATGGCGTCGTCGTCGAGCGCGGGCCGACAGGCGACATCATGCGGACCCCTCAACATCCCTACACCATCGACCTGATCGCCGCGGCACGCCGCAAAAGCGCATGACCAGACCAGACGTGACATCCGGAAATCATTGAAGCGATGCAGGACACCGACCCCATCAGCACGTTGCGGATTACCGATGCCATTGCGCGCATGTTTGTCGAGCGCGGCGACGCCTGCCTTCGTGAATTCACCCTGCGAACCGGACGCCGGGTCGACATCATCGCCATTGATGGTGGTGGCGAGATCACGATAGTCGAGGTGAAGTCCTCGCGGCAGGATTTCCTCAGCGACCGGAAATGGCATGAATATCCGGAATGGGCCGACAGGTTCTATTTCGCCGTCGCGGATGATTTTCCCCGCGACATTCTTCCCGATGCCGACCAGTGCGGCATCATCATCACCGACGGGTTTGATTGCCTTGAATGGCGAGAGGCGCCGATATCACGGCTTGCCGCACAGCGGCGCGGCCACCTGATGCGGAGGATCGCCCATGTCGCAATGCGCCGGCTTGAATTCACCGGCACCGGCGAAACCCCGGTCCCCGGCGAGGATGACGCGATTCCGGAGTGACACCCCACGATATGCGAGAAGCGGTTCGGCCAGCCTGCCATCCGGCGATCAGGGAAGTGTCCCGTCCAGGACGTAGCGCAGGATCTGCACGATCTGCTCGGGCGTCTCGGTCACGGCGAGCGCCGCCGCGTCGACTTCCTTCAGCGCATGCTGATGGTCGGGCCCATGCATGATGACCAGCGATTTGCCCAGCGCCGCTGCATAGCCAGCATCAAACGCGGCATTCCACTGCCGATATTTGTCGCCAAAACGCACCACGACGATATCGGCGGCGGCAATGCCGTTGCGTGTGCGGATGGCGTTTATATTGGCACCCTTGCTGTCATGCCAGAATTTGTCAGGCTCGGCCCCAAGAATGCGCACGCCACAATCATCGCTTGCCTCGTGGTCGGTCACCGGCCCGGAAAACCGCACATCAAGGCCGGATGCGCCGGCGATGATCTGGTCACGCCAGTCACTATGAATTTCACCCGACAGATAGACATTGAGACTCATGGACATACCCTTCCCTGCTGACGACGGCGTTGCTGGCCATCTGCGTTGGTGTGGATGTGGGGATGGCATGCGGATCAATCAATGCGTCACGGCGTTGAAGAATGACCACGCACCCGTCTGACAGCGTTTCCTGACTCCGGCACCTTGTCACCGTCAGGCGTTTGCCATGCCCCGTCAAATGAGAATCATCCTGTTGAAGCCATTCAGACTCCGAGACCATGCACGCGCATCAGTTTTAAATATTTGAGTAAATCTGCAATTAATTGTGCCCCCATGTGAGCTTTTGAAACCTGTTTATTATCATTTTTTCAATAAGATAGGTAGTTGCGACAAAATAGCGTACCAAATTAGTACGCTTTTCCTTGCAAATGATAATGACTCTCAATATCAGTAGCTAGGTGCTTCGTCAGGCACCTGGCCTGGCGGTCAACAGCCAATTATTTTTGGGAGAACACAAAATGAAACGCGCATACCAGCTTCTCGGCGCAGGCATTGGAATCGCACTCTTGTCAGCCTCCACAGCTGCCATCGCGGGCGATGTCTATGGGCCATTTCCGACAACCCTCAAAGGGTATAATGGCGACAAGGCGAACTCGGTCTCCTACTCCGGCCAGATTGCCAGGCAGCTTCTTCATAACAGCCTGAAAAAGGCCATCAGCTCCGGCGCGTCTGGCGACATCGCCCTCGGCTATTTCAACGGTGCCGACGATGACCTGCCGCTTCTGGACCCGAAATCAAACGACAGCTTCAAGGTCGATGTGACCAATATCAATTCAGTGTCCAGGTCGAACCTTTCCGGCAAGGCCTATAAGGGCAGCATCGCCGGCTGGCCGGGCAACATGACCGGCAAGGAAGTTCTCGCCTCGATGATCGAAATGGGAACAGCCAGTGAAAAGGGCTATGACGCCGAACATGGCTATGACTATGCACAGCTGGTGTCCAAATTCGCCATGGGTGCCGTCTTCTACCATCAGGCATGTGACAACTACCTTGATGAGAAGATGAATGCCGACGTCAAGCCAAACGACAAGCCGTATAAGGACGGGGCCTATTACACCGGCAAGGAACATAGCTGGGACGAGGCATTTGGCTATTGGGGTGCCGCAGCCCATGGCGCCACGCTGACGCCCAAGCAGAATTACGACATCGCCAAGAAGAAGAACATGCGTGATGCGGATGCCAATGGCGATGGCGTTGTCAATCTGACGTCAGAAATGAACTATGCGCACGCCTATTACGCCTCCAGCTTCGACAAGGGTGGCAAGACCACCTACTACAACACCATCACAACGGCCTTCATTGATGGCCGGCAGGTCATCGCCGACGCGAACGGTGAAAAGCTGACTGACGCACAGCGCCGCGAAGTCCGGAGCCATGCCCGCACCATTTGCATGAACTGGGAAAAGGTCATTGCCGAAGCCGTCTTCAAATATGCCGGCTCTGTCTACAAGGATATCCAGGTGCTGAACGACATCATGTCCGGCGGCAACATGTGGCAGGTCAACGGCAGTGCCGAGCAGAGCGCGTTCAACAAGGCTGTCCGCACCTATGCCAAGCATTGGGGGGAGTTGAAGGGCTTTGCGCTGTCGCTTCATACAAGCGGTGTCAATCTTGGCGAAATCGGTGCGCGGATGGACCGGCTGATGGGCCTTGGTCCTGTCATGCCGGACGGAAGCCAGGTGAACGGCATGGCAAATGGCGCCTACACCACAACAAGTGGCAAGACGCTGGACGGGTTTGCGCGTCATATGCTCAAGCTTCAGAATCTGATGGCTGAGGAATTCAGTGTGGAAGCCCGCAACAACGACCAGATCGCTGGCATCGCGAACCTTGCCGAAGTCCTTGGTTCCGCCAACAGCGCCGAGAACGACTAGCAGAGGGGTTCCGCGGAGGAGCTCCCTCCCTCCGCGGTTCAAAGCCAATGGTTGAATGGATTTCACTTATCTGGTCGGACATGACAGCCCAGTTTCTTGATCCAAGGAAGCGGCTGTTCATTGGCTATCTGATATCCGCCTGCCTCATCGGTGTCATATGGCTCTGCCTTGCCAGGCGCCAGTCGATCGGCGCGGCCGTCAGGTCATTCTTCGCCCGCGATGTCTGGCTTAGCCGTTCAAGCCGTCACGACATGATCTGCTTTCTGATCAACAGGCTGCTGTTTACCTGCATCCGCCCTGCCCTGGTGACACAGCTTGCCATCGCGACGGTGATTTTTGAACTTCTGCATTACCAGACCATGATCAAGGTCGGCCTGTTCGCAGACGCCGGCTATTGGGTGGCGGCAGTCAGCTTCACACTGGTGTTCTTCCTGTTTGATGATTTTTCTCGTTTTGCCATTCATTACGCGCTTCACAGGATTCCGGCGCTCTGGGCCTTTCATAAATTCCATCACAGCGCTGAAACCCTGACGCCGCTGACGGTGACCCGGACACATCCTGTCGAAGGTCTGATTTTCACAGCCCGAAGCGCGATCGTTCAAGGCCTGACCATCGCCGGCTTTGTGTATCTTTTCGGCAATCAGGTGGACCTTCTGACGATCTTTGGCGTCAATGTCTTTGTCGTGACCTTTCATGGCCTTGGATCCAATCTGCGGCACTCGCATGTGGCCATCCGCTATCCGCAGGCAGTGGAACGTGTCCTCATGTCACCGGCGCAGCACCAGCTTCACCATTCGCAGGCCGCGCAGCATTACGATCGAAATTTCGGCGTCGCCCTGTCCGTCTGGGACTGGATGTTCGGATCCTTCCACCATTCGGTGGCCGAACCACTGACCTTCGGGATTGGACGCGAGACTGCCAGCTTCACACGCTCCATCTGGTCGATGTACTGGCTTCCTGTCCGCAGTCTGCTGATGCGGATAACAAGGCTTGGCACATGGCTTGGCGCATGGCCACTCAAACGCCCCCGAACCGCATCCCCTTTCCTGAGCGATAAGGAGAGCTGACCATGGGTTATCATGATGCTCGTCTGGGCTCTGGCGCCATGGTCAGCATGACCGTCGAGGCAGAAGTCCGGCATGCCTATCAAACGGCGCGGCAGACAGAAGGCCTGCGCGGGCGCGCGGCCTTTGCTTACGCCTGTCATATCTACGCAAACCGTTGTCCTGAGGTATATGACCACCTTGTTCCGCAACGTGTGGCCGAGATTCTGAACCCATCCCTGCGACTTGCACAAACCGGATCGAAAGCATGCCGTCCGATTCTCAACTGAGTGCCCATGTCATTGACAGCCTGCCCGAATCCATCGCCCTGTTCCTGGCAATATTTCTGGTGGGTCTGGTGCTGTGCGACTATATCGTCTGGCTCATCGACTGTACGCGGCGTCTGATGTCACATGATCGCCGCAGCAGAGGCCGCCGATGATGATCGTGCTTGGACAATTCCTCATGCCGATGGCCCTTGGATTT
The DNA here is from genome assembly GCA_049623505.1 of Puniceispirillaceae bacterium (SeqCode). Classification (GTDB taxonomy): domain Bacteria; phylum Pseudomonadota; class Alphaproteobacteria; order Puniceispirillales; family Puniceispirillaceae; genus UBA8309. Next base: position 38,139 of record JBMZTC010000007.1, on the reverse strand, counting down.
GCGTCATTCTATGTGGTGATCTTCTTCACACGGCTGATCATCAGGCTGTCAAAGCCGTTTTCGGCGCGAGGTTGGCGAGCGTCATCGCAAGCAGGACGATGAGTTACGCCAACCAGGGACCAGCAACTGAAAACTGGCCGACCAGCCGGTGATCGAGTCATTCTGCGACAGTCACCCGGACCTTTGGATGGTAAGCGTCCATCAATCATGCAAGGGAAATCAACCTGGCAACGGTGAAGCCACCGCATAAAAAGCCCCGGCCCCATTCACAGATCCGTAGCGCTGCAGATTGATGTCTATTGGTAAAATGGTCGGAGCGGCGGGATTCGAACCCACGACCCCTTCACCCCCAGTAAAGTGCGCTACCAGGCTGCGCTACGCTCCGACGAGGTGGGTTATACGCCGACATGAAGTCGGGTGCAAACACCTTGTTTCCTGCCATAGCGTTGACGGCATCCGAAAACGCCATTCAAAGGCAGACAAGCTGCTGCGGATAACCTATCCTTTAGCTCGGTTGTTTTGAAGAATGTGGAAGCCGTGCTTGAGCGTGACAAATATATCATCTGGGACTCGAACGAAGTCATCTACCGCGCCGGGGACACCTCCCATGAAGCCTATCTGATCATGGAAGGGTCGGTTGAGCTGTTCACGGCGGAAGGTCTTCGCCTGAACAGGGTCGGCGCCAATGAAATTCTTGGAGAGACGTCATTGCTGCTTGATACTGCACGCACGGTTACGGCCATCGCCTCGACCGCGGGTGCCAAGGCAACCCGTATTCCCCGCCAGTATTTTGTCGATATTGCCAAACGCGACAAGGTGACCGCGGCGCTGATCCGCAAGATACAGTTTGCCCTGATCGACAGCAACGAGCAGAGCAATACATTGGGGCTTGAGCTTGAGCAGATCGCCGATCTGGTGGAAGAGGTGATCCAGCAGGAAACGCCTGACAGCAAAATGATCGTCAAATTGCGCAGTAAGCTGGACACCGTTCGCCAGCAGGTGGTGATCGACCGACACCTGGCCGCCTATCCGAACCCGCAGACCCCAGCACCCGGAAACGAAGAAAACGCCGAGCATTTCGGCTGACAAGGCCGGCCTTGCCGGCACCCTGCTTTCATTCCATCCATACCAAAATCCGGCGCTGGTCATGTGCCGGTTTTGTGCCGGTCATGCGGCAGGAAATTGGTGCTGGCGAGGCCGTATCATGTAGCCAGTTCAAATACTGCACACGCAAATATCGGAAACGCCTTCAGCAAGAGCGGAAGATCACTTTCGATATCTACGGAATTGGTCGGAGCGAGAGGATTCGAACCTCCGACCCCCTGCTCCCGAAGCAGGTGCGCTACCAGGCTGCGCTACGCTCCGACACGGTGAGCGTTATAGACGAGCGACAGCGCCTTCGCAAACGGATTCAGCCTGAACGGCTGCACGAAAACAGACCAGCCGATACAGACAATATCGCGCTATTCTTCGACAGTCTTGCGAAGCTGGGCCAGCGATTCACGTGCCGACTTCAGTGTCGCGACAGCCTCAGCCAAACTATCCTCGGCGGCGCTGCCGGCCCCCATCGTGATCCCACCGGGCTGGCGACTGCCAAGATGCTTCTGGGCACCCTTGATGGTGAAACCCTCCTTGTAAAGGAGGTCACGGATACGCTCCAGAAGCGCAACGTCATCCGGCCGGTAATAACGCCGGCCACCGCTCCGCTTCAGGGGGCGCAGTGAGGTGAATCTGGTTTCCCAGAAACGCAGGACATGAGGCGGAATGTCCAGATGGTCCGCAACCTCGGATATCGTGCGGAAGGCATCGGACGCTTTCTCGCTCATGATTCAGCGTCGACCCGATCTTTCAGAATATGCGACGGACGGAAGGACAGAACACGTCGTGGGGTAATCGTTGCCTCAACCCCGGTTTTCGGGTTGCGGCCAATGCGCTCGCGCTTCGACTGCACCGAAAAGGTGCCAAACGACGACAGTTTAACTTCTTCGCCTTTTTCAAGACATACACACATTTCTTCAAGAAATGTCTCAACAAGTTCAGATGACTCGTTGCGGGACAATCCGATATTCCTGTAGACCGCCTCGGCAAGGTCGGCGCGTGTCAATGTCTTGCTCATGTGGATACGCTAATGTCGTTTCACGTATGAGTCAATCGACAGCAGCCATATTTGGCGTAATTTGCGGCATTCTTACAGGTGGTTAGTTTGGAAAGCTAATGTATTCACTGACCGCCTGGTCGACCATAGCGTACCAGAGCCGCCCCCCACACCAGGCCGCCACCGATAGCTTCGAATGCCAGCACCTGACCATTGCCAATCCGGCCATCGGTAACCGCTGCCGCCAGCGCCAGCGGAATCGAAGCCGCAGAAGTGTTGGCATGCTCATGAACTGTCTTGACCACCCGATCGTCGGACAATCCCATTTTCTTCTGCATGCCCTCAATGATCCGGATGTTGGCCTGATGCGGCACAAGCCAGTCCACCTGGTCGACCGTCATGTCGGCGGCTTCCAGCACCTCGTCCATAACGCTTGACAGCTTCTCAACCGCGTGGCGGAAAACCTTGTTTCCCTCCATCCTGACATGGCCAACCGTGCCCGAACTCGACGGACCACCATCGACATACAGAATATCGCGATGCGCGCCATCAGCATGAAGACGGCTTGCCAGCACACCATAATCACCGGCGTCGTGCCTGCGCTCGAGGACGACCGCCCCGGCACCGTCACCGAACAGCACACATGTTGATCTGTCTTCCCAGTTCAGAATTTTTGAAAAGCTTTCAGCACCGATGACCAGGGCCCGCTGTCCCCGACCGGCGCTCAGCATGGCGTCCGCGACGTCAAGGGCGTAGACAAAGCCGGCACAGACCGCCTGGACATCAAACGCAATCGCGGTTGTTGCGCCAATCTGATGCTGGACTTTGGTCGCGGTCGACGGGAATGTGTCGTCAGGCGTGCTTGTCGCGACGATGATCAGGTCGATATCCGCGCCAGCGAGACCACATTGCGCAAGCGCCCGCACGGCGGCGTGACGGGCAAGGTCGGAGGTCTTTTCCCCTTCGGCAACGATGTGGCGCTGGGCGATGCCGGTGCGCTGCCGAATCCACTCATCGCTGGTATCGACCATTTTGGCGAGGTCATCATTTGTCATGACCCGTTCCGGCAGGTAGCTGCCAACGGAAATCATCAATGTCGCACCATCAGCCATCGTCTTTTTTCCGCTCTAGGATGGTGTTGGCCCGCGCAATGGCCGCGCTTACGTCGGGAAGAAACCCGTGATCCACAAGTTCCGCGGCGACATTGATGGCATTGGCAAACCCGATCCTGTCCGTGCCGCCATGTGATTTCACAGCAATGCCGTTCAGACCGAGGAACACCGCCCCATTATAGCTTCGCGGATCGATATGACGACGCATTTCGGACAGGGCGCCACGAGCCAGAAAATAACCAAGGCGCGACAGCACCGTACTGGCCAGGCTTCGCCGCAGAAGCCGCGTGAACAGGGTCGATATCCCTTCCGCGGTCTTCAGCGCGATATTCCCCGAGAAACCGTCCGTGACAACCACATCGAGCTTGCCATTGGTCAGGTCCGAACCCTCGACAAACCCCTGATAATTGATCCCGAGCGCGGGGTCCGCCATCTGACGCGAGGCCACACGCAGATATTCATGCCCCTTCTGTTCTTCCTCACCGACATTCAGCAGCCCGAGGCGCGGCTCGCTCTTGCCTGTCAGACTGCGATGGAACGCCTGACCAAGGATCGCGAACTGAACCAGATTTTCGGCATCGCATTCGAGATTGGCGCCAAGATCAAGCATGCACATATGCTCGCCAACGGTTGGGAAAAAGGCGGCGATGGCCGGGCGCGTGACACCTGTCATCGTTCGCAGCTGCAACTTTGACATTGCCATCAGCGCGCCTGTGTTGCCAGCCGACACCACAGCGTCGGCCTCGCCATCGGCAACGCTGGCAATTGACATCCACATGGAGGTTGTCTTGCCGCGCCGCACCGCCTGTGACGCCGTATCATCAGGTGACACCGCCTCGTCGGTGTGAATCACCCGCGCGTCAGACAGATGACGAGCCTTGTTGAGAAGTGGCCTGATCCGGGCTTCATCGCCGTAAAAGGTGACCGCCAGATGCGGATGGTCTCCACAGGCGATATCGGCGCCCCTGACAACACAGGCCGGCGCGTTGTCGCCCCCCATGGCGTCAAGCGAAAGCCTTACAATTTTGGTATTGGCACTCACTAACGGAAACCTTCCAATCCTGACAAACCGCCTAACGATGCTATTTTTCAGGCATTTTCAGACTGCCAAGCCTGGCAAAGGGATGTGTATTCTCGACATCACCAGCCTTGAATTCGTCCGGGGCGTCAACGGTACGCGGCCATGCATTGACCGCCAGCGCCAGCGACTGCGCCACCATTTCGCCCAGTTCTATACACCCATCGACCAGTGGTTCGGAAGCCTCAAGCCCGACGACGATCTCATCGCCCTCTTGTGTTGCCCGAACATAACGTTCTTCAATGCCGAAATCCACCGTTTCCGGCACCGGGTCGCCGGTAACGATACAGGGCTGGACAAGGTGTGCCTGCAGCCTGCCGGTAACGTCCCACGCATCCGGGCCAACGCGCGCAATCTCCAGCGCGACGTCGAGCCGGCCAATCTCGACAAACCCGAACCTGTCGGCAAGGCCGGCCAGATCGGCCTTGCTCACAGTAAGCGACCCTCGAAACGGCCCCTTGACCGGCAAGGTCTCGACATCAATCAATGTTTCAAGCGAAAACGTCTTCATTGGCAATTTCCAGACGCCGCGATTGGTCAATCGCAACATCTTTCCTTCATTCGCGAAGCACTATAGCGGCGTCTGCGCCAAAAGCCATGGCAATCGCGGCATCAGGCCAATTGCCGGGGAAAACTGGGGGCGCTAGGCAAGCCCGCCAGCCAGCAGGGTTTCGTCATCAATCGCCGATAGCCGTGTTTCCAACGTGACAACGAAATCGACAAGACTGGCGCTGGCCGACTCTTCACCGCGGAGCAGATTCCGCCCGATCGCCGCCGCGAGCGCTTCACGATCACCATCATCCAGCGCCGTCGCATAGGCATCGAGACGCCCCATGAAAGCCTCGGCCATGACGCGAACGCGTTTGCTCACACCGATATCACCGGCCCCCATCTCGCGAAGCGACAGATCCATATCCGAAAACATGGAGTCGAAAAGCTGCTGGCTGAGATCGGCCCCTTCTTCGCCACAGGCCTTCAACCGCCGCATGACAAGCGCCACAACCAGCGCCAGCGCGTCAAAGCGGCCGTCAACCGTGTCGGCAACACCATGGTCGCGGTAAAATGCCGGGTCTCTGGCAAGCTCTACAGCATTACCATACAGTATCTCGGACGTACCGAACTGGCGCCGCCGGCCCCAGTTCAGCATATTTCCAAGCCATCCCTTTTCTTGGCTTTCCATCACCGTACCATCCTATTAAGGTAACGCTCCGTCGGCCGCCAGTGGCCGCGACGACGCTGTGAATAAGTAAAGCAGGACCAGCAGCATGACCAGAGGCTTGTTTGACGCATTTCCGGGCGCACAGAAGCTGCGGACAATGTCTGTCGCCCTTATCACGGTATTTTTTCTCGTCGGCTGCGAGGCGACCATCGAACCGCATGGGCACGGCGTTGACAGCAGCGAGCTTGATCAGATTGTTCCCGGGGAAACAACCCTCGCCGACCTGCGAGACATCCTTGGCAAGCCGAGTTTCGAAGGCGCGTTCGACTCAGGCAAGGTCTATTATCTCAGCGAAGTCATGATTGAGCCGCCAGGCGGCCGCAAACGTATCTCGACACGGTCAATGATCATCATTTCAATTGGTGACTCCGACGTTGTCACAGAAATCGAGATACGCGACGAAACCAGCGGCAAGACAATCGCCTATCTTGACGAACGCTCGCCGACGCCAGGCGACAATTTTGGTGTTACCGAGCAGCTCTTCTCGACATTGCGGCGCAAGCCACGCTGATCAGACAGTCGCGCCTAGGCGCCTTTCCCGGGAGCATCCATCTCGACAACGCGCGCCTTGTGCGCGACCCGGTCCAGCACGGCATTCACAAACCCGACATCACAGCCGCACACATCGGCAATGGCGGCGTATTCGCTGACCACCGCGCGCGCAGGCAGATGCGGCATTGTCATGAGCTCGCAGGCGCCGGCTCGCAGCACCGCCCGGTCGAGAATGGTCAGCCGTTCCATGACCCAGCCATCGGCGAGGCAATCACCAAGCGCGGCGTCAAGCTCCTCACGCTGGGCCTCGACAGCCGTTGCAAGCGCGTTCAGATGTGCATTGTCGATATCCTTCACCCGAAATGACTTCCGGATATCATCGCTGTAATGCGTCAGAAAGGCTGGCAGGAATTCAGCAACAGACTGTCCTGACATCTGCCCCTGATAGGAAAGCTGGACTGCCGCCAGGCGCGCCGCCGAGCGTCGGCGCACCGGCACCGGCTTCAATTCTTTGCCAGCATCACTCATTGGCGCCAAGCTCGGCTCTGAGGCGCGCCATGGCAAGTGCCGCCGCCGCGGCACCTCCCCCCTTGTCCTTGCGACGATGATCGGCGCGGTCCCATGCCTGGTCTTCATTTTCGACCGTCAGGATGCCATTGCCAATGGCCAGACTGTCGGCGATGGACAGATCCATCAGAGCGCGCGCGGATTCAGTGCACACAGTATCGTAATGTGTTGTCTCACCCCGGATCACACAGCCAAGCGCGATATAGCCATCATAATGTTTTGCCCCACCATGCGCGAAGGCAATGGCGGCGGGAATCTCCAGAGCCCCGGGCACGCCGATCCGCTCATGGGTCGCGCCTGCCGCAGCAAGCACCCGAATGGCCCCTTCCACCTGGGCATCGGCGAGGGCTTCGTAGAAGCGCGCCTCGACAATCAGAAAATGTCCGCTCATTTCATTCCCCCGTCAGGCCGTGTCGCCATTCAGACGCCGCCAGTCGACAATCTCCAGGTCATACCCGTCAAGACTGATGACGTTGGCGGGTCGGTTCGATAGCAGAATCATCTGACGAACGCCAAGTTCGTGCAGGATTTGCGCCCCCACCCCATATTCGCGAAGCCCCTGCGATGCGTCATGCGCCGACGCCCCGCTCATCGTGGCGCCGATTGTCTCCGACAGACTTGTCTTGGACGATTCCCGCAACAGGACAACGATGCCCCGCTCTTCATCGGCAACAGCCTGCATCGCGCTTTCAAGCTCATTGCCGCTGCGCCGGTCAGAAATCTCGCCAAGCACATCAGCCATCATGTCGAGCCTGTGCATCCGAACCAGCACCGGATCGCGGGTCGAGATATCACCTTTGATCATCGCCACATGCTCAACACCCGACACGGTGTTTTCAAAGACCATCAAACGCCACTCGCCACCAATACGGCCATTCATCACCGTTTCAACGGTCCTCTGGACAAGCGTTTCACTGGCACGGCGATAGGCGATGAGATCGGCGATCGAGCCAATCTTCAGGTCATGTTCCTTTGCAAAATCAACAAGATCTGGAAGACGGGCCATCTCGCCATCATCCTTCATGATTTCGCAGATCACACCCGAAGGGTCGCTATAGCCGGCAGCGCGCGCGATATCCAGCACAGCTTCCGTATGACCGGCGCGCACAAGGGTGCCACCATCACGCGCAACAAGCGGGAAGATATGGCCCGGGGTCGTGATATCCTCACCGGTGCATTGCGGATTGATCGCGGTGCGTATGGTATGGGCACGGTCGGCCGCCGAAATACCTGTGGTCACGCCCTCGCGAGCTTCGATAGAGACAGTAAAGGCTGTCTGGTGGCGGCTTTCATTCCGGCGTTCCATGAGTGGCAGGCCAAGCGACTCAATCCGCGCCCTGGTCAGGGCAAGGCAGATCAGGCCACGGCCATGCTTCGCCATGAAATTGATCGCCGCCGCATCGGCCCAGTCACCTACAATGCAAAGATCACCCTCATTTTCCCGGTCCTCGTCATCAACGAGGATGAACAATTTACCGGCGCGGGCGTCGGCAATCACGTCTTCGATGGGGGACAGGGCCGCCGCGCCGTCTCTGTTGCTACTGGTCATCTGTTTCACTTTCGGCAAGCCTGGCCACATACCGCGCCAGCATATCAATTTCCATATTGAGAGACTGCCCTTTCTGGAGACCGCCAAGCGTCGTCACGGCCCATGTATGGTCAATCACATTGATGTTGAAGTCTCGCCCGCTGACCTCATTCACAGTCAGGGACACGCCATCAAGAGACACCGAGCCCTTTGCAGCCACAAATCTGGCCAGATTCTGCGGGGCGCGGAGCCATACGCAGTGACTGTCACCAACAGGCTCAACCGACAGCACCTCGGCCAGACCGTCAACATGACCTGACACGATATGGCCGCCAAGCTCGTCGCCAACCCGCAGCGCGCGCTCGAGATTAACCCGGCTTCCCTCCTGCCAGCCACCAAGGGTGGTGACCCGCATGGTTTCCGCCGAGGCGGCAACCTCGTAGTCATGCGCCGTCGTCGACAGAACGGTCAGGCAGATCCCCGAATGCGCAACCGAAGCCCCAATGGCAAGAGTCGTGCAGTCCCAGTCGGCGCCAACACGCAGAATTCTGTCTCCCTTGTCGGTTATGGACAGAATTGTGCCCATTGCCGTGACGATACCTGTGAACATGATAGGAAGCTGATCCCGTGACCGTGTCACGCCTTTCTAGTCAATCTCTTGCGGACGTTCCAGCATTAAGAAGCGGTCAGGACCGAACCCACCCTCGGCAATGACGTGAAAGGATGCCTGTGGCGGCAATTCACGCGTCGCAAGGTCTGAGACTGACGGGATTCCGTCCGCGCCGATGAGATGCTGGCTGCTTGTCCATAAAATGCGATCGACCATCCCTTCACGCAAGAGGCTGGCGGCCAATTTTCCACCTCCCTCGATCATCAGGCTGCCAATTCCGGCTTTGGCGATCGCCGCCATGACCGCCGCAAGCGACAGCATGCCATCCGCGCCAGCCTTTACCGGCAGCAGTTCGGCCCCAGCGCCCCTGAATGCCGCCATCGCGTCAGGATCGGCATCCTCGCGGCAGAAGAACGTCAGACCGACATTGCCAACCGACTGGAACAGCCGCGCCGTAACCGGCGTTCGCAGCGCCCCGTCAAGAATGAAGCGATGCGGGCTGTCGCCGCCAAGCCCGGGATTCCGGCAGGTGAATTCCGGATCGTCGGCAAGGACGGTTCCAACCGCCGACAGCAAACCGTCCGAACGGCTTCGCTGCAGATGCACATAATTTCGCATCAGCGGGCCGGTGATCCAGCGCTTGGCCCCATCGGCAAGCGCAATCATCCCATCCAGTGATGTCGCTGTTTTCAGCGTAACAAAGGGACGCGACCTTGTTGTCCTGGCCAGAAAACCCGCCATCACACGGCGCGCCAATTCCGCCTCAACGCCGATCGTCAGGACAATACCATGCTCGGCAAGCCGATCTATACCGCGGCCATTCACCCGTTCGTCAGGGTCGCGAAGCGCGACAACGACACGGGCAATTCCAGCTTCGACAAGAGCGTCAGCGCACGGCCCGGTCTGACCATGATGCGCGCAGGGCTCGAGCGTCACATAGGCGGTAGCGCCACGCGCCGCCGCGCCGGCCATTTCCAGCGCCCGGGATTCGGCATGAGGGCGCCCGCCACGGGCGGTGTGACCACTGGCGAGCAGCCGCCCATCAGCGGAAACAATGGCACAGCCGACAGGCGGGTTTGGCGCCGTTCGACCCTCGGCGCGGCGCGCCTCGGCAATGGCAACACGCATCCATCTTCGATCATCGGCTGGCGATGGTCCTGGCGTCGTGTCAGTCACCGAGTTCCTTTTCCACGAAATCTTCGAAATCTGTGGCTTCGTCGAAATTCCTGTAGACCGAGGCATAGCGGACATAGGCTACCTGGTCCAGATTGGCCAGGGCCTGCATCACCAGTTCGCCAACAAGATGCGACGGCACGTCACCATCCGCATGACCTTCCAGCGTACGGACGATGTCATTGATCGCCCGCGCCACCTCGTCCTTGTCGACTTCACGCTTGCGAAGCGCAATCTCGAAGGACCGTTCAAGCTTGTCGCGATCAAACACGGATTTGCGCCCGCTTCGCTTGACGATGTTGATTTCCCGAAGCTGTACGCGCTCAAACGTCGTGAACCTCGCCCCACAAACGCCACAGAGACGCCGCCGCCGAATGGCGGCGCCGTCCTCGGCGGGCCGAGAGTCCTTTACCTGGGTGTCTTCACTACCACAAAACGGACAAAGCATGTTCCCCCGCCACGCTAGATGTTGATGCGGCCGGGAGTGTACACACTATTGATAGATTGGGAAAGCCCGGCAAAGCTCACGAACTTCATTCCGTACACGGGCCTCGACAGCACTGTTGTCATCCGGATTGGCGGCAAGCCCATCAAGGACCTCACCAATCAGATGCCCGATCTTCGCGAACTCGGCGGTGCCAAAGCCGCGGGTTGTGCCAGCTGGCGATCCAAGGCGAACGCCTGATGTCACCATCGGCGGCTGCGGATCGAAGGGAACCCCGTTTTTGTTACAGGTGATCCCGGCATGTTCCAGCGACACCTCGGTGATATTGCCGGTCAGCCCCTTTGGCCGCAGATCGACAAGAACAAGGTGCGTATCCGTACCGCCGGACACGATATCAAGGCCGCACTCGATCAGCGCATCGGACAGAACCCGCGCATTGGCGACAACCTGTTCGATATAGGTGCGGAACTCAGGACGAAGCGCCTCGCCAAAGCCAGCCGCCTTGCCAGCGATGGCATGCATGAGCGGGCCGCCCTGAAGACCGGGGAAGACCGCTGAATTGATCTTTTTGCCAAGCGCCTCGTCATTCGACAGGATGATGCCACCACGACCAGCGCGAAGGGTCTTGTGCGTTGTCGATGTCACAATATGCGCATGCGGCACCGGATTGGGATGCACACCAGCGGCAACCAGACCCGAGATATGAGCCATATCGACCATCAGATAGGCCCCGACCTCGTCGGCAATTTCGCGGAATTTGGCGAAATCAAGCGTCCGTGGATAGGCCGAGCCACCGGCAAGGATGATCTTTGGCCGGCATTCCTTGGCCTTCGCCATCAGCGCGTCAAAATCGATCTGCGCTGTGTCTTCGTCAACACCATATTGCTCGGCGTTGAACCACTTGCCGGACAGGTTTGGTGCCGCACCATGTGTCAGGTGCCCACCGGCGGCAAGCGACATGCCAAGAATCGTATCACCAGGCTTGAGCAGCGACAGGAACACGGCCTGGTTGGCCTGCGCGCCGGAATGTGGCTGAACATTCACGAAAGCCGCACCAAACAACTTTTTGGCCCGCTCAATGGCCAGCGTTTCGGCGACATCCACAAATTCACAGCCACCATAATAGCGTCGACCGGAATAACCTTCGGCATATTTGTTCGTCAGGACGGATCCCTGCGCTTCAAGAACCGCATTGCTGACGATGTTCTCGGACGCGATCATCTCGATCTGATCCTGCTGGCGAACCAATTCATGCCCAATGGCGTCTGCCAGTTCGGGGTCCGAAACAGCAAGCCCTGCCGAAAAGAAACCGTCCATGACTGCGTATTTTCTGATGTCATCCATGATGCTCTCCTGTGGCGGCGTCCCATGCCGCCAGATTGCGGTTAGCGCTACGTCGTATCGCCAGGCCTTGCCAGCTTGTCAACACGGCGTGCATGACGCCCCCCCTCGAATTCGGTCTGCAAAAAGATATCGACACAATCAAGCGCCACGGCCACACCGGTCAGGCGTTGACCAAGGGCAAGCACGTTTGCATCATTATGTTCACGGCACAGCCGCGCCGCGGTCGCGTCGCCGACAAGCGCCGCCCGCATCCAGGGAAACCTGTTCACCGCGATCGAAATGCCAATGCCACTGCCACAGACAGCAACGCCGCGCGATTCCGGCTCATCCTGCATGGCCTTTGCCAGCCTGGCACCATAATCAGGATAATCGACCGACTCATCCGACGCTGGGCCCAGATCCTCAACAACGTGACCAAGCGTGACAAGATGTTCGGCGATGGTGCGGCGCAAATCGCCCCCGGCATGATCCGAGCTCAGATATATTTTCGAGACAGACATTGCCATCAGGGGGGAACTCTCTGGTTACGACGTCGGAACATACCGACGCACGAAATTTGAAGTCGCAGACATTACTAAAGATGACCTGATGAGCCAACCATGCAGTTTGACCCGCCATGGCCGCGACCACCTTCGGGTAAATATGATGTTCTCAGCCAAATTCAATGTTGTCATCCCGCCAGCAATTGCCTGCGATCCGCCCGCCACAGACCATCGTGCCTTGCTGTTGGACGAAATGTTCCACAAAGTTGAGGAAAATTTTAAAAATCATACAATTTCTTATCGACAGCAGCAGTTTTCATGCTTAACGTTTTCACCAGATAACGCGGGAAGATCACCGGGTTTAGGGAGAGAACGGAGCTGGGACAACCCAGCCCATTCAGAAAAGGCAAGGCAGGCGCCTTGCTTTTTTTGTGCGCGTTCAAACACACCATGGTCATTTGGCACAGCAGACGGGTTTGATGCCCCGTAATCAGGCGGCAGGAATGCCGATCGCGATGATCTGCGACGATATAATCCAGTTCACAAGCACAGTCAGCGCGCCGGCGATAACCGTTGTGATAAGGACCTTGCGCCACAGCATTGGCCGTGCCGGCGCCGATGGCGCGTGACCTGCCTCAGGTGTCTCCTCCGTACGCACCCCGAACGGAAGGCTCATCAGAAACACCCACCACCAGAGCAGCAGAAACACGACAAGCGCTGAAACGAAATCCATCAGCCAACAACCTCTTCAAGCTCAATCAATGTGCCGCAGAAATCCTTTGGGTGAAGAAACAGCACAGCTGTGCCATGGGCACCGGTTTTCGGCTCGCCATCGCCGAGTACCCGCGCACCAGATTCAACAAGATGATCACGGGCCAGACGGATGTCGGCAACCTCATAACAGATATGATGCATGCCGCCAGCCGGATTGCGTTCCAGAAAGGCGGCGATCGGCGAGTTGTCACCAAGTGGCTCCATCAACTCGACCTTGGCGTTTGGCTGATCAACAAACACCACCCTCACCCCATGCTCGGGAAGCGGCTGTGGCGCGCTGCAGACAGCGCCGAGGCCACGTTCCCATTGTCTGGCCGCGGCTTCGACATCGGGCACCGCGATAGCGATATGGTTGATACGGCCAATCATGACAGATCCTTATGCCACCCCACGAAGATCATCCTCGCTAAGGCGCATGATATGGACATGTGCGATGGGACGAAGCCCGAACATGCTGCGCGCCACCCGGCGCAGCGCCTGGCCAGCGATTTCCTCGACATTGGTATCGTCGCGGCGGGCCGCCCGGCCCATGCCGGCAAGCGCATCCTCGATCGCGAGGCTTGCTGTGGCGATATAATCGGCGGCGGCGGATTCATCGCTGATACCGGTCTGTGAGACCGCCGGAACAGCGCACAGCCCGCCATCGCGATTCATCACCAGGCTGGCGGTAACAACCCCGTTCCACAACATGCGGCGGCGCGCCCGCAACATGTCTGACTGGATTTCCAGGATCTTGCCCTTTTCATGCGTCAGCGCGCCCGTCTTCACATTGTCGATGATGGCGGCTTCGTTACCGCCTTCACGTCCGGCAAGGCGAATGACCGTGCCATTGTCGGGAAGCAGCGTCTGACGAACCTGACAGGCTTCGGCCAGTTCGGCATGGGCGACAAGATGCCGGGCCGTGCCATGTACCGGGATGGCAATCCGCGGCTTTACCAGCCTATACATCTCGACCATCTCGTCCCGCGAGGGATGGCCCGAGACATGAACCGGCGCGTCTTCGTCCGTAATCAGATTGATGCGGCGGCGGATCAGCGCATCCTGCACCCGCGCGATTGCCGGCTCGTTCCCGGGAATCTGGCGCGAGGAATACACCACCGTATCCCCCTTCTCCAGCGTCACACTTTCATGAACACCAGCGGCGATCTTGGCCATGGCGGCACGCGGCTCGCCCTGGGTTCCGGTACAGATAATGACGATATTGTTGCGCGGCAGAAGATCGATATCCTCTTCAGGGACAAAGTCGGGAAGATCACGAAGATAGCCAACTTCCTGCGCCGCCGAGATGGCGCGCTTGATCGCCCGGCCGACCACGGCAACCGACCTGTCATTTGCCTGCGCGGCACTGACAATCGACTGGAAACGCGCCACATTGCTGGAAAAACAGGTCACCGCGACACGCCCTGTCGCGGCAGCGATCACATCGCGCAGCCCGGCCTCTGCCTCGGCTTCCGATCCGGTGCGCCCTTCAACCATGGCGTTTGTGGAGTCACCGACCATGGCCAGCACCCCTTCATCACCGATCTGCGCCAGACGTTCGGTATCCGTCCTTTCGCCAAGGCCGGGGGCCGGGTCGAATTTCCAGTCGCCTGTGTGAAGCACGGTTCCGGCGTCACACCGTATGGCCAGCGCGGTTGGATCGGGAATGGAGTGTGTGAGACCGACCATTTCAACGGCAAAAGGACCGATCTCGGTGATTGTACCGGGGCCAATTTCGATCAGGGGGATATCCGTCTGCTTGCCATTTTCAGACAGCTTGCGGCGCAGCAATGCCAGCGTGAAGGCACTTCCATAGACCGGGCACCTGAGCTGCGACCACATATAGGGGATCGCACCAAGATGATCTTCATGACCATGCGTCAACACCAGCCCGGCAAGCTTGTCCCGCCGTTGTTCGATGAAACTCAGATCAGGCAAAACGACATCAATCCCGGGCATGGTGTCATCCGGGAACGAGATGCCGAGATCCACCATCAACCAGCTGCCGTCATAGTGGTAAAGATTGGCGTTCATGCCAATTTCGCCAGATCCACCAAGCGGCACGAAAAGAAGGTCGGAGTTATTATACATATGTTGTCAGGTTCCCCTGGTAGCGCGCCGTCAGCGGTTGCGCGCGAAAATTTCAAACAGACCCTTCACGGTCAGATCGGCATCGACAATGACCGGCCCGGCAAGATGATCGGCAAACAGACCGGCCAGACCGCCGGTCATGATCGCCCGCATCTTGTCATCCGGCCCGGCATGGGCCGCGCGAAGTCGTGATAACAGCCCATCGATCATGCTTACATAGCCCCAGAAGACGCCAGATTCCATTGCGGCGACGGTATTTTTGCCAAGGATCGGCAGATCAGCCTCAAAAGTTCGCAATTCCAGCCTTGGCAATTGCGCCGCCGCGCGTTCCAGCGATTCGATCGACAGCGCCACGCCAGGGGCGATTACACCTCCTTCATAGGCACCATCGGCCGCGACCAGATCCAGCGTTGTCGCGGTCCCGAAATCCAGCACAATGGCCGGAAGCGTGTGATGCGCCTTTGCCCCGACGGCATTCACCAGCCGGTCCGCCCCGGCCTGCTCTGGCCGGTCAATATTGACATCGATGCCAAGCTCCACCCCGGGAGCCCCGACAACAAGCGGTGGCTTGCCAGTCAATGATCCCAGCGCATCGACAACATGCGGTGTCACATCCGGAACGACGCTGGCAACAATCGCATCGGTCGCGTCATCAAGTGCCGGCCCCAAAGTCGCCCGCATCAACGCACCACAGGTGCCGGCATCGGAAATGGCGTCCGTGCGGATCCGCCATACATCGCTGATACCGTCACCGACCCGGCCAAGCGCCAGCACAAGGTTTGTGTTACCTACATCAATGGCAAGCAGCATTCAGGGCCTACCCATAAGTTCAACATCGCCCGTTGTGATACGGCTGCGATGACCGACATCATCGCGCAACACAAGAGCGCCGTCAGCATCGAGATCGACAAACAACCCCTCAACCACATCGGCACCGGTCGAAACCCGCACCTGTCCATTCATATGGGCGCAATGGTGAAGCCATTCCAGCCTCACCGCCTCGAAACCCGTCCGCGCATAGGCGTCGACGCGGTCAAGAAGGTTACGCCCATAGCTTTCGGCCAGATCCAGCGGCGTGACGCCATGGCCACCACACTCATGAACAGACGTCGCCGGCAGGCGCGCGCCGGCCACTGGCGTCACCGGCGCAATGTTGACGCCAGTACCAATCACCACAGCGTCGCCACGTGCCTCGATCAGGATGCCACAGATCTTGCCACCCCCGACAAGGATATCATTCGGCCATTTCAACCGCACTTCACAAGAGACCAGCCGCGCCGCCAGTTCCTCGCGGATGGCCAGCGCGGCGACAAAGGACAGACCTGAAAACGCCAGGGGCGAGACGGCCGGACGTAGCAGCACCGACAGATACATCCCGCCCGGGGCCGAGGACCAGGCGGTGCCGCGGCGCCCCCGTCCGGCTGTCTGTTCCCCAACCAGAAAAGCGCTTCCCGAGGCGGCCCCGTCACCAGCCGCCTGCCAGGCGAGGTCAGACGAGGAGGTTGCCACATCGACCCTGGTCAATGATAGCCGGGAAGGCGCCGAGGTCACCACAGGACGGCTCAGCCGAAGACGATCAGCGCCACCGCGGCGTTGTCGGCAGCTGCCAGCAAGCCGCCAAGACCGGCAAAGAACAGCAGGATCACGGCAAGGCTGACGCCAAGAACGATGCGGTTGGCCCTGGGGATCTGCGGGTCGAGAGGCGAATCGGTATCGTCAAAATACATCAGCCGGATGATCCGCAGATAATAGAACGCGCCAATCACCGACATCACAACACCGATCACCGCCAGCGGCACCAGGCCGGCCTCGACAGCAGCAAGGAAGACATACCATTTGCCGAAAAACCCGGCCAGTGGCGGGATCCCGGCCATGGAGAACATCATCACAAGAAGGCCCAGAGCCAACAGCGGATGGGTGCGTGACAGCCCCTTGAGGTCGGTAATCCGCGTAGCCTCGGTGCCGTCACGGCGCATCAGCAGAATGATGGCGAAGGTCCCTGCCCCCATGAAGACATAGCCGGTCATGTAGATCATGACGCCGGTCACCCCGGCCACGGTCCCGGCGGCGACGCCGGCAAGCGCGTAGCCCATATGGGCAATCGAGGAATAGGCCATCATCCGCTTGATATCGGTCTGCATGATGGCGCCAAGGGCCCCGATCACCATTGACGCGACCGACAGCGCGATCATAACCTGCTGCCACTGGTCGGCAATGCTGCCAAAGGCACCATAGGTCAGACGCAGCAGCATCGAGATGGCGGCCACCTTGGGCGCGATGGCAAACAATGCCGTGACCAGCGTTGGTGATCCTTCATAGACATCCGGCGTCCACATATGGAACGGCGCGGCCGACACCTTGAAGGCAAGGCCTGAGATCATGAAGACCATGCCGATGATGAAGACAGTCGGCAGATCGCGACCGGAAATGGCCTCGGCAATGCCGCCGAAATCGGTGGTTCCGGCGACGCCATAGACAAGCGACGCCCCGTAAAGAAGCATCCCCGACGACAGGGCGCCAAGAAGGAAATATTTCAGGCCGGCCTCGGACGAGCGAAGCGAATTGGTCCGCATCGCCGCCACGACGTAGAGCGGCAGCGACTGCAGCTCGACACCCATATACAGCGCCATCAGATTGTCGGCCGAAATCATCAGCATCATGCCGACAAGCGCCAGCAGCACCAGAAGGCTGTATTCCGGCTTGTTGATGTCGCCGTCACCATCGGTGCGTAATGACATGCCAAGCGCGGCAAGCGTGCCAACGAGGACCAGCACCTTCATATAAATCGCAAAGCTGTCGGCGGAGAACATGCCGCCAAAAGCGTGCGGCAACACCGGGTCGCCATTCAACACGAGGGCCAGCGCGATCAATATGCCGCCCATCGCCATGCGCGTGACACGGCGCGCGTTGCGAGGCGTTTCACCGCCAAAGGCCGCAACAAGAACCAGGATCAGCCCCACGCCGGAGAGGAAGATTTCCGGCAGTGCCGGCATGATATCGGCCATCTGGAACGCAAACATGGCCCCTTACCTCCCTGCAATCACGATCGCACCGCCGGCGGCGGCGCTGTCGAGAATAATCTGAATGCTCGACGCCATGACATCGAGCAGTGACGCCGGATAAATGCCAAACCACAGAACAAGCACTGTCAGCGGCGCAAAAATCAGCACTTCGCGGCGGCTGATCCGCTCCATTGATTCAACCTCGGCGCTGACAATTTTGCCGAACATGACACGGCGGTAGAGCCAGAGCATGTAGGTGGCACCAAGGACAAGGCCTGTCGCGGTGAAGAACGCCACCCAGCTGCTGGCCTTCCAGGCCCCGACAAGGACCAGCATCTCGCCAACAAACCCACTTGTTCCCGGCAGGCCGACCGAGGCCAGCATCATGAACATGAAGAAGACCGCATAGCGCGGCATCACCGCGGCGACCCCGCCATAGGCCGAGATATCGCGCGTGTGAAGCCGGTCATAGACCACCCCGACACAGAAGAACAGCGCCGCCGAGACAAGCCCGTGGCTGATCATCTGGAACATCGCGCCGGCAACGCCCTGCTCGGTCAATGTGAAAATGCCGATTGTCACAAAACCCATATGCGCCACCGAGGAATAGGCAATCAGCTTTTTCATGTCCGACTGCGCCAGCGCCACAAGCGACGTATAGACAATGGCGATAATCGACATCGCGAAGATCAGCGGCGCGAAGAATTCCGAGGCCAGCGGGAACATCGGCAGGGAAAAGCGGATAAAGCCGTAACCACCCATCTTCAAAAGCACGCCGGCCAGAATCATCGACCCGGCGGTTGGTGCCTCGACATGGGCATCGGGAAGCCAGGTATGGACCGGCCACATCGGCACCTTGACCGCGAACGAGGCCAGGAAGCCAAGGAACAGCCAGGTCTGCATGCCGGCAGCAAAGCCATGCGAAGTCAGCATCGGAATGTCGGTGGTGCCAGCGTCGATATACATCGCCAGCATACAGACGAGCATCAGCACCGATCCGAGAAGCGTGTAGAGGAAGAACTTGAAGGCGGCATAGACACGCCGTGCCCCGCCCCAGACGCCGATGATGATGAACATCGGAATCAGAACACCCTCGAAGAACAGATAGAACATCAGCATGTCGAGCGAGGCGAACATGCCAATCATCATCGTTTCCAGGACGAGGAAGGCGATCATATATTCGCGGACACGCCTGGTGATGGCTTTCCAGCTTGCCAGAATGGCCAGCGGCGACAGCAGCGTCGACAGCAGGATAAACGGCATCGAGATACCATCAACGCCAAGGTGATAGCTGATGCCGGCGCTGGGAAGCCAGTCGCCATGTTCCTCGAACTGATAGCCGGGTGCCAGCGGATCGAAATTCAGCACCAGCGCCAGCGATACCACAAAGGTAAAGCCGCTGACCCACAACGCCACATGACGCGCGTTGCGGGCAACAACATCATCCTCGCCGCGGATCATCAGCAGAAACAGAACGCCGATCATCGGCAGGAAGGTGATGATCGTCAGAAGGGGCCAGTTGCCAATCATTGCCTACATCCCCCCAAAACGAAGATAATACCAGGTGACAAGCGCCACCACGCCAATCAGCATCGCGAACGCATAATGGAAGACAAAGCCTGACTGAAGACGCGATGCCGCCGCCGAAACCCGCACCACGAGGCCCGACAGGCCATCAGGCCCCAAACCATCAATGGTGTCGCGATCACCACGCTCCCAGAGGAAGGCGCCGATCCGCACGGCTGGCCGCACGAAAATCGCGTCATAGAGTTCGTCGAAATACCATTTGTTGAAGAAGAAGGCGTGCACCGGACGGAAGGCGCGCACCATCGCCGCAGGTAATCCTGTCCAGACGCTGTAACACAGCACCGCCAGCACAACCCCCGAGGTGGCAAGGAAGATCGGCAGCAACTTGACCCAGGTCGGGACATGATGCGCATGCTCCATCGCCGTATGGGTTGGCAGTATCAGGATCGAGTCACCCCAGAACCGGTCCATGCCGGCGCCAACAAACAATTCATAACCAAGCCATCCCGAGAAAATGGCGCCAATCGACAGCACCAGCAGCGGCGCCGTCATCACTAGCGGTGATTCATGGACATGCGACATCACCTCGGCCGAGGCGCGCGGTTTGCCATGGAAGGCCATGATCAGCAGCCGCCAGCTGTAGAAAGCGGTCAGGAAAGCGGCCGCACAGCCAAGCCAGAAGGCAAGCGATCCGACACCCGTATGCGCGGCGTAGGCGGCCTCCAATATCATGTCCTTGGAATAGAACCCGGCGAAGAACGGGAACCCGGCAAGCGCCAGCGACCCGATCCACATCATCGCATAGGTGACAGGAATCTTGCGCCAGATACCGCCCATATTGCGAAGATCCTGTTCATCGGACAGCGCGTGGATCACCGACCCGGCACCAAGGAACAGCAACGCCTTGAAGAACGCGTGGGTGGTCAGATGAAACATCGCCGCCGGATAGGCCGAAACGCCGGCGGCAAAAAACATGTAGCCAAGCTGCGAACAGGTCGAATAGGCGATCACACGCTTGATATCAAACTGGGTGAAACCAACCGTCGCGGCGAAGATCGCCGTCAGCGCCCCGACAATGGTGATGATGTCGAGCGACAGCGGGGCATATTCCAGCATCGGCGACAGGCGGCAGACCATGAAGACACCGGCCGTCACCATCGTTGCGGCATGGATCAGCGCCGATACAGGCGTCGGGCCTTCCATCGCGTCGGGAAGCCAGGTGTGAAGCCCAAGCTGCGCCGATTTGCCCATCGCGCCGATGAACAGCAGGATGCCGGCAACCTCAAGCGCCGGCAGCGCGCTGCCAAGGAAACTGATTTCGGTATCGGCCATCACAGCGGCGTTGGCGAAAATCTCGTCAAACTGGATCGACCCGAAAATCTGATAGACCGCCAGAATGCCAAGCGCGAAGCCGAAATCACCAACGCGGTTGACCACAAAGGCCTTCATCGCCGCGGTATGCGCGCTGTCCTTCTTGTACCAGAAACCAATCAGCAGATATGAGGCCACACCAACCCCTTCCCAGCCAAAGAACAGCTGAACCAGGTTGTCCGCCGTCACCAGCATCAGCATGGCGAAGGTGAACAGGCTGAGATAGGCCATGAACCGCGCCCGCGCATTGTCGTGCGACATGTAGCCAACGGAATAGATATGGACCATCGACGACACGCCGGTGACAACAATCAGCATCACCGCGGTCAGTGTATCGAACCGCAGCCGCCACATCGCCTCGAAATCGCCTGAGACAATCCAGCGCGCAAGATCGATGGTGATCGGCTGCCCACCAATCGCGACCTGCGCGAAGGCGAAAATCGAGAAAAGAAGCGACAGCAGCATACAGCCAACCGTAATCAACTCGGCGGCGCGGTCCCGGTTGCCGAGACTGAGCCAGCCGGCAATCAGCGAGCCGACAAGAGGCAGAAAGACAATCGAAGCATACATTCCTGATCAGCCTTTCATCATATTCACGTCCTCGACCGCAATCGACCCGCGGTTGCGGAAGAAGACGACGAGGATGGCAAGCCCGATCGCGGCCTCAGCCGCGGCGACGGTCAGGATGAAGAGCGAGAAGATCTGACCCTCCAGGTTCCCGTTATAGGCTGAGAAGGCGACCATGTTGATGTTCACCGCGAGAAGCATCAGCTCGATCGACATCAGGATCGTGATCACATTCTTGCGGTTCAGGAAGATACCGAAAGTGCCAAGCGCAAAAAGCACTGCCGACACGGCCAGATAATGGTTCAGCGAAAGTTCAAGCATGCCTTACCTCTCACGCTTGCTTGGGGGCACCGTGGCAACGGTCCGCGCCGACGCGCCAACCGGCACATCGACAATCTCAACACTGTCCTCACGGCGGCGCATATTCTGCTCGGCGATGACCTGGCGCCGCACACCGGTACGGCGGCGCATGGTCAGCGAGATCGCGCCAATCATTGCGACAAGAAGGATCAGCCCGGCCACCTGGAACAGATACATATATTTCGTATACAGAACATTGCCGAGCGCGCGCGTGTTGCTGATCTCGGCCGCCGCGGGCAGCGTCGCGCCGCTGAAGGCGTCACCATACATGGCCGCCACCAGCTCAAAGACAAGGATGCCGCCAACGACAAGGCCAATCGGCAGGTATTTCTGGAAACCGGCCCGCATCTCGGCAAAATTGATGTCGAGCATCATCACGACAAACAGGAACAGCACCGCCACCGCGCCGACATAGACGACAACAAGCAGCATTGCGATGAATTCAGCGCCGATCAGGACAAACAGCCCGGCCGCGTTGAAGAAGGCCAGGATCAGGAACAGCACCGAATACACCGGGTTGCGCGAGACGACGACCATCAGGCCGGCACCAAGCATCACCGCGGCAAACAGGTAGAAGAACAGCGCTTCAATCATGCCTCGCCATCCCGATAATTGATTTCACGATTTTGTCCCCCCGTCATCATCAGCGCCAGCGCGCGTCCGCGGCAAGATTGCGGGCAATTTCCGTTTCCCAGCGATCGCCATTCGCAAGAAGCTTGTCCTTGTCGTAATACAGCTCTTCGCGGGTTTCGGTGGCGAATTCGAAATTCGGTCCCTCGACAATGGCATCCACCGGACAGGCTTCCTGGCAGAAGCCGCAATAGATGCATTTGGTCATATCGATGTCGTAACGTGTTGTCCGTCGACTGCCATCATCGCGCGGTTCGGCCTCGATGGTGATGGCCTGCGCCGGGCATACCGCCTCGCACAGCTTGCAGGCGATGCAGCGTTCCTCGCCATTCGGATAACGACGAAGCGCATGCTCGCCCCTGAAGCGCGGCGACAGGGTGCCCTTCTCATAGGGATAGTTGATGGTCACCTTCGGCTTGAAGAAATATTTCAGCGTCAGCAACAAACCCTTGCCGAGTTCCAGCAGCAGGAATGAACGCAGGCTGTCAATCATGGCACGCATCGCAACTAACCCCTTACCCTGCCATCATGTTCGGCAGATTGTCGGTCCATAGCAGGAAGCCCGACGTCAGAACCACCCAGATCAGCGAGAATGGCAGGAAAATCTTCCAGCCAAGGCGCATCAGCTGGTCATACCGATAGCGCGGTGTCGTGGCCCTGACCCACAGGAACACGAACAAAAGCAGCATCACCTTCAAAATGAACCATAGCGGCCCCGGAATCAGGTTCAGCGGCCAGATATCGAAAGGTGGCAGCCAGCCACCGAGGAACAGCACCGTTGTCATGCCGCTCATCAGGATCATGTTGGCATATTCACCAAGGAAGAAGAGCGCAAAGCTCATCGATGAATATTCAACGAAATAACCGGCGACAAGTTCGGACTCGCCTTCGGGAAGATCAAAGGGCGCGCGGTTTGTCTCGGCCAATGTCGAAATGAAGAAGACGATGAACATCGGCAACAGCGGCAACGCGAACCACATCCCGCGCTGCGCCTCGACAATGGCGGTCAGATTCAGGGATCCGACACAGATCAGCACGTTGATGATGACCAGCCCCATCGACACTTCATAGGACACCATCTGCGCCGCCGAGCGAAGCGCGCCAAGAAAGGCATATTTCGAATTGCTGGCCCATCCGGCCATGATGACGCCATAGACGCCAAGCGAGGAAATCGCGAACAGATACAGGATGCCGACATTGATATCGGCAATCACCAGCCCCTCGCCAAACGGAATCACCGCCCAGGCCACAAGCGCCAGAATGAAGGTCAGCATCGGCGCGAACATGAAGACAACCTTGTTGGCACCGGCAGGAAGGATGGTTTCCTTGGCCATCAGCTTCAGAGCATCGGCAAATGGCTGGAACATGCCGAATGGGCCGACAACGTTCGGCCCCTTGCGAAGCTGCATGAATCCGATCACCCGCCGCTCGGCGAGTGTCAGATAGGCCACCGCGATCAGCAATGGGCCGACGACAAGCATGATCTTGCCAACGATCCATGCCAACTCGATGACATAGCTGTTCATAATCAGGTCCATATCGCTACTCCGCCGCGTCCTGCGCCTGGTCGGCCTGCAACGCCATCAGGCACTGCCCCATTGTTTCCGAAGCACGGCTGATGGCACAGGTCATGTGGAACCCGTCAAGTGCCGGCACAACCGGCGCCGAACTGATCTTGCCGCGGCCGCCAAACTTTGCCCAGCGGGCCGGTTTGATGTCGTCCTGGTTGGCGAAATGTGGCGCGATTTCAAAGAGTTCCGTGCGCAGTTCGTCAAGGCTGTCAAAGCCAAGATTGACCCCCATACGTCCGGCAAGCGCGCGGATGATCGTCCAGTCTTCGCGCGCCTCGCCAGGCGGGAATGTTGCCCGCCCGTTGTACTGCACCCGTCCTTCGGTATTGACGTAGATGCCGTCCTTCTCGGTGTAGGCCGCGCCGGGAAGAATGACGTCAGCGACATGCGCGCCGCGATCACCATGATGCCCCTGATAGATGACGAAGGCATTCTTCAGCCTGTCGGCGTCGATTTCATCGGCGGCCTGAAGCCACACGACGTCAAGCTTGCCTGTCTCGGCGGCATTGTACATGCCGGCAACATCCAGCCCGCCTCGTCCCGGTGTCAGACCAAGATCGAGACCGGCGACGCGGGCTGCCGCCGTGTGAAGAACGTTGAAGCCGTTCCAGTCACCGGTGACAACGCCGTAGGTGTCGGCGATTTCATGCGCCTTGCCAAGAATGGCCGCCCCGTCAGGGCGCGCCAGCGCGCCCATGCCGATGATGATCATCGGGGCCTTGGCGCGCTTCAGCTTGGCGGCGAACCTGGCCTTTCCGGAGAGGATATCGGCAAGGATGGCGGGGTCCTCGCCAAGGGCCTCGGCATCATAAGTCAGATCCATCTGCGGGCCGATGACGCCCACAGGAAGACGTGTCGCCAGCCAGTTGCGGCGAATGCGGGCATTCAACACGGCGGCTTCAATCCGCGGATTGCTGCCAATGATCAGCAGCGCGTCGGCCGCATCGATTCCGGCAATGGTCGAATTGAAAAGATAGCCGGCTCGTGGCCCGCCAATGGCGGCGCCATCCTGCCGACAATCGATATTGCCGCTGCCAAGCTTGTCGAACAGACGCTTCAGCGCGAACATAGATTCAGCATCGCACTGGTCGCCGGCAATGGCGGCCATTGCCTCAGGCTTGGCCTTCTTCAGCTTTGCCGCGACCGTTGCCAGCGCGTCATCCCAGCTTGCCGGGGCCAGCTTGCCATCGCGGCCGCGGATATAGGGCGTGTCGAGACGTTGCCTGCGCAGCCCGTCAATGGCGTAACGGGTCTTGTCCGAAATCCATTCCTCGTTGATATCCTCATTCAGGCGTGGCAGCACGCGAAGCACCTGCGCGCCGCGCGAATCCACCCGGATGTTGCTGCCGACAGCGTCCATCACGTCGATGGACTCAGTCTTGTTCAACTCCCATGGCCGCGCGGTGAACGCATAGGGCTTTGATGTCAGCGCGCCAACCGGGCACAAATCAATGACATTGGCCGACAGCTCGGACGCCAAACTCTTTTCCAGATAGGTCGTGATCTCCATCGACTCGCCGCGGCCAATGGCGCCAAGTTCGGGAACACCGGCCACCTCGGTGGCGAAACGGACACAGCGCGTGCAATGGATGCAGCGGGTCATCGTCGTGCTGATCAACGGACCCATATGCTTGTCTTCGACGGCGCGCTTGTTCTCCTCATAGCGCGACGCGTCAAAACCATAGCCCATGGCCTGGTCCTGAAGATCACATTCGCCACCCTGGTCACAGATCGGACAGTCAAGCGGGTGATTGATCAGCAGGAATTCCATCACCCCCTTGCGGGCCTTGGTGACGCGGTCGGTATCGGTACGAACGACCATCCCCTCGCCGGCCGGCATGGCGCATGACGCAACCGGCTTTGGCGCGCGTTCCATGTCGACAAGACACATCCGGCAATTGCCGGCGATCGACAGGCGATCATGATAGCAAAAGCGCGGGATTTCCACGCCAGCCTCTTCACAGGCGTGAAGAACGGTCGCGCCATCCTCGACCTCAACCTCGATGCCATTGACTGTCAGCTTTGGCATGACCCTCTCCCTATTCCGCCGCTTCCACGGCGACGGCGGTGCGGTGTGCGGTGATCCGGCGCTCAATTTCCGGACGGAAATGCTTGATCAGACCCTGGATCGGCCATGCAGCGGCATCGCCAAGCGCGCAAATTGTATGGCCCTCAACCTGCCTTGTGACCTGTTCCAGCGTCTCGATCTCATGGATCTCGGCATCGCCGCGAACAAGACGTTCCATCATCCGCCACATCCAGCCTGTTCCCTCGCGGCAGGGTGTGCACTGGCCGCAGGATTCATGCTTGTAGAAATAGGACAGCCGCGCGATGGCCTTTACGATGTCGGTACTCTTGTCCATGACAATGACGCCGGCGGTGCCAAGCCCCGTTCCAGCCTCGCGAAGCGCGTCGAAATCCATGGTCATGGTGTTGCAGACACTTTGCGGTATCAGCGGAGTGGAGGATCCGCCCGGGATCACGGCAAGAAGATTGTCCCAGCCCCCACGCACACCGCCAGCATGCTTTTCAATCAACTCACGGAGCGGAATGCCCATTTCCTCTTCGACATTGCATGGCCGGTTCACATGACCAGAGATACAGAACAGCTTGGTGCCGGTGTTGTTCTCCTTGCCAAGACCGGCGAACCAGTCGGCGCCGCGCCGCAGAATGGTTGGTGTCACGGCGATGGATTCGACATTGTTCACCGTTGTCGGACAACCATAGAGCCCGGCACCGGCCGGAAATGGCGGCTTCAGCCGTGGCTGGCCTTTTTTGCCTTCCAGCGATTCGATCAGCGCGGTTTCCTCACCGCAGATATAGGCGCCGGCGCCGCGATGAAGATAAATATCGAACTTCCAGCCCGACTTCGCGGCGTTGTCGCCAAGAAGACCGGCATCATAGGCCTCGTCGATGGCGGCCTGAAGGCGGCGCGCCTCATTCACAAACTCACCGCGGATATAGATGTAGGCAGCATGCGCGCGCATCGCGAACCCCGCGACAAGGCACCCTTCAAGAAGCTTGTGCGGCTCATGACGGATGATGTCGCGGTCCTTGCATGTGCCGGGCTCGGACTCATCTGCGTTCACGACAAGATAATGCGGGCGGGCACCAACTTCCTTCGGCATGAAGGACCATTTCAGACCGGTCGGGAACCCCGCCCCACCGCGTCCACGAAGGCCTGACGCCTTGATCCGCTCGACAACCTCGTCATGGCCAAGCTGCAACAGCTTGGCGGTGTTCTGCCAGTCGCCGCGTTTTTTCGCGCCGGCAAGGCCGGAATCCATCCACCCATAGAGATTGGTGAAAATGCGATCTTCGTCTTTCAGCATTCTGCCCTCCCTATTCAGCCGGCTTCAGTTCTTGCAGGGTGGTCGCCCCGCCATCAGCCTCGGATCCGGACCGACCAGTGACCGAACCGACAGCCAGAGGCGTGTCCGCCTCAAGCGAGTCGAGAAGCGCGCCGGTGCTGGCATAATCCAGATCTTCATAAAAATCGTCATTCACCTGCAGGATCGGCGCGTTCACGCAGGCGCCAAGACATTCCACCTCAAGAAGCGTGAACCGACCACATTCCGAGGTTTCGCCCGAACTGATGCCATAGCGATCCTTGATGCAGCGCATCATATTGTCGGACCCGCGAAGCCAGCAGGGAGTCGTTGTGCAGGCCTGCAGGAAATATTTCCCAACCGGCTTCAGATTGAACATCGTATAGAAGGTCGCCACCTCGAGGACCCTGATTTCGGCCATATCCAGCTTTGCCGCGATCATCTCGATGGCCTTCATCGGGATCCAGTTGTCATGCTGGCGCTGCGCCATGTCCAGAAGCGGCATCACCGCGCTGGCCTGCCGCCCCTTCGGGTATTTCGCGATGATACGCTTTGCCTCGGCCTCGTTCTCGCGCGTGAAGGCAAAGCTATCTGGCTGGTCGGCTGCAATGCGGGCATCAATACTCATCTGTCGATCTCACCAAAAACGATATCCAGCGACCCGATGATGGCCACCGAGTCGGCAAGCATATGACCGCGCGACAGATAATCGACGGCCGCCATGAAATAGAACCCCGGCGCGCGGATCTTGCATCGGTAGGGCTTGTTCGATCCATCAGCGACAAGATAGACGCCAAACTCGCCCTTCGGCGCCTCGACAGCTGTGTAGCTGTCACCCTCAGGAACGTGAAAGCCCTCGGTATAGAGCTTGAAATGATGGATCAGCGCTTCCATCGACTGTTTCATCTCGCCGCGCTTCGGCGGTGTGATCTTGTTATTTTCGGCAAGCACCGCGCCGTCCGGCATATTGTCGATACATTGCTTGATGATGCGAAGCGACTGCCGCATTTCCTCGACCCGCACAAGGTAGCGCGCATAGCAATCGCCAGTCTTGCCAACAGGAACGTCGAAATCCATCTCGGCATAGGCGTCATAGGGCTGCGCCTTGCGAAGATCCCACGCCACACCGCTGCCGCGAAGGCATGGCCCGGTCATGCCAAGGTCAAGCGCCGCTTCCTCGGTGATCACACCGATATCAACCGTGCGCTGCTTGAAAATCCGGTTGTTGGTCAACAGCGTTTCAAGATCGGCGATGAAGGCCGGGAACCTGTCGGCCCAGTCGGCAATCTCGTCAAGCAGGCCATCGGGAAGGTCCTGATGCACTCCGCCGGGGCGGAAATAGGCGGCGTGAAGACGCGCCCCACAGGCCCGCTCGTAAAAGCCCATAAGCTCCTCACGCTCCTCGAACCCCCACAGAAGCGGGGTCATCGCGCCAACATCAATGGCAAAGGTCGTGAGGTTCAGAAGATGGTTCAGGATTCGGCCGATCTCACAATACATCACCCGGATATATTGCGCCCGGCGCGGCACCTCGATGCCGACGGCGCGCTCCACCGCCAGCGCCCAGGCATGTTCCTGATTCATCGGCGACACATAGTCGAGCCGGTCAAAATAGGGAAGCGCCTGAAGATAGGTCTTGTGCTCTATCAGCTTTTCGGTGCCACGATGCAACAGCCCGATATGCGGGTCGGCGCGTTCGATCACCTCGCCGTCCATTTCCAGGACAAGACGAAGCACGCCGTGCGCCGCCGGGTGCTGCGGCCCGAAATTCATCGTGATCGGTTTGATCTGCATTTCCGCCATGACCGGCCCCTTACCCGTCCTTGCCTGCTTTTTCATCGCCCGGAATCTGCGCCTGCATGCCTTCCCACGGACTCAGGAAGTCGAAATCACGGAATTCCTGCACAAGGGCGACAGGCTCATTCACCACGCGGCGCTGCGTGTCGTCATAGCGAACCTCGACATGACCGGTCAGCGGGAAGTCCTTGCGAAGCGGATGTCCCTCAAAACCATAATCTGTCAGCAGTCGCCGCAGATCGGGATGGCCGGCAAAGAAAATGCCGAACATGTCCCATGCCTCGCGTTCGGCCCAGTTCGCCGCGGAATAGACAGGCGTCATCGACGGCACCGCCTGCCCCTCGCTGACAGCGGCACAGACCCGAAGGCGCATGTTGTTTTTCATCGACAGCAACTGATAGACCATCTCGAAACGGGCCGGCCGCTCGGGATAATCAACCGCGGTAAGATCGGACAGCTGGTTGAAGGCGGCGTTCTGGTCATCGCGAAGCGCAACAAGCGTTTGCTGGATCGACCCGACCGCCACCTCAAGGACGATCTGCCCCTGAACAACATGGCTCGCAATCACACTGCCACCAACAAGCTGCTGAAGATGGTCGAGCATGGCCTGCACCGGCGCGTCGATGCCGGCGGCGGTGTCTGCTTCGGTATTGGCAGCGTCAGTCATCTCTTGGTTCCCATTGCCACCGGAGGGGCGGTTCTGAAACACAGCCATCGCAGTGACGGCCGGTATGGCGCCCAAAAAAGGTTGCAAGAGGGGCTGGTGTAAGGCACCGCAACCACCCCCTCATTCATCCGTTCAGCCGCGTGCGATCGTCGCTGTGCGCCTGATCTTTTTCTGAAGCTGCAGTAATCCGTATATCAGAGCTTCAGCCGTTGGCGGGCAGCCAGGAACATAGACATCGACCGGCACGATGCGGTCACACCCGCGAACAACAGCATAGGAATAATGATAATAGCCCCCGCCATTGGCGCAGGACCCCATCGACAGCACCCACCGAGGCTCGGGCATCTGGTCATAGACGCGGCGCAGCGCCGGCGCCATCTTGTTGGTCAGCGTGCCAGCAACGATCATGACATCGGACTGCCGCGGGCTCGGCCTGAACAGCATGCCATAACGGTCCATGTCATAGCGGCTGGCGGCGGAATGCATCATCTCGACAGCACAGCAGGCAAGACCGAAAGTCATTGGCCAGAGCGACCCGGACCGTGCCCAGTTGAACAGCTTGTCGGCGCTGGCGATGACGAATCCACGATTGGTGATTTCATCACCAACGGCCTTCAAGATGGCGTCCTGCTCGGGACCGGGCCCGATTGGCGCGGCCTGACGGGGGTCAATCACTCCCATTCCAGCGCTCCCTTCTTCCATTCATAGATGAAACCGATGGTCAGCACGGCAAGAAACAGCATCATTGACCAGAAGCCGAACAACCCGATCCCGCCAAGCGATACCGCCCAGGGAAACAGAAACGCGACTTCAAGATCGAAGATGATGAACAGGATGGCGACGAGATAGAACCGCACATCGAACTGCCGCCGCGAATCATCAAAGGCGTCGAACCCGCACTCGTAGGCGGTCATCTTCTCATCGTCGGGTCGCTGGTTGCCAACCAGCAGTGAGGCGCTGACCATGGCGATGGCCAGTCCGACGGCGATCGCGAAGAAAACCGCTATAGGCAGATACTGATTTAAAAGCTCGGGCACCGGGTTCTCTGCTCCCATCAAGAAACCTCCGTTTGCATAATTCAGCGACCGGTCAAAAGCAAGCCAAACACGCACATTTGGTGGCAGATAAAATGCCGCTGCGACATGACAACCCAGATCACCGCCCAGGATTACAAATCCCAACGCTCTCCATGCTGAAGCGCGCGAAACCGTGACCGGGCTATTCCTGCCTCGGCAAGCGCTGCTGCCAGACGCTGTGGTGGCTCCGCCAGAGGCTCAAGCGTCAGCTTGAAGGTGCCCCAGTGGATGGCGATGGCATGGCCAGCCCCAAGGTCCCTGAAGATCTGCACCGCCTCCTCGGGATTGCAGTGCGAGCCGCGCATGAAATCCCGTGGCTCATACGCACCGATTGGGATGGCGGCAAAATCCGGCGCGCCAAGACGTTCGCGGGTTTCAACGAAATCGGTGCTGTATCCGCTGTCACCGGCAAAATAGAACTGGAATCCGTCGGCAAAACGGATCATGAAACTCGACCACAGCGTCCTGTTGCGATCAAAGGGCGTGCGCGATGACCAGTGACGCGCCGGCGTGGCGGTCACCGTCACATCGTCGCGGCTGTCTGACTGCCACCAGTCGATTTCGATGACATCGGAAAATCCGGCACGCCGCACATAGCCGGCCAGCCCAAGCGGCACCACAAAACGGATATGCGGCTGGCGTGCCGCCAGACGCCGCAATCCCGGCAGATCGAGATGGTCATAATGCGCGTGGGAAATCACCGCCACATCGACATGCGGCAGCGTTTCTGCCGTGTAGGCTGGTGCCACGACCCGTTTCGGACCACTGAAGCTGAAGGGCGAGGCGCGGTCGGAAAAGACCGGGTCGGTCAGAACGCTGACACCACGATATCTGAACAGCAATGTTGAATGTCCAATCCAGGTGACCTGGGGCCCGTCGCCTGTTGCCAGCGGCAGCGTGGCCGGATCAAGCAGGGGAAACCCCTCGGTTTCGGCCGGATCTTCATCACGACCAAGAAAGGCGCGGGCAAGACCCAGAACATCGACAAACCCCTTGTCATGCCGATATCCCTTGGGATGCTCAAAGGTGCTGTTGGCCGGATCGAATTGCGGCGACTCACTGTAAGGCTTCATGCTGCTGCATCCGCTCAGGAAGGCCATCATCCCCATGGCAAGGGTGACGACCATAAAATTCAGCTTCACAATGGTCTCCCAGACGCGTCATGGACAGCGCACCACAGGTACCGCTTCGCAAGGCGGCTTAGCATAGCCGGCCAGATCATGCAAAACGGTCCCCTGCAGAAGCGCATGGACTTGCCGGAATTTTCGTGGTTACTGACACCCGTTGGCAGTCCATCGGACAGGAAAGGGGGTTGGGGACAGATGTCGCGGAATACCGCCATGCTGCTGATCATCGCCGGCGCCACATGCATGAGCTTTGTGGGCCTTCTGATGCGTCTTCTCGAGACGACAGATGGCATGGTCATCCTGTTCTATCGCTCGATCACCCTTGCCGGCATGGTGGGGCTGGTTGCCTGCCTGCGTCGCGGCCAGCGGCCAGCGGCCTTTCTGCGCTCGCTCGACCGGACCGACCTGATGATGGGTCTGGCGCTTGCCATCGCCTTCATGACCTATGTCTATGCCATGCTGCTGACGTCGGTGGCATCGGCCCTGCTGTTGCTGACACTCTCGCCTTTCTTCGCCGCCATCCTTGGCTGGGTCTGGATAGGCGAACGACCGCATCGTCTGACCTGGCCAGCCATGGCGGCAGCGCTGATCGGCGTGGCGTTGATGATCAGTGACGGTATCGGCCTTGGTCGAACAGCCGGCAATGTGGTGGCGCTGATCTCGTCCTTCAGCTTTGCGGTGATGCTTGTTCTGGCGCGGCGCAGCCGCCGTGATGATGTTCTTGGCGGCACCTTCCTTGGCGGAGCTCTGGCGCTCTGTATGGCGGGAGTTGCAGCCGGCATCATCGGCGAAGGGCTGGCCATTTCCGGCTCCGACCTGTTGCTGACCCTGTTCATGGGTGCCTTCACCATCGGCATCGGGATCGCGCTGGTGACCTGGGGAACCGGCTATGTGCCGGCGGCGGAGGTCAGCCTTCTGACACTGACAGAAAGCGTTCTTGGTCCGATCTGGCCCTGGATTTTCCTTGGCCATGCCATGACATTGACCGAGATCGGCGGCGGTGCGATCGTTCTTGGCGCGGTGGCGATGCTGGCCCTTGCCACGCGTGAGCCGCGCAGGATCGGCGTATCACGGCAGGACAGACACAGCGCATGACCACACCACCCACCCATACCACCGACGATGCCGCGCCGCCGCTTGCTGTGCTGATGGGGTTTGGTGGCCTGGTGCCGTTTTTCATCTGTGCTGGTGCCGCGCATAGCGGGGTGGCGCCATGGGCCGGGCTGGCGCTGATCATCAACGGCGTATACGGCGCCGTGATCCTCAGCTTTATCGGCGCCGTGCATTGGGGTCTCGCCATCCAGGGTGATCGCAGCCAGCGATGGTTCGTCTGGTCAGTTGTGCCGGCGCTGTATGCCTGGCCACCCGTTGTCTTTCTGGATGCCAGAACTGCCTTGCTGGCGCTTGTGCCGGGGTTTCTTCTCAGCTGGAGTGTTGACCGCCGCGCCGCCGCGGCCGGATTGCTGCCGCCCTGGTATATGCGACTTCGTCATATGCTGACCCTTGGTGCCTCGATGGGGCTTGCCGCCGCCTCACTGGCACCGCCGCCCTACCCGCATGGATAGCAGACCGTCACGGATGGCATGCGGTTCAGTCGCGAGCCCTGATCATCATCAGATTGCCGATAGCCACCAGCCCCATTCCGGCCAGTGACGGCAGCGTCCATTCATAGTCCTCATAGCGCGCCGAAATCAGCAACGCGAAAATCGGGAAGACGACAGTGGCATAGGCCGCCCGCCCCGGGCCAATGCGCCCGATCAGGCTGAGATAACAGGCAAAGGTCATAACCGACGAAATGATGATCAGCCAGGCAAGGCTGCCGAGATAGCTGACCGACAGATCAATGATAAACTCATGCCCGCGGACCAGCGCCACCAGCACCATGAACAAGGTGCCATAAATCATTCCCCAGCTTGTCGAGGCAAGAACATGGATGCCGCGGCCCTGACTCGTCGAGGACAGCATGTTGCCAATGCAAAAACTCATCGTTCCAACGATACCAAAGCCCATCGCCGTCATGACGGTCGGTGACATCTGCAACTCTGGCAGAAAGACAAGCCCGAGGCCGGCAAGGCCGGTCAGCGCGGCGCCAACCTGCAACAGGGGCGGCGGGCGACGGTTGATCACGGCGACAAGCCCGACATTGATCAATGACGACATCGACAGCATCACCGCCAGAAGTCCGGACGCGGCATAAAGGCTGGCATTGTAGAACAGCGCAAAATTGGTCGAGAACAGCGCCATGCCAAGCATCAGGAACCGGCCATGTTCGGCCACGCCAAAGCGAAGATTGATGCCGCGAAGCGCGCAGATGCCAAGCATGATCACGCCGGAGATGGCAAACCGCCAGACAAGCGAGACCTCGGGCGCGACGAACCCAAGCTGGAGCGACAGCGGGTACCAGCTTGTCGACCAGCCAAAAACGACGGCGACATAGAGGAAAATATCATAAGGGCGCATGAAGACGCTCGCCGCTTACAGACAAGGACCGGAATGGCCCTCAGCCATTGCCGGACCCGCTGATTGCCCAGCCTTCGGCATCAACCTCAAGGAACGCCTCAATTGCCGCCGAGGCGATGATGGTCGGCGTGTCCTGCGCGGAATCTTCGATATTGAGCCCACCATGGACGACCGCCACCTCCGGATTGCCGCGTGGCAGCGATTCAGCCACCTTCGCCGTGTTTACGGCATCGGGATCCTGCACACCGATCGTAACCCTGACCACCATATCGCGATGGTTGTAGCCGCAGGACCGGAACAGTGACAGTGAGCTATGGCCAATGGCGTCACGGACTGCACGGCAGGCAGCCTTGGTGTAGTCGCCGCCATACAGATCGGTACCGGTGCCCATTTCAAGGATCAGGCGCTTCATGCCGACACCGCCTTGTTCTGCCTGCCCGCTCGCCGTTCCATATCAAAGGAAATGATGATCGCGGCGTTGGCGAGAATGGTCACGCCGCTGCCATCCGGCTTGGGGATATCAAGACCACCAGGGACAATCCGCACGCCCGCATTGCCATAGGGAAGCACCGCTTTCACCTCGGCGTCATCCACCTGGTCGGGCTTTTGAACGCCGATCTCGACATCAATCAGCATGTCCGATTTCTCAAAGCCGAACGCCTCGGCAAAGCTGATGGAATTGCGCCACACCGCATCCTGAACCGCGCGAACGGCGGCGCGTGTGTAATCGCCCTTGCGGAGTGACGTTCCCATCCCCAATTCGAGTGCCATTCTTGTTTTCGCCATTCTGCCCCGACCTCTGCCTGCTCAGACCTCTGCCTGCCTTACCTGCCATCCGTTCCGCCAGCTTCGGGCGGACGCTGGTCCAATCCCATCGCCGCGCGAGCGCCATCATCCCAGCCAATCATCGTGGCGCCATCCGCCAGCACGATCAGGGGCCGCTTCATCAGCGCCGGATGGGCCTTCAGAAGATCAACCGGATCGCCCTCGCGTTCCGCCTGATCAAGGCCCCGCCAGGTTGTTGACCGGCGGTTGATCACCTTGTCCGCGCCATGCTCGTCAAGCGCCCGGCGAAGCGCCTCGTCAGGCACGCCATCATTCCTGACATCTTGAAATTCAACCTGAATGTCGGCCCCGTCCAGCGCCTTCAGCGCCGCCCGGCAGCTGTCACAGTTTTTCAGGCCATAAAATGTCATCGCCATGAAGGACCTCCCGACAGTCGGCAGACTATACCCGCCACCTGTTTCATGCAATGACATCGCATGGGGGACCGACAGCATCAACCGTTCAGGTGACAGTAAGGCCAGGACTGGAGTACACCAACATTCATCCACAGCCATACCGGGCCAGAATCATGAAAATCCACAGCCACCGCATCCAGATGATGGTTTCCATTATCACGGTCAACCATCCGGAGCGGTGTCTATGACGACGGCCTTCTTCCGGCGCCGGCCAGGCGCATTGTCACTGCTGATGCTGCTGACGCTGGCCTGCCTCTATTCACTTGGGTTCCTGTCCGCCTCGATGGCAACGCTCGAGGTGGGACCCTATTTCGCCGGCGCGGCAAGGGTGATTATCGCATCACTTTTTCTACTTGTTGTTGCCTATTATTCGGGCGCCGGTCTGGTGCGTGGCAAAAAGCTGTGGCTGATGGCCTCGATCTATGGCGTGGTGTCGCTGTCGCTTCCCTTTATCGTCCTTCCCTGGACGCTGACCTATATCAGCAACAGCACGGCGGCCATCTATTACGCTGTCATCCCGATCAAGGTATTGCTGCTGTCGCGGATTTTCCTTGGCACGGCGATCACACCTCGCAAATGGGTTGGCTTCACACTTGCCTCGGCCGGCATCATCATTCTCGCGCTTGCCGGCGTGGCAGGCGACAGTTCAATCAACGCCGCGCCAAAGTTTCAGGACAGTTTCGGCGGTGGTCTGCCGGTCTGGATACCACATCTGGCATGTATCACGACCGCCATCTTCATCGCCACTGGCGCCGTTCTGTTTCAGATAATGCCGCGGGCCTCGGCCGTGTCGATTACCGCCTCTGCATTCCTTGTCGGCAACATTCTGGCCATCCCGGTGGCGCTGGCATCTCTGCCAACGGCAATACCTGGTCCTGCCGGGTTGGGCTGGCTGCTCAGCGCCGGCGTGCTTGTCACCGGATGCGGCATGCTGGTGCGGGGCAAATTGAT
Source organism: Puniceispirillaceae bacterium (SeqCode) (assembly GCA_049623505.1). Taxonomy (GTDB): domain Bacteria; phylum Pseudomonadota; class Alphaproteobacteria; order Puniceispirillales; family Puniceispirillaceae; genus UBA8309. The sequence goes on along the minus strand of JBMZTC010000007.1, from coordinate 1,474 downwards.
CCAGAGGGAAAGCGCTGTCTACACCTCGACAAACGGCTATATCGTGCCGCTGATCACCAGCCTGTTCGGCATGACAATCCTTGGCGAGAGCATCGGGCCTGTGTCTGTCCTGGCCTATCTTCTTGTCCTTGGCGGCCTGCTGCTGTCACGGCGTGCCCCCCAGAACGCCTAGCCAAAGGCGCGTGTCTCTTCCTCGATCTGGCGGCGATATTTCTTGCGCTCATGATCAAGAAGATAGCGTTTGCGAAGCCGCAGGCTTGACGGCGTGACCTCAAGCAGTTCATCACTGTCGATATAGGCCATCATATCCTCAAGCGACATCCGGCGCGGCGGCACAAGCGCCACCGCCTCGTCCGACCCGGCGGCGCGGACATTGGTCAGCTTCTTGCCCTTCAGAACATTGATCTCCAGGTCATTGTCGCGACTATGCTCGCCAACAATCATGCCCTGATAGACAGCGGTCTGCGGGTCGATGAACATCACCCCGCGATCCTGAAGATTGAACAGCGCATAGGCAACGGCGGTGCCGGTTTCCGAGGCGATCAACGCGCCATTCCGGCGGCCCGGAATATCACCGCGATAGTCTTCATAATCATGGAAGACGCGGTTCAGAACGCCGGTGCCGCGGGTGTCGGTCAGGAACCGGCTTGGATAGCCGATCAGACCGCGCGACGGTGCCAGAAAAACAAGTCTTGTCTTGCCGGCACCCGAGGCGCGCATGTCCTGCATCGTTGCCTTGCGCCGGTTCATGGCGTCGACAACCGTGCTTGAATAGGCCTCATCGACGTCAATCGTGACCTCCTCGACAGGCTCAAGCCGCTTCCCGCCTTCATTGCGGATCAGCACACGCGGGCGCGAGACCGTCATCTCGAACCCCTCGCGGCGCATCGTCTCGACAAGAACACCAAGCTGCAATTCGCCCCGCCCGCCAATCTCGAATGCATCCTTGCCGGCACTTTCGGCAAAGGTGATGGCGACATTGGTCTCGGCCTCGGCAAGAAGCCGTTCACGGATCATCGTCGAGGTGACCTTCTTGCCCTCACGACCGGCGAAGGGACTGTCATTGACAGTGATGGTGACGGACATGGTTGGCGGGTCGACCGGCGTTGACCGCAGCGCCTCGCTGACCTGCGGGTCGCAAATGGTATCGGCCACCGACGCCTCGGCAAGACCGGCAATGCAGATCAGATCGCCGGCTTGGACCTCGTCAACCGGCACACGCTGCGTGCCTTCAAAACGCAGAAGCTTGGTCAGACGCCCAGTTTCAATCTGGTGTCCGTCAAGATTGATCGCCTTCACAGCGGTATTGACGCGCGCTGTGCCCTGCATCACCCGGCCGGTCAGGCAGCGCCCCAGAAACGGATCGCTGTCGAGAAGTGTGGCCAGCATGGCGAATGGCTTGTCAGGCTCCACGTCAGGTGCCGGCACATGCGCGACCACAAGGTCAAGTAACGGGTGCAGATTCTCGCGCGGC
>JBMZTC010000006.1:17586-98939 GCA_049623505.1 Puniceispirillaceae bacterium (SeqCode) | reverse complement strand
CTGTTCTGGCTCAAATGAACATGATTATACACAATAATCCGACAGCACAAATTTGCCAAGGAGATACAATTGTTGATCCACAATTTATTTCAAAAACAATTTGAGATTGTCGACGATGTTTCCATTTTAGAAAAATACGCCAACCGCCAATATGCAGTGAAAGGGACCAACTATTCTGAATGGAAGAGACTGACCAATGCAGAGAAGGTCCGTGATTGGCCCAAATCCTCTCTCGCCTATTCCGCACAGTCTTACATCGCAAGGCATGATCCTAGCCTGGCATCACTGGTGGATTGCAACACTAGTGTTTTTTCACCAGATGTTTTTGCGATTACAACCTTCAACATAGTTGACATCTGGGATCTGTATTACGGTCGAAAAGTTATGGGGCTTTGCAGCACCAAAACTGGTTAGGTGAGCATGTAAGTGTTATCCATGGCTTCCGACATGCCATGCGTGACCGTCTCAGAGCCGTCAGCTGCCCATCAGAGATGATTGACCAAATAGGTGGATGGTTGAACTGGATGTCAGTCGCAATAGCACCACCATCATCAATACTCAGAATAATGACTTCATTGGACTCATCATCACAGATTGTCTCGTGGCCTAAGCACTCTCCAAATTGATACGACTTCTGCACTGTCTAACAGTATCGATCTGAGCTAGTGTGAAAGACGGTAATCATTTCGTCTAGGCGAGGAATTCACCAATGTTTCTTGATCATCCAACCGGGGTCAGTTCACCAGACCTTCGAAAGAAATCACCTGAAACAGCCTTCACTAGGAAGATCATCACCGCATCCGCGCTCGTGTTCGGCGCCGTTGCGCTTGTCGCCTGTAGCAATGACGCGCGCCCCGTCACTACCTATGGCGGCCTTGACAGCTGCGTGACTGATCCAGCTGTATGCAACACCGATGATCTGTGCCGGCTTGCCATCTTCGAGGAAGACAATATCAAACGTTGGAACGACGACAATCTGCGCTGGCAGCCCTATGTACGGGAAGCGCAAACACGCGGCTTGAGCTGCGGCCTTTGAGATCATTTCACCAAAGTTTGACCAGAGGTCATTATCATGAGACGCAGACAGTTCCTTGGTTCCGCCACCGCCACCGGTGCGCTTCACGCTACATGCAATTTCATACCGCTGATCAGTTCTGCCAACGCGGCGATACCCGGTACCGTCACCTGGGGCGGCGCCTATCTGCTCGATGAAACCACGACAGACATGCCATACACAAAAGCGGCGCTAGCCATGAATGCAAGCAGCAGTCCCACCGGACAAAGTGTCAACAGAGCACTTCTCGATGCCATCCGCGTCGCCGACTGGACGAAAGCCGGAATCAACCTTCGCGCTGGTATGGACAAGCAGGAAACGCGTTACGGTATGGTCTTTGGCCTGTCGAGAGAGAGCGTGCTGCAAAGTGGCTACCGCCCGTCTGAGGACGCGACCGCCTTCAACCTGCGACTGACCGGCTACAACGTTGTCTATGATATACTCGACCGACGGATAATCGCCACGTTCGCCGTCCGCGGACGTTACTTTACAGCGCTTACCGGTAAAGCTGGAAGCTCCGCATTGCCAGTGCTGTATTTTGATCTTCTCGCCAACAAGCAGAATAGCGGTAGCATTGCCAGGTTTATGACCGATTTGGCTCTCAACTATGAATACGACATCAAATATCGTGGTAAGAATTTCCGATATATTGAGACAGGCACCACTGAATTCGGCCGGGTCGCCTCGGATCTGATCAAGCTTGACCCTGATCAATATGGTGAGGAACTCGCCCTTGTCGCCACGACCGCTTTCTCCGAAAAGCTGAAAGTTCCCATCATACCCTACCAGAAGACCACGGCTGTGAACCGGCGGATGGTTCAGGAAATGACGATTGTCACCAGCTCTGGGGAATCACCGCTAAACACGGCGCTGCCCCTTGGAGAGGCGCAGATTGGCATCCGTTTGATAAACCACGGATGGGAATTTCAGGAACGCGATGTTGAGCTTCAGGGGCGTATGAAGGTAGGGCAGCTGGAAAGCCTGCAGAACAAGTCACTCGTTGATTTCAATCAGGTCGAAGTTACTCTTGGCGCACGGATCGAAATCCAGATTTTTGAGATTGATAGTGGGCGCCCGATCTTCACGCAACAATTCTTTGGCCAGTGGGCCTTTCTTGAATATGCCGATCCGGATTTTCAGATGAACAGGAAGAGCCGGATCTATCTTCTTCACGAAACTCTTCTGGATCGGGCCTTTGACGCTATTCTAAACGAAGAAATGCGCGGGCAGTTGTATGACGGTCTGTCCATTCAGAAAAAGGCGGACGAAGCCTACTATCTGGAAGCGCTGAGCGAGGATTGGGATGTTCTGAGTGAAGAGTGCGCTGAGGTAGCCTCAATGTTACCACGCGCGTTCGGTACCTGAGCCTATGCTTAACTGACCGTGTGACACTTGTTGGGGAAGAAGTCTCTGGGTGCCCTAGGTTACCGTTTCTTTTTCTTGCCGCCACGCTTCGGCAATACGTTATCGCTAAAAGCAACTGGCTTTGACTGCAATTGTGCGTTCGTTTGCTTTGCATAAGCAAGGATCGAACGTCTGAGTTCACAGGCGTAAGGTCTAGCCTTATTAACCTCCTTAAAAAGTTCGATTGACTCAGCATCTAACAAGTCACCAAAACTACTGCCACCCATAAGGAATGAAAAAGCAAAGGTCGCTTGAACTGTTTTTGCCTTTACTACGTAGGCTTCAGCACGTTGGTATATGCCTTGCAAACGTTCCTTGCCAGCATCATCAATAGCTACAAAGTTTTCCTTCTTGCGGTTCAAGAAATCATCAAACTCGGCAGTCTTAACGATCAACTCATTAACCGTAGCGACAGATGGGTCTGACTGGCTAATTAGCATATTGTAGTCAGCCTTATATTTTTCTACTTCAGATCCAGCTTCGCCAAGGCTGGCAAGATCAATCATAAGCTCACCACGCATTCGTGTTAATTCCATCACTTGAGGCCGAAGAGCTATCGTTATCGATGAATTGCCCGAATTAGCGTTCATTTGCTCCTGCAGGGCGGCACGGTTCTTTTCAGCCTCAGCGATCAAACCTATATACATATCCCGGTTTTCATAGCCTGGCTCAACAACAAGCCGCATGAACGTATCCTCAATGATATGTGACAGATCACCTGGCATCTGCTGGGCTTCTTCATACCCTGGGCGCATCCAAGAAACTGCATTTTTCAAGTTTACCTCGCGCCCATACCCCTTGTACCAGCGCAAGCCCTCTACATAACGAGCAGCAAATTGATTGGATTTCGCAGCCTCTTTGATCAATCGCTCCCCAACGGTCTGCTTGCCGCCAGCATCAGGAAAGAAATGATGCACCAACCCATAGGCAAATTTTGCGTCCGCTGCCCTGACCTTTTTCTTGGCATCAAACGAGCTTGTGTTGGAGGTTGCCGCCATTACCGCAAGGTCAGCAGCATTCGGTCGCCGGAGGAAATTAGCAAACAACTCCTCAACTTCTTCGGTAGCAAAACCAGTCTTATAAATATCGAAATTTATTAGGTAAGGATGCGAAACCGGGTTTGATTTTTTAAAGGCAATATCGAGTTGATCCCTAGACATGCCAAAGTCATTCTCGATAGTTTTGAAGTCGGGCTGTGACAACTTCTTGTAAATACTTGACGTCGGAATTGGCTCGCAAATGGTCTTGATAAAAGACTCGCTATCACCAAAATCATCGGGCTGCGATGTCGCCGCCGAAGACGAGGCGCCTCTAGAAGACTGTGAAGAGCCCCCTGATGCCGCACTGTTCCCATTACTGCCACCCTGTGGCGCTAACTGGTTTTCGACATCTTCAAGAGCCTTTTTAAGGTCCTTAAAAAGATTCGCGTGCGCCGGAAACGAAACGCTGATCGAGAATGCAACTAACGACGCCAAGCCAAAAATACGGAAAAACAACACCAAACTCCAAAACCTGATCTATTTTTTTCATCATATACCGAAACAACGGAAGCAATAGTGACGTTTGGGCAAAACTCTTTTGCCGTCTGATCCGATGCCGTCATGGAAATGAGACTAGGTGCCGGGCAGTGTCACAGGTTACTGTTATGTCGCCGACAGATTGAGTAGTGGAGTAAATCAGCATGCGTTTTATTTTTAGACGAGCGGCCAAGATCGGGCTTGTTGCTCTCATGGCCAGCGTTTTCGGGCCAATGAACAATGTGGTCGCGCAGAACCTCGACCTCGACAGCTTCCTCGCGCCGGTCCAGGGTGGCAGTGAAACCGTGCAAGGGGACGTGGAGGTTGGCGACACCGTGCATGCCGAAACGATGCAGGATGGATTGAACGCCGCAAATGGGCTGCTGGCAGAGGATGGTGACGGGGTGCTGCTTGTCAGCACCAAAACCGGTCTCGGCACAATCGCGCGGGCTTCGGCCTCCTACAACACGTACCAGAATATCAACGCGACAATGCTATCGAAGCGGGGGGCCTATTTCCGCGCCTATCAGGAGGCAAAGCGACAGCTTCTGGTCAATTTTGATGGTGTGCAGAACAGTTGCGAGGGCGCGGTGAATGACGACCTTGTTGTCATTGATACAGGTGTTGAATCCACCGCCAATACGCTGACCGAAACCTCGGAGGTTTGCAAGGAGACCATCTCGGGACTTCTGGCGGCCTTTGTTGTCTTTGATGTGGATGACAACGTCAATGAACAGGAAGTTTCGATTTCCGTTGCCTCCAGCACAAAGACCCGATCCGCCTTTTCGCGCCTTGGTGAAGCCGTGATCCAGACCGGCGATCCAAATGCCGCCTTTCAAAACCTGATGGTGGAAATCGCCAGATTTGCTACCCCGCCCATGGGCGCCCGCATGATCACCGCCCCTGATACCGGTGAACAGGTTGTGGTCGGTTTCGGCTCATCCATTATCAGGACAAACAAGAACAAGAGCGTCGCCAAACGGCTGGCGAAAGCGGCCAAGAGCAATGCTGACACCCGGGCGCGGAACGCGCTTGTCCAGTTTCTGCAAGGCGACAAGCTTTACTGGGAAGGTGGATTTGACGAATCGCAGATTGAAGGCAGTGAGCAGTTCACGATCCCCGTCGACGAAGAGGGCAACGTCGGCGACCCGCAGGTGCTGGATAATGAGCGCAATGTATTCTTGAATGTTCTTACCGACAGCCAGGCCTACTCAACCGTTGCTGCTGGCAAGGTGCCGCCGGGCGTGCGGACGCGGTCCTTCAAATCGGAGGACGGTTACTGGCAGTTCAGTGTCGCTGTCTTCCAGCAATCAGCCACCGCCCAGGCCCGTCAGGCCAGTCGTGAAAACAAGGACGCTTCCGGCAAGCTTGACCAGATGGAGGCACAACAGGGAAGCGGCGGCAGTGCTGGCCGCGCCTCGCGGGCCCTGAAGCTTGAAGGCGGGCTGACGTCTGGCGGATTGAACCCGCAAGGCCCGTCCGGACAGGTGTCCGACAAGGACGATTTCTGATTGATGCGCAGACCGAAGGCCACCTTGGCATCCCGGTGCCGGGGCTATGCGGGTCAGATGCTTGGCATCTGCATTGCGGTGGCGGGTTTCGGCCTGCCACCGGCGCTTGCCACCGACATTCAGGATCACCGGGGCACCGGAATTCTGACCGATTTCAGGCAAGCCGACGAACAGTTACGCACGATCTTTGATGGCACAGCCGTTGTTGCTGACATTGGCGGCCGAGCCTCGCAATTCGCCCACCGGGATGGCACCCGCTACGCGCTTGTTGTCTTTCCGGTACGTGGCAACATAAAGCCGGAGCGGATTGGCGAGCCCTATTGCCGGGGCCGGCTCCTGACGCCGGAACAAGCCGTCTTTGAAGAGAATCTCTCGCGTCAGGTTACCGATAAGCTGGTATCGAGGAGTCTGTTCAAATCATGGCGGTCCAGCGGCCAGATTGTCAATTCCAAGGTGCTGACCCGCCGGGTTCCCGATAAGGACTACGCCGTCAGCCTGTGCCGCGTCCCGGACCAGGGGGTGACCAGCGCGCCCGTCATGATCGAACCGGCCGACATTGTCGCCACGCAGATCGCTGTGGCCGGCGCGCTCTTTGCGGATGGCGAGTTTGCCAACGCGGCGCGGCGCTACCGCGCCATTTTTGACGACACGGACAATCCCGACATGCTGGTATTTGAAGTTATCAGCATCCTCAAATCAGGCGATCTCGATGCCGGCTTTGAACGTGATGAACGTCTTCAGGAGCGTCTTGATGATGTGACTGATACCGGTCTTCTTGAACGCTATGAAGCCATAATGGACCAGGCCGTCGAGGCCTATATGGCCTTGCCGGAATCCGGTGAGCCATCCGGTTGAGGCAGGTTGCTGGTATCAGTGGCCCTGTATGACAAACAGTGACTTCGCATCATAAACGACCTTGCCGAGGGCATGGCCACACTACTCGTTGAACTTGTCTTGCAGCGACTTCACTTGATCTTTTGCTTTCTTCACTCGCTCGCGCGCCGCTTCCAGTTCAGCGCCTGCGGCGGGCTCTATCGGGCGGACAACATATTCATATCCGGTCAAAGCAGCCATCTCTACCCCGTCAAGGGTCTCGATCTCGGCCTTTGACTGCTTCGCCCGAACCGTTGTGATGATGACCGAGCCGACACTGGTCTCCTTATAACCGAGGCTTTCCTTGGTGTAAGGATCATACAGTCTTTCACCGAGGCGAATGAGACTATAGCGTTCACCTCGCTCAATCGTCTTGCCGCCCTGACCGAGGGTCAGGACATTGCCATCGATGGCGATGATCCGCACCGGGTAGATCGCGTTCTGGATATAACGTCCGATGGCACGGCTGGCCTCGCGCGCCAGGCTTCGGTAATCCTTGTTTCCGCGGGTGTCGACAGTTCCGGAAAACTTGATCTGCGAGGTGGCGACATCGATGATGCGCACGCCCACCTCGCTTGCCAGCGTTGTCTTGCGGCGGATCCGGTTGGTGGTCGCCATCTTGCGTTCAGTCACTGAGGTGACGAGATCCCGAAGTTCGAGGACGACAAGATAATCCGTGCCGACCTGATTGCCGAGCCTTGCAAGTTCGCGCGTCGGCACATCCGCCGTGGCGACATAATTCAGTTCAGCCTGTGTCTCGGCCATCAACTGCCTGTCGATCATCGCGAAGCGTCGTGTCTGGGTCAGATAATCAATCACCCCGTCTTGCAGATCCTCGGCAAATTCCGCTGCTGCCCGCAGGTCCTGAACATTGTTATCGATCCGCATGGCAGCAAGCGCCATACGCAACCGGTCAAGCTGTTTTGACGCCGTGTAACGTGCCACCCGAACCGACAGATCCACCATGATGAGCCCGGTGGCGGCGTCCTCGTTGCTGGACAGGAGATCATAGCCATCGACAATGCCGCTTGTGGCCGTGCTGATCTGCTCCATGAAGGCAGACGACATCAGAAAGGCGGACTCGGTATCAGTGGTGACCTCGGTGGTCAGTTCTGCCAGCGAGGTCTGCGACGCAATGGCCATGCCATTGACCATGGACACAGCCTCACGGACCCCATCAAGGATCGCGTCACGCTGCGTCATGCCAAGCCCCTGCGATTGCACTGACACAATCTCGACGCCGCCTCGCGCCTGTGCCGGAAATGGCGCGTTGGAGAGCGCCACCATCAAGAACCCCAACAGGAAGGAGAGCGCCGCCCTCCGCTGCATCGTCATCACTGCGAACATTTCATAGACTCCTGTCAGGGCGCCGCCCGGGCGCCCCGCATCAGCACTGGACCGACGTTAATTGACGCCCTTGGCATTCAGGCGACTGACAATCTCCTTGGCGGCAAGATCGCCGGCAATCATCAACGCATTCTTCACCGCGATATTGTCTTCATCGCCGCCGGCCTGGCCGAGAACCGGACCAATAGCCGCCACCTTTTTTGGCAGGCGGCGCGAGACGTCAAGGACCTCGCCAGTGATCGACACCGTCACAGTATAGCCTTCAACCGCCGAAACCTTCGGCTGATTGACCTCGATCGTCCCGATAGCAAGGTAGGTCACTTCACAATCCCGGACGCCGGTCACCACGGCGCGGCGTGTCTCGCGGCTCATCCTTCCGTCAAAGGCAAGCTCTTCCTCGACAACCTCCAACTCCTCGCCGCCGCAGGCGTCAAGGACATCGAGATACTCCGTCGGCTCGTAGTTGTTAAGTGCCATCACTTCCGAAAACTTGGTATTGAAATCGATGGTCGGCACAAGGTCGAATTCGCGGATCACGGCGGTGCGCTCTGCACCACGCTGTGTTGTCTCCCCACCACTGGATGATTTCGACTTTGTTTCGGTCAGCGTGCTCTCCACCGTCGTGGTGTCATCTTCGGCGAACACCGTTTCCTGCGAGTTCAGCGACTTGGCGTTGCTTTGCTTTGATACGTCGGCGTCATAGGTGGTGACGTCACTTTCCTTGGTGTAGCCGGCCTGCTTGGCGGCAAAGATCCACACCATATAGGCACCGTCACCATCACCCCCGCCTGAAGTGCTGGTAAACATGCCGTCAATCAGAGGCTGATTGACCATCAACAGCGCCTCGGCGGTGATCGTCTTCGACTTCTTGTCGAATTCATGGGCAACCTGCTTGTTGATCAGGTAGCTGTCAAGATTTCGAAGAATGTCATTTTGCTGCGCGAGATATTGCTGCATACGCCCGGGCCCCATGCAGCTGCCAACATAGCTTTGCCAGGCATTCTGCACGGCCTGTGCCTCGGCGCCCGAGATGTCCTCCGGCTTCGGCTTGTTGTTGAAATTGCTCTTTGGCGTATAGGCTGTTTCAACCGAACCGTAGAAAGGCTGATCCGTCACACATTGCGCCAGCACCTGCTGACTGCCAAAGGCGACCAAGGCCAAAGTCAAGGCCACCGCATGCAGGTGCCTTGTTGGCAAGCAACTCATGAATACTGACGCAAAACAAGGGAGAGGGTTCGAGTGCATGTTTCCACCAAAATCTAAAATGTGACGCTCCCCCGCCACAACAGTAGCAACATGAGCGTATCTCAACAAGCATGGCATTGGCTTGTCGCCAAAGCCGACTACACTCACTACCATGCAAAATTCAGCCAGAAAATTTCATGTCCCCGATAATGGGACCGACGCAGGGCTTGAAACCAGTCCGTATCAGTAGCCTGAAAAGTTCACAAACCGGAAGAATGGCGATGTACGCGTTTCCAAGACGATCTTCAAAAGCCCTCACGCATATCGTGGTCAGTCTGTTGATGGCACTGGCATTGATGAACATGCCCGCCAACGCAACCGGCAGTGATATCGACAGCATCATTATCATGCCGACCCCCATGTCCGATGGTGACGCCAATGGGGACCCGCTTCAAAGACGCCTCGAATTTGCCATTGGCGAAGCCATGATGGATATCGGGATCCTGCCGCTTGACCCTGATTTCGTGACGATACCGACATCCGGCAATACCGCAGGCGCACCGACAGGCGCGCATGGCGACACCGATATTCCAGCCGTTCTGCAGCAGATCGCGAAACAGCACCCCAGCAGACTGCTTGCCGTTGACGTGGACATCCTCTCGTCAGGCGCCGGATCCCTGCCTGTTCCGGCCGCATCCGTGATCGATGTCGGATCGGGGCGGTTGGTCGCGCGCACCACGACGCTTCCGATGATCGAATTTGAGAGCCGGCTGGAAATCGACGCCTCGGCGGCGGCCCTCGCGCGCGCCCTTGCCCGGCAACTGGAACAGAACGGATATGTTCTTTCCGCAGCCGCCAGAAAGCCCTGGGGCGGCCGAGCCACCGAATTCAGGCTGTCACTTGAGGGGTTTGATCTGTGCGAAAGGCGGGACCTTCTGACCAAAATGGAAAAGGAGTTTCCGGGATTTCTCTCGATCGATCTGGTCAAGGCGCCAAACCCGACCTTTGCGGTCTATGCCTACCGCAGCACCGCGACAGGACAACGTTTGCAGAAATGGCTGGAGCAGCTCATGGTGTCCTATCGCATCGCGCCCCACGCCTCCTCGCGGATCCTGGCAAAGGACAACGGCATACGTGTTCAGAAGGATCGGTCCCGTAAAATCTATTCTCCGCTATGTGACGGGTGATGCCATGTTGACCTATCTGTCGTTTAATAAGCTTCCAACCTTCCCCCTCAGATGCCTGCCCCATAGTCTGCTGCAGGCCCTTTGCGCCATGCTGACCCTGTCATTCGTTATGGTTGGCACCGCCGGTGCCGATGACACGATCATCGTCATTCCAACCGTGAACAGCGAGGTACAAAGTCACGCCGCTGTCACCGTGGGATCGCGCCTCAGCCGCGCCGGTTACCGGGTGGCATCGTCGGACCCGATTCTTCAGACACTGAATATAGGGCCGGTGATTTCGCGTTCCGATTTGCTGGCACGCGGCAATGACATCATGACAGCCGTTGGCAAGTCGATCATCGTGCTGGTCGACCTTGAGATAACGGAGACCGGAAATCGGTCACCGGGTTATGAAATCCGCTTGAGTTCCGAAATTTATGAACCTGCAAGCCAGCAACTTGTTGCCAGCTGGGCGGTGCCGAATACCACCCTTGTCCCGCCCTCGCCCTGTGCGGCGGCCTGTCAGGCAATGACATTGCGTACCGAGGTTGAACGGATGGCCGACACGCTCGGCGACAGCCTTATATTCCTGCTGCAGGAGCCGGGCGGCGCCTTGGCTGGTGATGGGAATGCCATTGCCGTCCTGGAGGTGGAGCTCATCGATCTCGGCGCGGAAGAGCGGGTCCAGCTTCTCGACCTGATGCGCAACGAATTCCCCGGCTTTGTCGATATCACCCGCTCACAGACATCCGGCCCACGCCAGCGATTGCGCTATCACACCACTGCCGACCTCGACCGGCTTGGCGAATGGATCATGGTGTCCCTTGCTGAGATCGGGCTTGATGTCGGCGAGGATGTGCAGTTCGTGATGACCGGCAATCATATCGATATCCGCCGCATCTCAACCGGCAATCGCAAGGGAACGACAGGCAACCGGGTCAAGTTCAACTGACCGGCAAAAACCGCCACCATCCAGCCAAAACAGACCAGATTTTTTCATGTCCCCTGAAGAGCCGAATATCGGGAGACAGTGATGATAAATGATGGCGCAAACCCCCTCGCGGAAGTGGCACTGGCCTTGGCCATGGCCTTTTTCAGTCTGATGATCCTGATGCTGTTCGCAATGGTAAACGCGCCTGAGGCCGATGGCACCGAGGCCAGTGCCGCGACCTTGGAAATGACCACCGAGCCAACGCCCGAGAATACCGACGATCTGGAACGGCAACTGGTCATCTACAGCGAGAGCGGTTTTTTCGACAAGGATATGAACAGCCTTGATCCAGCCGCGATCGATCCGGAGCAGCCGGTCATCCTGGCCGTATCGCAACAGTTGCCAATTTCGCGGATCACCGGCTTTCAGCGTGAGTTTCCTCATCTTAGATTGGAAATTGCGGAATTGACCCCGGACTGGCAGTCGCGCATCGCGGCTATGGACAAAACCCCGATGACAGGCGAGACCGGCCAATGAAACCCGTTGCTTCACGAATCCTGCTGATCCTCGCTCTGGCGTGTCATGGAGCTACCTTGTCGTCCGTCAACGCACACGCAAAATCAACCAGCACCGTCGTCGCTGGCCAGCCTGAAGCCGCGCGGACCCAAACGCCTTCCAAGGGCTGGCTGAAGGAGATGATCGTAAACGAAGCCCGAAAGACAACACATGTCACCCCCAGCGTGGCTCTGGCGGTTGCCAAGATCGAATCCGGCTTCAGACCTCATGTTGTAAGCTCGGCAGGTGCCATCGGCGTGATGCAGATCATGCCGCGGACAGGCCGCGATGTTTTCGGCCTGAACCGAACCGAACTGTTCGACCCGGCTGTCAATATCCGCGCCGGTGTCACCTTCCTCAATCAGCTGATCGAGCGTTATGATGGCCGCATTGATCTGGCACTGTCACATTATAACGGCGGCTCGCGTGTGACATCCGGTCCACGGCCAAAGATCATTCCGGCGACCCGCGGCTATGTAATCAAGGTTCTGGCGGCGGCACAGGCCTACCAGGTGGCAGGCATGGACGGGGTATCGGCCTCCGACAACCTGCACCCGGTCAGCCACAAGACTTCAACGCCGCCGCGACAGGAGATGGCGCACCATACAGCGATCCCGGCGACCATGGCATCGTCCCCACACGCCGCAAGCACCCCATGGCAACAGCATCTGAAAGAAGCTGATTTCTGGTTTGCCGCGGCCGAGGCCAGCCTCGACGCTGGCCACCAGATGACAACGCTGACCACAAGCACCGTCGGCCCGGCCCGGGATCTTGTCGGTAAACTTCAGGATAATCGGCGGGCCTTTCGTCACTGGTTGAAAGCAAACCAGTGATCAGGGTAGCCTCTATATCGGTTGAGGATGGCGCTTGTCGGCCATTCGCGAACGGAGACGGTGTTGTCAGATCTTTTCCATTTTCGGTCAGTGTTTATCGCATCTCGTCTTTTGGCAACCCGCGACGCAGGCTGCGCCACATGGTAGATCCAACCGAGGTGTTAGGCGATTGGGCGGAATTCACCCTGACGCCGCCATCCGAATATCTGCTGAACTGCCTGCGTTCTGTTGCCGAGGCCACAGCTGGAAATGGCGAGCCTGCCTACCTGCCGGACACTATCAGCCAGCTGATCACGACAATCGCTGGTCGCGGCTATGGCCCGTTGCTGTTCCGCACCGTGCATGTGATGTCAGCCGCCGCGATCCAGGAGGTCCGGCTTGACCAGCTTCTTGTCACCGAACTGCCTTTGACATCGCGATCTGCCAGGAGGCTGCTGTTCACCGAAATTGCCGCGGCTTCCCGCTTCCTTGGCGCGCGCGACGACATTCTCGAATTCGCCGAGCCGGCCTCGGGAAACACAGTCTTCAAGCTGCATAGTCGTCAGGTGCCGCTGGCGGCAGCCTGCCTCGAATTTCTCGTCGAGGCGCTTGGCTTTGAATGCCTCCACAACGCCTTCAATGAGCTGGCGGATGATCATGGCAGCGCGCGGCGAAAGGCGGTGGCAAAGGATCTCTCGGCGCGACTTTACTCCTTTCTTGGCGAGCATCTGCCGCAGGTGGCCGAACGCAACATGGCGCGTCTTCTGGCCGATTATCTTGAGGCCGAAATCGGTGCGCCGAGATTTGTCGCCGAGGATATCGACGACCAGCTGATCCTCGATTTCTGGATCGAGAAGAGCGGTGACGACACCCTGTCCTTCCGGTTGTTTGGCACCGCAGCGCGGGCCTGGCTCAGTTTTCGGGAGAACCTCATTCATGCGCGCAGCGATGCGTTCGATGTCCACCTGTCTCTGACAACGACCTTTGAGGATGAGGATCTAGACAGGCTCTCATACCTTGCGATCAGCAGCGCGCCGGATGAGGATGACGGCACCACATCACCGGATCTTGGCCAGCTTGTGGGCGACGCCCCGATCCCGACAAGCTGGCTTGCCGACCTGCAACGCCCGCCATGTAGTGATATCAAATTCCTCACCAAGACCGAACTGGCAAAGCTTGCAGTGCCGGCCCTTTCGGGAAGCACCGGCCGTGGCCTCGTGCTGACCTGTCTGCGGCTTGCCGCCTTTGGACCATTGCAGAACCGGCTTGTCCAGACCAGCCGTGGCGGCGGCGTTGGCCAGGATGACATCGAGCGCGAGATCGCGGCGCTGGGAGACAATAGCTATGCTGAGCTTCTGGCCGAGTGGCGCACGCTCGAGATAACCGTCGAGGATGTTGCGACGACCGCCTTTTTCAGGCTCTGGGAAGCTGGCAGCCCGGTGATTTTTGAGTATCTGGCGCAATATGGTGACGACAGCACAAGACAGGAAATGGCGGCGATTGCCGCGAACCTTCAGGCGCAGCCGACTGACGAGGATGCAGATGGCGAGCCGGCCAGCAGGCTGGCCGAGAGGGTGCTGGCCCATATCGACAGCCTGCCGTCCGACAGCCCGACAGCCCGCATTCGCCAGAATATGAAACGTGTCGCCCAGTCCTATCGGCGCCAGGGGCTTCGAAGCGACGATAATGCGACCAAAACCGGGACTGACGACATTACCTCCATCGAGGCTGCCACGGACCGGCTGCATGCGCTGGCCTGTGGCGGTGACCGTCTAATGAAACTGGCCCGTCATCTGGCCGGCTTGAACCGGCCTGATCCGGCGCTTGAATCGCAGAGCGCAGACGATCTGGTGGTCTTCACAAAGCAATTTTCCCAGCTTCACGAGACTTCAGCATGAAACCGACCACGCCTTCCGACACACCACCTGTTGATCGCGATATCGCCGAGCGGCGCCTCGCCAACCAGCTATCCGTCGCGGCGGTGCAGGCCGCGCTTGTCAAAGCAGCTGCGGATGGTGAAACCGGCTCGAGCCCGGCCCCGGTGCCCTTCCGGGTGATGCATCAGCTGGCGACCGGCACTTTCGACGGCGACGCACAGGACCTTCTCAATCGTATTTCCAAGGATTTCAACCAGCGCCGCAAATTCCGCGACATCATGCGCGGTGTGGCGGTGGCTTACCAGGGCCGACAGGCGGCCGCTGCATCACACGACAGTGGCGGGCCGACAACACGGCCCGGCCCGATGTTCGATCTCATCATGTCCCCCTCCTCGCGGGATGATGGCATTGTCTATTTGCAGCTGAAATTCCATGCGCTGGCGCAGACCGGGGTTAGCAGCGGCGAGACCCATCATGACGGGTCGGTGCCAAGCATGCTGTTCGCCGACCGTGACGGGCACTTCACGGTCTTGCGCCTGCCCGAAGTGATGGATGGCACCATTCAAATCATGCTAGACCAGTCTCACGATATCGTGCAGGCATTCCGCGACCCGGAAACGGAGTTCTTTATCCGGTGAACCCTTTCAAGGTTTTTATCCCTACAACCCGGGGCGCTGCCCGAATCCTCTCCATCACAAAGGAAGCACCAGAGATACGCTCGGTGCTGTGTATAGAAGGCAGTTTTGAGGCGCTTCCGGTCAGCACCGGCTATGACCAGTTCGTTCGTCGGCCAACCGGGGTTGTTGAGAAACTTCTTGGTGAGGGGTCATACCGGACCGATCTCGACAAGCCGATAACACAGGGAGATAGCTGGCAGCTCGGCCTGTTGCTGGCGCATGTTCTGCATGCGGCCGATCGGCTTACCAGCACACGGATCGGTCCATCAGCATCAGGGGCAGTATGGGCAAGCGGTGAAGTGACGCCCGCCCTCGACATCCGACCGGTTGATCATATGCGTCAGAAATTCAATGAATCCTGTGCTTTGCTACAGGAAATGCATGATGGCGGCACACGGGTCACCCTGCTGCTGCACCCGACCAATTTCGAGGATATCGCTGATCTGGTTCCAGAAGACTGGAACATCATTGCCGCGGACACCGTCCGTGAAGCCATCGCCAGGATCGGCCTCGAGCTTGCCATGCCACCCACCACCACGGCACCCGTCGCGCGACCGCAGGGCCGGCGCCGCGCGCGCCTGCTCATTG
The DNA here is from genome assembly GCA_049623505.1 of Puniceispirillaceae bacterium (SeqCode). Classification (GTDB taxonomy): domain Bacteria; phylum Pseudomonadota; class Alphaproteobacteria; order Puniceispirillales; family Puniceispirillaceae; genus UBA8309. The sequence continues at coordinate 83,442 of JBMZTC010000006.1, read as the reverse complement.
GCGTCGGCCTTGGTGCGGCGATGTTCGGCCTGATTGCCTATCACCTTCCGGTTCAGGCGCTGAAAAACGCGATCACCTATGAACAGGCTGGGCAACACCGGGCTTTGCTGATGGAAATCCGCACCAACCTGGCCCGCAAGAACTGGGTTGTGACAAACGCATTCTACTTCTTCGAAGTGTTCTATCTCGGCGGCCGGTCGCAGCAGCTGGCCGAGGCGCTTGATATCACGATCAGCACGGACGATGCCTCGCAGAAGATGGCATCAGACGCCACCATTGATTCGGACATAGACGTGGCATGCCGGGAATCCCTTGTTGCCGGACAGCGTATAGAGACCGTGTTTCCCATGCTGCCGGCCGCTGGCTGCCAGGTGCGGCTGACGGTGGAAAACAGCTTCACCAACAAGGTGCGGGTCTGGCTTGCGGTGACAAGCGAAGGGGTCGCCGGCACACCGGAAGTGAAGTTCCGTAGCGGTGCCGACCTGCAACCGGGTGACAGGTTCCAGACGCCCCCCTTTGCGGTCACGAATGACGGTTTGACGCTATATGCCGTGGTCTCGGACCGGCCTGATTTCGGCTGGCGCAAATGGTTCGAGAACCTGATCCAAACACCGGACGGCCCGGTCACAAGGGCCAATATCGAACGCCTGACGGGAAGCGGGATCGGCGTCGTGGTCGCACGGCAGCCGGAGACTGCCGATTTTCAGTAGACCTCACGCGCATCCGTCCCGGGCAAGGCGCACACGCCCATCATAACGTCTGCCATCCAGCGTCAGCTTGGCAAGATACAGGCGGCTTCCATCCATTTCATATTCGGCCGTCACACGACCTGCCGAGGGCAGTCCCCCGAAAGCCCGGTTCAGCGCCGCCAACAGGCGCATGTCATGCGCACGCCTGAAAACCCGCACCGCCATGCCACCACCGGCATCAACATGCTGACCATTGCGAAGGCGTTCAGTAATCCGGCGCTCTCGCGGATCGACCGGCTGGTCGACAAGCCGCATGAAAGGCGAATGCAGGGCAGCGTTGAAACGTCTGCTACCACCAGCACCAAGATGCACCTTTCTGTTGCTGTCAATAACACCGTTTTCCACACCAAGACATTGCGTGAGTTTCGTATAGATTCGGGGATGGCTGCGCCGGTCAGCGGGCCAGAGAAATTCCAGCGACAGCTGTTGACCTTGACTGTCCATAAGCCGTTCCGCCGCCTGCAGATCGACTGCCCGGGGGCGTGTGTCTTCAGGTTTCGCTGCTACAATCTCCGGGCGCGCACTGACCGCCGCCGCCACCTCGATCGGCATTGCGGATGGCGGGGTGGAGCCTGCCACCCGCTGGTGATCCGGCGCCTTGCCTGCTATGGGGCGGAGCGGTGTGATATCAACGCTGGGGGCAGCCGACGCTGCTGGGCGCGCCACCTTTCCCAAAGGCGTTAGTTCAGGCCTTGGCGCCAGAGGCCCCGCTTTCGGCATGATCGGCGGCCGCGAGCTTTCGATTGCTGGAAGCGGTTTCGCCAGAAGCGGGACCGAGGGTGTCAGTGCCGCCGGTTTCAGATCTGCCGAGGCTGGCACCAACGGGGTGAGTTGTGCCAATGGCGGCTCACTCTGTGTTGGCGTCAGTGTCGGCGGCACCGGGTCTGATGGTGACTGAACCGACGGCGCCACCAACTCCGCCACCTGTGAAGTTGCAACCTCTGGTTCGGGGCTGGACCGGGCTGGACTCTCCTGGCGCTGAACATCCTTGACCGGCGTTTTCCAGCTCTCGGCCGGCAGCGGTGGCATTGACAGCGCGCTCAGCCTGACCGCCTGCCCGGTGAATGGCGGTTCGGCAATTGGCCGGGTTTCGACAGGCTGCGCGAACGGGGGCGGCATGGTGTCAGCTGGTGACGCCGGCGTCTGTTTTTCAGCCACCTGTGCCGGAGGCGTGTCGGTAACTAACGCCGACAGCGCCATGAGAACCGCAAGGAATCCCAGATTCATAGGGATTGTGAGATTACGCCGATCAACCACCGGTCCGTTCCAGATACATCAGTTGCAGCTCCTCAACCATCAAATCGAGGCTGTCAGCACGTTGCCGCGGTGACATGAAGACGGGCGCAGTTTGTGCAGCAGGCAGACTGGCCAAATTACCGGCCGAAACCCCATTCGCCACCGCCTCGGTAACAGCAGCCATATCAGTTGATGGCAACGGGTCAGTCTGCGATGGCTGTTCGCCAGCCGACTGCTGAAGCTCGGCAAAGGCAGCGGCAATATCGGCATCGCTCATCTCGCTGGAAGCAGCTTGCGACAGTGCCATAGCATTGCTGGCCAGTTGCGTCTTGCTCGGCACCGTGCCAATCCGGGGTCCGGCTTCAGGGCTGGTCTGCGATGGCGTGGACGGCGTCTTCGCCAGTGTCCCTAGGCCTGGTGATGACGGAACAGCTGCTTGACGATCCGAAGCTGTCGCGGGTGCCGCCCCCTGTCTCAATGTGGCCGCCATCGGGGCTGCCGGGGAAATTCCCGGGGATGTTGCCGTCGGGACCACCTTGTTAGTCTCGGTTGTTGGCGCCACGCCATCATCCTGGTCACCGGCCCCGGCCACCCTGGTTTCCAGAAGGTTGCGAATGATCGTCTCGATGTCCTGTATCGTGACAGGTTCGACGTCTGGGCCAGCATCAACATCCAGCTTCGCGGCCTCGGCCGTCTGCATATTGGATGCCTCCACCGCGGGCGCGTCAGCCCTGCTTCCAGCTGGCATCAGCTCCGGCGTCGGCGCTTTGGATGATGACAGCACCTCCTCGACCGCCGGCTCCATGGCTTCGAGAAGCGCGGTGCCGGCGGTTTCGGAGGGATCGATTCCGGCTGCCCCGTCACGGCCAGCCGTTTTCGCCGCGTCGTACATCAGCGGTGCCTTGCCGATCCAACTGGTAAAGGATTGTTCCGGCGAGGCCATGAACAGATAGCCAAGCGCCGAGAGAACGGTAATGTTGAAGATGAGGTATCGCATGAAAACTGGTCTCCGGTTCAAGAAGAGGTGACAGGGGCACCGACATCAACTTCACCACTGTCCGGATCGGCAACCGAAGTGCTGCCAAGCGCCAGTGAAGCATTCAGAACAATGAGGATGGTGCGTAGAATGGCCGAGAGCGGCAATCCGATCACCGATGTCAGGAAGGCCATGCTGAAATCATCAGTCAGCGCGGCAATCACCTTGTCGATGCTGTCGGGAGTGAGACTGCTGTTGGACAGCTGGCCGATTCCAAGACTGATTCCGAGCAGGGTAAAGGTCAGGGCCAGCGTGGCGATTCCGTTGCATGCCTGCAGTCCCGCCTGTACCCATTTTTGCCGTTCAAGGTCCGTCTCGGCGTGATGCACGCTGTCAATCATCCGCACGCAACAGAAAATGGCGGTGATGACAAGTGCCGAAAGCAACAGCAGGAAGCCGCCACCGAGCATCTCCAGGCTCCAGCCAAGGATCTGAGCCGGTGTCATGCCAGTGGCAAGGTTGGCCATGGCGATGACGATCACGACAGGCCCCAGAAACAGGCTGACCGCCTGCATCGTCAGCCCAAGCCGCCTTGGCATGTGGCCAATCTGCGAACTGCCACTCCTAGCCGTGAGGAAGAGCGCTGTCATCGAATCGACCGCGCATTCATCAGATCGCTGGTGGACAGACCGATACCTTCCAGCCAGTGCGTGGGCATTGATCGACCCGACTCGGCAGCGGAATGTACGAGGAACGACATCTCGTAATTCTTGAATATCTTCAGCACCAGCGGGCTGCGCGACTCCTTCAACGTCTTGTCGTTCAAGGCAATCCGCTCAAGATCGGCCAGACGGCGCTTTGAAAGAGCAATTTTTTCCTCGCGCTGCGCCACATTCAGATTCGCATCAAGAAGATATGAGACGATGATGGAGCGTTCCCTTTCCAGGTTTTCAAGTGACCCGGCAAATGCCGGCGCACCGGTCAGCAGCGCCGCCGCAACGAGGCAGGATTTGATGATGTGACGTGTCATGTTCGATTTCCTTTCCAAATGGATCGATGGTGAATGCGCCGGCGAAGACATCAGAAACTCACAAAGAGCTTCACGCCGGCCGCCGGGGATCTGAAATCAGGGGCATCAAGCATCTGCTCATTTTCTAGATAGGCCAGCTCCGCAACCTCTTCGGCGAACGCCATGGCATCGAGGGACAGAAGCTTTGCCATATGGCCAAGCACCTCATCCTCCATATCGAGAATAGCTAGCTGTGCTTCGACATTCATCTCCAGCCGCTGCAGCTCCTCGATCTTACTCCGCGGCGCATCAACGCCGTCGCCGGCTCGGTTCAGCGGATGGTTGGCGATAGCGGCACGGAGTGACTCGATGGCCTGCCGGTTGGCCGCATAGTCCTCGCCAAATTTGCTTTCAGGCAGATTGGTGGAATAGAACAGATCCTCTCGCAAGGTGCTCTCGACCCTCTCGGCCCGCTGCTGCGCGGTATCAATGGCAGCAGCAACCTCGCGCTGGTTTTCAAGGTTGCTGGCGTTGCGCCGGGCTGTTCGGGTCAGATGTCGATAGAGACGGAGTTGGGTTTCCAGTTTCTTGCGCTTCAGGCCGATCTGATCACCCATCAGGCCGATATAGGCACGCTTACCTGCCAGCACCTGATGCTTGACCTCCATCGCCACATCACCTTCATAGAGATGCTGGCTCTCGCTCAATGACTGGATATTTGTGACTTCAGAGGCGATCTGACGATCAATATCTAGCATGTCGCTAGCCAGTGGCGAAGCGGCGAAGTCCCTCTGAACCGCGCGCTCCAGATGGTTTTGTGGCAGCACGAGGATCTTTTCGCTGATCTGTGGCTGCCAACCCTGACCGGTGGAGGCAAGTGTCGGACCAGCAGCCAGCAAGGCCAGGCCCGTTACCACAGTGATCATCGCCTTGCGGGGCCGGAGCCTGTGACGTCCGTGTCTCATCCCGTTCTGTTTCATGACAGGGGATCCTTTCTACCAGTTCAGTTGTTCTGCCAGTACCAGGCGCGGCGCACCTCGTCCTTGACCTTTCGGCGGGCATTCAGAGAGGCCAGCTTGTACCCGACACGGTCATCAAAGCTGTGCAACAGCACATGCATGGTGTCGGTGAAGGAACTACCATCGGCATAAATGAGGTCGGCACCATCAAAGCTGGCCTCAAAATCCGTCAGCGCCAGCCGGGCATTCTGGATATCGCCGCCCTTGATATAGTTCTGGACCGCGAGAGCCTTTGCTCGCATGCGCTGATCGATATCCACAAGCGAGGCGGAATCACGAAGCTTTGCATCACATCCGGCAAGGGTTTTCGCGCTGGCCAGATACTGGCCAGGCTCATCACTGGCCGCCGCCTGTGCGTCCTGCTCCAGACCGTTGCCCAGGCAGGAATCAAAATTAAGCACATTCTGCATTTCATTGGCACGATCAATGATCGAAATTGTCGGCGCAGATGATGTCAGCACCGTCTGCTGGCATGCAGCCACGCTGAGCGCACCAAGTGCGATGAGGGGAATGGATAGACGGTTCATGAAAAACTTCCTTTTTGTTTTGAAGCGTTCGGGTTACCGGTCATGTGACTGCGTTGACCTCAGCGCAGGAGCCCATAATTCGAAGACACAGACAGGTTGACACGTTGGTTCACACGGTAGCGGTGGTTCGAGCGGAATGTCAGGCTACGGCCATCGGCACGGACATGGACCACATAGTGGTCGGCCACGTTTTCGGTCCTCTGGTTATAGTTTGTCTGATCACGACAGACCCGGCGCTGGCGTGGTGACTTGTCCATCGCAGCGACGGCACCAAACAGCGCGCCGAGAGAGCCAGCGCCATGATTGTCGCTCAACTTGTTGCCAATCGCAGAGCCGACCAACCCGCCAATGACCATTTCACCCACATTGCCCTGCACGCCCACATGCGAACGGGTCAGATGACAGGATGTCGTTGTCACTGGCTCGTGAATGACACGCTGCGTCCAGACTGTTTCGACACCCGTTACATAACCTGTGCGCGTATCGCTGATGGTCTGGGCACCGGCGAGGTTCGTACTAAACAAAGTACCAGTCGCAATCAGCGCTGAAAGAAGCTTGTTCGATTTCATCTGTATCTCCTTTAAGAAAGGTTGATAGGGATGAAATGAAAGTTTTTCGGCTCGATTTGCTGAAATCCGGTCCGCAGGACCAATAAATTTCGATTTTTTCTTTGATCGCCTTTGAAAACTTGAAGTGGCAATTCGGCTTTTTTAATAGTGGCCGTAACAAACCAAAGATTGCGATTTTGAATATTCACTCCAGTGATATGTAGGATCATCCCGTCAAATAATGCACCTTCGCTTACATGACCGGACTTCTTTACTCGAGGAAGTCGGTAAGGGTGTACGCGCAATGTAATTGACGCTGTTTGACCAAAGATTGCCTGGCTGATCCTGACCTCTATAGACGAGCCCGGAATCCTTTCCCGCCTGGTTCAATCAGGATTTATAACCGGCTTTGACACTAATGCGTTTACGTTGCAGACATCAGTGTTCTTTATCAAACGAATGGGAACAGCATGGCATTTGTACCAACCACTTATTAAGCTTTGAGAAATTGCATAACCGTAGAATGCAAAATCTGTTAACACTGGATCGTGTGCAAGAGCGGATCGGGACACTCACCAATAACAACGATTTCCACACGCAAAGGTTCATAGAGACGTGGGGGCGTGGCCACCAGGCGCAAACGCTTGCCTGGTTTCGACAGGTGGCAGCTGACGATTCTTACGCCAGCCGGCAGGTCAGACGCCAACCGACTGGCGAAGCCTTGACTTGTCAATCGTGTTGGCACGGCTTGCATAGACAATCTCGCCGCGCATCATGGCAAAGATCTGGTCGGCAAGGCCAAAGGCGAAATCGAAATACTGTTCGACAAGCACGATGGCCATGGTCTGCTGCCCGCGAAGATAGGCAATCACCTCGCCGATCTGGCTGATGATGTTGGGCTGGATACCCTCGGTCGGCTCATCAAGAAGCAACAGCTTCGGCTTCATGATCAGCGCCCTGGCAATGGCCAGCTGCTGCTGCTGGCCTCCGGACAGATCGCCACCCCGGCGATCAAGCATGGTTTTCAGCACCGGGAACAGGTCATAGATTTCGTCAGGCACGAATCTGTCATCCGCCGGAAGGCAGCCAAAGCCTGTCTCCAGATTCTCGCGCACCGTCAGCATCGGAAAAATGAACCGCCCCTGCGGCACATAGCCGACACCGGCATGTGCCAGCCTGTCGGGACGCGATCCGGTCACATCGACGCCATCAAGCCTGTAAATCCCATCACTGCTGGGATGCGTTCCCGACAGGATTTTCAGCAGCGACGTCTTGCCAACGCCGTTCGAGCCCATGATGCAGGTCACCTCGCCGATATTGGCTGTCACGGAAACACCATGCAGGATCTGCGATGACCCATAATGCAGTGTCAGATCAGTTGTGCTGAGCATGGTTACCTCCCGAGATAGACATCAATCACCTGCTGGTTGCCGGTGACGAAATCCATCGACCCCTCGGCCAGCACCGACCCTTCATGAAGGACCGTGACGCGGCATTCCAGCGCCCGAATGAATTCCATGTCATGCTCGACAACCACGACCGAACGCGTCTGGGACAGGCTTTTCAGCAGCTCGACCGTGACCTCGCGCTCAGGTGCTGTCATTCCGGCCGCAGGCTCATCGACCAGCAGCAATTTCGGGTCCTGGGCCAGCAACATGCCAATCTCCAGCCATTGTTTCTGGCCATGGCTCAGTTCCCCGGCGCGCCGATGCAGGCTGTCGGCAAGCCTGATCTGTTCGGCGATGCCAAGGATACGCTTTTCATCATGCCGCGAGCGGCGATAGGCCAGCACGGCAAACGGGTTGCGCCGGTTGGCAAGCGACATCAGCAGATTTTCATGCACCGTCTGCTCTTCGAATGTGGTCGGCTTCTGGAATTTCCGGCCGATGCCAAGCTGTGCGATCTGTGCCTCCGACCGTTTCACAAGCGAAAGGTTTGTCGGCCCCCACCGCACATCCCCGGAATCAGGCCGTGTCTTGCCGGTAACGATGTCCATGAAGGTTGTCTTGCCGGCCCCGTTCGGCCCGATGATGGCGCGAAGCTCGCCCTCGCCGATGTCGAAACTCAGCGCGTTGATTGCCTTGAACCCGTCGAAGGATACCGAGATGTTGTCGACATGAAGAAGCTGTGCCATCAGTCCCTGCCTTTCATGGCGACGCGGTCAATCAGCCCGCCAAGTCCCTGCGGGGCGTAGATGGTGACGACGACAAAGCTGAGGCCCAGCAGAACAAGCCACCAGTCCGTCCAGATGATGGTGGCAACGCCAAGCGGAATGTCGGGGGCCTGGCCGCCGGTGAAATAGCTCGACAGAAGCGACACGAAAGCCGCGCCGATGACGGCGCCGTAAATGCGGCCACGCCCGCCAATGGCCACCCAGACCGCAAGATAGATTGAGGCGATGGGCGCAAGTTCGGTCGGATTGACAATGCCGGCCTGCGGATAATACAGCGCCCCGGCGACCGCCGCGATGATGGCCGTCAGCACGAAGATGAACAGTTTGTAACTTTCAACATTGTAGCCAAGGAAGCGCACCCGTGCCTCGTCGTCACGAATGCCGCGGATGATGTTGCCAAGCTTGCTGCCAACCACCGCCATGGCCAGCATGTAGGTCATGGCAAGCGCCACGGCGCTGACAAGAAAGAAGACAATCGACAGGATTGATTGCGGGACGTGATCAAAACCCGGAATGTTCTGCAGGCCGGACAACCCGTTATTGCCGCGAAGACCGCTGTCGTTCTGCAGAAGATAGAGCGACAGGGCGAGTGTCATGGCCTGGGTGAGGATCGACAGATAGACGCCATTCACCCTGGATCTGAAGGCAAGCCAGCCAAACACGAACGCCAGCAGACCCGGAACAAGGACAACAAAGGCAAGCTGCACCCAGAAAAGATCGGCAAAGGCCCAGATCGCCGGAATCTCGGCGCCGCCGACAACACCGAAGATCTGCGTCCCGACTGCCTCGCTGATTTCGGTTGGTGTGGGAGGCAGGGCGTTGTTCTGCGCCGCCTCGACGACGATCATCCTGGTGCGGGCGAACATCATCCACATGCCGATCATGTAGCCGCCAAGCGCGAAAAAGGCGAAATGGCCAAGCGACAGGATTCCGCAGAAACCCCAGACAAGGTCCATGGCGATGGCGATCATGCACAGGCACAGTGTTTTCCCCAGCGTCTTGACGAAGCTTGTCGAAATCAGGCCGATGCCCAGTCCTTCGCCAAGAACGGTCACGCCAAGACAGACCAGCGCCAACGCGCCAAGGAAGATGATCACCGACGGTGTGCGAAACAGATGCTTTGTCAGCACGGTTTTCTGCAGCAGTTCAGACATGGATCACGCCTCCACCGCCCGGCCTCTTTGCGCGATGATGCCGCGTGGCCGGAACTGGATGAACAGGATGATGAAAATGATCATGTAGGTCTGCGCCGCCAGCGTGTTTGACGGGTTGAACCACTCGATCCCCTTCTGCAGCGAGCCGATCATCGCCGCCCCGGCAAGGGTGCCCCAGATATTGCCGACGCCGCCGACAACAACCGTCATGAAGCTCTGCACGATATAGTCGGCGCCAAGCTCGGAAGTGACCTTGGAGTAAAGGCCGATGGCGACGCCGGCGATGCCAGCGATCCCGGATCCAAACCCGAAGGTCAGCATGTTGATGCGGTCGGGATTGATTCCCATGCTTGCCGCCATGGCCGGGTTCTGGGTGACCGTGCGGGTCTCGAGTCCAAACCGTGTGCGCCGCATGACATAGACAAGAAGCCCGAGAAAGATCAGCGCAAGGCAGAAGATGGCAATGCGGATGTTGCTGATCGCCAGCACATCATTCACCGCAAACGCCCCATCAAGCCAGCCGGGCGCGGTCAGGGGCCGCGCCTGCGTGCCAAAGATATTCTTGGCAAGCTGCTGCAGCGCGATGCTGATCCCGAAGGTGGCGAGAAGTGTTTCCAGCGGCCGCTTGTACAGATGCCGGATGACAAGACGCTCCATCAGAACGCCGGCGCAGAAGGTCACGAGGAAGGCGGCCGGAACGGCGATGGCGATTGACAGCGTGTAATTGGGGACAAACAGCTGAACGACATAACCGGTATAGGCCCCCATCATGATGAATTCGCCATGCGCCATGTTGATCACCCGCATCACGCCAAAGGTGATGGCAAGGCCGATGGCAGCCAGAAAATAGATCGAGGCGAGACTGAGCGCGTCGAGAAGAAGATCGAGATATTTGTACAGCGCCACCTTGGTCTGAATGCCGTTCAGAACCGTCCGCGCCGCGTCGGTGACCGGCGTTGACGGATTGTCATAGGTGGCATGGAACACCGCGTCCTGAACCGCCTGTTGCCGCTCGAGATCGGAAATCAGCTGTGGCGCCCGGCCCTGGTCGACAAGCTGCTGGTAGGCGGCGTCGCGTGACGCATCATTGTCCAGCTCGGCCAGCGCGAAGCTGCCAACCATGCCGTCAATCACAGCCGCGACAAGCACCTCGTCACGCATGGTCCCGGTGACAAATGCCGGTGCCAGCCCGGCGCCGGCCAACATCGCATAGGCGGCATCGACGGTCAGTTCGACATCCGCACCGCCGATGGCCGATATCCTGCCAGCGGTGCCATCCGTGTTCCTTGTCGTGCGTCCGGGGATGATGATGCGGGCAATATTGGCGTCATCCGGCAGCGTCATGGCAACCGTGATGCTGCTTGCCAGCAGCGGGGTCAGCGCGGCACGAACATCAAGTGACAGGTCGCCAGCAAGGCCATTGATGGCCGTCACCACCTCTCGTTCATCGGTGCCATGCGCCAGCACGCCGAACACATAGGCCTTCCTCATCTGGTCCTTCAGGTCCGGCAGTGTCTCGGCGGCGATGGCGGCCTGCAGCGGCGCAAGATGGGATGGCTGAATATCCCGAAGAAGCGTCTTCAGCGTTGTTTCGCGGATTGCCGGGTCCGGATTGCCAAGCTGGAAGGGAACCAGCGTGGCGGCGATCTTCGCGCGCACGCCGCTGTTCGGCTTGATCTGCTTGACCGATTTCGCCGGTGCCAGTCCGATCTCGACACCTGTGACAGCGTCACGAAGCATCACCTGCTTTTTGTCGTCAGCGGATTCCGGGGCCTTTTCGACGAGGACAAAGCGGCCAGTCTTCCTGATGTAATGGAGCTTCTTGGCCTGCCAGTCCGTGAGAAAGCTCTCGGCCGCCTCGCCGCCATATTGCTGAAGCTGTTCAAGCACCGGGCCAACGGTCTTTGACGAACTCTTCTTGATCAGCTTGGCGTTTGTCTGGAGCAGGTCTTCGAAATTGGCCTGTGCCAGCGCCGGTGTCAGGCCAAACAGGGCAAGGGCGGCGAGGCAGGCGATGAAAATTCTGTGCACGGTATTCAATCCATTTCAAGTCATGGTCCCCGGAGACACTGGAGATGTCTCCGGGGTGATTTGGATTTTCAGCTTTGTCGCCTAGTAGATCGACTTGATCTGGACGCAGGTCTTGGTCGCGGTGTTGTACATGCCGCACTCAAGCCCCTGCCAGTCAGATACCAGAACCTTGGATTCCGGCAGGAAATCGGTCCAGGCGTCGCCGGGGACCTCGGTTGTCTGGCTGATGATGTCGAACTGCCCGTCTTCCTGGATCTCGCCGATCAGCACCGGCTTTGCCAGGTGGTGGTTCGGCAGCATCTGCGCCACGCCACCGGTCAGGTTCGGGAAGGTCAGGCCATACATGCTCTTGCGGACCGCATCGACATCTGTGGTGCCGGCCTTGGTGGCGGCCTCGACCCACATGTTGAAACCGATATAGTGAGCTTCCATCGGGTCGTTGGTTACACGATCGCCACCCATCTTGGCTTTCCATGCTTCGATAAAGGCATCATTTGCCTCGCTCTCGGCGGACTGGAAGTAATTCCAGGCGGCAAGATGGCCAACAAGGTTGGTTGTATCGAGTCCGGACAGCTCTTCCTCGCCGACCGAGAAGGCCACGACAGGGATGTCATCGGCCGATACGCCGGCTGCCGCCAGTTCCTTGTAGAAACCAACATTGGCATCGCCATTGATGGTTGAGATCACGCCGACCTTCTTGCCATCCGCGCCAAGCGCGACGACATCCGCCACGATCTTCGACCAGTCGGAATGACCGAACGGTGTGTAGTTGACGAAGATGTCATCGGCCGCGATGCCCTTGTCCTTGAGGTACTGCTCAAGAATCTTGTTGGTCGTCCGCGGATAGACATAGTCGGTGCCAAGAAGAGCAAACTTCTCGACGCCGAGTTCTTCAAGATAATAGTCGGTTGCCGGGATGGCCTGCTGGTTTGGAGCGGCGCCGGTATAGAACACGTTCTTCGAGCTTTCCTCACCCTCATACTGCACAGGGTAGAACAGCAGTCCGTTCAGCTCCTCGATGACGGGGAGCACGGATTTGCGCGACACGGATGTCCAGTTGCCGAAAATCACGTCTACATCATGAACGGTCAACAGTTCACGCGCCTTTTCGGCGAACAGCGGCCAGTCAGAGGCAGGGTCGACCACAACAGGTACGATTTCTTCGCCAAGCAGGCCACCCTTTGCGTTCTGCTGTTCGATCAGCATCAGCATGGTGTCCTTGAGTGTGGTCTCCGAAATGGCCATGGTGCCGGACAGGGAATGCAGGATACCAACCTTGATATCCGCCATGGCTTCGCCAGCAACGGCGCACATCAGCGCGGAGGCAGCAATGATCTTCTTCATAACAGTCTCTTTCGTTTCGATTACTAACTTTGAAAAACCGGGCGTGGGGACGTGCCCAGGCTTTCGCGACCGAGACAAAATGAGAAGATTGCGCGAGAAATAAAACGGTTAAATTTTCCCTGCATCGATGCAAAAAATGCATCGCCCAGAACGGGAAACAGACGCGGACAAGGGGTCTGACCGCACCCCATCACGCCGGCCATTCACAGACCGGCATTGGCTCCGTTCATCCTTCATAGCATAATGCTATGAAATATCAGCATCCTTTGGCAGCTGGCCACCATTGCGGCATTCCCAGCTATATCTGGCCCAGGCCCGCCTTTGCATTCGCGAGGTGTAGCGACCTCGTTCCAATGCGGCGGCGACCTGACACGAATTCTGGCTTACATATTCAACTTCGCGTGGGAATTCGTGGCACATGGTCTGCTGTTCAAGGGTCACACAGGTGACCAGTACGAGCAAAAACATCAGCTTTCTCCCCAAAAAACTGAACGTCTTTACAGCTCAACAGAATTATACGGATGTCACAAGGGGAATCAGGCGCTGTGACCTTCAGGCTGGCCCCGCCAGAAAGCCCATTCCGGTGCCCGTCACGGCGCGCCGACACCCCTGATCAAGGATCAGGAGCGGGCCGGCTTCAGGGGAATGGCAGCGGCCGCCGTCAGTTGATTCGCTTGCCGGAATCGATATCGAAATAGGAGACTTTCTCCATATTGAAGGCAAACTCCATTTCCTGGCCGGCCTGTACGGACGTTTCCGCCTTCAACCTGGCCGTCGCCTCTTTGCTTGCCAGATTCAGCAACACGAACGTATCCGCGCCGGCCGGCTCGACGACCTCGACCTTGCAGGACGCGATATGCGTGTTCTTGCGGGCCGGGCCGGCCTTTTCCGTGATGTCTTCGGGGCGGATGCCGACAACCACGCGATCCGGAAGGTCGGGAACACCGCTGTCACGGAGTACAAGCGGTTCGCCCTGTGGCCGGTCAATATGCAACTCTGTTGCCGTGCCATTACGCCTGACATTGGCCTGCAGCAGATTCATCGCTGGCGATCCCATGAAATCCGCCACGAACAGATTCGCCGGGGTGAGATAGATCTCATTTGGTGAGCCGATCTGCTGGACGACGCCTTCTTTCATCACCACGATCTTTGTCGCAAGTGTCATGGCCTCGATCTGGTCATGTGTCACATAGACCATGGAGGCACCCAGATTCTGGTGGAGCTTCTTGATCTCGTTCCGCATCTCCACCCGCAGCTTGGCGTCGAGGTTTGACAGCGGTTCATCGAAAAGGAACAGCTTGGGATCGCGTACAAGCGCACGCCCCATCGCCACACGCTGTCTCTGCCCGCCGGAGAGTTGCGCTGGCCGGCGCTCCAGCAGAGCTTCGATCTGCAGTTGGCGCGCCACCTCGGCAAGCTTGGCTTTCTGCGTGCCGGCATCAACGCCGCGGACCTTCATTCCGAATGTGATGTTCTTGGCGACAGACATGGTCGGGTACAGCGCATAGGACTGGAAAACCATGGCGATGTCGCGGTCCTTCGGCGCGACGTCATTCATGTCACGACCATCAATGCTGATGGTGCCGCCGCTCACAGGCTCAAGGCCGGCGATACAGTTCAGGAGCGTTGACTTTCCGCAACCTGAAGGCCCGACAAGCACGAGAAAGTCGCCTTGCTCAATCTCGACATTGACGTTTTTCAGGATGTCCAGCCCGCCAAATTGCTTTTTGAGATCGCTAACTTGCAGTATCGGCGCCATTACTTATCCTTTCACTGAACCCGCGGTCAGCCCGCGGATGAAGTATTTTCCTGCAACCACATAGACCAGCAATGTCGGCAGTGCGGCGATGATCGCAGCCGCCATATCGACATTGTATTCCTTCACGCCTGTCGTCGAATTCACGATGTTGTTCAACGCCACTGTAATCGGCTGCGTACCAGCCTGGGAGAATGACACTCCGAACAGGAAGTCATTCCAGATCTGCGTAAACTGCCAGATCACTGTCACCACGATGATCGGGATCGAAAGCGGCAGGAAGACGGACCAGAATATCCGGAAGAACCCGGCACCATCGATCTTTGCCGCCCGGATCAATTCGGGGGATATCGATACGTAGTAATTTCGGAAGAACAATGTGGTGAAGCCAAGCCCATACACGACATGAACAAAGACCAGCCCCTGGATCGAACCGGCAAGGCCAAGAATGCCAAGAAGCCTCGCCATTGGCAGCAACACCACCTGAAACGGAATGAAACAGCCAAACAGCATCAGCGAGAAAATCAGGTTGGCGCCGCGGAATCGCCATTGCGCGATGACATAGCCGTTGACCGCGCCGATAAAGGTCGAGATTGCCACGGCCGGAACGGCCATCATGATGGAATTCCAGAAATAGGGCTTCAGCCCTTCACATTTGATTCCGGAACAGGCGCCAGCCCAGGCCGTGGCCCAGGCATCGAAAGTCACATCCCTTGGCAGGGAAATCAGCGACCCGGTCTTGATTTCCTCAAGACTTTTCAACGAGGTTGTCACCATCACGAACAGTGGCGCCAGATAGTAGAGCGCAAACAGTGACAGCAGCAGATAAAGCAGCCATCTGAGGCCAATCCTCGTCATCAGGCCAGGTGCGCTGGCTTCGGCTCCGCTACGCATCTTTCTTTCCCCGCAACTCCGAATACAGATACGGCACCACAATCGCAAAGATCACTGCCATCATGACCATCGCCGAACTCGCGGCCTGACCGATATTCCCGCGGGAAAAGGCCATCGCATACATGAAGGTCGCCGGCAGGTCCGTCGCATATCCCGGCCCGCCGCCAGTAAGCGCGATGACAAGGTCAAAGCTCTTGATGGCAAGGTGCGCAAGAACAATGAAGGCAGACAGGAATACCGGTGCCATGGACGGGATGATGATTGATGTATAGATCCGCCACAGCGGGATCCCATCCACCTGCGCGGCGCGAATGATTTCGTCCTCGACCGAACGCAGCCCGGCAAGGAACAGCGCCATGACAAACCCGGACGCCTGCCAGACAGCGGCAATCACCACCGTGTAAATCGCCGTGTCAGGGTTCACCAGCCAATCGAAGGTAAAGTCCGGAAACCCCCATTTCCGCACCGTGGCCTCAACACCAAGCCCGGGATTGAGAATCCAGCGCCAGGCAGTGCCGGTAACGATCAGTGACAGCGCCATAGGGTACAGATAGATCGTCCTCAGAACGCCTTCGGTGCGGATTTTCTGGTCCAGCAGAATGGCCAGGACAAGACCCAGGAGCATCGAGATGACGCAGAACAGGCCACCGAAAATGAACAGATTGTCGAGCGCCGTGTCCCATCGTGGCGAGACAAACAACTTCTCATATTGCACCAGACCGACGATATCGTAGCGCGGCATCAGTTTGGACTTGGTTAGCGATACCCAGGCTGTCCAGCCGATGAATCCATAGACAAATATAAGTGCCGCAATAAATGACGGGGCCAGAACAAGCTTCGGAATCTGGCGCTCTAGCCAAGCAAGCATCTTATGTCCCCCGTTTAATCTTCTTAAAAAATGTCCCCGCCCAAAATCTTGGGCGGGCGGGGACAGGCATTTGATCTAGAGGCTGTTAGCGACCGACTCGGCCAGCATCTTCACAGCTTCGTCCGATGACATGTCCGAGTTGAAATGTGCTGTCACAACATCGGTGATGGCACCGGCCTGTGCGCCGCGAAGCGCCATGCCATGCGCGTAGGAAGGCAGAAGCGAACCAGCCGCGCTGCTTGCCGACATGTCCTGCGCCGAGGTGTGCGCGCAGGTGTCGAACTCATCGAGACCTACGTCGACACGCGCCGGGATCGAGCCCTTGTTCAGGTTGAAGACCTTCTGGAAGTTCTTGCCGACAATCAGTTCGGCAAGCAGATCCTGGCCCTGCTTCTTCTCGGCACCGTCAACACCGAACATGGCGAAGCTGTCGACATTGTACAGGAAGCCGACACCTGGCGTGGACACGCACAGGAAGTCGATTCCAGGGCGCTTGCCAGCGGCGAGGAATTCGCCCTTGGCCCAGTCGCCCATGACCTGGAATGCTGCTTCACCATTCATGACCATTGCCGTAGCGAGGTTCCAGTCACGACCGGAGAAGTTGCTGTCGACATAGCCGCGCAGCTTGCGCATCTGGTCGAAGACAGCCTTCATGGTGCCGGAGCTCAGAGTGGCCTGATCAAGCTCAACAAAAGCCTTGTTGAAGAATTCCGGACCACCGATACCGAGGGCGACGGCCTCGAATACGGTTGCGTCCTGCCAGGCCTGACCACCATGGGCAAGCGGCGTGATGCCAGCTGCCTGAAGCTTGTCAGCGGCGGCATTGAACTCATCCCATGTTGTCGGCATTTCGATGCCATGCTTGGCCAGCACACTTGCATTGGCCCAGATCCAGTCAATGCGGTGAACATTCACCGGCGCCGCACACCAGCTGCCTTCACACTTCATGTGACGGGCAATGGCGTCTGGCAGCACATCCGACCAGTTGTTGGCTTCGGCGACGGCCGAAATATCGGCAAGCGCACCTTCTTCATACCATTCCTGGATCGACGGACCCTTCAGCTGGACAGCCGTTGGCGCGTTGCCAGACAGCACACGAGCCCGAAGCGCGGTCATTGCAGCGTCACCGCCGCCACCGGCAACCGGCATATCAGTCCAGGCACCACCGCGTGATGCGAACTCTTCCTGCAGCACGGCAACAGACTTTGCTTCGCCGCCTGATGTCCACCAGTGCAGAACTTCAGCTTCCGGGTCTGCAAAGGCACTGACATTTGTAAACAGTGGTGCCGCAATGGCAGCCACCAGGATCAATCTGCTCTTCATGCTTTCCTCCAACGCTAGAACATACTGAATTGACCGACGACCGTAGGGGCATGAAAAACGTCGTTCAATTCACCTGTTTGTATTTAGACACGCGGAACTGACGATTTCTGGAGAATTTATTACACATTGTTACGAAACCATTGCCAATATTGCAGGATGTTACAAACTCGCGCCAAACGGCAATTTTGACAGGTCCGCCACATGACGCTGAAACGACTTCTCATTGTTGATGATGATACGGACATGAGCCAGATGCTGGCACAGCATCTTGGCAATGAGGGTTTTATTGTCTTCACGGCAAGCAATGAGCAGGAAATCCGTGACGCCATCAACCGCGGGCGCATTGATCTGATTCTCCTCGATGTGATGCTTGGCGAGGAAAACGGGCTTGATATATGCCGGCAACTGAGAGCCGAGCAGGATGTGGCGATCATTCTCATCTCGGCCCTGTCAGCCGACAGCCACCGGATATCCGGCTACGCGGTCGGGGCCGATGACTATATCGCCAAGCCGTTCAACCCCGATCTTCTTGTCGCCCGTGTGAAGGCGGTGCTGCGACGGAACCAGCGTTCATCATCGCTCCAGTATCGCCGCAACACGGCCATCTATAAATTCAACGGATGGGTATATGACGGCAAGCGCAACGAGATCATCGCCCCAAGCGGGATCCAGGTGGCTCTTTCGCAGAAGGAAACCCGGCTGCTATCCGTTTTCCTTGCCAATCCTCATGTGGTGCTGAAACGCGAGGAAATCGCGTCGGCGATGGACATCACGCGCGAGGGAAGCGGCGTCTCCGATCAGTCGGGGCGCGCCCTCGACGTGCTTGTCGGCAGGCTGCGTCACAAACTTGCGGACAATCCAAAGAACCCGGAAATCATTCGAACGGAACGCGGCGTGGGATATGTATTTGCCATTGATGTGACGCTATGCGACGCCTGACACCACCCAGCCTGTCTCTCCATATCATTGTGAGCTGCCTGCTTGTGGCCGCCACTCTCGCAGGCATGACGGCCACCTTTCTGTGGATGGATACAGAGCGGCGGTGGAACGCCCATCTGGACAGGGCGGCACAAATCGGGACGGCGGTGTACTGGTCACAACGCACGGATATGCCGCCACCGTCGGGCGTGGTGATTGAGACCGTTGGTCTGGAAGACACAAAACTGGCCCGCGCGGGAAAGTTTTCACTTATGTCATCCATCGAGTCGACAGACCTGGTCACGCAGCTCTCACTGAGTGGTGTCACGGGGATGGGCGAACGCGCGCAGATCGGCCTGGCGATTGCGTCGCCCGACCTGAAATATCCAGTTGGCAGAATCGCGTTCCCCGAACAGGGGGCGGACAGCACATTGGCTGGAAAGCTGGGACAGATATCCGTGCTGATCGCCAACTATTGTTCCGATGCCACGCTTTACATGAAATATGACACAAAACCCTGGGTCAGGGTGAAGGCGGACCCGGTATGGTCCTGCGCGTCCGCTCCGGCCGATTACCGGTTGTTCGCCGCCGCCTTGCTGGCTGTCGCCCTGATTACCCTTCTTGCCACCGCCAAGGCCGTCAGCGGGACCTTCTCAGATTTCGCCGCCAAACTGTTGAGCGGCACAGCGACAGACACACCGCAGCCCTATGTCGAAAGAGGCCCCGGCGAATTGCGCGCGGTCATCAGAGGCATCAATCAATTCATCGAAAAGAAGACCGATTCACTTGAGCGGCGAGCCAGATTTCTGTCCGGTGTGAGCCATGATCTGGGAACGCCGGCGGCCCGGCTTCGTCTGCGAACAAGGTTTGTCGAAGATGCCGAACTTCGTCGCAAGATAGACAGTGATATCGAAGCCATGACCGGGATGATCGAGAGCGTCCTCAACTACACACAGAGCGAGATCAATGTTGAGGCAAAGCGCAGCGTGTCATTGCTGTCGATCGTCGAGGCCATCGTGGCGGATTTTCAGGATGAGGGGCAGCCTGTCACGCTTTCGCCCTATGTGACGCCTCAGGTGAAGCCGCAGACGCTGCTCTTCAGCAGACGGTCAGGCAAGAGCAGGGACAACACGCGGCAGCAGAACCCGGAGGAACGGCACAATGCGGCCGCCATTGCCGTGGTCGCGCAACCGCTGGCCATCACCAGGGCGGTCACCAACCTCGTCGACAACGCGCTGAAATATGGCCGGCGGGCCAATCTGTCCGTCGAGGCCGATCTCACCATGGCAAAGATCCATGTCGATGATTTCGGGACCCTCAGCGATGGCGCCGAAATGGAAGGGCTGGTCGAACCGTTCCGTCGCGGGGACAATGCAAGATATGTGAAGGGGTTCGGGATCGGCCTGGCGGTGGCATCGACCGTCGCGGAACAACATGGCGGGCACATAGAGTTCGCGCGCCGCCAGGATGGTCTCAGGGCCACATTGTCGATCCTGAGAAACCACTGAGCCCCGATTCCGGCAATATCGCCGCCAGCATTGATCAGCCAGGATTGAGGGGGGTTGACCCTGTTTCCGTCCGCCACAGAAGCCCATCCTTCTTCAGATGAACCATCATGACAGCGTCAGAGGTGCCGTTTGGAAAATGACTGATCCAGTGCATCACCAGAACGTCTTCATTCTCATACAGGCATCTGCGGTTTTCCAGCGAATGGCTTTCCATCATCCTGGCCCGGTCTTCCAGGCTCATATCGCCCTTTCTGATGATTTTGCCGGATGAATGGAATTTGAATTGCCAGTCATCATGGAACAGCGCCTGTTCCGCTTCGGCGTCTTTTCTGTCCCAGGCGTCCACGAATTTCTCATAAATCATCGTCCCAAAGCTCCCATTTTGTGGCACGCCAATCGACATGCAGACAGTCAGTCTGTTTCACCGTTCGTTTCAACGGGCGCGGCAATGAGCGGACATCTTCCACGCCCAAGGATGCCGGCCAACTCTGTTCAGGTCACCCTGGCCGAATGCCGGATGACATTTCTGCTGGCTTCGATCACGGCGCCGGTTGCCTTGATCTCGCTCATCAGCGGCGCTGTGAACGCTTTCATGACATCCTGACATGCCTTGAACGCCTCCGGGCTTTCATATTCATACATGATCGAGGTCTTGAACGTGCCGGGACTGTTCCAGACCTGATTATAGGAATAGGCCGTACACCCCTTCTCTTTCAGCTTTTCGAACATGGCCGGGAAATGTTCTTCCCAGAGTTTGATGTGAAGCAGCATCTGCGCTTCCGACGGGAAGGTGAACACATTGTAACTCATCAATGCTGAAGATTTCGCCATGGTTTGTCCGCACCTTACTCAAAATGACAATATCGCCTGCATCCAACAGGCTGGCTCACATCACAGTCTGAACACAAAGCCAATCAGGGCATCAAGGCCAATCAGGGCATCAAGGCCAATCAGGGCATCAAGGCAGGAATGTAAGGTCCCACCTGACCAGACACCCGTCAACGCTATGTTTGCCCCCGCCGAAACGATGCTGGCCGCACACAGCCGGCACCTTGTCGAATGATGGCGAGACGTCCGGTTTGCCAGTTTTGCGCAAGATCGCTAGAATTTGATGGTGGAGGCGATTTTGTCATGGGTAATTCACGACTCATTCTCGCGTTGAACGGAACGCTGATGATGATTCTTGGCGGATCGTTCTGGTTCTTCCCCGAATATTACAGCCTGGCCATGTTTCCGAACATTGACCAAAATGAAGAGGCTTTGAATGCCGCGGTGGCCCTGCGAAAGAATATGGGCACCGGATGCGCCTTCATCGGCCTTATCATCTTCATGTGTCAAAACAGTCCCAAATCAACAGCGCAGAGGCTGCTTTTCTGCAGTTCTTTCGGCTTCTTTCTGATGGTCGCCTCACTTCTGGAAGTCAGGCTTTCAGGCCAGGCACAGGTTCCGCTGTTCATCATCGGGTTTTTTTCCGTCCTGGGGCTGTTGTCGTTATATGTGGCGTCGCGACGGTTTCAGGCATGACGGGACAGGCCTTTCGGCCGGCCGCCATGTATCAGCCTTCCGGTTCCATGGCCGGCAGCCTTCGTCCCCTGACCAGATCGGCGCCCTTCTCGCCAATCATCATGGCACCGGCGTTGAGATTCGCGCTGAGCATGGTCGGCATGATCGAGGCGTCAATGACTGGCGAGACCAATTGACGCTCTGATGCCTCAACATATCGTCACCAGATCAGGTCAGACTGAATATTATTGTTATTTTTCATATGCCTGAATACATATCCACCCGCACATCACAGCTGTACTCGCGTCACAAGATTTGCATTAAACACGGATTTGAGACTGGACAAATGACCATTTTGCTTTAGATATTTGGTCATTCTGCACGGTTGCAGGACGGTTTCCACGATTTTCTCACCAGAATTGAATGGCTTACCTAATTCCCATTCACAGGAGAGAATAATGAGTGTTGGGACAGTAAAGTGGTTTAACACCACCAAGGGCTATGGCTTCATCGAGCCGGAAGACCAATCTTCGGACGTTTTTGTTCACATCACAGCTGTACAGGCTGCTGGACTGTCTGACCTTCAGGAAGGCCAGAAAGTCAGCTTTGAGCTTGAGACCGGGAAAAACGGCAAAACATCTGCCACCAACCTTGTCCTTGCCTAGCAACACATGATCTGTGCAGGGGGGTGATTTTCATCGCCTCCTGCACATCCCCTTTCGCGCCTGCCGGCGCGCATCCCGATATACCGCGCACCTGCCGGCGCGCAGCCCGACCTATAGCGCCCCGGCTTATCGCCAGGCAGCCCCTGCATGAACAGTGCGCAGGCGCGCCGCAGACAAGCCGGACGTCCCAGATCAGTTTTTGAATTGATGACGGTCTGTTGCAGGCAGACCGCCGACACGCCATCTGACATGGCTGTCGATTGCTTGGCAACAATCCCGCTTTCAACGGCGCAGCCGGAAAGCCGGCACTGTCTATTTCAGCTTGTTCAGAATCTGTACCGCGGCGCTGAGGCGCTTTGTCAGGTCCCTTTGCTGGGATTCAATCTCCCTGATCTCGGTCTTCAGCTGATTGAGAAGTTTTTCCTGCCTGCCGCGAGATGTCGGGACAGGATTATCCGACTGCCCCTCTTCGGCCATGAGATGTGTCGGGCTGACGCCAAGAATGCCCGCCAGATTGACAAGCTTGTTGACCCTCGGCGCGCTCCTGTCCCGCTCCCACTCACGAAGCGTCGCCGGCTTCACACCAGCAAGATGCGAGGCAAGAGCCAGTGACAATCCGGCCCCCTCCCGCGCCTTTTGCAATCGCTCACCAAGCGTCGTTTCCGGCTCGGCTGATGAAAGAACGTTGGAGCTGAGATTTGCGACCACGATAAATTATCCTTAATCCGTCATAAGGTCGAAAATAAGACACTTTAAGACATTTTGTCAAGAACGGCGATGGGCGGCCACGCCGGCCTGCCATGTCCGCTTACCGCGGCCGCCACCTTTGTCAGCGCCGCTAGAGGGTCTCGATGACCTCGCCATTGATGACCATCACGTCGCCATAGGTCGAGATCGCCTCGTAGAACGTGGGAAAGTCGGCCCAGTCCGCGGCCTGCTCGAGATGCTGGCCAATCCCTTCGGGATGAACATAGACCTCGTTGATCGAAAACAGCACATTGCCGGTGGTGCCTTCATCGGGATCCACCGGATTCACCAGCTCATCCGATTTCGCGACATAGTAATGAACAAGCTGGATCTTGCTGTCGTCATAGCTGTGCGTATCACGCATCCAGGCGGCATGCGTTCTGATCGCGGCCTCGACCGAGGCCGCCTTGTCGGCCGACACCTTCAGCCCGAAATTGAAAGTTCTTTGTCCGTTCGAAACACTCATAGCCTCAATCCCCTGATCATCAACAATATGCTTTTCATGAACAAAGCATATTACAATTTGATGAATTTGTTGAGGAACACGACCCCGAATGCGCCAAGTTTCCATGCGCCGGTTTTCATGTGCTGGTTTTCACTGGCGCGCACGGACCCGCAACGATCGGGATTTCACCGGACAAGTTCAATCCGTCAACCAGATCGACGCCAGGCATCCACAGGCAGCTCGGGATATGTTAGCGTTTGTTTCATAAGCGCATAAAATTTCACCTGAACATCAGTCAGAAGAGAGGAAACGAAGATGCCAAACCTGTTCAAGAAATCCTTCAGTGACGCAGATGAAGTGAAGAGCCCCGAGAAAACGCATGCCGAAGTTGTCAAACTCGGCAATGTGAACGTAACGAAACTCGAGCTTCAGCCGGGCTGGAAATGGTCGGAATGCATCAAGCCGGTTGTTGGTGGTGAGAGCTGTCAGGCCGGCCATGTCGGCGTGATCCTGCAGGGCAAGATGATGTGCGTCCATAATGACGGCACCGAGATTCTCGCCGAGGCCGGTGATGCCTATTTCTTTGCCCCCGGCCATGATGGCTGGGTTGTTGGCGATGAACCGCTGATTGGCTATGAATTCTCCGATTCTGGCAAGGATTTCGGCCCCTGGAGAACGTCGGACTGACGCCAGGCCCATGAAATCAACAGATGCCCACCGGCAGACCGATAAGGCCGGTGGGCCTATCCACGTCCCGTCCAGCCGCCCCCAACAGGCCAAACAATGACAGCAGCAAATCCATGACAGGTCTTCGCCGCCTTTTCACCGCCTCCGACCCGGTGGCAGCATGGCGGCTGATCCTGTTGTCATGGATCGCGGTTCTGATCCTGATGCTGCCGGCATTGATGCTTACCTGGAGAATCGGCTCGCTCGACGCGGTGGCATGGGTGGCGATGATCCCGCTGGCGGCGCATCTGTATGTCTTCGCAGCCAACCTGCCGGCGCTGCGCGACAGGCAGGATCCGGCGCGGATCGGCCTGACCCTGCCAGTCCTGACCTATCCGCTTGGCGCCATCGCCTGCATGGCAGTGATGCCTGCCAGTTCGGCATTCGCCATGCCCTATGCCGGGATCTTCATGGGGATGCTGACCTTTGGCATATTCTTCACCGGGCTGGCGCCTCTTCTTGCCATTGGCCTGACGCGATCCATCATGGACAAGTCACTGAACCGGCGCCGCGTGATCACCAGCCTGGTCATGCTTGTCACGGGATGGTTCCTGTCAGGTGTCACCGGTTACCTGCTTGGCAACGGCTGAGCCGGACGCGCCAAACTGCGATCTGTCAGACGGCGGCGGCGGCGGCGCACATGATCTTCAGCTTGGCGAGCGCAAGATCGCGCGTCAGCATGCCAAGCCCGCAATCAGGCGCCACAACCAGCCTGTCACGATCAATATGGTCAAGCGCCTGACGAAGCCGCGATATAACCTCTTCAACGCTCTCGATGCGGCTGCGGGCCACGGCAACGGATCCGAAAATAACCTGCTTGCTGGCAATCAGATCAAGCAGCGCCAGGTCATTGCCGCAATGGGCGTCCTCGATCGACAGCTGGTCAAAGCCCAGACCATCCATCTCGCCTGCCAGCCGGTGATAGCTTGACGGGTCGGCCTTCCTGTAATCCTCATCATCAAGATGGTCCGGATAGCCGCAGCAGATATGCACCGCGCGGGTGACATGCCGCGGCACCTTGTGAAAGCATCGCTCGATGCCCTCCAGACCGATGTTCAACGCATCCTCGACCTGCCTTGCGAACAGCGGTTCATCAAGCTGGATGAACTGGCACCCGGCATCGACCAGCGCCAGAATTTCCTTATTGACCGTCGTTGCCAGATCACGCGCCAGGCGTGGCCGGTCCTGATAATAACAGTCGGCGGTGGTGTCCATGATTGTCAGCGGCCCTGGCAGGGTGAATTTGACAGGCTTCCTGCTGACTGACTGACTTGCTCTGAAATCATGAGGGCTGTAGGGCGCCTCGTCGTGACTGACAGCGGCCCTGATGGCTGGAAGATCAGTCTCATAGGCACCATCGCGAAGCACCCGATGTTCCAGAGTCGCAAAGTCAAAGCCAGTGACATGCTGGCAATGGTAATGGATGTAGTTCTCGCGGCGGACCTCGCCATCGGTCGGCACATCGATGCCGGCCGCGACCTGAAGCGCGATCACCTCCTCGGCGGCGCGCATGAACAGGGCTTCATCCGCATCCGAGATCCTGAAGGCCGAATAACCCGCCGTGACCTCTGGCCCTTTCATGGTGCCATGGTCGCGGGCGGAATCGAACCAGTCCCAGATGGGCAGATAGCCCGGCTTTGGAAAAGATCCGATGACCGTCGTGGGAAGTTTGTCTGGCACGGCACCTCTCCTTGATTCCGGCCACTGGACCCCAGCCAGAGCCCGCCCCGGCCGGAGTCCCCGGTCGGAGTCCGCCCCTATCTCAGCCCTTATCCGTATCGTAATGGCTGAAGTTTCGCCGGTTCTTCGAGGCAATATACGCGCCGGCGGCGATCGGTGGAAGATTGTTGATATCGGCTTTGGGCTCAAAATCACGCGGGTCGATCATGGCGTCGCTTGACGGGTCACAGAAGATCGGGATCGAAAAGCGTGACTTCCCCGACCGGTTCAGCACCCGATGCGGCGTCGAGACAAGGCGGCCATACGTCCAGCGTTCCAGCAGGTCGCCAATATTGCAGACGAATGTATTTTCAATTGGCATGGCCTCAATCCATTCATCGGACCGGTTGCGCACCTGGAGCCCGCCAAGACTGTCCTGCTGCAGAACCGTCAGAACGCCGAAATCGGTATGTTCGGCGGCACCAAAACGCTGGGCGGCGACATCCGCCGCGCCAAGCGCCGGATAATACACAAGCTGTCCGCGGCCAAGCGGCCGGTCATAGGCCCTTACGAAAATATCAGGATCGGCGCCAAGCCCCTTTGCCAGACAGGTCAGGATCCGCAACCCAAGCGCCATCACGGCCTCGTAATAGGGAAGGATCCCCTCGCGAAGAAACGGCGCCGCCTGATCGGGCCACTGATTGGGGTGGACAAGCGGCAGGCCGGCAAGAACATCCGCATCATCGGCCGCCACCTCGCGGCCCCAGAAAAACACTTCCTTGGCATCATGTGTTGCCGCGCCTTCAAGAGTGGCCAGCCCCTGCGCCATCCAGCCACGCTGGTGGTTGTCGATGGTGATATCGCTCTTCGCCGCCTGGTCCAGCGCGAAGAAGGCCCGGCTTGCCGCCATCGCATCGGCGCTGAGACTCTGCGGGATTCCATGCCCCGAAACATAGAAGAATCCAATCTCGGAGGCGGTCTTGACGAGCGCCTCGGCAATGCGCGCCTCGCCCTCGGGCGTGTTCATGGTGGACAGATCAATCACCGGAATTTCGCTGAAATCGACAGTGCGCGCCGCCGCGTATGCCGGGGTGCCGGTCACAGCCGTACCGTTCACAGATGTTGCTGTGGTGGTGGTGGTGGTGGTTTTGTCGGTCATTCTGGCCTCCTTTGCCCCCAAAACGGACGCCCCCGACAAAGGGCTGGTCCCCTACAGGAATGCCGGGTCAATGATATCAGGATTCACCAAATTGATCTGCGTCAGGATATCGAAAATCTCGATGTCGAACCTTTTTTTCAGCGCCGCCTTGTAAGGTGGCAGGTTCGTGCATTCCAGCAACAGCGCCCGTACCGGCGCGCGTGTCATCAGGCCGGCGACAAGATCTATGATGTCGGCTTCCGCGCGGCGGTGGTCGAGCCGTGGCAGATCATCCGCGATCACCTGTTTCAGATGCGATGCCGGCGGCAGCCCGACGACCGGACCGGCAAACCCGTTCATCATCGGGGTAAAGGCCGGTGCCGCCAGAATGTCGGCATCGAAGGTCAGGATCGCCAGGTCATCTGCCCCATAACGGGCCATCAACTCTGGCAGACCAATCAGCGACGAGGCCAGAAACGGCGCTGGCGCGGCGGCGGCAAGCCGCTGTTGCCAGATGCCAAGAAACCCGCATGAGGTGGTGATCACATCGCCGCGCGCCCGTGCCAGGGCCGATTCCGCCGCGGTGATGTCCTGCGCCTGCGGCGATGCGGTGATCACCTTGTGAACCGACAGGTCGGCAATCACATGCGATTCAAGCCGCGCGCGATAGGTTTCCGGACTGCCAACATCACCGGCAATGCGGGGAAAGCAGGTGTCGAGCTGAAGAAGGCTGAGAACCGGCATCACACCTTCGTGCGCCGATCAGACGCGCGGCCCCTGACGGGTGTTCTCAGGCAGCCAGGTCGCCAGCTCTGGCCAGACAACAAGGATTACCACCATCAGGATCATCAGCAACACCATCGGGATCGCTGTGCGCGCGATATAGGAAATCTCGTGCTTGGTCATGCCCTGAAGGACGAACAGATTGAACCCGATTGGCGGCGTCACCTGTGCCATCTCGACGACGACGACGACAAACACGCCGAACCAGATCACATCGATCCCGGCCTGCCGGATCATCGGCTCGACAATGGCCATGGTCAGCACCACCGAGGAGATGCCGTCAAGGAACATGCCAAGAATGATGTAGAAGACCGTCAGTGCCGCGATCAGGACGATCGGCGACAGGTTCATGCCATCGATCCAGCCGGCGAGCGCCCGCGGCAGGCCGGTAAAGCCCATCGACAGCGACAGAAAGGACGCTCCCATCAGGATCAGCGCGATCATCGCCGAGGTGCGGGTGGCGCCCATCAGGCTGGTAATAAAGGTATCAAAGGTCAGCGAACGTTGCAGCGCCGCCAGCAACAGCGCGCCAAGCACCCCGACGGCGGCCGCCTCGGTCGCTGTCGCCCAGCCGAAATACATCGACCCGATGACAATGAAGACAAGCCCCATCACCGGCAGCAGGAAGCGGCTGTCATAAATCATGCGCGAGAAGGTCATCGCGGGTTCGGGGCGCGGCCGCTCGGCCGGGCGGAAATAGTGCCAGCCAATGATATAGGTCATGAACAGACCGGCCAGGACCAGCCCCGGGATAACCCCGGCAAGGAACAGCTTGGTAATCGATTCATTGATTGTCACGCCATAGACAATCAGCGTCAGTGACGGCGGGATCATCAGGCCCAGTGTCGCCGCCCCGGCCAGGGTTCCGATGATCATATATTCGGGATAACCGCGCTGGCGAAGTTCCGGTATCGACATCTTGCCAACCGTTGTCAGCGTCGCCGCCGACGACCCGGAGACCGCCGCGAAGATAGTGCAGCCGGCGATATTGGTGTGAAGCAGCCCGCCGGGAAGCCAGCGCATCCATGGCGCCAGACCGCGGAACATATCCTCGGACAGGCGTGTTCGGTACAGAATCTCCCCCATCCAGATGAACAGCGGCAGCGCGGTCAGGGTCCAGCTTGACGCGCCGGTCCAGATGGTCGTGATCATCGCATCGCCGGCCGGCCGCGAGGTGAACAGCTCCATGCCGATATAGGCCACGCCGACAAGCGCCAGACCAACCCATACCGACCCGCCAAGAAGGGCGAACATCGCAAACAGGAAAATGCCGGTGGCGTACAGCTCGTTCATTCGACAATCTCCGAGGTGATGGCCGACTCGTCTGTCACCAGCAGCCTGACAAGATGATCCCACAAGGCCACCGCCAGCAATATGGTGCCGATCGACATCGGAATCTGCGGCACCCAGACAGGCGTGTAGATCCATTCATCACCGCTGCTGCGCCACAGCGCCGCCCACCCGTCGGGCGCGGTGGCGAACATCGACAGGAAGGTGACGAACCATTCCGGAATCTGATCCTGTCCCTGCGTCCGGTCATTCAGCATTTCCGACAGGAAGTTCGTCTTCACCGCATAGCGGGCGAAATAGGTGGCAATCACCGCCGCGATCAGCATCGCCGCCGCATCAAGCCACATACGTGTAAATCTGTTCAGATTGAGCAGGATCGACACCCGGATATGAGCCCCCCTGCCAAAGGCGTGCGCCAGCGCGAAAAAGCTTGTCGCCGCCATCGCGTAGCCGGCGAATTCGGTCGACCCTTCAAAGGTGATTCCGCTCCATCGGGCCGCCATCTGCAAAACAATCAGGATCAGGATCGTCATCATGAAAACCGCGGCCAGCACGCCCGAGGCAAGATAGACCCGGTCGAGACATCGCCAGACCCGTTCCAGAAACGGGCGCATATGACGACGCTGCACCCGCGCCAGAACCGCGAAAGCTGTTGGCATGACAAAGAGCCATACCCACAGGGGCAGACCCAGGATCGGTGACCAGTCCGACATGATTCAGCAAAAACATCCAGTAAGATGAGACGGCTCCCCCGCATCTGCGGGAGAGCCCGGAGATTCAGATCAGGCTACATAGCCTTGTAGGCGTCGATGATGGCCTGGCCATCCGCACCGACCGATGCCAGCCAGTCGGCCTGCATCTTCGCGCCGATGTCCTGAAGTTCCTTCAGGAAGGTCGGGCCGGCATCCTCGACCTTCATGCCATTCGCCTCAAGCTGCTCGAAATACCAGCTGGCAAGCTCGGCCGATTTCGCGGCACAGGCAGCGCCGGTCTCGTCGGCGGCTTTCTGCAGCGCGGCGCGTGTATCACCGTCAAGGCCGCCCCAGACGCCCTTGTTGATGATCACATAGTTGCGCGGCAGCCAGGCATTGACCTTGTAATAATGGGTCAGATGCTCCCACACCTTGCGGTCATAGCCGGTCGAACCGGACGAAATGAAGGATTCGGCAACGCCCGTTGCCAGTGCCTGTGACAGTTCGGCCGCCTCGATCTGGACCGGCGTCATGCCAAGTTCCTTGGCGAAGGTGGCGGTGGCCGCGTTGTAGGACCGGAACTTCACACCCTTCGTATCGGCCGAGGAGGCAACTTCCTTCTTGAAATAGAAACCCTGGCCAGGCCACGGGCAGGTGTAGAGCGCGACAAGGTTCAGACTGTCGAGCTGCGCATTGACCTTGTCCTTTGCGGCGGCCCACAACTTGTTGTTGTCATCATAGGTCGTGGCCAGGAATGGCAGATTGTCCCATCCAAGAAGCGGCGCCTCATTGGCGTGCGCCGACATGAAACGCTCACCAATCGGTGCCTGGCCGGTCTGGACAGCGCGCTTGATCTCGCCGCCCTTGAAGAGCGAGCCGCCGGGATGGACGGTGATATCGATCTTGCCGCCGGTGTAGTCGCGCACCTTGTCAGCGAAGACGACCCCCATCTCGGAATGGAAATTGGTGGCCGCATAGGCCATCGGCATGTCCCACTTCTCGGCATGCGCCGAGGTGACGAACATGGTCATGGTGGCCGCTGCGGCCACCGAAAGTAGTGTCTTGTTCATTTATCTCTCCCTTTGCAGCCTCGCTCAACACCGATCGCCGGGTCAGCCTCGCGCGGACCGCGCGTCCTGAACCCGTGATTACGGAAGGCCGTTGACACGGGCCGTCTGTAAGGACTAACTGCAACGTTTTTTGCCGCCTATGTCAAGATGACGCAGGCAAAAGGGGATGTATTTTTCACCCCGGATTGGCCAGACCCTCGACAATCTCACAGCCATCAATATGGCCAAAGATGGCCGGCGGCACTTTCAGTTTCGAGATTCTGTTGCCACCACCAAGAATGATGTAGTCGAGAGACATCACACTGGCCTCAACCCAGACCGCCAGGCCGGGCGGCAGGCCAATCGGCGTCACGCCGCCGATCTCCATGCCGGTCAGCGCGCGCGTATCCTCGGGCGCGGCGAAGGAGGCCTTCTTCGCGCCAAGCCGTTTGCGCACCGTTCTGTTGACGTCCAGGCGGTGCGTTGCCGGCACCATGCACAGCGCCATCTGCGCCGGGTCCGTCTTCGAGCGCACAAGAATGGCGTTCACCGAATTGGCAGGCGGCACATTGTAATGCGTGCAGAAAGCCGCCGTATCTGCCAGCGAGTCATCACATGGCCACACCTCATAGGCGAGGCCGGAGGCGTCAAGCGCTGCCTTGATACGGGGCAAGGTTGTTCCGGACGGAATGGTCATGACGCGCAGTCTGCCAAACCGGCGGCATGACAGACAAGACTTTACAGCGGGACCGAACCTTCCCATCTCACAGTCATGACATTTACCATGCCCTTTCACACCGCCTCCGGGCGATCGGACATCAGGCGACGTGCCGGACTCGCGCTTGTCGCGGTGCTGACCTGTGTCGGTGTGATGGCATCCGGTGTGATGGTATCGGGGGCGAATGGACAGGACGGACAGGCGATGGCGGACGAGCCTCTCACATTCAGGATGACGTCGGACATGGCCGCCTATTGGCGGTTTGTGACCGATGGCGTGATGGGCGGCGTGTCACGCGGCGGACTGCGCTTCAGACAGGATCCGGACGGGACCGGCTTTGCCCATTTGACCGGCACTGTCAGCACGGCGAACAATGGCGGCTTCATCCAGTTTCGCGCCGGCATGGATTTCGCCGCGCTTGTCGATGGCGGGGCCGATCCGGCCGGCCTGCGGATGCGGGTGCGGGGCAATGGCGAGACCTATTATGTTCATCTTCGCACAAGGTCCAACCGGCGGCCGTGGCATTATTTCGCCGCCACCTTCCTGACCTCGGCGGACTGGCGCGATGTCGACCTTCCCTTTGCCACCTTCAGGCATTCGGATGGGCTGACCGACGGCCCGCCAACGGCGCGGGACATCATCTCGATCGGCATTGTCGCCTATGGCCGCGACCATGAGGCCGACCTGTCGGTCGCCAGCCTGACCATCTACGAGTGACCATCGACCAATGACCATCTGCCAGAGGGGAGCGACTGAGGGGTATGGCGTTTCTTCGCAATGATGTCGGCGATCTGATCCCGCCCTTTGCCGGCGAGGCGGCGCCCTGGCTTGGCGGCGATCTGCAGACCATGCGGCATTTCCTGCGCCATGACGCGCCGCCGCCGCCGCCATCACGCGAAATCCTGATCGGTCTTGATGACGGGGACCGGCTGCTGGCCGCCTTTCATCCGGCGCCTCTCCATCCGGCGACAGGTCCGTCGAAGGGATGCGTGATTGCGGTCCACGGCCTGAATGGCTGTATGGATGCCCAGCATATCTGGTGGCTGGTGCCGGAGGTGCTTGCCGCCGGATACAGCCTGCTGCGGGTCAATATGCGCGGTGCCGGTCCGGCCCGAAAACTGGCGCGCGGCACCTATAATGCCGGTGCCGGGGCGGATCTGATCCCCTTCATCGACGCCGCGGCGGCACAGGACCCCGGTGCGCCACTGTTCATGATGGCGCATTCGCTTGGCGGCACGGCGGCGCTCAACATGGCGCTGGATTTCCCGGCAGAGGCGGCGCGCCTTGCCGGGCTGGTGACCGTCGGCACGCCGCTCGACATGACGGCGACAGCGCAGAAATTCAGCTCACGCCGCAACGCGCTCTATGTTCGCTACATGCTGGCCGGGCTGAAGGATATCGCCGCCACCGCGCCGGGGCTCGATCCGCATTTTCGCGACGCCGCCGCCGCGGCGCGCAGCATCCATGAATTTGACGATCAGGTGACGGCCCCGCTGGCAGGCTTTGCCGACAGCGCGGCCTATTACGCCGCCACCAGCGTCCACCGGCGGATGGATGACCTTGCCATCCCGACATTGGTTCTTCAGGGGTCGAACGACCCGTGGGTGCCGGTCGCGCCCTGCCTTGCCAGACCTGCCCCACCCAGCCCGAATGCCGGCCCAAACACCGGCCCGAACATCGTGGTGACAAGGGGCGGCGGCCATGTCGGGTTCCATGACCGGCAACTGAACTGGCATATCCGCGCGACACTGGCCTGGTGCGATGCGATGCGTGGCCGGACCCGCGGCCAGACCCGCAACCAGACCCGCGACCGGGCAGATGCCTAGGCAGGCGGTGAGCCGGCTGTCTGCCAGGCGCGCATGCCTTCCAGATTGTCCCAGCCGAAGCCGGCCTCTGACGGCCCGTCATTTCGCAGGCGCCCGAGCCTCGCCAGCGCGTCGGCAAAGGTGGGGATTGTGCCTGCCGGCAGCCACCACATGACCAGAAACGGCGCCGTTGGCGGCCGAAACCAGCGGTGGCGATTCTTCATGAAGCGTCGATGCACCGTATTCCAGGCGAAGAATTCCAGATCGGCGGCGCGTTCCCATACCGACATGGTGAAGGTCTCGCGCGGATCGCCAATCATCGCCAATGCCGCCGCCTCGTCCACCTTGTCCTTCAGACGCCAGACAAATCCGGGCGATCTTTCGGCGATTCCATTCACCGCCGCCAGCGCCTCGACAAATCCGGCCATCACCGGATCATCAAGATTGGCAATGGCGGTGGCAAAATTCAGCTGTGCCAGATGATGACCCGGTGGCTGGTGATAGATGATATCGGCTCGTGGCATGCGGCATTGATCCTGAAACTGAACCACCCGACAGTGCGACAGGAACAGAAGGGAAGGCAAGACCGAGACGCCATGCCGGCGATCAGACGGGTTTGCGATCAGACGGGCATTTTTTCGTCAGTCGTCCTCGCGGTCGTGAAGACCGGCCCGCACCCTGCGGATGGCAAGCCAGACGAGAAAGGCGATCACCGGCACCGCCCCCGCCTTGACGAGATTGATATCGAGATTCCAGCCAGCAAGCGGCAACGGCTTGGCAAGATATCCGACAAGCCCGACGCCATAATAGGTCACAGCAGCGATCGACAGCCTCTCGACTGTCTGTTGCAGCCGCAGCTGGTGCCGGGCGCGGGCGTTCATCGAGCGCAGAAGATCACGGTTCTGGCGCTGGATGATCATCTCGGTCTGGGTCTGCAACAGATCACCGGCACGGGTGATCCGCTCGGACAGCCGCGACAGCCGTTCGGAAAAGGCGCGGCAGCTGTCCAGCGCCGGCGTCATCCGCCGTCCCAGAAAGCCGCGAACACCCTGGAACCCTGGCAGCCGCGAGAATTGCAGGCTGGCGATCCGGTCCATCAGGATCGCCTCATAGGCCTTTGTCGCCGCCAGCCTGTAGGAGGTCCGTGAATAGATTTCCTCAAGATCGGCAGCCTGCGCCGACAGCACCGCAAGAAGCTGCTGGACCTGGCCATCCGCCTGTTTGATCTGCGCCGCCATGTCGGTTGTCAGGTCGCCGACAATGCGCTCGATACTGCCAAGCGTGCCGCTGTTGTCACGCACGGCGGCAAAGCCAAGAAGCGCCAGCAGCCGATAGGTTTCAAGCTCGACAACCCGCTGCACAACACGGCCCATGCGGTTTGGCGAAATGCCCTGATTGAACAGCGCGATCCGCGAAAATCCGGCCTTGTCGATATCGAAGGCAAAATGAAGCTGGGCATCATTGCCGCTGAAATAATTTGAGGCAATGGCACGGCTGTCCATCACCGCCATCATCGATTCCGGGGTCAGGCTGCGCGGCGGCTTGCCACCAATTTCCAGCCAGATGGCATGGAAAAGTGGCGCCGGAATCTCCCGCGCCCAGGCAAGGGGAAGATGCGTGATGGCAGGGTCAAAGGCATCGGCCAGCAGACCGGTGGCGCGGCGATGCCCCTTTTCAACAAAGCTGACCGACATGAATTCCGTATGCTGCTCGACCCGCAGCGCATAGCCATCCATGTCGAGCCGCAGGAATTTCGTGTCGGCCGGGATCGACTCACGCCCGGCGGCATCAAGAAAGGCGTTGATATAGTCGAGAATGGCGCCGGTATCACCATCGGTCAGAAAGACATAGCGAATGAATCGACCCGCCCCTTCAAACTCATGAAAGGCACGCGCATGCAGCTCGTCCGACAGGGCATGTCTCAGCGCAAATTCTTCCATCGCCGCACCTCCTTGCCCTCACCCTGCCCCTGCGTCTGGCATATCGGCTTTCCCTGTCACCTCGTCCTGGCGGACAAGAAGCCGCTCAATTGCATCAATGACCTTGCGTGAATCAGGGGCCGTTGTCGAGGCGAACCAGTCGACAATCCGGCCTTCAGCGTCGATCAGATGCTTGTGGAAATTCCACCGCGGCATCATCAGGCGCCCCTGCATGCCAACCCATTGATAATAGGGATGCGCGTCGTCGCCCTTGATCGCGACCTGTTCGGTCATCGGGAAATCAATGCCGTAATTGATCTCGCAGAACTGCTTTATCTGGTCCGAGCTTTCATATTCCTGACCACCGAAATCATCGCTTGGCACCCCGAGGACGACAAGGCCACGATCACGGTAGCGCGACCACAGCGACTGCAGCGCCTCATATTGCGGGGTGAATCCGCACATCGAGGCGGTGTTCACAAGCAGGATCGGCCCGCCGGCATAATCCGCCAGGCGCAGGGTCCCGCCGTCGATATTCTCAAAAACAAAGTCATGCGCTGTGACCTCGGCGCTGCTCGCGGTCTGGGCCATCATCATCTCCGTAACCAATATGGTGCAAAGGCAAGCGACAAAATTGGTAAATCGACTTATAACTCGCCTGTTCATCGTCAGTACCTGTCATGTGCGGGTTTGATCTGGCTTTTATGTAGGGGCTGATGCGCAAAGACCAAGGGGACACCTGAGGAGACACCTGAGGAGACAACCGGGGATCTGGCGCGGATTGCAGAGTGGAAAGATTTGTTTGGCCATGAATGATGATCAGCAGACGGCTGGCCTGGATGCCGGTCAGGGTAAATTGATGGAACGGGTTCTCGGCACCTTTGACGGGCTGTATGACAACGCCACCTCCTTCATTTCAGACGCTGCCGCGAATGTCGGCACCATCAGCCGTGACCTCGGCAAAGGGACGGTTGGCGATGTCGCCGGGGATGTCGCCGAGGATGCCGGCAATATCGCCACGTCACTGGGTGAAACGGCAACCGGCGTTGCCACCACCGTTGGCGCGGCGGTCGGCGACAAGCTCGACGCGGCGGTGACCTTCGCCAGGGGATTTCTTGGCGGCTAGGCCTCTGATGACCATAGGCCTCTGATATGACCATAGGCCTTTGATGAGCGGCCGGCGGTGACGCCAGCCAGCGCCGCCAGCCAGCGCCGACAGCCAGCACCACCAGACAAGACCCGGGCCCACCACCTTTACGAACATTACGGACAAATTGCCGCGCGACCCGCGCGCGGGCGTGACTTTGCCTGCATGTCCGCCTACGCTTTTGTCATCGTTTTAACAAAGTAAAGGAGGTGATCTGATGTCTAGTTCGATTGGTGTTGATAACGCAACTGTGGCGGGCGGATTGAAGAGCAGCCTCGTCGGTCGCGCCTGACGCATACCGCTTGCGCTTATCAAATCTATCCAACGAAAAGGGAGGCCCACGGCCTTCCTTTTTTGTTGTTGTCATGCCTCCGGATCAGAGGCCTTGCATTCTGTCAGACTGCGGCCACGGCGGCGCATCAGTTGGCCTTCTTATAGGCCTCGATGGCGGCGGCAAGCTGCTTTGTCTCCGAGCAATTGAAGAAGCAGCTCTTGCTGAGTCTGGCAAGCAGCGCCTCGGCGCCCTCAACATTGCCAAGCGTCAGGTAGAGCTCGCCCTTGTATTCCA
This sequence comes from Puniceispirillaceae bacterium (SeqCode), assembly GCA_049623505.1. GTDB lineage: Bacteria > Pseudomonadota > Alphaproteobacteria > Puniceispirillales > Puniceispirillaceae > UBA8309. The sequence goes on along the minus strand of JBMZTC010000006.1, from coordinate 46,555 downwards.
GCGCCCCTTTATGTTTCGGGTTGATGGCAAGGGCACGGTCATAGGCAGCTTCCGAACGCGCATACTCGCCAAGCTTGCGCGAGGCAAAGCCGGTCAGATTCCACGCATCGGCATTGTCCGGATTGGCCGCGATTTCGGTTTCAAGATGCACCAGCGCGCCGGTGAAATCTTCCTTGTTGATCAGACCCGTGGCCTTGCGCATGGATTTTGACATGGTCGCGCTGCTGGAGCTCGACCCGGAACTGTCCGATCCACCGTAGTCGCTTCCGGCGGCGTTGGCCTGACCTGCCGCGATGGCAAGTGCCAGCGCGATGATGGCGCCGGCAAGCATCCATGGCAGCGGCGACGGGCGCGACGCGGCGCGGGCGCGGGCGCGGTGATTGCGAGTCATGATTCCGTCTTCCCGCCAGCCGCGACCCAGTCCGAGATACCGCCAACATTGGTCACATTTTCATACCCCATGTCGGTCAGCGTCTTGCCAGCCAGAGCCGCCTGGCCGCCAGCCGCGCAGACAAGCAGGATTTCGCTGTCCTTCTGAAGCGCCGGATTGTGAAAATCCATTGTGTCATCAGCCGCGAATTCGATAAAGCCGCGGGGGATCCGCACGGCCCCGGCGATGGTGCCGGTACTGGCGATCTCGCCGCTGTCACGGACGTCGATGAAGACGGCTGTGCCCTTCTGGTGAATGGCGATGCCGTCTTCGGCGCTGATCCTCGGAACCGCGGCGTTTGCCTCGGCAAGATAGTCTTTTGCGTATTTCATGCTGCCCTCGCTGTGATGCCCGCCAGACGGGCCAGGTTGCGTGTATCCCCCACAAATCGTCTAGAAGAGATAGGCGCAGATGCACAGCGTTCAAGCGCGCCAGCGCTGCCGCGGCGCGGCATGCGGCAAGATGCCGAACCAGTGCATGTTCGGACAGACCGTCCGCATGGCGGCACAGAGATCGTCAGGCATAATCCGGCGCGGCCACAGGTGGCGGCGCCTTGAAGGCTTCGGCTAGGACGCGGATATGGGTTGGCGTGATGCCACAGCAGCCACCGATGATATCGGCGCCGCTTTCGGCCCATTCACGCGCGAAGCGAAGATAGGCGTCGGGCGTTATGTCCTGGCGAAGCTGGTGGATATTTTCGTTCGCCGCCTCATAATCCTCATCTATCAGCGGAAAGGCGTTGCCATAGGCGCCAATCATCGGCCTGGAGGCGCCGTGCTGCCGCGAAAAGGCCTCGAGTTCAGATCGTGACAGCGCGACAGCATCATTCATCACTTCTGGCTGGCTGCAATTGAACAGCAGCGCATCAAAGCGAAGCCCCTCGATCGACAACAGCAATTCCGACAGCGGCTCGCCGGACCGCAGGCGCGGCTTGCCTGACACCGGGTCGACATCCTCGAGCGTGACCGATACCCACAGATCGGCGGCACAATCGGCAAACATGTCAAGATAGGTTGTGACCTCGCTGACCGAGCTGAGCGTCTCGCCAACAAAGATATCGGCAACAGGTGCCAGAAAACGCCGAAAATGCTGCATCATGCGGCGCGCGCCCTGCACCTCGAAATCATCGGGCCTGTAGCTGCCAAACATCGGCGGGATGCTGGCCGCCACCTGTACCGATTGGGGCACCGCATCGGCGGCATCACGCGCCAGTTTCGCCGCCAGCGTCAGCAACTCCTCTGACTGCGCTTCAAACCGCTCCTCACCGATATGGAACGGCACGATGGCATAGGTGTTGGTGGTGATGATATCGGCACCGGCCTCAATAAAGGCATCATGCGCGTCACGAACCATCTGCGGCGCTTCCATCAACGACAGCGCCGACCATTCCGGTTGTTTGAAGGGCGCGCCCATGGCCTCCAGTTGGCGTCCCAGTCCACCGTCAAGAATGATCACATCAAATCCCCGAAAAAGTTATGATGTCATCATAGAAAACAACCTCGCGCAAAGGCAAGCAGCCTCGCCTGCCTGCGACGCCATGTGGCGGCCCTCTGATGGCGGCCCCGATGATGGCCATGCAGCCATCGTCGCGCCGCGTCTTGTGATTTGCCGCGGCGGGCCGGGCAATGGCAATCTTGACCCGCAGACCGTTATGACAGGGAGACCGGTACAATGTATGATCCGGGACTGGCGGCTCGTCTCGATGAAATCATGTCCGGCATGCTGGAGATGGAGGTTACCCATATGTTCGGCGGCCATGGCTTTCTGATGAATGGCCATATGTGTGTCGGCATCTGGAACGACGTGCTGGTGATCCGCATTGGCACCGACGGGTGGGAGGCGATCGCCGGAGATGCACATGTGCGGCCAATGGACCTGACCGGCCGGGTGATGCAGGGGTGGGCGATGATCGCGCCTGAAGGTGTCACCGAGGATGCGGATCTGCAGCGCTATGTCGACATGGCAATCATGTTCTGCGCCGGGCTGGCGCCAAAGACACAGTCCTGAGCGGCGGCCTAGTTCAGCGTGACGCCGCACATGCTGGCGATGGCGCGCACCACGTCCTGACTTCGCACGGCAAAGGGCAGCACGGCGATCGCCACCAGCATCACCGCCGCCCAGATCAGCCAGACCGACATATCGGCTGACCCGGATGGCGCCTGATCATCGGGGCCTGAATCGCCGGATGGTGGCGCGAGATCGGATCTTTGCTGCGAGTCTGCCATCACAATCAGGACGTTCGCATCACGAATTCGAGGCCGGATTGCGATCCGACATAGAGCCCGGGTTTCTGCATGAACAGCGAAATCAGGATACTGGTGCCACCCTCAAGCATCACATCCACACGGCCGCCCGCGATCCTGACGATCGTGCCAGTCGCGTCCTTGCCGGTATCGGTGCATTGAAGGGTGACTTTCTGGTCGAGTGTCAGCATGCCGTGCTCCTGATTACACGTGACCCTATCACGGGATCTCACTGCAGGTCGATGGCATGTGCCTTCAGGTCTTCAAGCTGGCATACGGCCAACGTAACCCGGTTGGTCGCCAGTAACCGGACCTTGGGTGCGTGGCCGGCCTCGCGCGCCTGTTCCCAGCGCGCGGCGCACAGGCACCACTGATCGCCATCCTTCAGACCCGGAAACCCGAATTGCGGCCTCGGGGTCGACAGATCATTGCCAACAGATTTGCTGAAGCCAAGGAAATCCTCGGTCATCACGGCGCAGACCGTGTGGAGTCCCTGATCCTGCGGACCAGTATGGCAGCAACCATCGCGAAAGAATCCGGTCACCGGATCTTCCGAACAGCTCTGCAACGCGCCGCCAAGAACGTTCTTCTGGCCTTCGGGGCGTCCTTGCGACCCATCCATGGTGACCTCCGGTCCGGGTTAAGTCTGTGACGTCAGATATGGGGCGTCGAGAACCGCCATTCTAGTCTCGATCGCCGATTCAAGCGCCGCCATGAATTCCCGGCGCGACAGGCCGGGCGCGATGGGCGGCAGGAATTCAACCTCAATGCGGCCAGATCGCTTGAGCCAGCTGTTGCGCCCCCAGACATGCCCGGAATTGAGCGCGATCGGCACCACTGGCAGACCGGTCGCCTCATACAGCGCGAAAACGCCGATTTCATATTTCTGCGTCGCGCCTGGCCCCACACGCGTGCCCTGCGGAAAGATCAGCAGGGACCGGCCACGGTCCCGCACCGCCAGCGCGTCGTCACGAAGCTTGCGAAGGGCGCGCATGCCGGCCGAACGGTCAACGGCAACACAGCCAGCCTTCTGGAAATACCAGCCCAGAAGCGGCAGCTTCAACAGCTCGCGCTTGAGAACCACCACCGGCGTATGAAGCAGCAGTGACAGAACGATTGTCTCCCAGGCCGACTGATGCTTGGCGGCATAGATCACCTGATCCGCCAGATGCTGGTCACCAGTGACGCGGTGCGAGGCGCCAACAATATGCAGCAACCGCACCGTCACCCAGCCCCAGAACCGCGCCACCGCCTGAATTGCCCAGGCCGGGAGCAGCAATGTCGGCAGCACAAGAATCGCCAGCACCGTGGTGACGCCGTAAAAGAGAATGTTGAAGATCAGCGATCTGAGATACATCATGGCGGCGACAATAGGCGCAATCGGCGACGCAGGCAATTGGTGGACATGCATCGCAGGCCGGTCATCGCGGGCAGGTCATCGCAGGCCGGTCATCGCGGGCAGGTCATCGGGGACAGGACAGAATGACGGACAATCAGGACACCACCGGCACGGATGACAGCTGGCAGCCTCGCGCCGAGATGGCGCTTGCCGCGGCGGCGGCGGCGGACCGGCTGATCACCTATGCCGAACTTGCCGATGCGGCCGGCATATCCGGACGGCACCGCATCCACCGTCTGACAGTCTGGCTGGAGGCGCACCTGGAAGCCGAGATCCGCGCTGGCGGCAGATTGCTCAGCGCGCGCGTGATCTCACGGGCCCGTGGCGGCCTGCCGGCCCCGGGGTTTTTCATGAAATGCGCTGATCTGGGACTTTATGACGGCCCGCCGGACGGCCCGCAGGCCTATGCCTTCCACCTGAACTGCCTTCGCTGAGGCGGCAGCCATTCACCCGGCCTGATCAACCCTGATGTGAAAGGTGAAGCGGCCATCGATGGCATCGCTTTTCAGCAATGTCAGACCAGCGGTATCGCAGAAATGTTCGAAATCCAGCGGCGCCGCCGGATCGTCGGCCTGCACCTCGAGAATGCCCGACTCCATCTGCCCGATCTGCCGACGCGCCTTCAGCACCGGCAGCGGGCATTTCAGCCCGGTCAGGTCAAGGCTGACGGCGATTTCATAGCTGGTTTCGTCCATAGCGCGACGAACCTAGACCGGGACACCGGCCGATTCCAGTGCCAAATGATCGCAGCGCGACTTGCGCTGGGGGCTTGCCAGCCGCTAGATAGGCGGATGAGTATCTGGGGTATGATCATTGGCGGCGCGGCGGGCGCGGCACTTGGCGGGCCGATTGGCGGTTTGCTTGGCGCCGCCGCCGGCATTGCCGTGGAACGCGGTTTCATCGCGCCGGCGCGTCCCGAAACGGATGCCAGCCGCCGCGTGGCCTTCACTGTCGCGATGATCGCATTGTCGGCGAAAATGGCGAAGGCCGATGGCGTGGTCAGCCGTGACGAGATTGCCGCCTTTCGCGAGCGCGTCCATATCCCGCCTTCCGAAGTCAGGCAGGTCGGCAGGTTCTGGGACCTGGCGCGCCAGACACCTGACGGGTTCGAGGATTACGCAAACCAGGTGGCGCGCATGTTCAGCCCGCGCGCGCCGGTACTGGAACAGCTTCTCGACCTGCTGTTCCATATCGCCGGATCGGATAATGATCTGTCCGCGCCCGAAATCGACTATCTGGCACGGGTGGCCGCTATCTTTGGATTCTCGCAGGATGATTTCCAGCGGATGATGGCGCTTCACGCCACCGACGGGCCGACCCCGTGGGATATCCTTGGCGTCGACCCGGATATTTCCGACGACGACCTGCGGCGTCACTGGAAAGCGCTTGTTCGCGATCATCATCCCGACAGGCTGATGGCGGACGGCATGCCCGAGGAATTCATCGCCGCGGCGAATGACAGGCTGGCCAGAATCAACGCCGCCTATGACAGCATGGCACGGTCGCGCGGGATGAGTGTGGGGGCGACATAGGATGCCGACACCGCTACTGACCATCGCCGGGGCCGGAATCAATCTTGGCGACCGCTGGCTGCTTCGCGGCGGCGACCTGACGCTGCATGCCGGCGACAGGCTGGCGCTTGTCGGGCGCAACGGCGCCGGCAAATCCAGTCTGATGAAGCTGATGGCAGGCCGCGCCGACATGGATGAAGGCAGCCTGTGGATGGCCCCCGGATCGAGTGTCGCCTATCTGCCGCAGGCGCCGGTGATCCCGCCCGGCATGACGCTGCGAAGCGTTGTCACCGCCGGCCATGACGCCGACTGGCTGGGGCGGCCGATACCGGTCCACAAGGCCGAGGAATTCCTGATGCGGCTCGGGCTCGACCCGGACCGGCTGTCCGACGGGCTGTCCGGGGGCGAATCGCGGCGCGTGTCGCTTGCCCGCGCGCTCTATACCGAGCCTGACGTGCTGCTTCTCGACGAGCCGACAAACCACATGGACATGCCGACCATCGAATGGATGGAGGAGATGCTGCGCCAGCATCGCGGCGCGCTTCTCGTGGTCAGCCACGACCGCGCCTTTCTGCGCAATCTCGGCACCGGAATCGTCTGGCTTCACAATGGCAGGCTGCGCCGCCGCGACGGGGATTTCGCGCAGTTCGACGCCTGGTCCGAGGGCATCCTTGCCGACGAGGCGGTGGTGCTTCACAAGATGGACCGGCGGATCGCCGCCGAAACCAGATGGTCGCGCGAGGGAATCTCGGCGCGGCGCAAGCGCAACCAGGGGCGGCTTCGCGAACTCGAGGCGCTGCGGCTCGAACGCGCCCACACCGGCGGCATCACGCAGCGGTCGATGAAGATGGAGACCGGCCCGGCCGAGGGCGGCGGACAGCTGGTCCTGGAAGCCATCGATCTGTCGGTGTCGGTGCCGCTTCCCCCCGCACATCCTCGCGGCGCGGATGATGGGAGCGAGGCCACCACGGACGCGCGTCGTCAGCTGTTGAGCCATTTCAACATGCTGGTGCGGCGCAGCGACAGGATTGGCATTGTCGGGCCGAACGGCATCGGCAAATCGACCCTCGTGCGGGTGCTGCTGGGGCTGGCAAGCCCGGATGGCGGGCGGGTGCGTCAGGGATTCGGCCTCAACCCGGCCTATTTCGACCAGCAGCGAAGCGCGCTGGACCGCAATTCATCGCCCTGGACGGTGCTGACCGGCGGCAGCAGCGACATGATCGAGGTCGCCGGCCAGCAGAAACACGTCACCGCCTATCTTCGCGATTTCCTGTTCGACGACCACAAGATGACGCAGAAGGTCGCCACCCTGTCGGGCGGCGAGCAGAACCGGCTGCTGCTGGCCAAGCTGTTCGCCGAGACGCATAATTTCCTTGTCCTTGACGAGCCGACAAATGACCTCGACATGGAAACGCTGGACCTTCTCCAGGAGGTGATCGCCGACTATGACGGCACCATCCTGATTGTCAGTCACGACCGCGATTTTCTGGACCGCACGGTGACCGCGCTTCTGGCCTTCGAGGGCGAGACCAAGGTCACCGCGCATGCCGGCGGCTATACAGATTATCTGGAGCGGCGCACCGCCGCCATGGCGCGCCGCGCGGCCCGGGAAAGCGGCATGGATGGCGGCAGGGGTAACAGAAAGACCAATGGCAGGGGTGGCGGCAGGGGTGGCGGCAAGACGGCCCCGAAACCATCCGGCAACCGCACCGCGAAACTGAGCTTCAAGGACCGCCACGCGCTCGACACGCTGCCGGGCGAGATCGAGTCGCTTGAGGCCGAGATCGCCGATCTGGAGGCGCGGCTTGCCGACCCGGCCTTTTTCGCCAGCGACCCGGACGGATTCACCGGCGCGGCCGACAGGCTGGCGGCGGCGCGTGACGAGGTCGCGGCGAAAGAGACACGCTGGCTGGAAGCCGCCGCGGCCGAGGAAGCGCTGCAGGCCGGCGATGCGGGCTGAAGCGATCCGGTTTCGTTGTCCTCATGGCCGGGTGATCACGATCACCAGGCACAGCGCGATGGCGGCAAGCGCCAGCATCGACGGGATCAGGCAGACCTGAACCCAGGCATCGCGGCCTGTCAGAAGGCCCGACCAGGTTGGCAGTTTCTGGCGAAGAAACGCGCCAAGCACCGGCCCGCCGCGCATCTCGAACCGCAGCATCAGCACCGGCAGCCCGCCATAGACAAACAGAAACCCGGTCGAGATCGCGACCATGAAGACGGGTTCGGCCCGGCCCCAGAACAACGCCACGAAGGCCGTCATCATGACCGCAAGGCAGGCCAGGAAACAGACGAAGACAAGCGGATGAATTCCGGCCACCGAAGCCGCGCCCCGATCCATGTCGGCGGCGCGTTGGCTTCCCGCCGCGGCCAATCCGGCGCGAAGCGCCGCCAGGCGCCCCCCGATTGATTTTACGGTCATCTCTGTCACCCCCTTTCCGCCCGCCAGCGCGGGCCCTGATACGGAACAGCAAGGGTCACATGGGTTCAGGCTACGCCGGTTAACCCGATCCCGACAGCCGCCATCAAGGGGAAAGGCAGGCAGAGCGGACCGGTTTGACTTGGCGGTTTCACCCCGGCGGTTTGACCCCGGCGGTTTGACTTGGCCGGTTAATGGCCATCACCCTGAAAGCCGCCACCAGCAGAATTCGCCAACAGAATTCGCCAACAGAACTCCCGGGCCGGCAGGACCCGTTCCGGGCGGGTATCAGACCAATGATCAAGGCCGCGATCCGATCACGCGGCGGAAATGTTGTTTTCGGTTACCTTGTTGCCGTCCTTATCGGACTTCTCATGACAAGCATTCGCTGGCGCGGCGCCGACAGGCGTGCGCTTGACGATTTCATGGTGGCGAACCCCGGCGTCATTGTCGTGTTCTGGCATGAACGTCTGTTCGCCATGCCCTATATCTGGCCGTCGCGCCGCCCGCTCTGCGCCCTGCAGTCGACACATGCCGACGGGCGGATGATGGCGGCCTGTATCCGAAGGTTCGGCGTCGGCACGATCTGGGGGTCATCCAGCCGCGCGGCGCTGTCAGGCCTGCGCGGCATGCTGCGCGCGCTTGACAAAGGCAGTTCGGTGGCGATCACACCCGACGGGCCACGCGGGCCGGCGCGCGTCGCGGCGCGCGGCGCGGTGGCGCTGGCGCAGTTGAGCGGCCGGCCGATCCTGCCGTTGAGCTGGTCGGCGAATGCCTGCTGGCGCACCGGCGGGTGGGACCGGATGATGATCCCGAAACCCTTTTCGCGTGGCCGGTTGCTGATGGGACCGCCGATCCATGTGCCACCCGCGCGACGCGGCACCGGCGCGGATGACGAAACCGGCGGGCGTGACAGGCTGGAGCGGTACCGGCGGCTGGTGGAAACATCGCTGACCGAGCTTGGCGCCCGCGCCGACGCGCTGTGCGCGGCGCCGGACCAGCCCGCCGAGGCGGTCGCGCAGGCAGCGGATACCGGACACCGGTCGCCCGCCACCCGACACGCTGACGCTAGCCCGGCAAGGCCAGTCAGGCCCGGATCGTGATTTCGATATTCTCCTCGGCAACGCCAAATTGCTGCGCCAATCCAAGCCTTGCCTCGGAAATGGTCAGTCCCCGCTGTGTGTTGGGGACGGCAATGTTGCGGCCTCTGGGCCGTCCTGTCTGGAGACGGTCAGCATAGGACGCGACATCCTCCTCCGAAGCGTTGCGCAAGGGCTTGAAGTCAAGCATTTCGAGATCGCTGACTGAAAGCATATCCAGCAGTTGCTTTTCAGGTCGGTAGGCAATGGGCTTCTGCGATTTCGTCCAGAAGTCAGGTATCGAAATGTCGGCATATGAGTCAAATTTGATCAGATAACGTCCCGGCGTTTCATAATCATCTCCCATGTAGAACAGGCTGTCACCGACGGCCACCTCCTTTACATCAGTAATGCGGCCGATGAGAAAGGCCGTGCCCGGGGCCACATCCGGATTGCCGAAGCCACCCTACATCACCCCTGCCTTTTTCACGCAGACAACATATTTACATTTCCCGACATTCTGCGGAACGGCCTTCCATCTGGCGGTGCCACCAAAGACTTCGAAATCACGCAAACCGTGGGCCGTATAAACGGCAAAAAAATTTCTTACTGTCATGATACTTCCCCCTTAGTTGTTTCGAAAATTCGATACAAGTTTGATACTTTTTATGAATAAAATTGGCCAATCACATTGCCGTTACCTGGTCATATCCATATCGGATGGCCCAACCCAAGCACCCGTCTTGACCCCTTTATGCCGGCGCGCCTACACTCCACCCGCTGTCAGATGGCCGGATGGCCGCTGCCCGCGCCCTTCACGGGACGGGGAGAGGAAAGTCCGGGCTCCACGGGACCAGGATGCCGGGTAACGCCCGGCGGGGGCGACCCCAGGGAAAGTGCCACAGAAAACATACCGCCGGTGATCCACCGGTAAGGGTGAAAAGGTGCGGTAAGAGCGCACCGCCGGGCCGGCAACGGGCCGGGCATGGTAAACCCCATCCGGAGCAAGACCATGTAGGGACACGGGCCGCGCCCCGGCGTTATGTCAGGGCGCGGCAGGCGCGGTTCCGCGCCGATGTCCGGGTAGGTTGCTTGACGGGGCCGGCAACGGCACCGCTAGATGAATGGCCATCACCGGGAAACCGGTACAGAACCCGGCTTACAGGCCATCTGGCAGTTTTGATCCCGGCACTTCGCCTCATCACCAAGTGAAAACCCTATCCCCCACCGCCGTCCGATTCGGGGGGCGATTCCGGCCGGAAATCGCCCAAAATAAGAACAAAAACAGAACAATATCGGGAATCTACCGGTTTTTCAGTCTGTTACGCGGCGTCCTTCAAATTCATACTTAACTAGTTGAGAACATTGGCTTTTTCCCATGAAAAAACAGCTGGAACCCATTGACGGCCAATATTTCCCATGATATCCCAAATAATCCCATATTGAGGCAATGTGGGGTGGCTCCGTCCCATGGGGGGATGGCAGCCGGCATCATTCCATCTGCCGGGGTCCGTTTGTCGGACCCGCGCCGCGAGGCATCAAGGGGGCCATATAGAGGTCCCGCCAGGGCCAGACCCGGGCAAATGGCAGCGGAAGACCAGCCAGAGCCTCGCCAGGATTTGGGGAAATCGCGTGGATCTGTTCCTGTCCACATTCGAGAACCGCATCGACCGCAAGGGCCGGCTGTCCGTGCCGGCGCCCTTCCGCGCGGTGCTGGAACGTCGGCGCGACCCCCTCTATCTGTTCAAATCGCTGACCGAACCCTGCCTCGAGGGCTGCGGGCCGGAACGGATCGGCCAGATTGTCGACGCCATCGACAGTATGGACAGCCTGTCCGAAGAGGTGGCGACACTGCAGACAATGCTGTCCAGCGCGCAGGAAATGAAACTCGATGGCGAAGGACGGATCATGCTCTCGGCCGATTTCATCGACTTTGCCGAGCTTGACGACATGGCGCTCTACGCCGGCATCGGCCGGTCCTTCCAGATCTGGCTTCCGGCACGCTATCGGGCGCGCGAAACCGAGGCCCGCACCCGCGCCAGGACCGCCGGCCTGCCAAGCCTGAGACTTGGCGCCGGCCGGCGTCCGCCGGACGAGTCGGACGGGAGGCGCTGATGACAGCGGCGCACCCCCGGCATCAGACACTCCACACGCCGGTGTTGCTGCGCGACGTCGTCTCAGCCCTGGCCCCGCTTGATGGCGGCCTCTATCTTGACGCCACCTTCGGCAATGGCGGCTATACCGAGGCCATCCTCAACGCCGCCGCCTGCACCGTCATCGCCATCGACCGTGACCCCGACGCCATCGCCCGCGGCGCCGGTCTCGCCACCCGCCATGGCGACAGGCTGCGCCTGCATGAGGGGTGTTTTTCCGAGATGCGCGATCTTGCCGGGCCGGATGTCAGGCTTGACGGCATCGCCTTTGACCTTGGCGTCTGCTCGACCCAGATCGACCAGGCCGACCGCGGCTTTTCCTTCCGGCTCGACGGGCCTCTGGACATGCGGATGTCGAAATCCGGCGACAGCGCGGCCGATATCGTGATGCAGCTTGATGAACGCGCGCTGGCGCAGATCCTGTGGGATTATGGCGAGGAACGCGCCTCGCGCCGCATCGCCCGCGCCATCGTGCGCGCCCGCACCGAGACACCCATCACCACCACCGGACAGCTGGCGGCGATCATTCATGCGGTGATGCCGGCGCCGCGCCCGGGCCAGGTCGATCCGGCGACACGAAGCTTTCAGGCGCTGCGGATCTATATCAACCGCGAACTTGACGAGATCGAGGACGGGCTGAACGCCGCCGAGGCGATGCTGAAGCCTGGCGGCATCCTTGCCGTGGTGTCCTTCCATTCGCTTGAGGACCGGATCGTGAAACGCTTTCTTGGCGCCCGCAGCAGCGCCCGCGCCAACCCGTCACGCCACCGTCCGGCGATCGAGGGCCCGGCCCCGACATTCGAGCTGATGTCACGCAAGCCGATCCTTCCCGATGCCGGCGAAACAGCGGTGAACGCCCGCGCGCGGTCGGCAAAGCGCGTCGCGCAACGCACCGATGCGCCCCTTCCCGGCGCCCCCGCCACCGACGGAGGGAGCGCCGCATGCGCATGATCCTTCTTGTCAGTGTCCTGACCGCCATTCTTGGCACCACGCTCTATCAGGTGAAGATCGGCATCGACCGGCGCGAGGGCGAATTGCTGGCGCTGGAACGCGATATCCGGTCAGCCGAACGCGAAATCGCCGTCCTTGAGGCCGAATGGGCCCATCTGTCGCGTCCTGAACGGGTTCTTGAACTGTCCAACAGGCTGCTGGAGATGAAGCCCATCCCCGAGGACCGGGTGCTGCCGATCGACGCCATTCCGATGCGGATCCTGCCCAACTTTGACGAGCCGGTGGCCGATGTCGGGGTGATCACCCTGCTGCCGCCGGAACCGGCCCCGGGACAGGCACTGGGACAGGCCCCGGGACAGGCCCCGGCACCGCGCGACCTGACAAGGATCGCCGCCACGCCCGATGATCGCGTCACCCTTCACAAGGGAGGGGTCGCGCCGCAATGACCACCACCGTCACGTCACGCCTTCGCAACCTTGTCCTGCCGGCCCGTCCGGACCCGGCGCGCTCGCGCCGCATCGCCGAGGTGCGTCTGGTGATTTCCGCCGTGGTCGTGCTGGCCGTCTTCATGACCATCGCGGCGCGGGTGATGTTTCTTGCCACCGACCAGGCGAACGCCCGCACCGCCGGAATTGTGCCGCCGCCAAAGGCCGAGCGCGGCCAGATCCTCGACCGCAAGGGCCGGCTGCTGGCAACAAACCTGCCGATTACCGTGCTTCATGCCGATCCAAGCGAAATCATGGACCCGGTGGCGGCGGCGCGCGCGCTGGCGCCACTGTTGTCGCGCCATGATGAACGGGCGCTGGTCAGGCTGCTGACCAAGGACACCCGCTATGTCGAGCTTGATCGCAAACTGACGCCGGCGCGGCATGCCGAAATCCTGAATCTCGGCATTCCGGGGATCCACTTCCGCAAGAGCACGCTTCGCGCCTATCCAAGCGGCAGACTGGCGGCGCATATCCTTGGCCAGGTCGACCCGGACAGCAACGGCCTTGCCGGGGTGGAAAAGTCGCTTGATGCCCGCCTTGCCTCGGGCGCCAATGTCACCCTGTCGATCGACACCGGAATCCAGGCCATCGTTGCGCGTGAAATTCACAAGCAAATTCAGATATTTGATGCCATTGGTGGTGCCGGTGTCATGCTCGACATCGCCAGCGGCGAGGTTCTGGCGCTGGTCTCGCTTCCCGATTTCAACCCCAATCATTTCGGCGGCACCGACGCTGACACAAGATTCAACCGGGCCACCCTTGGCCTGTATGAGATGGGTTCGACCTTCAAGGTCCTGAACACGGCGATGGCGCTTCAGTCCAAGACCACAACCCTCGACCGGCGGTATGAAGTGGCCAGGCCGCTTCGTGTCGGCGGTCACCGCATCAGCGACTTCCACGTCTATGACTGGCCGCTGACGGTTCCCGAGATCCTGGTGCTGTCGTCGAATATCGGCTCGGCGCGGATGGCGGCCGAGATCGGCGCCGAAATCCAGCAGACCTATCTTCGCCGCCTTGGCATGTTCGACCGGCTGCCACTCGAAATACCGGAGGTGGCAAAACCACTGGTGCCACGCTCATGGCGGCAGTCCGAAATCGCCACCATTTCCTATGGTCATGGCATTTCCGTGACACCGCTGCATCTTGCCGCCGCCATTGCCACGGCCAGCGGTAACGGGCTGTGGACCCCGCCAACGCTGCTGCGTCGCCACGGCGGTGACCCGTCCGGCAATCAACCTGTTCGCGAGAAGATATTCTCTGATGAGACAACGCGCGCCGTGCGCTCGATGATGCGGCTTGTCGTCAAGCATCCGGACGGCACCGGCAATTACGCCGAGGCGCGCGGCTATATGGTTGGCGGCAAGACCGGCACCACCGAGAAGATCCGTCCCGAGGGCGGCTATTACAAGGATCGCAATATCGCCAGCTTCGCCGCGACCTTCCCGGTCCATGACCCGCGCTATGTGCTGGTGGTGATGGTTGATGAGCCGAAGGGACAGAAACACTCCTATGGCTATGCCACCGGCGGCTGGGTGGCGGCCCCGGCGGCGCGGCACATCATCGAAAATGCGGCACCGCTGCTCGGAATTCATCCTGTTGACGAAAAGGCGCCCGAAATTCGCCAGAAACTGCGGCTCGACTTCAAGATTGGAAAGGAGGGAAAAACCCTTGCATCTTTCTGATCTGATCCCCGGCCCGACGATGGCGCATCCGCGCGCGGCAGAGATCGCCACGTTTGAGATCACCGGTCTTGGCAGCGATTCACGCGAGGCCGGAAAAGGCTTTCTGTTCGCCGCGCTTGCCGGAAGCCACGCTGATGGCCGCGACTTTTCCGCCGCCGCCGTCGAGGCCGGCGCTGTCGCCATTCTGACCGATGAGCGCCCCTTTGATGACAGGCTTGAAGCCATCGCCGCCAGCGGCGTGCCAATCCTGGCCTGCAAGTCGCCACGGCGCGAGCTGGCCCTTGCCGCCGCGCGGTTCTGGCGTCGTCAGCCGGGCCTGATCGCCGCTGTCACCGGCACCAATGGCAAAACATCGACTGTTGAATTCCTGCGCCAGATCTGGCGCCGTGCGACCTGGGACGCCGCCTCGATCGGCACGCTGGGGCTGCAGGGGCCGGACCCACGCACCATGCAGGGACGGATGCTTGGCCTGCCGTCACTGACAACACCGGACGCCGTCAGCCTTCATGCCGCGCTGCAACCCATCTGCAGTGCCGGCATCACGCATCTGGCGCTTGAGGCAAGCAGCCATGGCCTGGCGCAGCATCGGCTTGACGGTCTGAAAATCCATGTTGCCGGCTTTACCAATCTCAGCCGCGATCACCTTGATCATCATCCCGATATGGAGGCCTATTTCGCCGCCAAGACACGCCTGTTTACCGAACTTCTGATGCCGGGCGGCAGCGCGGTGATCAATATCGATGATCCCTATGGCGCGCGACTTGCCGAAATGATGCGCAACATCAAGCCTCAGGAGCGGGTCATCCTGACAGTCGGCAGCAGCAAGAAAGCCGATTTCCGGATCAGCAGCGTCGTCGCGATGGATTTCGGGCTTGATGTCACCGTCGAACATGATGGCAGGAGCCTGTGCATCCCGATGGCGCTTGCCGGCACCTTTCAGGCGGTGAACGCCGTGACCGCGGCGGTCATGGCGCATGCCAGCGGCCTGGCGCTGCATGACTCGCTCTGGGCGCTTCCTTATGTCACCGGCGCCGAAGGCCGCATGCAGCTGGTGTCCGGCCATCCGGCAGGCGCCAGGGTTGTTGTCGACTATGCCCACACGCCGGACGCGCTGAAGTCGGCGCTGACAGCCCTTCGTCCCGAAACACGCGGGCGTCTTGCCGTGGTCTTTGGCGCCGGCGGTGACCGCGACGCCGGCAAACGCCCGATGATGGGACGCACCGCGCATGCGCATGCCGACCTTGTCTATGTCACCGACGACAATCCGCGCTCGGAGGACGCCACGGCAATCCGTGCCGCCATTCTGGAGACCTGCCCGAACGCCATTGAAATCGCTGATCGTGGCGAGGCCATCGGGGCCGCGATGCGCGAGATGAACGCCGAGGATGTGCTTCTGATTGCCGGCAAGGGACATGAAAGTGTCCAGCTTGTCGGCAGCGAGACCCTGCCCTTCAGCGATTCCAGCGTGGCCCGCAACGCCATTATGAGGCTGACAGCAGACGGAGGCGATAAATGACCGCCGTCGCGCCGGAAATGCAGGTGGATGCCGCGGAACTGGCCCGCCGGGCGGAGGGAAACTGGCTTTCCCCGCCGGCCGAACTGACCATAAACGCTGTCGAGATCGACAGCCGGCGCTGTGCGCCGGGCACATTGTTCGCCGCGCTTGGCGGCCAGCATGCTGATGGTCATGACTATATTGCCGCCGCCGCCGCCAATGGCGCGGCCGCCGCACTGGTATCACGTGACCCCGGCGCCATGCCGTGCCCCCTGTTGCTGGTTGCGGATGTCGAGGTCGCGCTGACCCGCCTTGGCGCGTTTGGCCGGGCGGCGCATCGCATGGCTGGCGGCCATCTGGTGGCGGTCACCGGTTCAGTTGGCAAAACCGGAAGCAAGGAAATGCTGGCCCACATGCTGCACCAGCTTGGCGGATGCCACGCCAACCGCGCCAGCTTCAACAATCATCTTGGCGTCCCGCTGACGCTGGCGGCGCTTCCCGACGCGCCTGTCGCCGCCGTGCAGGAGATCGGCATGAACGCGCCCGGGGAAATCAGGACCCTCAGCGCCCTTGCCCAGCCTGATATCGCGGTCATCACGCGCATCGCCGACAGCCATGCCGGTTTCTTTGACAGCCTTGACGACATCGCCGCCGCAAAGGCCGAGATTTTCGAGGGGCTGACCGCCGGCGGCACCGCCATTCTGAACGCCGATGATCATTATTTCCCGTTCCTTGCCACCAGCGCCACAAAGGCCGGGGCCGGACGCATCATCAGTTTCGGCACCGCCTCCGACGCCGAGGCACGCCTTCTCGACATCACGGCGGACGACGCCGGCATGACGGTCAGGGCGGACATCCTGGGAACAGGGCTTGCCTTCCGGATGGGAACCCGCGGCCACCACTGGGCGCATAACGCCATGGCGATGCTGGCAGCGGTGGCGGCCCTCGATCTGGATATATCAAAGGCTGCCGACTCCTTGAGTGATTTCAGTGAATTACCGGGACGTGGCGCGATCTTTGAAGGGATTTTTGACGGCACAGCCATCACCCTGATTGATGACAGCTACAATGCCGGGCCGGCCTCGATGCGGGCAGCCTTCGCGACAATCGAAGACATGCCGCCGCAGATCATGGTGCTGTCCGACATGCTGGAGCTTGGCGATGGCGGCGTGGCGGCGCATGCCGCCCTGGCCCCGGCCATTTCTGCCCTGAAGCCGCGTGTGCTGATCACCATCGGGCCGCTGATGGCCGAGATGGCGTCATCGCTTGCCGGCAGCATCGTTCATCACGCCGCCGGCACCCCTGCCGAGGCGACGGCCGCGCTGCGGACGACCCTTCGTGATGGCGACCGCGTCTTCATCAAGGGATCGAACGGATCCGGCGCCTGCCGGGTGGCGGCAGCGATTCTCGACGGGCTTGCCGCGCACACCAAAACCAACGGAGGCGCGTCGCATGCTGCCTGATCTTCTTGTGCCGCTGGCTGACGAGCATCAACTCTTCAACCTGTTCCGTTACATCACCTTCCGGACTGGCGGCGCCACCATCACCGCGCTGGTGTTCAGCCTGATGTTTGGCCCGGCGCTGATCAGGTGGTTGAAAACACATCAGGCCGAAGGTCAGCCGATCCGCAGTGACGGACCGGAATCGCATCTTGTGACAAAGATCGGAACGCCAACGATGGGCGGATTGCTGATCCTTGGCGCCTTTGCCCTGTCGACATTGTTATGGATGCCCCTGTCGAACCCGTATCTATGGCCGGTGCTGCTTGTCGCGCTGAGCTTTGGGGCGGTCGGATCGATCGATGACTGGATGAAGCTTCGCCGCCGCTCGCATCATGGCATGTCGGGGCGGATGAAACTGGTGCTGCAGCTTGGTGTGGCCTTTATCGCCACGCTGGCCCTGATCGAATTGTCACCTGCGCAGCTTCGCTATGGCGTTGCCGTCCCCTTCTTCAAGGACACGCTGATCACGATGGGCCTGCTCTATGTCCCCTTCGCCATGGTGGTGATTGTCGGGGCGTCGAACGCGGTGAATCTGACGGACGGTCTTGATGGGCTGGCCATTGTGCCGGTGATGATTGTCGCCGCCTGTTTCGGTCTGATCGCCTATCTCGCCGGCAACGTCAATTTCGCCACCTACCTGCAGATCAACTATGTTCCCGGCACGGGTGACCTGGCGGTGATGTGCGGTGCGCTTCTTGGCGCCGGGCTTGGCTTTCTCTGGTTCAACGCCCCACCAGCGCGGGTGTTCATGGGCGACACCGGATCGCTGGCGCTTGGCGGCGCGCTGGGGGCGATATCGGTGGCGACACGGCACGAACTGGTGCTTGCCATCACTGGCGGCCTGTTCGTCGTCGAAACATTGTCGGTCGTCCTTCAGGTCGCCTCGTTCAAGCTCACCGGCAAGCGGATCTTCCTGATGGCGCCGCTGCACCATCATTTCGAACGCAAGGGCTGGGCCGAATCAACAATCGTCATCCGGTTCTGGATTATCGCCGTCGTGCTGGCGCTTGCCGGCCTGTCATCGCTGAAGCTTCGCTAGGGACATATCTTCATGCTCGTTCCCCATTCCATGTCAGGCAAGACCGTCGGGATCCTCGGTCTCGGCCGGTCCGGCATGGCGGCAGCGCGGGCGCTCAGCGCGGCCGGCGCCACCTGCTGGCTGCATGATGATGGACGCGCGGCACCGGACAATCCGCCCACGGGCGCGCATTCGGCACAGTGGCAGGACTGGCCCTGGGACAGGCTCACCGCCATGGTGATCAGCCCCGGCATTCCGCATGACCACCCGGCGCCCCATCCGGCGGCGGCCCACGCCATTGCAGCCGGCGTCGAGATCATCAGCGAGATTGAACTGGCGATGCGCGCCGCGCCGGCGGCACGGCTTGTCGCCGTTACCGGAACGAATGGCAAATCAACGACGACGGCGCTGATCGGTCACTGCCTGCGCAAGGCCGGTCTGGCGGTCAGCGTCGGCGGCAATATCGGTGACGCCGCCTGCAACCTTGATGATCCGGGGCCAGACGGGGTGATCGTCCTTGAGCTGTCTTCCTATCAGCTTGAAACAACGCTTTCGCTTCACGCCGATATCGCGCTTCTGCTGAACATCACGCCGGACCATCTTGACCGACATGGCGGCATGGACGGCTATGTTGCCGCCAAGGCGCGCATCCTGTCCGCGCTGTCACCGCATGGCCTTGCGATATTTGGCGAGGACGCGGGCCCTGTCGGCATGCTCGCCGCCGATTTCACAGCCAGTGGCGGCACCGCCGTGACTGCCCGGGCGCGGGATCTCGCCACGGACATGGATCTGTCACCGGCTCTGGCGGGACCGCACAACGCCATCAATGCCGCCGCCGCGGCTGCCTGCCTGCGCCACCTTGGCGTGAGCGAGGCGGATATCGCCGCCGGCATGTCTGATTTCGCCGGTCTGCCGCACCGGATGCAGCATGTCGCCCAGCATGAGGGCGTCTCTTTCATCAATGATTCAAAGGCGACCAACGGCGTTGCCGCTGCCTGCGCGCTTGCCGCCTATGACAGCATTTACTGGATTGCCGGTGGTGAGGCAAAAGCCGACGGGCTTGGCCCCGCCGCCGCCGCCACCGCGAATGTCGCGCGCGCCTATCTGATCGGCCGCGCCGCCACCGATTTTGCCGCCACGCTTGACGGGCTGGTGCCGATCAGACTGTCAGGTGACCTTGAAAGCGCCACCTCAGCCGCCTTTGCCGATGCCAGTGCCGCCACCGGTGCGGCCGGCCGGGCCACGATCCTGTTGTCACCAGCCGCCGCGTCCTTTGACCAGTTCGAAAGTTTTGTCGCCCGCGGCGACGCCTTCAGCGCCATCGCAAGACGACTTGCCACAGGCACGACACACATGGGAGGCGCGCATGCTTGACCGCACCGATCGGTCTCTCGTCGGG
Organism: Puniceispirillaceae bacterium (SeqCode); assembly: GCA_049623505.1. Taxonomy (GTDB): domain Bacteria; phylum Pseudomonadota; class Alphaproteobacteria; order Puniceispirillales; family Puniceispirillaceae; genus UBA8309. The sequence goes on along the minus strand of JBMZTC010000006.1, from coordinate 26,786 downwards.
GTGTGGTGGTGGACCGTTGACCGCTGGCTTCTTGCCAGCGCGCTGTTGCTGATGGTTGTCGGCACGCTTCTTGTCATGGCCGCCGGACCGGCGGTGGCGACGCTGATCAATCTGCCATCCCAGCATTTCGGCATGCGCCAGGGGATTTTCCTGGTGCCGGCCGTCATCATCATGATCACCGTATCGCTGCTGGAGCCGCGCCCGATCCGGGTGCTGGCGCTGCTTGGCCTTGCCGGCATTGTCGGCCTGATGGTTCTGGCCGTTGTCGCGGGAAGTGAAATCAAGGGCGCCACACGCTGGATCAGCATTGCCGGCTTCAACCTCCAGCCGTCAGAATTCGCCAAGCCGCTCTTTGCCGTGGTCTCGGCCTGGCTGTTGACCTTGTGGCGTGAGGGCCAGGATTTCCCGGGATGGATCTATTCATCCCTGCTGATGGCGTTGATTGTCGCCATCCTGGTGCTGCAGCCCGATATCGGCATGACGCTGATGATTGTCCTGACCTGGGGATTCCAGATGTTTCTTGCCGGCATGCCGATGCTGCTGGTCATCTGCATCGTCGCGCTGGCACCGCTTGGACTGTTCATCGCCTATCTTTCGCTTGATCACGTGGAACTGCGGATCAAGAAATTCCTCGAAGGCGGCGCCTGGCAGGTCGAACAGGCAAAACATTCCTTTGCCAATGGCGGGCTGTTTGGTGTGGGGCCGGGCGACGGCACGGTGAAGCTGCATCTTCCCGACGCGCATTCCGATTTCATCTTTGCCGTCGCGGCCGAGGAATTTGGCGCTCTTGCCTGCCTGACGCTGGTCGCGCTCTATGCCTTTATCGTGCTTCGCGGTTTCGCCAGGGCGCTGTCGGATGAAGGGCTGTTCTGCCTGATCGCCGGCGCCAGCCTTGTTCTGCAGTTCGGCGTTCAGGCGGCCATCCACATGGCCTCGTCGGCCGATCTCATCCCGACCAAGGGAATGACACTGCCACTGATCAGCTATGGCGGCTCATCGCTTGTCGCCAGCGGCCTGACCATGGGGTTGATTCTGGCGCTGACGCGGCGGCGCTCGCCCTATGCCCTGCCGGGACGGCGGCGCCTGCAGGAGAGCCCATCATGACCGCATCGCGCAAACCACTGATCGCGCTTGCCGCCGGCGGCACCGGAGGGCATGTGTTCCCGGCCCTTGCCGTGGCCGAGGCGCTGCGCGGAGCCGGGGTCGAGACCCTGGTGATGACCGACCGCCGCGGGGCCGGGCTTGTTCCCGCCGATGTCCGCGTCGTGCTGCCAGCCGCTTCGCCATTCCAGCGCGGCGTGTTCACCCGCCTGCTGGCGATGGCGAAACTTGGCGTCGGCGCCGGACTGGCCCTGATGATAATGCTGAAACGCCGTCCGGCGGCCATGGTCGGCTTTGGCGGCTATCCGTCCTTCGCGCCGTTGCTTGTTGCGCGTCTTCTCGGCGTGCCGTCGCTGCTTCATGAACAGAACGCATTTCTGGGGCGGGCAAATCACCTTCTGGCGCGCTGGACCGGCCATCTTGCGCTGAGCTGGGATGGCACCCGCAACCTGCCATCGCGGGTAACAAGCTTTATCTCCGGCATGCCGGTGCGCGCCGCCTTCTTTGCCATCAAGCCACGGCCCGCCATCACAACGGGCCCGCTGTCACTGACGGTCATTGGCGGGTCGCTTGGCGCGGCCGTCTTCGCCGATCTGGTGCCGGCGGCCATCGCCACCCTGCCCGACAGGCTTCGCAGCCGCCTCAGCATCGTCCAGCAATGCCGCGAGGCGCAAATTGACCCGCTGCGGCAGACCTATGCCGATCTTGGCGTCACCGCCGAAATCGCATCCTTCTTCACCGACATGCCGGACCGGCTGGCGGCTTCTGATCTGGTGATCGCCCGCGCCGGTGCCTCGACCGTGGCCGAACTTGCCGCGGCCGGGCGGCCGGCGCTTCTGGTGCCCTTCGCCGGTGCCATGGATGACCACCAGACAGCGAATGCCAGGCAACTGGAGGTGGCTGGCGGCGGGCATTGCCTTGCCGAGGCCGGCCTCGACGCGGCGCGCCTCGGTGCCAGCATTGCCGACATTCTGGACGACCCGGACAGACGACAGCGCATGGGCCACGCCGCGCGTGGCCTTGCCGCCGCCGACGCGGCCGACATCATCGCCGGCCACGCGCTGATGCGGGCCGGACTCACGAACAAGGGACAGAGCGGATCATGAGCGAGCTTCCCCTCTCCATCGGCACGCTGCATTTCACCGGCATCGGCGGCATCGGCATGAGCGGCATTGCCGAAATCCTGTTCGAGATGGGCTATTCCGTGCAGGGAAGCGACAATGCCGAGAACGCCAATGTGCGGCGTCTCCGCGACAAGGGAATCAAGGTGATCTGCGGCCAGAAGGCCGAAAATGTCGATGACGCCTCGATCGTCGTTATCTCGACGGCCATCAAGCCTGACAATCCGGAATTGATCGCCGCGCGGGAACGGTTTCTTCCCGTGGTGCATCGGGCCGAAATGCTGGGCGAACTGATGCGGCTTCGCTGGTCGGTGGCGGTCGCCGGAACGCATGGCAAGACAACAACAACCTCGCTTGTGGCGACACTTCTTGACAGCGCCGGCGTCGATCCGACGGTGATCAATGGTGGCATCATCACCGGCTGGGGCAGCAACGCCAGACTTGGCCATGGCCAGTGGATGGTTGTCGAGGCCGATGAAAGCGACGGGTCCTTCTCGAAACTGAATCCAACCGTTGCGGTTGTGACCAATATCGACCCCGAGCATCTGGACCATCACGGCACCTATGAGGCGCTGGAACAGGCGTTCCTGAATTTCGTCGCGTCGATCCCCTTTTACGGGTTCGCCACCCTGTGCATCGACCATCCGGCGGTGCAGCGCCTTATGGCCGGCATCAAGGACCGCCGGATCATCACCTATGGCATGGCGGCGAACGCCGATGTGCGAGCCGTCAATCTTCGCCATGACGGGCCAATGATGGTGTTCGATGTCATCCTGTCCGACCGCACGGCCGGCGGGCATGAAACACTTCGCGAAGTGCGCTTCCCGATGCTTGGCGAGCATAATGTGCAGAACTGTCTTGCCGCGCTGGCGGTGGCGCTGGAGATGGGAGTCACGCCAGACCGGATTGCCAGCGCGCTGGAGATGTTTGGTGGTGTCGGGCGGCGTTTTGAGACCAAGGGGGTCAGCGGCGGCGTTACCGTCATTGATGATTACGGCCACCATCCGGTCGAAATTCGCGCCGCGCTTCGGGCCGGGCGGATGCTGTGTGGCACCAACAAGCTGGTCGCTGTCGTCCAACCCCACCGCTATAGCCGCCTTGCGGACCTGTTCGAGGATTTCTGTGGTTGTTTCAACGACGCCGACGAGGTGCTGGTGGCCGATGTCTATGCCGCTGGCGAGGCCCCGATCGACGGCATGGGCCGGGACGCCCTTGTTTCCGGCCTTCGCGACCATGGCCACCGGGGACCAGCCCCGCTGGCGGGACCGGATTCGCTGGCACAGGAAATTCTGTCACGCACCGCCAGGGGTGATCTGGTGATGTGTCTTGGGGCCGGCGATATCACCAGCTGGGCCGCCGGGTTGCCAGCCGAACTGGACAAGCTGCGGGAGACTGGCACATGACGACCAGCCTCATCGACCGCCTGCCACCCGTTCGCGGCGATTATGCCAGCGCCGTACCGATGGCCAAGCATACCTGGTTTGGTGTTGGCGGGCCGGCCGAAATCATCTTCAGCCCGGCTGACAATGATGATCTTGGCAGCTTCCTTGCCGCCTGCCCGGCCGATATTCCGCTGCTGACGGTTGGCGCCGGATCAAACCTTCTGGTTCGCGATGGCGGCATCACGGGTGTTGTCATCCGCACCCCCGCCACTATGGCCGGCGTCACGCATGAAGGCGCCATCGTCACAGCCGGATCGGGCGCGCTGGACGCCGATGTGGCCCGCCATGCCGCGCGCGCCGGTCTTGCCGGCCTGGAATTCCTGATCGGCATTCCCGGCACCGTCGGAGGCGGATTGCGAATGAATGCCGGCGCCTATGGCGGCGAGTTCCGGGATGTGGTCATTCGCGCGCACGGCTTCGACAGGTCGGGCCACGCCTTCAGCGCGACGCCGGATGAGATGGGCATGGGCTATCGCCACAGCGACGCGCCAGCCGACTGGATCTTCACACATGCCGAGTTCCGCGCCACAGCCGGCGACACCGCCGCCATCAAGGCAAGAATGAAGGACATCGTGGCCAGTCGCGGCGATGCACAGCCGCGCGGTGTGCGCACCGGTGGCAGCACCTTTGCCAACCCGCCCGGCGGCAAGGCCTGGCAGGAGATTGACGCCGCCGGTTGTCGTGGGCTGGAAATCGGCAACGCGCTGGTATCGGAAAAACACTGCAACTTCCTGATCAACCGGGGCGGCGCCTCGGCGCATGACATCGAAAGCCTTGGCGAGACGGTGCGCCAACGCGTTGCCAGACGCGGCGGGCCAAGCCTGCGCTGGGAAATCCGCCGTGTCGGACAGCTCGCCGACGGACAGGTCATCCCGGGCGAGACGGATGGGAGGGCAGAAGCATGACTGGCGAACGCGTCGCGGTCCTGATGGGGGGATGGACATCGGAAGCACGGGTGAGCCGTGTATCGGCAAGCTTCTGCGGCCAGGCCGCCCGCAATGCCGGCTGGGACGCTGTCGAGATCGAGGTGGATCGCAACATTGCCCACACACTTTCCGAGATGCAGCCGGCGCGCGCCTTCAACGCGCTTCACGGTCAGGTTGGCGAGGATGGCAATATTCAGGGTCTGCTCAACATCATGAACATCCCCTACACGCATAGCGGACTGCTGGCATCGGCCATCGCCATGGACAAGATCCGCGCCAAGCGCATGCTTGCCGAGGTCGGGATCGCGGTGCCTGCCGATCTGTTGCTGGTCGAAGACAGCCATGTCTACCCCGCCGATTACACCGGTGCCCATGTCATCAAGCCACGCAATGACGGATCGAGTCTTGGCGTGGTCATTGTCGAGGCCGACAGCAAAACCCCGCCGGCCCGCAGCCAGTGGGATGTCGAAACAGCGCTGATTGCCGAGCCTTTCATCCCGGGACGCGAACTGACGGTGTCCGTTCTCGACGGCACCGCCCTGTGCGTTACCGAAATCAAACCCAATCTGGGCTTCTATGATTTTGACGCGAAATACGCCGCTGGCGGATCGGAACATGTTCTGCCGGCCGATGTCCCCAAGCCGGTGACCTTGCTGGCCTGCGACTGGGCCGAACGAGCCTACCGCCATCTTGGCTGTCGCGGCGTGATCAGGGCGGATTATCGCTGGGACGAGGCACGCGACCAGCTCTACATGCTGGAAATCAACACCGTGCCTGGCATGACGGCGACGTCGCTTGTGCCCGAACAGGCACGGTTTGTCGGCATGTCTGGCGAGGAACTGGTCAATCACCTTCTGGAGACGGCGCAATGCGACGATTGATCCCGTTTCTGAAGGCAAAGGACATGACAGCGCGCGAGGCGCCGGAAAGCGGTGTTGCGCGCCGTGAGTCGCGGCCCGGCCTGAAGGCGGTTCTGCGCGGCAGCCTGGCGATCGGGCTATGCGCCATGATCGCGGTTGGCTATGTCGAACGGGTCCGGCTGCTGGACGGGATCATCGTCGCCAGCGCCGAGGCGGGTTTGCGGCTTGGCACCATCGAGGTGAAGGGCCGCTCGCACACCCCGAAATCTGTGATTCTGGCAGCCAGCGAACTGACGCTTGGCGAGCCCATGCTGACAATCTCCCTTCCCGCGCTGCATGAGCGGCTCTCGACCATCGGATGGATTGACGAGGTCGCCATTGAGCGCCGCATGCCATCGACCATCCGCATCATCCTGACCGAGCGTGTTCCCATGGCGTTGCTTCAGACCGAGGCCGGACATCGGGTCATCGACCAGACCGGCACTGTCATATCGGGCGCGGACCCATCGGCCTTTGGCCATCTGACCGTTGTCGCGGGCACCAGCGCGGCGCTGAATGCCGGCCCGATCCTGAACATCCTGCAGACGGAACCCGAATTGTTCGCCGAGGTCTGGGCCGTCACCTACCAGTCCGAGCGTCGCTGGGATGTGCATCTTCGCAACGGCATCAGGGTCAGGCTTCCCGAGACCGACCCGCGCACCGCCTGGTCAAAGCTGGCGATCATCGACCACAGCAAGCACATCACGAACCGCGACCTGGCGGTCATCGACATGCGGGTTCCCGACCAGATGATTGTCGAGCCCAACATTCCGGTCCGTGGACAGGGGAGAAACACATGAGCAGGAGGCAGACATGAGACTGCGGCGTCAACGCAGCATAAAACGGCCCTTTGCCATTCTGGACATTGGCAGCGCCAAGATATGTTGCATGATTGGCGAGATCGACCGCCAGGGCGAGCTTCGCCTGCTTGGGCAGGGAACGCACGCCTCGGCCGGCATGCGCGCTGGCGAGGTTACCGCCCTGACAGCGCTCGGTGATGCCATCGGCCATGCGGTGCAGAGCGCCGAACGCGCGGCAAACCTGTCAATCGCCTCGGTCACAGTCGTTCTTCCGGGCGGTAGCGCGCGATCGCAGGTGCGCACGCAGGACATGACATTGTCTGACAGCACCGTCAGCCGCCGCGACGTGCGCCGCCTTCTCGACCGCTGTGGGTCGCAGGCGCTCGATCCGGCATTGCAGCTGATGCAGCTCCACCCTCTTCACTACAGTCTTGACGACGTGCGCGGCATCGCCGACCCAACAGGCATGCGGGGCCGCAGCCTGGCCGTTGATTTCCTGAGCGTGTCGGCACTTCGCACCAGCCTGACCAATATCATCGAAGCGCTGGCGCTGAACCATCTGAGCGCGGAACGCTTCATTCATGCCGGCTATGCGGCGGGTCTGGCCTGTCTGTCCAGCGAGGATCGTGACCTTGGCAGTACCGTCATCGACATAGGTGGCGGCACCTCATCCATCGCCATCTTCATGGATGGCAAGCTGATCTACACTGATACGGTGCCGGTTGGCGGGCAGCATGTCTCAACCGACATTGCCCGCATCCTGTCAACGCCGCTTGCCGAGGCTGAACGGCTGAAGGCGGTTCACGGTTCGATCACACCGGTCGACACCATGGCCGCCGCCCCATCGCCTGTCCGCGAGGCGTTGCAGCTTGGCATGTCGGACAACATCACCCTGCCCGGCCTTGGTGACGTGATCGAGGCTGGCGGCAAGACGATTGAACGCCGGCTTCTCAGCGCCGTCATCAAGCCCCGGATCGAGGAAATCGTCGAGCTGTTGATGGACCGCATGCGCGCCGCGCGGATGGATCACGCCGCCGGCAACCGTTTCGTGCTTACCGGTGGCACAAGCCAGCTGACCGGCATTGCCGATTTCTGTGCCCAGCTTGTCGGCCGGAACGTCATCCTCGGCCAGCCCGGGGGGATCAGCAATCTTCCCCTTGAAGAAACCAGCCGGTCGAATGCCGCCGCCGTTGGCGCCCTCATCCATGTCAGCAGGCTGACCGAGGATGATCCGGCGGAGCGGCAAACCAGAACCCTGCCCCATGGGCCGATCGAGAAACTCGGCGCCTGGTTCAGGGACAATTTATGAGAAAGGGGCACATAGAATGCGACCTTGTTTGATGTCTTTACCAGGAAATTCTTTCGGCGGGGCCAGTCATGCCCCGCATCCAAACGCTGCCATGCCAGGTGCATTTCGGTTGCCGGCAGCCCCATGGTCACCAACCGCAGAAGGGAGAGTCTCATGACCATCAATCTGTCCGTTCCCCAAACCATGCAGGAACTGCGACCGCGCATCACCGTAGTCGGTGTTGGCGGCGCTGGCGGCAATGCCGTCAACAACATGATCAACTCCGACCTTGATGGGGTCGACTTTCTGGTCACAAACACAGATGGACAGGCGCTTGCCCATTCGCTTGCCAGCCGGAAGATCCAGCTTGGCAGCGCCATCACCCAGGGGCTTGGCGCCGGCTCAAAGCCCGATGTCGGGCGGGCGGCCGCCGAGGAAAGCATCGAGGCGGTGATGAGCGAGCTTGCCGATTGCAACATGGTCTTCATCACCGCCGGCATGGGTGGTGGCACCGGCACCGGCGCGGCACCGGTCATCGCCAGAGCGGCACGCGAGCGTGGCATCCTGACAGTCGGTGTTGTCACAAAGCCGTTTGACTTCGAAGGCCAACGCCGGATGGCGCAGGCCGAGGCCGGTATCACCGAGATGCAGAGCTTTGTCGATACGCTGATCGTGATTCCGAACCAGAACCTGTTCCGGCTTGCCAATGAACGCACCACCTTTGCCGATGCGTTCCACATGGCCGACACGGTGCTTCACCAGGGTGTTGCCGGTGTCACGGATCTGATGATCAAGCCTGGTCAGATCAATCTGGACTTTGCCGATATTCGCGCCGTCATGAGCGAGATGGGCAAGGCCATGATGGGCACCGGCGAAGCGTCGGGCGACGGCCGGGCGACACAGGCCGCCGAAGCCGCGATCAACAACCCGCTTCTCGATGATATCTCGATGCAGGGGGCAAGTGCCGTGCTGATCAATGTCACCGGCGGCATGGACATGACCCTGTTCGAGGTTGATGAGGCCGCCAACAGGATCCGCCGCGAGGTCGATGCCGACTCCATAATCATCTTCGGATCCACCTTCGATGAAAAGCTTGAAGGTGTAATGCGGGTGTCAATCGTGGCCACCGGAATCGAGGCCAACATGCAGACCCGGGAACGCCCGACCTTCCTGCAGGCCCCGATCACGCGGCGATCGACCATCATCTCGGCGCCAACGGCGATGCCGGCCGCGCCAGCGGCACTGGCCAGTGAGGCCGCCACCGCCGAAGCACCGGCTGACAGTGACCCGTCGGCAGAGGCAACCGCCATCACGGCACCGGCCGAAGCCTCAACTGCCCCGGCACGCCCGGCAGAAACGCCTGACACGGCCGACACAGCCGAATCTGATCAGCTTGCGGCCGGTGATGATGCCGCCATCATGCCCGGCTTCGTGCCGACAAAGGCATCACGGTCGCGACTGGCATTTCTTGCCGGTGGCCGCGCCACAACGACGGATGTTTCGGCACTGGACGCGTCCGATGCCGAAACCGGGGTCGAGGCTGAGGCTGTGACGGGCGAAGCTGCGGATGACCAGCAGATGTCGATTGACGAAGCCATCGCGAAGGACCGCGCGGCGGCCTTC
>JBMZTC010000006.1:0-17487 GCA_049623505.1 Puniceispirillaceae bacterium (SeqCode) | reverse complement strand
ACAGCGCCCCAAACAGCGCCCGAAGCGGCAGCCGCCACTTCGGAACCTGTGATGGTGGCCGACAAGGCCGATGAACTGATGGCCGGCCGCAAGCCCTTCATCCCTGGCGCGCCGGCGGTGATGCCCGAGGCTGAAAGCGTTCCGGAAGCGGCCCCGGCTGGTGGCAAAACAAGCCTGATCAACAAGATCTCTCGATTGTGGACGGAAAAGCCACAGGATGAGGCCACCCCGGCCAGGCGTGAACCGGCCGTCGAGGCAGCAGCCGGCAGCGCCGCACCTGCCAGGGCTGCCGAGGAAGCGACACCGTCGATCCTCGACCTGCCACGCGCCGATGCGATGAACCGCGCGCCTGAACCGGCCGGCACAACGACGCTCGACCGGCAGGCCGATGATCTGGAGATCCCGGCCTTCCTGCGCCGCCAGGCCAATTAGACGAAGGGCCTATTGGACGAAGGGCCAATTAGAAGAGGGGCCCATTGGACATCAGGCCAATTGGCAGCAGCATTGCATGAAAGGGCCCGGCCATGTGCCGGGCCCTTTTTTGTCACCTGTTTCGGACCGATTGTCGGATTTCGTTTGCTGACCAGACAGTTGTAACAACCAGTAACCAAATGTGATTTGATTGTGGACCACCCCTGCTTCTTAATGCATCCGTGGTCAGACCATAGCGGTCGCGACACACAGACAAGAATAACAAGCCGTCAGGGTACAGCGCGAATGCTCAGCGACCAGCCATTGCAAAGCCCAATGCAGACAACTGTCGCCAATGTCATATCATTTGACGGTGTGGGGCTTCACTCTGGCAGGTTCGTTCGCGTTTCCATTCATCCCGCCCCGGCCAATACCGGCATCCTGTTTCGCCGCGTCGACGTGACGGAAAGCCGTCAGACGATCGCCGCCACGCCGGGCAGCGTTCGCCAGGCGCGTCTGTGCACACGCATCGTGAATGATGACGGCGTTGGCCTTGAGACGGTTGAGCATATCATGGCGGCCTTCGCCGGACTTGGCGTCGACAACGCCATCGTCGATATCGATGGTGGCGAGGCACCAATCCTTGATGGCAGCAGCCTGCCGGTCATCGAAGCCATCAACCGCATTGGCATCCGGCAGCTTGGCACCAGACGCAGGGTTCTGGTCGTAACCTCGCCGGTTTCGGTTGAACATGGCGGTGGCTGGGCCAAGCTTGAGCCTTGTGATCGGCTTGAGATCGACGCCGAGATTGATTTCGACGATTCGGCCATTGGCCGCCAGCGGTTCCTGTATCGGCATGGCGCCGGCGCTTTCGAACGCGAACTGGCCGCCGCCCGCACCTTTTGCCTGATGCGCGATGTGGCGGCGATGCAGAATGCCGGCCTTGCCCTTGGCGGATCCCTGAGCAACGCCGTCGTTGTCGAGAATGGGACCATTCTCAATGAGGGTGGCCTTCGCATGGAACGCGAATTCGTGCGCCACAAGATCCTTGATTGTCTTGGCGATCTCTATCTTCTGGGCATGACAATGCGCGGCAAGATGACAGCCTCCCGCCCGGGTCACGCCATGTGCGCCAAGCTGATCAACACCCTGTGGAACTCGCCAGCATCCTTCCAGATTATCGAGGATGGAACGGTCGTCGAACATTCCGACGGCTACGCGCTGCCAGAGGTTGCGGCGGCAGCGGCTGTCTAGCCGCCCCCATCAACTGATCACCTGCCACCTGCCTGACACGTCGGTCATTCATCTGGCGTCTTTTCACCTGCGTCACTTGCGGCTATTGTGTGCTGGCGCTGTATTCGGCACCCGACCCAGCGTCGTGCGAGAGACCTACCACCCCCGTGGAGAGCCGCCTTGGCCAAGACTTTTCTGATACCGATCGCCCTCGCCGCCACGCTTGCCGTTGCCGGTTGCGCCTCGCCCGAACCGCTTGAACAGGTTGAGCGCCCCGCCGGGACGCTTTATGACGAGGCGCTGTCGCTTGTGACTGATGGCGAACCGGGGAAGGCAGCGCCAAAGTTTGAAGAGGTTGAACGCCAGCATCCCTATTCGGACCTCGCGGTTCGATCCCAGATCATGGCCGCCTGGTCCTTCTATCAGGACAATAATTATCCGCGCGCCATCGCCTCGCTTGACCGGTTCATCGAACTGAACCCGGCCGACAGCATGGTTGAATATGCCTATTACCTGCGCGCGCTTTGCTATTATGAGCAGATTGTCGATGTCGAACGGGACGCCGAGATGACTCTGCTGGCGTTGAACGCCTTTGAAGAGATGCTGCTTCGCTTCCCGCAGGGAACCTACAGCCGCGATGCCAGGCTGAAGGCCGATCTGGCGAGCTCGCATCTGGCCGGCAAGGAAATGGCGGTTGGCCGCTTCTACAGCGAGCGAGCGCATTATGCCGCGGCGCTGCGACGCTTCGAGAAGGTGGTGCGCGACTATCAGACAAGCAACCAGACTCCCGAGGCGCTGTATCGCATGGTCGAGGCGTATCTTGCCCTTGGCCTGACCGAGGAAGCCGACCGTGTCGGGTCAGTGGCGGTCTATAATTTTCCCGACTCCTTCTGGACAAAGGAATTGCTGGCGCTTGCCGAGAATCCCGAGCGGTCACTTCCCAAGGGTATGTTCCAGCGCGCCATCGAATCCGTGTCCGACCTGTTTGATCAATAGCCATGCTGCACAGCCTGACGGTCTCCAATATCGTTCTGATCGAGCGGTTGACGCTGACCTTCGAGCATGGGCTGACCGTTCTTACAGGTGAGACCGGTGCCGGCAAATCCATTCTGCTCGACGCCCTTGGCCTGGCGCTTGGCAGCCGCGCCGATTTCCGCCTGATCCGTGAAGGTGAGCAGACAGCGCAGGTGGCGGCCGTGTTTCATCTGGCGCCGCAACATCCGGTATGGGACCGTCTTGCCGAGGCCGACATTCCGGCCGATGACGAACTGATCCTGCGGCGGCGGCTGAAAAGCGATGGCAAGTCGGCGGCCAGCATAAATGACGTTCCTGTGTCGGCGGCGCTGCTTCGCGAAATTGGTGACGCCCTTGTCGAGATTCAGGGCCAGTTCGAAGGCCGGGGCCTGCTGGATCTTTCGACACATCTCGGGCATATCGACCGCGCCGCCAATCACGATGACATTCTGGAAAAGCTGCGCTCCGGATGGGCCAACTGGCTGCAGGCACAGCGTAATCTCGCGCAGGCAAAGCGCGATCTGGAAACCGCACGCGCCGAGGAAGAATGGCTTCGTGATGCGGTGCAACAGCTTGATCTGCTGACGCCCCGCACCGGTGAAGAGGATGAACTGTCCGCCGAACGCGAACGCCTGTCGAATGTCGGGCGGATCGGTGAAGGTCTGGCCGTCGCCGATGATGCGATTTTCGGCGACAGCGGGGCGCAGGCCATCATCGGCCGGGCCCGTGCGGCACTCGACAAGGTGGCGCCACTTGCCGGCGGCCTGCTTGACGAGGCCCAGGCGGCGCTTGGCCGTGCCGATGCCGAGCTTGCCGAGGCTGGTGCCACCATCAGCGGCGCCGGGCACGAGCTGGAAAGCGACCCGGCCCGTCTGCAAAGTGTTGATGACAGGCTTCATGAGTTGCGCCAGCAGGCACGCAAACATGACTGCACGCCGGACGAACTTGCCACGGTTCACGAACGACTTGCCAGCAGCCTTGCCAGCATCGAGGATTCGGCTGGCGCGCTGGCCGAGCTTGCCGACAATGAACGGCAATGGCGCGACTATTACCAGCAGATCGCCGCTGTTGTGGCTGCCAATCGCCTGAAGGCGGCCAGGACACTTGATGCGACGGTTACAGCCGAACTGCCGCCACTGAAGCTTGAGGGCGCGCAATTCACCACCGCGATCACCGATCTGCCACCAGAGCAGTTCGGCCCGCTTGGCACACAGCAGGTGCGTTTCGAGGCCAGCACCAACCAGGGGATGAAGGCCGGCCCGATCGATCGGATCGCCTCCGGCGGCGAACTGGCGCGCTTCCTGCTGGCGCTGAAGGTGGCGCTTGAGGGTGATGCCGCTGGCCGCACGCTGATTTTTGACGAGGTGGATTCAGGCGTTGGCGGCGCTGTCGCCGCGGCGGTTGGTGAAAGGCTGGCCCGCCTTGGCAGGACCACGCAGGCCCTGGTTGTTACGCATTCACCGCAGGTCGCGGCAAAGGGTGACCATCACATGCGGATCGCCAAGACGGCGACCGACAGCGGCGTGATCAGCGCAACCGAAGCCTTGTCGGACGAGGCCCGCATCGAGGAAATTGCCCGCATGCTTGCCGGTGAACAGATCACCGCCGAGGCGCGCGCCGCCGCCATCGCCCTGCTGGAGAGCTAGGATGAGTGACGACGAGGCACTCGGGACGCTGCGCCCTGGCACAAGGCAGCCGTCCGAATTGACCGCCGATGACGCTGCTCGGGAACTGGCAGCGCTTGCCGCCGCCATCGCCTGGCATGACGCGCGCTATCACGGCGCCGATGACCCGGCCATCAGCGATGCCGATTATGACGCGCTGGTGGCGCGCAACCGGGACCTTGAGGCTGCGTTTCCCGCGCTGGTGCGCGAGGACAGCCCCAGCAGACGCGTTGGCGCGCCGGCGTCGGCCGGATTTGGCAAGGTGCGCCACGCCAGGCCGATGCTGTCGCTCAATAACGGCTTTACCGATGAGGATATCGCCGATTTCGTGACCCGTGTGCGGCGCTTTCTGTCGCTCGACGAGAACGAAGCCCTTGCCTTTACCGCCGAACCGAAAATCGACGGGCTGTCACTGTCGCTTCGTTATGAATCAGGTCGGCTGGTTCAGGCGGCCACCCGCGGTGATGGCGCCGAGGGCGAGGATGTCACAGCGAATGTGCGGATGGTCGGTGCGGTGCCGGCACGCCTTGGCGGCGCACCGCCGGACATTCTGGAAGTGCGTGGCGAGCTGTATATGGACCGGGCGGAATTTCTGGCCCTGAACGAAGCGCAGGAGCAGGCCGGCGGCAAGATCTTCGCCAACCCCCGCAACGCCGCCGCCGGATCGCTGCGGCAGAAGGATCCCGCCGTCACGGCGTCGCGACGCCTGCAGTTCTTCGCCTATTCGCTTGGCGAAGTCAGCGCGCCTCTGGCCGAGACGCATATGCTGAGCCTTGAAGCCTTGTCGGTGATGGGGTTCTCCATCAACCCGCTGTCCCGGCGCTGCGATGATGTCGCCGGACTGCTGACGGCCTATGGCGAGATCGGCGCGGCGCGGTCCGGCCTCGGCTACGATATTGACGGTGTTGTCTACAAGGTCGACCGGCATGATTATCAGACCCGCCTTGGGCACTGGCACATAAATTCCCCGCCGAGCAGGCCGAAACGGTTCTGAACGCCATCGATATCCAGGTCGGGCGCACCGGCGCGCTGACACCTGTGGCACGGCTGCAGCCCATCACCGTTGGCGGCGTCGTTGTGTCCAACGCCACGCTTCACAATGAGGATGAAATCCGCCGCAAGGATATCCGGGTTGGCGACCGGGTGGTGATCCAGCGCGCCGGCGATGTAATCCCGCAGGTGGTGCGCGTGATTTCGGCCGCGCGCCCCGCTGACAGCCATGCGTTCATCTTTCCCGACACCTGTCCGGAATGCGGCGCGCCGGCAACCCGGCCCGAGGGCGAGGCCGTGCGGCGCTGTACCAATAGCCTTGATTGCCCGGCGCAGCGGCTGGAATGGCTGAAACATTTCGTCTCGCGCGATGCCTTTGATATCGAGGGGCTGGGCGCGCGGCAGATCGACCAGTTCGTCGAGCTTGGCTGGGTCAGACGGCCTGCCGACATCTTCCGGCTTGGCGACCGGCGTGCGGACCTTGCCGAGCTTGACGGCTATGGCGAAACATCAATCACCAATCTTCTCGCCGCCATCGAAGCGCGGCGCGAGATCGGGTTTGAACGGTTCATCTTCGCGCTTGGCATCCGCCAGGTCGGTCAGGCGACGGCGCGCATCCTGGCGCTGCATTTCATACAGCCGGAGACGATGCTGGCCGCCCTGTCACAACAGGCCGATCTTGAGGCCACCTCCGCTGAGCTGGTGGCCATCGACCAGATTGGCGAGGCCATGGTGGCGGATCTGATCGGTTTCTTCGCCAATGACAGCAACCGCGACGCGGTCGAGGATCTGCTGGCCCAGCTCAGCGTCGTGCCGCCCGAGCGTCCGGCCGAGGACAGCGCGATCAGCGGCAAGACGATTGTCTTCACCGGCACGCTTGCCGGCATGTCGCGGGCCGAGGCCAAGGCACGCGCCGAATCGCTTGGCGCCAAGGTGTCGGGCTCGGTTTCGGCGAAGACCAGCTATCTTGTCGCCGGCGCCGATGCCGGCTCGAAGGCCCGCAAGGCCGCCGAGCTTGGCGTGACAGTCCTCAGCGAAGAGGACTGGCTGGCGATGATTGACAGCATGGCCGCCGACTAGACCTGTCGGCCAGACCGCCGGGCTAGATCGGCTCGCAGGCCGCGGCAAGCCAAGCCAGGCAGTCCGCCTCGCCGTCAAGCTCGGGCATGAGCGTCGCCCGCACCCGCGCGTGATAGTTGTTCAGCCAGTCACGCTCGGCAGGCAGCAGCATGTCGACATCGATCAGCCGCCGGTCGATCGGGCACAGGGTGATGGTCTCGAATCCCCTGAAGCCATCATCATCGGGCGCGGTGACAGTGATCAATGTCTCGGTCCGGATACCCCATTCACCGGCGTGATAGCATCCCGGCTCGTTGGACAGCAGCATGCCCGGCTCAAGTGGCACGGTGCCGCGTTTGGAGATGCTTGCCGGCCCCTCATGAACCTGCATCACATGCCCGACGCCGTGACCGGTGCCATGCGCGTAATCAAGCCCCACCGCCCACATCGGCGCGCGGGCGAGGGCGTCGATCTGCTGGCCGGTGGTGCCGTTCGGAAACCGCGCCATCGCCACCGCGATATGACCGCGAAGAACGGCCGTGAAGGCGGTGATCATCCCGGCCGCCGGCGTGCCGATGGCCATGGTGCGGGTGATGTCGGTGGTGCCGTCATTATAATGCGCGCCCGAATCGACAAGCAGCAGACTGTCCTCGACAAGCAAGCTGTCCTGCCCGTCGATGGCCCGGTAGTGGACAATCGCGCCATTCGGCCCGGACCCGCAGATGGTCTCGAAGCTTGAAGCCAGAAAGCGCGGGCTTTCCCGCCGTAACGTCAGCAGGTGACTGGCAATCTCGGTTTCCCGCAGGCCGCGCGCCGCCCCGCTGTCAAGCCAGGCAAGGAAGCGCACCATGACAGCACCGTCCTCAACATGGGCACGTCTGGTGCCATCAAGTTCGGTCACATTCTTGCACGCCTTCATCGCCGTAACCGGACATGGCGCGGCAACTGGTTCGATATCTGCCCTTGCCAGCGGCGCGTGAAGCTGTTGCGGCAGGCTGTCCGGGTCGAACATCACCCGCGCGCCATCGGCATAACCGGCACGCGGATCGACAAGGTCGGCGAACTGCGACAGCGGCACGATCGCCACTTCATTCGCCAGATCGCCCTCCATGACCGGTGCCAGACGATGCTGCTCACCAAGAAGGATCAGCCCGTTCTCGCGGTGATACAGCGCGAACAGCAGATTGATCGGCGTGTTCGACAGATCGGTGCCTCGGATGTTCACCAGCCAGTTCACCGCATCGGCGCGGCTGATCACGACAGCGTCGCACCGTGCCGCCTCAAGACGTGCGGACAGGGCTGTCAGCTTGTCTGCCATCGATTGCCCGGCCACGCGGTCAGGCATCCGAAAAGGGCGCGACGGCGCGATATCGGGGCGGTTGTCACCCCACAGCGCATCGATGGGATTGTCCGCATCGGCGACAAGTTCGGCCCCGGCCTTGAGACAGATATCCTGCAGCCTTTCAAAGCCGCGCACCGTGACAAGCCGCGGGTCGATCCCGATGCGCGCGCCATTGGCGTGCGCGGCATTCAGAAACCCGCCAAGATCGGCCTCGGGCAAGGTGAATGTCTGCCACAGATCCGGATCTGACTGGCTGGCCATCTGCAGTGTATAGCGGCCATCGCTGAACAACGCCGCATCATCTGGCAGGATCACCCCGAACCCGGCCGATCCGGTGAAGCCGCTGATAAAGGCAAGCCGTTCCTCGCGCGCCGGCACCTCTTCGCCCTGGAACATGTCCTCGCGCCCGACATACCAGCCATCAAGATCGCGCTGTTTCAGGGCCGCCCGCAGGCTGGCAAGCTTTTCCGAGGATGGGGTGCGGGTCATGTTGGTGTTCCGGCAGCTGAGGATGGACTCTGTCGAGGATGCCATAGCGGACGGGACAGGCCAAGGCGCGCCGGGCGCATGACAAGGGTTGTCCATTCACCAATCCGGATCCGCCTGGCAAGCCGCAGTCCCTGCGCGGCGTATCGGCTTTCGACCATGACGGCCTGATTGTTCAGGATGCCGGACAGGATCAGCCAGCCGCGGTCCGAAAGACAGGCCTGCTGATCGCCAGCCATCTGGCACAGGGGTCGCGCCAGAATGTTGGCAAGAATGATGTCAAAGGGGGCCGCACCGCGCAGCTGGCGCGACTGATAGCCCTGCGCGCAGACGGTGCGAAACCGATGCGGCGCGATATGGTTGACGCGGCCATTCTCGGCCGCCGTTCGTACCGCCACCCGGTCATTGTCGGCAGCATGGATTGCGGCGCCCGGCCGCGCCCGCAACGCGGCAAGCGCGAGGATGGCCGACCCGCACCCCATATCAAGGCAGCGGGGGCGTCGGAAGGTGCCACCACGAAGAATATCCTCAAGCGCGCGAAGACAGCCTGCCGTCGTCGGGTGCGTTCCCGACCCGAAGGCCTGTGCCGCCTCGACCTGGATCGGCCAGCTTCCCGCCGGCGGGCGCGCCTCGACATGGCCGCCAAAGACCCAGAACCTGCCAATCCGCCGCGGCGGAAAGGCGGCGCGGTTCTCGGCAAGCCAGTCCCGGTCAGCCAGCGCGTCAATCGACACCCGCACCGGCATGTGTCCACAGGCGGCGAAACAGGGTGCCAGCAAATCATCAATGATGGCGCTGTCAGGCTCTGCGGTGAAAAGCGCCTCGATCAGCCAGTCGCCACCACCATCACGAAGATGCGACGTCGCGGCGGCATCAAGAAGTTCGGAAAACACCGTCTCAAAGCTGCCAAGCTGCGCGGTGGTCAGGCCCTCATCAAGCTGCAGGCGGGCGGTGTAGAGGCTGGTCATCAGACAGCCTCACGATTTGCTGACAAACCCGGCCACGACTTTCTTGTGGCCGGCCTTGTCGAAGGCAATTTCCAGCTTGTCACCATCGACAAGGATCACGTTGCCCATGCCGAATTTCTGGTGAAAGACACGGTCACCGGCGGCAAACCCCTGCTTGGTGCCGGTTGGCAGGAAATGATCCTTTTCGGCATTTTCCTGCCGCGCCGCCATGCGCCGCCAGCCAGGTCCATAACCGCCACGCGGCGTGTCACCAAAGCTGCCGCCACCGGCAAGCTGGGCCTGCGCGGCGCGACCAAAGGGGATGCCGCCGCCAAGGCCCTGCGCGATATCCTCGATCACCGTTTCAGGCGGCAATTCCTGGACAAAGCGCGACGGGATCGAACTTTGCCATTGGCCATGAATTCGCCGGCTGCCGGCAAAACTCATAAAGATCTTCTTGCGCGCGCGGGTGATGCCGACATAGGCAAGGCGACGCTCTTCCTCGAGCCCGACGGCACCGTTCTCATCGATCGTGCGCTGACTTGGAAAGACCCCCTCCTCCCATCCGGGAAGGAAGACGGTATCGAATTCAAGGCCCTTGGCGGCGTGAAGCGTCATCAGCGTCACCTCGCCCTGGTCGGAATCGGAATCACCGTCCATGACAAGCGAGATATGTTCGAGAAAACCCTGCAGCGAGTCAAAATCCTGCATCGCGTTGACAAGTTCGGTCAGGTTTTCAAGCCTGCCTTCCGCCTCCGGTGACCGGTTGGCCTGCCACATGGCGGTATAGCCCGATTCATCAAGCACCATCTTGGCAAGTTCGGTATGGGGCAATGTTCCGGAGATTTCGCGCCAGCGCCTGATATCCTGACAGAAGCTGCCAAGCGCGTTGCGCGCCGCCGGCCGCAGCTCGTCACTTGCCACAAGGTCGATCGCCGCCGCCAGCAGAGGTTTGTCCGAGGCCCGCGCCTGAACATGGATGGCCTGGATGCTGGCGGTACCAAGCCCCCGTTTCGGCACATTGATGATCCGCTCAAAGGCAAGATCATCGGCAGGCTGTGTGATCAGCCGCATATAGGCAATGGCGTCGCGAATTTCCGCCCGTTCATAGAAACGGGTGCCAACGACACGGTAGGGAAGACCGATGGCGATAAACCGCTCCTCGAATTCACGGGTCTGGAACCCGGCCCGCACCAGAACGGCAATCTGCGACAGATCCTCGTCCCCGGCCTGCATGGATTCGATTTCGGCGGACACGGCACGGGCCTCGTCGGCGCCGTCCCAATAGCCGTTGACGCGCACTTTCTCGCCATCACCGGCACCGGTGTAAAGCGTCTTGCCGAGGCGCGTCTCGTTGCGGGCGATGATTCCGGAGGCGGCGGCAAGAATATGCCCGGTCGACCGGTAGTTTTCCTCCAGCCGGACGATCTTGGCACCGGGAAAATCGCTTTCAAACTTCAGAATGTTGCC
Organism: Puniceispirillaceae bacterium (SeqCode); assembly: GCA_049623505.1. Taxonomy (GTDB): domain Bacteria; phylum Pseudomonadota; class Alphaproteobacteria; order Puniceispirillales; family Puniceispirillaceae; genus UBA8309. Next base: position 6,871 of record JBMZTC010000006.1, on the reverse strand, counting down.
AACCTCGGCACCGCGCCAGCCATAGATCGACTGGTCATCATCACCAACGCAGCACAGGTTGCGCGCGCTGCCGGTCAGCAGCCGCAGCCAGAGATACTGCGCGACATTGGTGTCCTGATACTCATCAACCATGATATGGGTGATGCGGCCATGATATTCGGCCAACACATCGGGATGGGTCTGCAGAACCGTCAGCATATGCAGCAGAAGATCGCCGAAATCGACTGCATTGAGAGCCAGCAGCCGCGCCTGATAGGCCTCGTAAAGCTGGCGCAGGCGGCCATTGGCAAGGTCGCCGGCCTCGGCCAGCCCAACCTTGTCAGGCGTCAGCCCGCGATCCTTCCATCGCTGGATTACACCGCCAAGAAGCCGCACCGGCCAGCGTTTGGAGTCGATATCGTCGGCCTCCATAAGCTGTTTGAGAACACGGTTCTGGTCGTCAACATCGAGAATCGTGAAATCGCTTCTCAGGCCGACAAGCTCGGCATGGCGGCGCAGCATCCTGGCGGCAAGAGCGTGGAAGGTGCCAAGCCAGACCTGTTCGGCCATCGGCCCGACCATCGCGGAAACGCGAAGCTTCATTTCGCGCGCGGCCTTGTTGGTAAAGGTCACGGCCAGGATGTTCCAGGGCTTTGCCGTACCGGTGGCGACAAGCTCGGCAAGGCGCGAGGTCAGTACCCGCGTCTTGCCAGTGCCAGCCCCGGACAGCACCAGAACCGGGCCGGAAAGACTGCGCACAGCTTCACTCTGCGCCTCGTTCAGGCCGGTGAGCCAGGGATGCTCTGATTGCGGGGAAATCTGCATGGGGCCCAAACTCGCAAATCGCCGGGCACGGGTCAACGCCGCATCCCGCCATGCGGCATTTGCGTCCTCAACGACCGGTTGCGACGGATTGCATTGCGGCATTTTCGGCAGCCGGTTTGCATTTTTGCCAGCTTGCGATATCTTCTGGCTGGGGCGCGGCAGAGGACCAGCGATGAATATGCACTTCAAATCGGATCGCATCCGACCACGCCAGATCGCCAGCAGCCTGCTTGTCGTGGCCGGCCTGGCGCTTGCCGGATGCTCGTCGACGCCGCCCGCCGATCGCAGTGATGCGCGCGACAGCTATGAGGATGCGAACCGCAAGGTCTTCGCCTTCAACATGGGCGTTGATACCTATGTGCTGGAACCTGTGGCATCAGGATATCGCGATACGGTGCCGGAAGGCGGCCGCACCGCCATCAACAACCATCTTCGCTGGGCATCCATGCCATCAACAGCCATCAACTCGTCGCTTCAGGGCAAGTTCGAGAATGCCGCGCTGGCCACCCTCAATTTCCTTGTAAACGGCCTGACGCTGGGGTTTGCCGACCTGTCAGAGGATGACCACAAGGTCAACCGCGAGGATTTCGGTCAGACTCTGGCAGCCTATGACGTGCCGGAAGGGTCCTATCTGATGGTGCCGGTTCTGGGGCCCCGCACCACGCGTTCACTGACCGGAAATGTCGTGGACATGGTGATGAACCCGCTCCGCGTCTTTGGCACCGGTGACGCGGCTGACATCGTCAGGACCGCGCAGGCGCCAGTGGGCGCCGTCAGCTTTCGCGCGGATAATTTCGAGGCGTTCAACGACGTGAAGTACAATTCACTTGATCCCTATGCACGCACACGCTCGGTCTATTACCAGACGCGGGTCGGGCTGCTGGAAGATCGGGTGGCGGATGGCGCGCGGAGCGCTGTGTCGGAAGATGAGTTTGATTCGCTGTTCGAGGAGTCCGATTGATGTTTCGTCGCCGCTTTCTTGCCATGGCAATGACATGGCTGTCGCTTGCCACGCTGCCGGCATTGTCGGCCGGCGCGGATGACCGCGAAGCCGCCGCAAGCGGCCTGATCGAACAGATGATCGCCGACCTCGAATCCTTTCTTGCCACCGATACCGGCGATGTCGACGCGCGCGCATCCGAAATCGACCGTGTGCTGAGCAGCTATTTTGACATGGATTCGATCACCCGTTTCTCGGCCGGGCAATATTGGCGCGCCGCGGATGATAACCAGAAGGCAACCTATGGCACGCTGTTCAGGGAAGTTCTGTGTGGCACCATCGTGCGCAATTTCGACCAGCTGAACGGGCTGGACTATGCCGCCAGCGGGACCAGCGTGAAAGGCGACAAATTCGTCATTGTCAGCGGCATCTTCACCGACACCACTGGTGGCAGGCCGCCGGTGGCGGTCAATTGGCGTGTGCTGACACGCAAAGGCCAGCCGCCGCGTGTGTTTGACATCGAGATTGAAAATCTGTCGCTGCTGGTCACCCAGAAACAGGAAAACGTCGCCGTGATCCGCAAGAACAAGGGCCAGTTCGGGGCCCTGATCGAGGCGATGCAGACACGGCTCGACAAACCTCTTCACAGCAACTGACGCCATCCCGGCCCGGCGTTATCCCGGCCCGGTGTTATCCCGGCCCGCCGTCAGCGGGCGCGCGCCGCCAGACTAGCGGCTGATGGGCTTGTATTTGATGCGGGTCGGGCGGTCGGCCTCGGCGCCAAGGCGGCGCTTGCGGTCCTCTTCATAGGCCTCGTAATTCCCTTCAAACCATTCGACATGGCTGTTGCCTTCAAAGGCAAGGATGTGTGTCGCAAGCCGGTCGAGGAACCAGCGATCGTGGCTGACCACCACCGCGCAGCCGGCAAATTCCTCAAGCGCCTCTTCCAGCGCCCGCAACGTGTCGACATCGAGATCGTTTGTCGGCTCGTCAAGAAGCAGCAGGTTGGCGCCGCTCTTCAGCATCCGCGCCAGATGCACCCGGTTACGCTCACCGCCCGACAGCTGGCCAACACGTTTCTGCTGGTCGCCACCCTTGAAGTTGAACTGCCCGACATAGGCCCGGGACGCCATGGTGCGCTTGCCAAGAACGACTTCGTCAAGCCCGTCAGAGATCACTTCCCAGACCGTCTTCGAATTGTCCAGATCGTCACGCGACTGGTCGACATAGCCAAGCTTGACCGTATCACCCACGGTGAAGGTGCCGTTATCCGGCGTCTCGCCACCGGTGATCATGCGGAACAGCGTCGTCTTGCCGGCGCCGTTCGGGCCGATGACTCCGACAATGCCGCCCGGCGGCAGGCGGAATGACAGGCCGTCAATCAGCAACCTGTCGCCAAACCCCTTGCCGAGACCATCGGCATTGATCACCACGTCACCAAGACGCGGGCCGGCGGGAATGTGGATCTTGGCGGTGTCGATCTGGCGCTGGCCTTCATCGGCAAGCATCTTTTCATAGGCGCTGATACGGGCCTTCGACTTGGCCTGGCGCGCCTTTGGCGCCGAACGCACCCAGTCAAGTTCGCGCGACAGCGATTTCACGCGCGAATCCTCGGCCTTGCCTTCCTGTTCAAGGCGCTTCTGCTTCTGTTCCAGCCAGCCGGAATAATTGCCCTCATAGGGGATGCCGGCGCCGCGATCGAGTTCAAGGATCCAGCCTGCCACCTCGTCAAGGAAATAGCGGTCGTGCGTGATGGTCACCACGGTGCCGGGGAAATCATGCAGAAAGCGCTGCAGCCAGGCCACCGATTCCGCGTCCAGATGGTTTGTCGGTTCGTCGAGCAGCAGCATGTCAGGCGCGCTGAGAAGCAGCTTGCACAGCGCGACACGGCGCTTTTCACCACCCGACAGCATTTTCACATCGGAATCGCCAGCCGGCACCCGAAGCGCGTCCATGGCGATCTCGGCCTTGCGCTCGAGATCCCAGCCATCAATGGCATCAATTCTTTCCTGCAGTTCGGCCTGTTCGGCGATCACCGCGTTCATCTCGTCATCGGTCAGTTCCTCGGCAAAACGGGCGCTGACCTCGTTGAACCGGTCCATCAGCTCCTTGGCCTCACCCATGCCGGCAAGCACATTGCCGGTCACATCCATGCTCTCGTCAAGCTCGGGCTCCTGCGCCAGATAGCCGACCTTGACACCGTCGGCGGCCCAGGCCTCGCCATTGAACTCGGTATCCAGCCCGGCCATGATCCGCAGCAGCGTCGATTTACCGGCACCGTTCAGACCAAGGACACCGATCTTGGCGCCGGGAAGAAAGGACAGGCTGATATTCTTCAGCACTTCCTTGCCGCCGGGCCAGCTCTTGGACAGGCGATGCATGACATAAACATACTGATGGCTGGACATGATGTTTCTCCTGGCTGAACAAACCGGCGCCGTCGACGATCATGATGATGCCTGACCGTGCCGGTCCCCCGCAGGTTCTAGCCCGCGCGCCAGGCAATCTCAACACGCAATCTCACCGCGCGATCCCGCCGCGCGATCCCTCTGCGTGATCTGACCCTGCGATCGCGCCATGCCGATGCATCACAGAACGCGTTCCATAACCAGGCCACGAATGCCCATATGACGATTCGCCTTGATTCATCAGGGCCGCGCTCTAAGCTTGCAGGCCAATACGACGACATCGATGGGGAAACAGATGGCAGAGGCCTTGCCAGCGCTGGGGATCGTGATTGATCTGCCGCTCGGGATTCTGATGTGGGCAGCCGCATTGCGTTTCCTGCTGTCGATGTTCATCAAGGAAGACAGCCGCCTCGGCCTGATGCGGGTCCTGAACGCCGTTGTCATGCCACCAACCCGGGCCGCGATGATGGTGGCGCCGCGGTGGGTGATTGACCGCGCCAGCCCACTCTATCTGGCGTTCCTTCTTTTTTGCGCGCGCTACTACGTGCTGCCACTTGCCGTCGGCTATGACGTGCCGGCCTTCGGCGCGATGCCGCTTGAAGAGCTGTTGCTGTCTGTTCGGACCGAAATCGGCTTCTAGCCGCCCGCGCCCGCGTCAGGCACCTGTTCGGTGATGATCTGACCTTCCTATTCCGTAATGATCTGAATCGTCTGCGCGCGCGCGCCATCCGGCGACAGGCGCCATATCTCGCTGCCATCGGGTCCGTCGACAATCAGCACGAAGCCACCCTCATCAGCGCTTGCCGACCGGATTGACGTGCCCTCGGGAATTGCAAGGCTCAGCGTTTCTGGCGGCGCGGTCATTTTCGCCAGCCGCGAGGCGATGGTGCCGATCACCACGGCCGTCAGCACGATGATCAGCACCCCCATGATGATGGCGGCGGCCTTGATCATCCCCAGATTGCGAACGATGGGCGATGGTGCGGGGCCCATATCGTCGCCGGCGGCGTTGTCCGGCCTCGGATCGCTTGATTGCATGCGGATGCCTTTCCGGGGCGTCGCCGCCCCACACAGGAGTGTCTTCACAGCGCAATATAGGCTAGTCTGCCCGGCAATGACCAGTGAAGCGACACAGCATCTGACCGCCATCGTTGACGAGTCCGCCAGCGGCGACCGGCTTGACCGGTTTCTCGCCAGCAGTTTGACCAGCGACGAGCCCTTGTCGAGAACCCGCGTGAAGGCGTTGATTCTCGATGGCGCGGTGACCGAGGATGGCGAGGTGGCGAGCGATCCGTCACAGACGGTGCGCGCCGGTGCCACCTATGTCCTGACGCTGCCGCCGGTGCGCGACGCCAGGCCGGTGGCGCAGGATATTCCGCTCGACATCCTGTATGAGGATTCCGACCTGATCGTGATCGACAAACCCGTCGGGATGGTGGTTCATCCTGGCCCGGGACAGCCTGACGGCACGCTTGTCAACGCGCTGATCAGCCATTGCGGCGAAGGGCTGACCGGCATTGGCGGCGAGATGCGGCCCGGCATTGTGCACCGGCTCGACAAGGACACATCCGGCGTGATGCTGGCGGCGAAAAGCCAGCGCGCCCATACCCGTCTGACCGAGATGTTCGCCGCGCACGATCTTGAACGATGCTACAACGCCATTGTCTGGGGCATGCCCGGCGAGAATGACGGCCGTATCGAGGCGCCACTTGGCCGCTCGCAGCGCGACCGCAAGAAACAGGCCGTCGTCGCGAATGGCAGGTTCGCCGCCACCAACTGGCGCGTGACCCGCCGCCTGCCACCTTTCGCCAGTCTGGTGGAATGCCGTCTGGAAACCGGGCGGACGCATCAGATCCGTGTCCATATGGCGCATCTCGGGCATGGGGTGATCGGCGATCAGGTCTATGGCCGCGCCATGCGAACAAGCCAGATGCCAGACGCCCCGGCACGTGACTGCCTTGCCGAGATTCGGCGCTTCGGGCGGCAGGCGCTGCACGCGGCGCGCCTTGCGCTGGCGCATCCGGTGACCGGCGCGACGCTGGAGTTCGAAACCCCGCTGCCAGCCGACATGACCGCGCTTGTCGGGACCATAGAGGACGGCATCGCGCGCCGCGCCATGGCCCGCCCACCCCGCTAGGGACATAGGGGACAGGGACAAGGGACAGGGACAGGGGACAGGCAGAATATTGCGGGTTTTCAAGGGGAACCGCAAATTCGTCCCATTGAATCCGGTCCGAATTCACTTACATCATGCTGGTAAAAAGACTTTTGCAGAATTCCGCCTTAATCCGGCCCCGAATGCGTGGTTTATTACTGGCAAGGCAATAGTGTTATTGCAGGCCGCTTGACCGTGCAGCCCGGCCTCCACGCGCAACCGATGGAGACAAACAGATGCCAGCGACAAAGACAACGCTCCCCGCGATCAGCCCGGACGGGAACCTGTCGCGCTATCTTGAACAGATCCGTTCCTTCCCGATGCTTGAGCCCGAGGAAGAATACATGCTCGCCAAGGCCTGGAAGGATCGCGGCGATGTTGAGTCCGCGCACCGGCTGGTGACAAGCCATCTGCGGCTTGTCGCGAAAATCGCCATGGGGTATCGCGGCTATGGCCTGCCTGTCGCCGACCTGATTTCCGAGGGCAATCTCGGCATGATGCATGCGGTCAAGAAATTCGAGCCCGAAAAGGGATTCCGTCTCGCCACCTACGCCATGTGGTGGA
>JBMZTC010000005.1:89748-133406 GCA_049623505.1 Puniceispirillaceae bacterium (SeqCode) | reverse complement strand
AACCTTGCCTCCAGAAGCATGACAATCCCGGAATCAGGTCCGCATCCGCAGCGGCAGGGGGCCTGATTGACGCCGCCGGGCGAATGCCGGGGCCGACCCTGACCATGTGATCGATAAGGGGGGCGTCACCACCACCTAAGAAAAGCCGGGCCGCACGGATCACCTGATCAGCCATCTTCGGCTGCTGCCTTTTCGCGAGGCCTGTCCACCGATTGCCCGGTTGCCGGCTAGCGAAGCCTCAGTCCATTTCTGTCAAAGAACAGCATGTCTTCATCCTTGAATGAGAGGCTGATCTTCGCGCCGATATCAAAGCTGCTTTCCCCAAACTGGCGGACCGTGATCATTCCGCCATCGGTATTGACGAATATATTCGTTTCAGCACCAAGATGTTCAAGGTGGCTAACCGTGCCGGTCAGTTTGCCGCGACGAGATATCGTGAGCTGTTCAGGACGCATGCCGACCGTCGTCGCCTTGCCGCCGATTCCAAGATGTCCGGCCTTCATGAAATTCATCGCAGGCGAGCCCAGGAATCCGGCAACGAACATGTTGTCCGGATCCTTGTAGAGTTGCATGGGTGGTCCGATCTGTTCGATCTGGCCATCGCGAAGCACGACAATTTTCTGGGCAAGGGTCATGGCTTCAATCTGATCGTGGGTCACATAGACAACGGTCGATTTCAGCTCGCGATGCAGGCGAGCGATCTCGATCCTCATATTGACCCGAAGCGCGGCGTCAAGGTTGGACAGAGGTTCATCGAACAGAAACAGGTCGGGATTTCGCACAATCGCGCGGCCGATAGCAACGCGCTGACGCTGGCCGCCAGACAGCTCAGCAGGCTTGCGTTTCAAATAGGGTTCCAGTTCCAACATCTCGACAGCAAGACTGACCTGTCGTTCGATATAGCTGCTGGCGGCACCTGCCTGACGCAGGCCGAGGCTCATGTTCTTCTCGACTGTCAGATGCGGATACAGTGCGTAGGTCTGAAAGACCATGGCTATCTTGCGCCTGGATGCCGGCATGGCATTCACAAGCTGGCCCGAAATTTCCACATCCCCCGACACAGGCGTCTCGAGCCCGGCGATAATCCGCAACAGAGTGGATTTTCCGCAACCCGAAGGTCCGACGAATATAACGAATTCTCCGTCATCAACCTCGAGATTGATGTCCGTCAGCACCTGATTGTTGCCAAAGGACATGTGGATGTTCTTCAAACCGAGCGAGCCCATGAAAGATCTCCTTACGGACTATAGTTCCGGCGGTTGCAGACTGACTGCTTTGCCACAACGCACACTTTCATCGGCAGCAAGACAGATGGCCAGGGATTGCACCGCATCCAGTGCGTGGCGTGACAGATCAATATCCTCGAGGATGGCACGTCCGACAAAGGCCTGTTCCGCGTCACATAAGTCCTGGTGGCCGGGCTCATCATCAAGTGTGACGACTTTGTCCTCACCATCTGTTGGATGTACAAGCAACCGACCAACCTTTGTGTGGCTGTCGATGTTCGATGACCCGGCGATATCGGCGGCGACAATGGACACGGCGCCGCCAGGCGAGATGACATCCTTCACGAAAAACGCCGTTTCCGACATCATCGGCCCCCAGCCGGCCTCGTACCAGCCGACCGACCCGTCGGAAAACATCACCTGGAAATGGCCGTAATTGTACATGTCCTCTGCGATTTCATCGGAAAGACGCAGGCCCATGCCACGCACCTGTACAGGCGTGGCGTCTGTGATCTGGCACATCACATCGACATAATGCACACCACAATCAACGATGGGCGGCGTTGTCTTCATAAGCTGCTTATGAGTGGCCCATTCCTCGCCCCTGCTCTGCTGATTGAGGTTCAGGCGGAATACATATGGCCCCCCAAGTGACCGCGCTTCGTCAATCATCCGCTGCCAACTCGGATGGTGGCGCAGAATGTAGCCGACGACCAGCTTGCGGTCATGGCGCCGCGCGGCACGGACCACAGCAACAGCATCAGCTGTGTTTGTCGCCAGCGGCTTTTCCACAAAGACATGGGCGCCAGCTTTCATCGCGGCGATCGCATAGGTGGCGTGGCTGTCCGAATAAGTGGCAATGCAGACAAGATCGGGGGAAGTCGCGTCAAGGGCGGCGTGAAAGTCATCAAACTGTTCATAGCCCGCCAAATCATCCGGCATTTCGACAGGCGTCCGGTTTACAAGTCCGACGATCTGGAACTCTGTCTGCTTGTGATAGGCCAAGGCGTGGCTGCGCCCCATATTGCCGAGGCCGGCGACAAGAACACGAATCATTTCACAGCACCCGAGGTTATGCCCCTGATGAGCTGCTTTGAAAAAATCAGATACAGAACAAGCACCGGAAACATCGCCATGGACAACGCTGACAGGACGGCGTTCCAGTCGGTGACAAACTGGCCGATGAACACCTGTGAGCCGAGCGTCAATGTCTTGGTTTCCTCGCCGGGTGCCAGGATCAGTGGGAACCACAGATCGTTCCATATGGGGATCATGTTGAATACCGCGACGGTGGCGAGCGCCGGCCGGACCAACGGCAACACCAAAACAAAGAAAATACGATATTCCGACAACCCATCTATCCGCCCGGCATTCTTCAGATCATCCGACACCTGGCGCATGAATTCGGAAAGAATGAATATCGCCAGCGGCAGGCCCTGGGCGATATAGACAAGGATCAGCGCTGTCAGCGTGTTGACCAGGTTGCTGGCGACCATGATCTCGAGAATGGAGATCGTGCCCAGCCTGATCGGAATCATGATGCCGATGGCCAGATACAGGGCCATCAGCGTGTTGCCCTTGAATCTGTATTCGGCCAGCGCAAACCCGGCCATCGCCCCGAACAGCAGAATGAAGAACAGCGAGGCGACAGTCACGATCAGCGAGTTCTGCATATACAGAAAGAAGTCGCCCTGCCGGAATACGGTTTCAAACCCGACCAGCGAGAAATTGTCGGGATTGGGCAGCGCCAGTGGATCACGAAAGATCGCCTTGCGCGTCTTGAAGCTGTTGATAATGATAATGAAGATCGGAAACAGGGCAACCACTGTATAGGCGGCCAGTGCCCCATGGGCGAGCAGGACATTCGGCAATGTATGGCGCACACGTCTCACCTTGCTTCCATGCCCCCTACAACTGATAGCGCGTCATGCGCATCTGAATGGCGAAAAGATAGATGCAAACGCCGGTCAGGATGATGAGGAACATGATCATCGCTACCGCGGCCCCCATATGGGGATCGCCAAGCTGCATCTGGAATCCGAAGAAGGTCCGGTACAGGAATGTACCGAGAATGTCGGTGGCGTAATTTGGCCCTGCAAGCGCTCCCTGTGCCGCGTAGACCAAATCGAAGGCGTTGAAATTACCGACGAAGGTCAAGATGGAAATAATGCCAATAGCCGGCAGGATCAGAGGAAGCTTGATCTTCCAGAAGGCGGAGAAGCCAGTGACCCCCTCGACCTCACCAGCCTCGATGACTTCCTGCGGAATAGACAGCAGCGCCGCATAAATCAGCATCATTGGAATGCCTACATATTGCCATACGGAAATCAGCGCCAGTGTCGTCAAGGCATACTCCTCCTTGCCCAGATACGGAGCGAAGAGGAATTTCAGACCAACAGCCTTCAACATATCGGGCGCGATGCCCCATAACGGGGACAGGATCAGTTTCCAGGCGAAGCCAACAATGACGAAGGACATGATGGTCGGCACGAAAATCGCCGAACGATAGAAACCGCGCAGCCGAAGTTTTGGATTGGAAAGCACGGCGGCAAGCAGAATGCCGATCGGGTTCTGCACCAGCATGTGGATGACGAAGAACCATACATTATTGACAAGCGCATTCCAGAAAGCCCCTGACCAGCGCGGGTCGCCAAACAGAACCCTGAAATTCTCCAGCCCGACAAAATATGTCTGCTGCTCGGAGGTGGTGAAAAGCGACAGCTGCAAGGTTCCAAAAAGTGGAAAAATCATGAACGTGCTGTAAACCAGCACAGCGGGCGCCAGGAAAACACCGATATGCCATCTGATCGGAGGGCGGCGGGGGGTCACATTTTCCTGTGTCAATGCGGCGGCTCCGGTGGCTGATATACAAACAATATCATCGTGATGAAAATATTGAGCTGGGCGCAGACAGCCCCTGCATGGGGCTGTCTGACAAATTTACAGGCGATCCAGCAGAATTACTGCTGTGGCGCATACCAGCTGGCCAGGCCTTTTTGCATGTGCGCGGCCGCTTCTTCCGGAGTCATGGTGCCGCGAATGACATTGGCCGACGTCACCCAATATTCATTGGCAAGGTTCGGCGTGCCACGAGACAGGATCTGGTGGTAGGGACGGATTGACGAGTTGCACTCGCCACGCCACCCAACAATTTCCTGCGCCAGGGCATCTGTCATGTTCACATTGTGGTTGGACAGAGAGAAGAATCCTGGCAGGGAATTGGCATAGAGGTCGGCGAATTCAGCCGAGCCAACCCAGTTCAGGAAAGTGCGGACAGCCTCCGGATTCTTTGTCGCCTTGTTCATGCCAAGCGCAATATCGACATGGTCGGAAATGTAGCATTCGTCGCCAGCAGCCTGAACCGGCACCTTGAAGGCGCCCATTTCGAAGTCAGCCTGAGCATTGAATCCCGAGATTTCCCATGAACCAGCCGGATAAATGGCTGCGCGGCCAAGCGTGAACATGTTCTGGCTGTCAGGATAGGACTGAGCCTCATATCCATCGCCCATGTAAGGCCCCCATTTGGCAAGCTGCGCATAAGGCGCAACCCAGTCCGCGTGCGTCAGCTTCATGTTGCCGGCGATCACAGCCTGGCGACCTTCCTCGCCCTTCCAGTAGTTCACGCCGATATTGGCGTAACCCATGGTTGCAGCTTCCCATTGGTCGGCAACACCCATGGAGAGCGGCACGTAATTGCCATCCTGCTTGATCTTCTCAAGCGTCGCGAAAAACTCATCCACTGTGGTCGGAACCGAAACACCGACTTCCTTGAATGCATCCTTGTTGTAGATGAAACCGTGGATCACCGATGCCATCGGAACGCAGAAGATGGCTGAACCGTCATCGGTGCTCCAACCGGATTTGGCGACAGGGCCAAAGTTCTTCATGTTGTCAAGGTCACCAACCTCGGCAAGGTGACCTGCCTTGTAGAGTGACAATGAGCCGTCAAATGGTCGGCACGTGATCAGATCACCGGCGGTGCCGGCTTCTAGCTTGGCATTCAGCGCCGAGTTGTACTGCGCCGGCGCTGTCGGGGCGAACACCACCTTGATACCCGGGTTCTGAGCCTCGAATGCCGGTATGATCTTTTCCTGCCAAATTGACAGGTCGTCATTTCTCCAGCTTTCGATAGTCAACGTCACATCAGCTGACGCGACTCCCATGCTGCCAATCAGAAGGGCGGCAGCTGCGCCCATAAAAGACTTGAACTTCATGTGGGTCCTCCCCTGTTCTAGTTTTTTCTGTGCCGCCAGACATTTTCCGTCTTTTGTTTTGTCGTCGGACGAAAGCCAAACACAAGCGACACTGAATGAATATTGAGGCGAAGAAGCAGATTGGTCAATATTGTCGCCGATAATCCAACGGCCATGCCCAGGACAGGAGCCTTTAAAATGGTGGAAAGATTCATCCTTGCGATTGAGGGAGGCGGTACACGAACACGCGCGGCGTTGGCAGATTCCGAAGGCAGGGTGATTGCCCGCGTGGAGGGAAGATTTTCCAATTTAACCAGTGATTTCAATGCAAGTCTGCAGAACATCCGGGACCTGATTGTGGCCACTTACGACTCCGCGCATCGGCCTGTTGATCTTCGGGCAAATGATGTGGCCATCGTGGGAAGTGCCGGTGCGAATGTTGGCACTGTGGCCTCACGGCTTGCCGCCGCTCTTGATTTCGCGGACATCCGCGTCATGTCAGATCGGGAAATTACCGTTGCCGGCGTGCTGGGGACCAAGGATGGAACCTTGGCACAGGTGGGAACCGGTTCCTTTTTTGTAAGCCGATATCAGGGTCATTTGAAACAAGTCGGCGGATGGGGTTTTCAGCTTGGTGACGATTGCAGCGGTGCGTGGCTTGGCCGTGAATTGCTTCGTCAGACCCTGAGAGCGCATGACGGACTTGCCGATATGACTGACCTCATCGCCCAAACGCTCGGGAGGTTCAACGACAACCCATCGGACATCGTGCTTTTTGGCAAGACTGCCACGCCGCAGCATTTTGGCGAGTTCGCTCCGGCGATCTTTGACGCTCTTGACTCCGGAGACAGGGCCGCGGCGATGATCATTGATCAGGCACGATACGATCTTGAGGTCATCGTCAGGTCGCTTGATGCGGCCAGGACCGGGCGGCTCTACCTTGGTGGAAGCGTTGGCAAACGCCTTGCGCCCCTGCTTAGCCGCGACCTTGGAAATTTGTTGACACAAAGTGACGGAGACGGCTTGTCTGGCGCGGTCAGTCTTGGCCTTGAGCTTCTGCGGCAACTACCGCCTGACCCTTCGGGCTGACTCCGGCTGGCCCGGGTGTTCCAACTGGGTTAAATCGTCGATTCGTTGCTATGAATGCGTGAGAACCGGTCACGCAGCTTGGCGTTTGTTGGCCGCATCGCGACCATTTTGCCGTCACGCACGCGCCCAAGCCGGGTCATCACCAGTGTCGAGATCATGTTCAGACATATTTTCTGAGCGGTGGCTGCCTTCAACCGGGTGGAGCCGGCCAATGCCTCGCCACCCGTAATGAGCGGTATCGCGATATCGGCGGATTTCAGAAGCGGCGTATCCGGGTTGTTGGCAACACCGATGGCCAGAGCCCCCACTTTGCGGGCTTCCTCCAGAACAGTGCAGGTAAAAGAGGTCCGACCACTGGCGGCAAGCGCCAAAACAATGTCCTTCTTGCCAATCTCATGGTCATGAACCATTTGCCGGGCGGCGATCTCGTCATCCTCCGCGTCTTCCACAGACTCGATCAGGGCCTTGTCACCCCCCGCCACAAGATAGGCCACGCGTTCACGCGGCCAATCGAAGGTTGGCAGCAATTCCACACCATCCTGAACCGCGATACGAATGGAAGCGCCCGCCCCAGCATAGATGATGCGACTTGTCTCATCCTTCCTGATGTGGCTGACGATCGCGGTAACGGCCAGCTCAATTTCGGCCATCGCGTTCCGCACCGCGCCGATTGCGCGGCCATGGTCCTCAAGCATAACCTCGAGAGCAGCCGGGTCATCGAGCCGGTCTAGCCAGGTGTCCGCGTCCGGCAATGTTTCCGTATCGGTTCTGACAGTCATTCTGGACGCACCTTGATCATTCCTGAATCGCTTCTTGCAACATCTGTTCAGTAAGTAGGCTGGCAGCAAGCCTGTCCAGAACAATCAGCACGTCGGAATGGGTCTGCAGGGCGCTGGCCGGACCATCATCCAGCACCGCCCTGCCATGCCTGTCATGTGATGCCCTGTCATGTGATGCCTGTCATGCCTGTCAGGGCTCAGTCTGTCATGTCGACATGGAAGACAACGATGCCACGATCGGCGTTCTGAATCACCGGGTTGTCTTCATCATCCGGAATGCCGTTCAACAGCTTCTGGCAATCAATAAACGCCTTTTCATCCCTGTAAGCGTAATAGACACCCAGCCTGAATTTCCCCTGCTTGTTCCAGATCTGCGTTACGGTGAATGATAACAGGCCCGCTTCCTTGAATTTATGTCCCATCTGTTCATTGACAGATTCCATCTGTGTGACCATCGCATCGAGATGGAATTTGGACTGGAAGTCGATCTGGTTGTAACTCATCAATTTTGCAAATGGCTTGGTCACGACGCATCCCTTTCCGTGATGTCCCAACAATGTCGATCAAAGTGATTTACCGGGGCTGGAACGGGAATATTTATGTTCGCTGGGGCTTCTGGGCCCGTGTGTGCGCGCCGGCAAACAACTCTGGCTAGATTTGTGGACAGGATTTCATCCATCAGATGCAAGGTCAAGATGCGGCGATAACATGCGCTGTGGCCGGTCAGGTGGTCAGCCCCGCCGCCGGATCAGTGGCCGGCTTCAAAAGCGCCCTGACGCACCCGGTAATCAACCGCCAGCTGATATTCCGGATCGTCATCACTGCCGATGATCAGCTGCCCTGATCTGGACAGAAGCTTGTGGCAATCACGACTCAGATGGCGAAGCATCACGGTCTTGCCAGCCTGGTGATATTTCGCGGCCACGTCCTCAATGGCCTGCAGGGCGGACTGGTCGACAACCCGCGAGCTGGCAAAATCAATGATCACCGTCTTCGGGTCATCCTTGATTTGGAACAGCTCACGGAATCCGGTCGCCGAGCCAAAGAATAACGGTCCCTTGATATCATAGACAATCGCGCCCTTTTCGCGGATCGAGGGCCGTTTCGATGCCTGAATGGTCTTCGCCGCGTTCCATGCATAGACAAGCGCCGACATGATCACCCCGACAACCACGGCGATGGCCAGATCCTCGGCCACGGTGACAGTGGTGACGGTAAGGATGACCAGCGCGTCGGCGCGCGGCACTTTCCGCAAGGTGGTGATGGAATGCCAGGCAAAGGTGCCGATGACGACCATGAACATCACCCCGACAAGCGCGGCGATCGGAATCTGTTCGATCAGCGATGCGGTGAACAGGATGAAGCCAAGGAGGAACATCGCGGCGGCGACGCTGGCGATGCGGGTGCGGCCACCTGATTTCACATTGATCATCGACTGGCCGATCATCGCGCACCCTCCCATGCCGCCGAAGAAGCCGGTAATGAAGTTGGCCGCGCCCTGTGCCACGCATTCGCGTGAGGCACCGCCGCGTTGTTCGGTCATATCGCCAACCAGATTCAGGGTGAGAAGGCTTTCGATCAGGCCGATGGCCGCCAGAATCAGCGCGTAGGGAAAGATGATGCGAATCGTCTCAAGAGACAGGGGCACCATGGGGATGGCAAAGGATGGCAGGCCGCCCGACAGGCTGGCAAGATCACCGACACGTGGCACATCAATGCCAAATCCGACAACCACGGCGGTGACGATGGCGATGGCGGCCAGCGGTGCCGGAACAAGCTTTGTCACGCGCGGCGCCTGCCAGATGACAAGCATGGTCAGCGCGATCATGCCGATGGTGGTGAACAGCATCTCGCCTTCCATCCAGCGCATGCTGCCATCCGGGCTGGCGATCTTGAACTGTTCCAGCTGCGCCAGGCCGATCACGATCGCAAGGCCGTTCACAAAGCCGATCATCACAGGGTATGGAACCATGCGGATGAACTTGCCCCAGCGCAACGCACCGGCAATGAGCTGCAACACCCCCATCAGAACCACAGTGGCGAACAGATATTGAGCACCATGCTCCATGACCAGCGAAACCATGACAACGGCAAGGGCGCCGGTCGCCCCGGAAATCATGCCCGGACGCCCGCCAAAGAGCGCGGTGACCAGCCCGACAATGAACGCTGCGTAAAGTCCGACAAGCGGCGCCACACCGGCGACGAAGGCAAAGGCAACGGCCTCTGGCACAAGCGCCAGCGACACCGTCAGCCCTGACAGTATTTCTATGGAAAGCTGCTTTGGTGACAGCTGCGGTCGAGAGGTGTCGTTGTAGAATTCGCCACAAATAAGCCTGTGAAGCCGGCCGGACTTGAATGATGACATAGGGTGCTTGTCTGGTTCTCAGAAACGGGGAACGATATGGGATGCGTCGGTCACACCGACGCGGTGGTGACGCCGCCACTATGTACAGTGCGCGGCGTGACATTGCCAGCCTTCAAATATGTCGTGCCGGCATCAGCACCCACCATCCTCGCGGCTTTCGTTCCGGCCACCTTGAGGGCGTCGTCATTCTTTGCGATATAGGGGTGGTCCCGATGGCGCGCGTCGCCAGGGTCAGGGTTCAGACAGTTGCCCGTTTGATTGCCGGTTTTCGTGGCACAGAATTTTTTTACAGGACATTTCATGCCCCCATTTCGTCCCGCATCCTTTGTTATCGTATCGTCCGACCATGGGCCGATGATTGTGAACCGAAACGATTTCGTCGAAAGAGATGGCGGAGTGATTGGTGTCGGGTCACAGATTTTCAACACACAGTCATTCGACAAGCGTGAAGTGGACCTTGCGCTTAGCCTGCTCAGCAAGCGAAAGGATATCTATGGGTCCAATATTGTGGCGCTTGATTGCGGGGCGAATATTGGTGTCCATACCGTTGAATGGGCAAAGCACATGTATGGGTGGGGCGAGGTGCTGGCCTTCGAGGCGCAGGAACGCCTCTATTATGCGCTGGCTGGCAACATCGCCATCAACAATTGTTCCAATGCGCGCGCCACCTGGTCTGCTGTTGGCGGTGAATGCGGGGTGATCAACATCCCGAAGATCAATTATGACCGTCCGGCAAGCTTCGGAAGCCTTGAACTCCGGCCATCCAAGACAAATGAAGATATCGGTCAGCCAGTCAAATATGACAGCGCCTCGACCTATGAGGCTCCGCTCCTGTCCATCGACAGCCTGAAGCTGTCACGCGTTGATTTTATAAAGATTGATGTCGAAGGGATGGAGGCCGAAGTCCTGCGCGGCGCGAAGGCCACGCTGCAAAGATGCAAGCCGATGATGTTGATTGAGCATATCAAGACAAAGAAATCGGACCTGGAGAAGCTGTTGAAGACTGCCGGCTACAAACGGTTCGTGCTGGGCATCAACGTCCTGGCGGTTCATCAGGACGACAAGATTGAGATTTCGGTCGGAAAGTGATTATGTCCGGCCATTGCCCTTCGGTGCCGGTGTCGCTCACCCTGTATGTTGACGGGTAAATTATTCCGGCGTCGTGTCCATCTGGAACCAGACTCCGGTGCAATGTTGCTGTAATATAAATGCTGTAACTTACGTCGTGTTTTCATTCCAAGAGGCATGACCACCATGGACAAGCTTTCCACATTCCTGCGCATTCTCGTCCGGTCGCTGCGTCGCGGCGGCATCGCCATGACCATGCTGATGGCCTTTGCCACTGGCGTGGCGCAGGCAGGCGATCTGAAGATCCTGCATATTAATGACCACCATTCGCACCTGAAGCCGGATGGCCGCATGAGCCTGAATCTGGACGGGCAATCCACCCGCGTGCGATCCGGCGGCATGCCAGCCGTTGTTGCCAAGATGAAGGAGCTTGAAGCTGGCGTTGACAATCTTCTCAAGCTTCACGCTGGTGATGCCATATCCGGATCGCTGTTCTTCACTCTTTTCAAGGGTGAGGCGGACGCCGCCCTGATGAACGAAATCTGTTTCGATGCCTTTGCTCTTGGCAATCATGAATTCAACGAAGGTGACGCGGGTCTGGCAAGGTTTCTTGATTTCCTGAAATCGGATGACTGCTATACGCCGGTCCTGGCTGCCAATATCAAGCCGGAGGTTGGTGTCTCGGCGCTGACACCAAACAGTGCAACAGATTACATCCAGCCCTATACCGTCATGCAGATTGACGGCATGAAGATCGGCATTGTCGGCATCGATATCGTGCGGAAGACAAAGCTGTCATCAAGCCCGGATGAAACAACGATTTTCCTTGATGAGGCGGAAACCGCACAGAAAATGGTTGATGAGCTGACGAAGTCGGGAATCGACCATATTGTCCTGCTGACGCATTACGGCTATGGCAATGAACTTGATCTTGCCACCAAAATCGACGGTGTCGATGTGATCATCGGCGGTGATTCCCACACTCTGCTTGGCGATTTTGCCGATGTTGGTCTGAATGCCGCCGGTCCGTACCCGACCATCGTCACCGGCGTTGGTGGCAAGTCGGTATGTGTCGCCTCGGCCTGGCAGTACAGCCAGATTGTTGGCGAGCTGGACCTGTCGTTCAATGACGCTGGCGAGATCCTGTCCTGTGAAGGCGTGCCGCATATGATGCTGGCCGACAGCTTCAAGCGCAAGAATGCCGATGGTGACCGGGTCGAGGTCGAAGGGGCGGCGCGTGATGCCATCTATGCGGCCATCAAGGCCGATCCGAAACTGTCTATCGTCACCGAGGATGAAGATGCCGCGGCACTTCTTGACTCCTTCAATGTGAAGGTTGAGGAGATGCGCGCGGTGAAGGTTGGCAAGGTTGCCGAGAATTTGTGCCTTGCCCGTATTCCGGGTGATGGACGGTCGAAGATCTGTTCGCCAGAGGAGACAGCCCGCAACGGATCCGACATTTCGATGCTTGTGGCCCATGCCTTTCGCGAGATGGCCAAGGCAAGCGACATCGCCATTCAGAATGGCGGCGGCGTGCGTACCGACATCGCCATGGGTGATCTGACAATGGGTGACGCCTACAAGCTGTTGCCTTTTGCCAACACGCTTGTCGAAATGGATATGACAGGTGCCGAGATCAAAACCGTTCTGGAAGAGGCGCTTGATTATGCCCTGCAACCTGACGGGTCGACCGGCGCCTATCCCTATGCCGCCGGGCTTCGCTGGCATGTAGACACCACGAAAGGGCTTGGACAGCGTCTCGGCAGGATGGAGTTCAAGGGCCGGAATGACACGTCATGGACCCCGTTGGACATGGCCAAGACCTACCGGCTTGTCACGAACAACTATATCGCTGCTGGTCGCGACGGGTACAAGACCTTCAAGATGGTGAAGAAAGACGGGCGCTATACCGATACCTATCTCGATTACGCGCAGTCATTTGTCGATTATGTGCAGGAACGTGGCACTGTCGGCAAACTGCCAGCCTCCGAATACTCAACGCAGAATCTGGTTAAATAGACCTGGAAACCGAAGAGTCTGAAACCGAAGAGTCTGAAACCGAAAGGGGGCGCGGCACGGCGCCCCTTTTTCCTGTCGATGACCCGGCTGTCAGTCTGGCCGACGATGCGGAACGATGGTGTCCCGGTCAGGCCATCTTTGCGGTCAGTCCACCTTTGCGGTCAGGCCTGCCGCCGCGATCCCAGCGATAGCCGCAACCTCGTCATTGTCGGACGTGTCGCCCGAAATGCCGACCGCGCCCAGCAATGTCGCGCCATCGTCAATGACCAGCACACCACCCGGCACCGGCACCATGTCGCCGCCGAACACGCCATTTACCGCCTGGATGAAATAGGCCTGCTGCTCGGCGCGGTTCATCAGCGCGCGCGTTCCCATGCCAAGGCCGATGGCGGCATTCGCCTTGCCATGGGCGATTTTCGCACGGAGCTGGCTGCAGCCATCCTCGGATGCCGCGGCAACGAGTGACCCGCGGTCGTCAAGGATGATGACGCTGAGGGGTTTCAGCCCCATCTCGCGCCCTTTGGCAAGGGAAGCCTTGGTGATTGTCTGTGCCTGGTGAAGCGTAATGGTCATGTATGATCCTCCTGTGACGCGCCAGCGATAGCAGAGCCGGCAGATCACAACAACGCCAAATTGGCCGGGCCTGCCGGCAGGCAGCCTGGTTTGATCTGAGCTGGGCTGGTGGCGGTCAGTTCAGGCGCACCGGGAGGTTGATCGGGCCACGAAAGCCAAAGCCCCGGAACGCAACCTGCTGATCGGGATCGAGGGTCATGTCGGGAAATCTGTCGAACAGACGGGGCAGGATGATATCGGCCACCATCTTGCGGGCGACATGTGTGCCAAGACAGAAATGTGGCCCATTGCCAAAGGATTGATGTGGGGATCGTGCGCGGTGAACATCGAACAGATCACCGTTTTCGACAATGTCTTCATCATGATTGGCCGATGCCTGAATGGTCATCACCACATCACCGGCGCGGATGTCCTGGCCGTGAATCTGTGTATCCTCCATGGCACGTCGTGACGACAGCTGGATTGGTGCCACCCAGCGAATGGCCTCTTCAAAGACATTCAGCCAGGAAGCCGCGCCTTCAAGAACGGCCTGTTTCTGGTCGGGATTGGTCAGAAGCCCGAAAATGGCCGTCAGCATGGCATCACGCGGCTCGTTAATGCCACCGCCAATGACGATCTTGATATTTGACTGAATGGCCTCGATCTCCAGCGGTGCGTCCTGGTCAAGCATGACCGCGATGGCATGGGGCCTGTCAGCCTGCCCGGATGCGGCCACCGTTTTCCCGATGGCGGCATTGATTTCGTTATTGACGCTGTCGGTGGCATCGAACAGCGACTGACTCTGACCAAAATTGCCGGCCCCGTCGATCAGCGTCTGCGACCAGCGGCACAAATCTTCATCCGTTACATGGTCAAGCCCGATCAGGTGGGACAGGCATCGCGCCGAAACCGGCGCCGCCAGATCTGCAAACAGATCGACCGTCTCGCCGCGTGGTAGTCTGCCGATATAGCTGTCCACCACCTCTTCATAGAGCGGCACCCACACCTCGCGCAGATTGCGCGGGGAAAAGGTCGACGCCATGGCGGTGCGCTCGCGCTGATGCGCGGCACCGTCCTTGCGCATCAGCGTATGTGCCTGAAAGGCGCGTCGCATCGGGGTGTTTGGATCGTCAGAGGAAAACAGCTCCCAATTATCCTTGACGAATTTCGTGTCCGCGGCCTTGGTCAGCATCGTGCGCCCAACCGCCTTGACGGTCACCACCGGATAATGGGCGCGGGCCTTTCGGTAAAAGCTGTAGGGGTCAGTGGTAAGGTCATTGATCGAAATCTGATCATCAACAGGTGGTAGCGGCATGAACCCTGTACTCGTTCCGTGGCACGGTCTTGCCAGAACAGAATTGATGATTCGCCGTGGAACCGCCAGCACTGTCCGGCAGATGATGACCTGTCAGCTGCCCGACTTGTAAATCCCGATGATTTCGGACAGCAGGTCGAGCGCTTCGTCGCGGGGCCGCTGGAAGGTGTTGCGTCCGATGATCGACCCGTTCGCCCCACCATCGCGAAGGCCGCGGATTTCCGCCATCAGACCATCACGGTCTTTTGCCGCGCCGCCGGAAAAGACGACGATCCGGCGCCCGGCAAAGGAGGCCTGCATGATATGACGGGTGCGCTCGGCCAGCGTTTCGCGCGGCACGCCGACAGACTCATAGACCGACGTTGCGGCCTCCTGTTCAAGATGATCTGTCGGTGGTTTGACCTTGATGATATGCGCGCCAAGAAGGGCTGCCATATGCGCCGCATAGGCCGCGACATCAAGCGCCGTTTCGCCAGGTTTGCTGAGCCCGCCTCCGCGCGGGTAGGACCACAGGACCACCGCAAGACCCAGCGCCTTGGCCTCGGCGGCCATGTCCTGGAACTGCCCGATCATGTCGAAGGCGGCGTCTGAGCCTGGATAGATGGTGAAGCCGACGGCGCTGCATCCAAGACGCAGGGCTTCGGCCACCGATCCGGTAATGGCCTGGCTTGGCGCATCACCGCCGCGCGCCAGTGAATTGGAAGAGTTGATCTTCATGATGGTCGGGATCTGTCCGGCGAATTTGTCGGCACCAGCTTCGATCATGCCAAGCGGCGCGGCATAGGCCGACAGGCCGGCATCAATGGCAAGCTGAAAATGATAATGCGGGTCATAGGCGTCCGGATTGACGGCAAAGCTTCGCGCCGGCCCGTGTTCGAACCCCTGATCAACTGGCAGGATGACAAGCTTGCCGGTGCCGGCAAGCTTTCCATGCATCAGGATCCGCGCCAGATTGGCCTTCACACCGGGGCTGTCAGCGCCGTAATTATCAAGTATGGCTCTGACTTTACGGGTAATTTTCATCGGGGTTACCTCGCGGCATCTGGGTATCTGGGCATGATCACGATGTCTGCTGGCACTCCCCCAATTGCCACACCGTGGCAAAAACCAGCCGTCCTGATCATTCCCAAGATATAGCCATCTCGGCGAAAAACGCCACTGTAAAGATACAGACCGGCGCACCGGCCCATCTGGCAGATGATTCATCGCCAGCCGCGATTTCTGAAACGTTGTTTCAGCGCGCTGTCAGAATACCCGCAGATAACGCTCGGTTTCGAACGGGGTGACCTGCTGCCAGAAGAAAGTCAGCTCGCGCTCGGCCTGCTGAAGCCATATTTCATATTGATCGGCACCAAGCACCTGGCAGAGCCATTCCGAGCCCCGCGCCTGACGGATAGCCTCGTCAAGCTGTAGCGGGATTGGCGGTGCCGCCTGGTCAAGATAGGCATTGCCCTCGGTGACGGCTGATGGTTCCATTGCCGCCTCGATGCCATCGAGGCCGGCAGCAATATCGGCTGCCAGCAAAAGATAGGGGTTGCAGTCGGCGCCTGCATCGCGCTTTTCGATACGGGTCGCGCTGTCGCTTCCCTCGATCACACGAAGCGCCACCGTGCGGTTGTCATATCCCCAGCTTGCGTTTGTCGGGCAGAAGGACAGAGGCTGGCGCCGACGGTAGCCATTCACCGTCATCGCGCCGCAGACTGACATCTCGGCCATACGGTGCTGCATCCCGGCAAGGAAATGCCGGCCCTGATCACTCAGCCGTCCGTTATCGGCAAAAATATTCTGCCCGTCAGACCATAGTGAATAATGGACATGAAATCCGTTGCCGCTCTCGTTGGGAAAGGGCTTGGCCATAAAGCTGGCCTGAAAGCCGTGCCTGGCCGCAAGCTGTTTGACCAGCGAGCGGAACATCACCACCCGGTCCGCCGCGATGAGGGCGGCATCATGTCGGATATTGACCTCAACCTGGCCTGCCGCATATTCCGGGTTTGATTGTTCGATTGGAATTCCCATGGCGCCGATCTGTTCGCGAATGGGTCCCAGGATTGGTTCGAGTTCCGCCGCCCGGCCAAGGCCATAACAATCATTGCCATGGTCGCGTGGCTGGCCGGTCTGCGGGTCGAGAAGATAGAATTCCAGCTCGGTGCCGGCACTGATATCAAGGCCCATGGCGGCGGCACGCGCCAGCTGGCGGACAAGGGCCTGGCGCGGATCAACTGTCAGCGGCTTGTGATCCATTCCCTCGGCACGGGCAAAGCATAGCGCCACGCCTGGCTCCCACGGAATGGCGACTGGCGCATGAAGCGGAAAGACATGGCAATCTGGAAAGCCGTTCTCGAAACTGACCACCGGCGTGTCCCAGACATCGCAGGTCATGTCCATGGTGAACAAGGACATCGCCAGCGCGTTGCCCTCGTCGCATATCCTGTTCCACTGTGCCGCCGGGATGCGCTTGCCACGCATGATGCCATTCAGGTCGCCAAGCCCAAGCGCGACGGTATGCGTTCCTGGCGGCAATGAATAATCTGTCGTCGTCACGATGGTTCCGTCCCTTTTCGCAGCTCCGATGGCGCTGACAGCTGTTCGACACCTGTCTGCCATGTCGCGTGATGCAATCACAGAGGAATCATCAATGCAAGGACCTGACAGGTGGTTGGCTCTGACACCTGGCGGCCCGGCCTGTCATCAGCGGGCCGGAATTGCGGCCGGAACCGCGGGCCGGAACCGCGGACCGGAACCGTGGGGGAGGTCTGAGGATGGATGGCCGGTCTAGAGATGGATGTCGTGAAGGATGATCCCGCGAGAGGGCACATTGATCGAGGCGATGCCAGCTCTTTCGGTCATCTTGGACTCGGCCTCGCGAAACAATGCCTGACAGGCAATGAAGGCCTGTTCATCCACATATTCCCACAGATTGCCGAGGATAAAGCTGCCCTCCTGGTTCCAGACCTGCGTCACCACCTGGCGCAGTGCGCCGGCTTCCTTGAAACGGGGCAGCATTTCACCGATGATTTCCTGCCACACCCGTTCCGCCGCCATCATGTCGCCCTTGGAGGCAAATTTGCTGGTGATATAGCTCATCAGCTTCGGTTCCATGACTTCATCCCTTAAACAGCCAAACTGACGGGCTCAATCGTGCCACAGCTTGATTGTCGCCAGGTAGTCATTTCAACGCCTGCCAGTCGGCTTTTGCCGCTTCGACCATCTGGCGGAAGAATTTTTTGTCTTCGGGCGGGTGAAAGCGGTTTTTTGCGCCTTGTCGCCGCGAGGCTGAAAAAACTGTGTATGGGCCATGATTATGCTGGCTTGATTCGAGATCCCTGAGGTTTGTTTGACGCGGAATATGGCCTGTATGGGTCGGCCTGTACGGGTCGATTTTGATCACCGTGCCGGTCCCTGCTAACAAGGTTCGGGAGGAACAGATGGTTCTGCGGATCAATGATATCGCGCCTGATTTCACGGCGCAGACAACACATGGCGAGATCAATCTTCACAGCTGGCTGGATGGCAGCTGGGGGGTTCTGTTCTCGCATCCCAAGGATTTCACGCCGGTTTGCACGACTGAGCTTGGCGCGCTGGCCGGACTCGAGGACGCGTTCGCCCGTCGCGATGTCAAGGTGATTGGACTGTCGGTCGACGCGGCTGATGATCATGCGAGATGGCTTGCCGATATCGAGGATGTCACCGGCAACCGGCCCGGATATCCAATCATCGCCGATACCGACCTTGCGGTTGCCAAGCTCTATGACATGCTGCCGGCAGAGGCTGGCGACAGCGCGGCCGGGCGCACGGCGGTCGACAACCAGACAGTGCGGGTCGTGTTCGTTGTCGGGCCGGACAGGCGGATCAAGCTGCAGATGGCCTATCCGATGTCGACAGGCCGCAATTTTGCCGAGCTGTTGCGAGTCATCGATTCGCTTCAGCTGACCGCCGGTCACAAGGTGGCGACCCCTGCCGACTGGCAAAAAGGCGAGGATGTGATCATCCTGTCATCGGTTTCGGATGACGAGGCAGAAAGTCTGTTCCCGGACGGCTGGGACACGGTGAAACCCTATCTTCGCAAGGTGCCGGACCCGTCATGATGAAAGCTGGCGGCGCGTCTTGACAGCCCCTTGCTTTTGCGGCCTTCTGATCACCCCTCACAGGTGCAGAGACGGCACAGATGAAGCAGTCCCATAGCGGCCGTATCCATGACAGCGATGTGGCGTTTGTCGAGACCCGTCTTCAGACATCGCCCGAAACTCGGTCGGTGGCTGGCTTTGTTCCCGGGCCGGGGATTGCGAGACTGGCGCTGTCCTTCGATATTGACGAGCTTCGCGCGGCGCTTGCCGAATGTCTGCGCCGGTCCGACTTCAAGGGCGGGATGCAGGATGACGGGTTCGCCGCCCTGCCGCTGACGCAGCGCCCGGGGCAGACCGAATGGACCGAGAATGACCTGTCCGGCCGCTACTGGCTTCGCGGTGATGACCGGTATGTCGAGGAGGCGCGCGAGGACCTCGTCCCCGAGATCGATTTCAGCGAATTCAACCCGCAATTTGCCGGCACCTATTTCGAACATGTCCATACCGAGCTGGCGCACCGTTTTCCAATCGGCAGGATGCGTGTTCTGTCAAAGGGGCTGTATAACTGCAACAGCTGGCATCGCGACCCGGAACCGCGGCTTCATATCCCGATCCTGACCAATGCTGGATCGCTGTTTGTGGTCAATCATCACGTCACGCATCTGCCAGCTGACGGATCGGTCTATTTCACCGATACACGGGGCTATCACACCGCGATCAACGGTGGCGAGACGCGCCGGGTGCATATCGTGGCCGCACTTGCCTACCCGCAGCTTCAGGGCTAGTCAACGCACCGCACCGGGCGGCAGATCATCCCCCGCCAAGAAGCTCATCAACCTCGCGATGGCATTCGATCACGTGATCCTCGCCATCGACGCGGCGGGGTGGGGCGATGGTGTCGCAGGTTCCCTGTATCGCCAGCGGACAGCGGGCGAAGAACGGGCAGCCAACATCGGTCAGTTCGACACCGCCGGTCATGCCGGTGATTGTCTCCTTGCTTGCCACCGTGTCCTCAAGCCATCCGGTCCGCATTTCCGGCACCGAGGAAATCAGCAGCCGCGTATAGGGATGATAAGGCGGCGACAGCACCTTGTCGGTCGGGCCCTGTTCGGCGACCCGTCCGGCATAGAGAACGACGATCTCATCGGCAAAGGACGCGACAGTCGACAGATCATGGCTGATAAAGACAAAGGACACACCGGTTTCGCGGCGAAGCGATTTCAGCAGCTCGATGACATTGGCGCCGACGATGGTATCAAGCGCCGAGGTGACCTCGTCACACAGAACAACCTCGGGGTCCGCGGCAAGCGCCCGCGCCAGATTGATTCGCTGCTTCTGGCCGCCTGACAATTCATGTGGGAACCGTTCGGCAAAGGGCGGCGGCAGCTCCACCATCTCAAGCAGTCCGTTGATCCGCTCGGTTTTTTTCGCGCCTGTCAGACCGCCATAGAATTCCAGCGGCCGGCCAAGAATGTCCTTGATCCGCTGGCGTGGATTCAACGCCGTGTCGGCCATCTGATAGACAAATTGCACACGCCGCAACTCGTCACGCGTCCGTGTGGCGAGGTCAGGCGCCACCGGCTGTCCGTCAAGTTGAAGCTCGCCGGCACTTGGTGGCAGCAATCCGGCAAAGACACGTGCCAGCGTGGATTTTCCGCATCCGGATTCGCCGATGATTCCGACCGTCTTGCCGCGTTCGATCGCGACATTGACGTCGCGAAGCACCATTGTTGTCGGCGCCCCGTCCGCCCCTTTGCCATACCCCGCATCGACATTGCAGGCGACAAGTGCCGGCGCGTCGCGCATATGTTCATGGTTGCTGGCCTCGCCAAGCCCGGCCTCGGGAAGAGGTTTGATGGCCGCCATCAGGCGCTTGGTATAGGGATGTTCCGATTTGTGGATGATGGTTTCAACAGGACCGGCTTCCTTGATCTCGCCATTATAGAGAACGACGATGTGGTCGGCGACCTGTGCCACCACAGCCAGATCATGCGTTACATAGATGGCGGCGGCACCCTCTTCCTTGATCACCTGCTTGAAGGCTTTCAACACTTCGATCTGGGTGGTCACGTCAAGCGCTGTCGTCGGCTCGTCAAGAACAAGAAGATCGGGCTCGCCACACAGCGCCATGGCCGCCATCAGGCGTTGCAGCTGGCCGCCTGATACCTGGTGTGGATAGCGCGCGCCGATATTTTCCGGATCGGGAAGCTCCAGCGCGTGATAGAGCGACAACGCCTTGGCGTTGGCCTCTTCGCGGGTTTTCGAGCCATGAAGGATTGGCGCCTCGGTCACCTGCTCATTGATCAGGATCGACGGGTTGAAGGTGGCCGCGGCGCTCTGCGCCAGATAGGCGACCTTCTCGCCCCGGATCGGCCGCAGCTCATCGGTATCCATGGCGGTGACATCCTGCCCGTTCAGCAACGCCTCGCCACCGGCAAATTTCAATCCCGGCTTGCAATAGCCAAGTGCCGCCAGCGAGATGGTGGTCTTGCCGGATCCTGATTCGCCGATCAGCGCCACAACCTCCCCGCGCCGCACCTTGAAATCGACACCCTTGACGATGGGAAGCTCGGACCCGTCATCACGGACCGCGTTGATTTTCAGGTCGCGGGCCTCGAAAATCACGTCGTTCGAGTCGGATGTACGCGCCATGGATTACAGCCTCTTTGACAGCTTGCCGCCGCTATGTGCGGACAGATCATCGACAATCAGATTGATGGCAACAGTGAGGGTGGCGATGGCCAGCGCCGGGGCAACAACCGGAATCACCGAAGCGCCATAGGACAGGGCGCCAAGATTTTCCCGGACCATTGATCCCCAGTCCGCCTGCGGTGGCTGAACGCCAAGGCCAAGGAAGCTGAGGCTGGAGATGAACAGGATTACATAGATCAGCCGCAGTCCGAAATCGGTGAGCAACGGCATGGCCGCGTTTGGCCAGATTTCCCGCGTGATGATCCACCATCGTCCCTCGCCGCGTACCCGCGCCGCCTCGACAAAATCCATCACCATGATTTCCTGACCAAGCGCGCGGGCCAGCCTGAAGACCACGGTGGCATAGATGACACCGGCGGTGATGATCAGCACCGGGATTGATGATCCCACCGCGGCGACGACGACAAGACCAAGCATGATGGTCGGAAGGCTGAGGAAGGCGTCGTTGATTCGGCTGACGATCATGTCGACCCGCGGTGTGGAGATGGCGGCACCGATCCCCAGGACAACGCCGATGAAATAGGCCAGCATCGTTGCCATGAAGGAAATGCCGATCGTGCGGCCAGCGCCATACATCAACCGGCTCAGAACGTCGCGGTCGCTTTCGTCGGTGCCAAGCCAGGCGCCAGGGCGCGGCAGCTGGAATTCCGAATAATCATCAGGGAAGGGAAGTTCGTTCTCGCCCATCGGGGCCAGCCAGGGGCCAAAAATGGCGATGAAGACCCAGAAACTGACAACGACAATGCCGATCCAGCCGGTCCAGGACGGTTTGTAGCGCGCTGTTGGCGCGGCGTCGGGAAGCTCGTCAAAGCTGACGCCGGCATCATAGGGCGCCACATAGTGGTCGGAATCTGCCTGCACATTCACATCGCGTGTTGTCATTTCGGGTGCCTCAGCCGCGCGTTCGATGCGTAGGCCGCGATATCGGCGATCAGCATCAGGATGACGTAGGTCAGGCAGAAAATCATGCCAAGCCCCTGGATCAGGACATAGTCGCGTGTCTGCACACCCTGGACAATCAGTGTCGCCAGCCCGTTATAGCCAAAATAGACCTCGACAACGATCACGCCTGTCACCAGATAGGCCAGGTTCAACGCCACCACATTGACGATTGGGCCGATGGCGTTGAGAAGCGCGTGCCGGAAGATGATGCGCCGCCTTGGCACACCCTTCAGGATCGCCATTTCGATATAGGGCGAGCTCATGACATTCAGCACCGCGGCACGACTCATCCGGATGAGCTGTGAGGCGATGACGAAGCACAGGGTGGTGATCGGCAGCGCGAAATGCGCGATCAGTTCAAACAGGCCCTTGCCTTCGGTCGATCCGACGACGATGGCATTGCCGATCCCGAGAACAAAGACAAACAGCAGGACCAGCAGCGTTGCGGTGAAGAATTCAGGCGCCGCAACAAGCGAGACCGACACCAGCGTCAGCACCCGGTCGTACAGGGTGCCGGGATACATCGCCGCCATGATGCCAAGCGCCAGCGAGATCGGCACCCCGATGGCGGCGGTCAGCGCCGAGACGAAGACGGTGTTCTTGTAGCGATCGGCAATCAGGTCGGAAATGGGCACATCGCTGGCAAGCGAGGTGCCAAGATCGCCGGTCATGAAATTCTTCAGCCAGATGAGATATTGCACGATATAGGGTTTATCAAGCCCGAGACGGGCCCGGAAGGCAGCAACATTTTCCGGTGTCGCCGACTGGCCAAGACGTATCTGCGCCGCGTCACCTGGAAGAATTTTTGTGCCAAAGAAAATAATCAATGAAACGGCAAGAACGGTCACAAGACCTATTCCCAGCCTTTTCAAAATCAGGGAAGTCATGTTATGGGCCCCCCACAAAAAAAACAGGCCCCGCCTTGCGGTGGGGCCTGTGTGTTCAGTTCATTGTCAGGCGTCGTCGCGCCACAGGGTCACAGGCGCCTCGGCACCGCCGAAATTGTTCAGCGGCACATGGGTCAGACCCTTGACCTTGTCGGACACGGCGTCGACATAATTCCGGTAAAGCGGAATCACGCTGCCATTGTCGTTGTGGATCTTCTCCTGAAGCGTGTGGTACATCGCCTTACGCTTGGCAGGATCGGTCACACCACGCACCTCGACCAGAATCTTGTCGAATTCCGGATCCTGGTGATAGGTCTCGTTCCAGGCGGCATCCGACTTGAAGGCCAGCGTCATCATGATGTTGGCGGTCGGGCGCATGTTCCAGGACACGACGCACATTGGTGCCTTCAGCCATACGGCGCCCCAGTAACCGTCAGTGGTCACCTTCTGGACGTCGATATTGAGGCCAATCTTCTTGGCCTCGCGCTGCAGGAACAGACACTGGTCAATGGCACCAGGCGCCACTTCGGCGGCGACGATCGGCACGGTGGTGTTGCCGATGCCGGACTTGTCGAAATGGTACTTCGCCTTGTCCGGATCCATCATCCGTTGCGGGATGTCCGGGCTGTGGTCGAAATAGGCCGGCCCGATCGGATGGTCGTTACCAAGCGAGGCCTGGCCCTTATAGACACCTTTCACAAGGCGCTGGCGGTCCATCAGATACTTCATGGCCATGATCAGATCATGGTTGCCGGACATGTCCATGTCCTTGCGGCAGGCAATGTTGATATAGGCAGCCGAGTTCAGCGACCAGACTTCCTTGCCAGGTGCCGATTCAACCTGCGCAATCGCCTTTGGCGGCAGGTTCACCATCGCGTCAACATCACCGGCGAGGAAAGCGTTCAGACGGGCGACCGGGTCACCAATTCCGAAATGCTCGATCTCGTCGAGGTAACCGCCCTCACCCCAGTAATTGCCAAAGCGCTCACCAACGGTGCGGACACCAGGCTTGAACTCCTTGACCTTGTAAGGTCCGGTGCCGACAGCTGTCGAGAAGTCCTTGGTGCCATCCTGCAGGATCTTGAAGTGGAAGGTGCCAAGAGCGATCGGAAGGTCGGCGTTTGGCGAGGACAGAATGGCCTTCACCTCATAGTCATTGACCTTCTTCCATTCCTTCACCATCGCGACAAGCGACGAGGCGTTGGAGATGGAGTTTTCGCCCATATGACGGTTCATCGTGTAGATCACGTCATCAGCGGTCAGCGTCTTGCCATCGTGGAATTCAACACCCTTACGGATCTTGAAGGTCCATTCGGTGGCACTGTCATTTGAAAGAACTTCTTCGGCAAGCTCTGGCTCATAGCCAAGATTCTTGGTCAGCCGGGTCAGCGAACCGTAATACATCCGGCCGCGGAAATAATCGACTGCCGAGGTGAAGAGTGCCGGATCGAGCGTGTCGTTCGGTCCATGCTGGTCGCCGGCAAAGACAACGCGGCCACCGCGCTTGGGCGTGTTGGCCCAGACATCGGAGATGCCGGTAAACAAGGTGCCGGATGCGGCAGCGGTGGCACCAACAGCCATCATATAATGCATGAAGTCGCGGCGGCTGATACCCTTCTTCACCATGTTCAGGAACCGGGCGCGATCAGCTGGGCTCAGCGTCTCGAGCACGGGATCATTGCGTTTTTCAGACATGAATCCCCCCTATGCCTTTGTATGTTTATCGACAAAGCGTAACATGAATTTTTTTGGCGGTTCAACCGGCGTGGCCGAATCATCTGTAAAAAAAACGACTCATTGTTCAGGATCGGACCCGTGTGGCGGCAATGACAAAAAGACTATGGCAGCGGCGTCTCACTGGTCGCCGGAACGGGCAATCTCGGTGGTGGACAGCGGTTCGCGGTGGGTGATTTTCCAGCTTGAGTCATCCTGTCTCTGCCAGCAGACACGGTCCCAGCTGCCATCGGGCTGTTCTTCCCACCACCAGTTTTCGCCGGTCACGTCACCGGTCCAGACATAGGCAATCAGGCAGGCCTGATCATCGGTGCGCAATTCATGAACCTGATGCGGTGGGGTGACCGAATGACCACCTGGCTGAATCCTCTGTGCCGGCTTGCCGCGGCCATGCCGGATGGACACCGCACCGGACAGAACGCAGTAGATTTCCAGCGCCGCGTGCTGGTGAAGCGGGTAGGTGATGTGCGGGGCGAGAAGAAACAGCCCCATATACAGCTCGCGGCTTGTCAGGAGTCCGTGACCACCAATGACCTGTCCTGCCATCATCCCTGTTGCCAGATTGCCTGGCACATGCGCGCCGTCAAATATCTGATACCAGCCAACGCGGTCCAGATAGGGGCGTAGCGCCGTGGCCGCAGGTGTTGACGGCATCGCCGCCACAAGTGATGGCAGATAGTCGGATACGGTGGCTGGCGGGTCGCCTGCTGGCGGTGATCCTGGCTGGCATGACAAGGCGCGAAGATCGCCGATCAACTGGTCAATCATGGCGCTGTCGCCAGAGGTGGGCGTAATGGAGGCGGCGAGCGCGTCGGCAAGCGAAACAGGCAGATCAGGGCTGACAGAGGTGCCGGTCATATGTTTCTGGTCATGGTCTGAACATCCAGGCAACAGGCCTGCAATGATCGTTGGTCACAGGCTCATAATTGTCAATTGTCGTGACACGAATATGCGGTCCCGGTGATTTTGGTCGCGTGCCGGCGTTCACGGCTGTAGGCTGGCCGTGGCATGATGCCTGTGGATGGTGATGGCGCATGAGAATGGCGATTTTTGAGCAGCCGCAAGGTGACAGGCCAATGGTTGCACTGCTGCTGCTGCTGGTTGGGGTGAGCATATTGTCGCTCCAGGATTCGCTTGTGAAGCTGATCGCCCCACAGACAAGCTTCTGGCAGGTTCAGGTCATCCGTTCCGGTTTCAATCTTACGATTCTTGCTGGCTTGGCCATCTTTACCGGCGGCATCGGCCTGCTGTGGCCGCGCCGGCTGGGGCCGGCCATTCTGCGCGGTGTTGTGCATGGCTTTCTTCTTTGGCGCTGCGCAGCAGATCACGGTGACCCAGATGGCCACCGGACTTTATACCTATCCACTGTTTGTCACCCTGCTTGCCGGGCCGGTGCTTGGCGAGCGTATCGGGCGCTGGCGCATTGGCGCGCTGCTTCTCGGTGCCGCCGGTTGTCTGCTGGTGCTGAACCCGTTTGCCGATGCCTTCACGCCGCTGCAGGCGGTTCCGGTGCTGGCGGGGTTCTTCTATGCCTGCAACATTCTGGTGCTGCGTCGCTATTGCCGCAATGAAAGCCCGCTGGCACTGGTCTGCATGGTGAATTTGCTGTTCATCGCAACCGGCACGGCTGGCGCGCTGGCGGCACACTGGCTTGCTGTCGATCCGGCATGGCGCGAGCTGATGCCGTTCATTTTTATCGGCTGGCCCGAGGTGACCACCATGCTGCTTGGCTTTCTCGCCATATTGGCGGTGCTGAACCTGTTCGGGAACCTGTTTCTCAGCCGGGCCTACCAGACCGCCGACAGCTCGCTTCTGGCGCCGCTCGACTTTACCTATCTTCTTCTCATCGCGCTCTGGGGCAAGCTGCTCTTCGACAGCTGGCCAACCCCGCTGGCGGTGCTTGGCATGGCCATGATCGCCGCGGCCGGCATGATCACCGCGGTCCGTGAAAGACGCCGCCCGCTCGCGGCGGCGTCATCATGACAAAGCGGCTGACAGGCGGCTGGCAATTCAGTACATCTTTGGCCATTCGCTCACAGCATGAATGGTCACGGATATCATGAAGATCACGGTCAGGGAGTCGCCAATTCACGGGCTTGGTGTTTTCGCCCTTCAGGATGTTGCCGCCGGAGAGACGCTTGAACGCTGTCCCTATATCGTCATCGACGATGATGACCTGCAGGAAGCGAACCGCCTGAACGACTATCTTTTCACCAGCCCTGACGATCCCAATGATTACCTCGTCGTCATGGGGTGCGGCATGCTCTATAACCACGCTGCGCCCGGCAATGCGAAATGGGAGGTCGATGAAGCAGACAACCGGTTTCTGCGCTTCTATGCCGGTTGCGATATCAAGGCCGGCGAGGAGCTGTTCCACGATTATGGCGAGGAATACTGGACAACCCGCGCCGAGGATTAGCCCTGAAAAGCGGCCCTGTGAATTGGCCCTGAAAACCGGCCCTGAAAACCGGCCCCGAGGGCTAATTGGCGACGGGCAGAAGGCTGATCACTTCACGCGCCGTTCCGAACGCAAGATAGGCAAAGGCAAAGGCGCAGACCCGATAGGTCCAGACCCGCCAGAGCCCGCCGCGCTCGCCAAACAGGCGGCTGATCAGGCCCGCACAGACAAAGCACCAGACAAGTGACGATGCCATGAAGCCGAAGAAGAAGATGGTGTAGTCGATTCGGTCGGGGTTGCTGATTCCAAGCGCGCCAAAGGCGCTGCCAAGCGCCGCCCAATAGGCGACATTCTGCGGATTGGACAATGACAGCACGACGCCGGATCGCATCGCGCTGGCACCCTGGCTTGGCACTGTCACCTCGGCCTCGCGCCGACTTGCCTGCCAGCTGTCCCATGCCAGCCAGCCAAGATAGCCGGCACCGGCGATGCCAACCGGAATTTTCAGCGCGTCGGCCTGCAGCAACAGCCCGATGCCGGCAAGGCCAAGCGCGGCCCAGGCCGCGTCACCGACCAGCGAGCCGAACTGCACCGACAGCGCGGCGCGGTAGCCGCCGGACAGGCTGTGCCGGATGGTTTCCGCAAAGATGGCCCCAGGCGTCGCGTTGAAGATGAAGCCAAGCAGGAACGCCATGCCGAGAAGTTCAAAGGCTGGTATCATTGGGAACAGACAGGCCGGTGTTGTTGTGGATGGGATGATTTGCCAGCGAAAGAGGAAATCCCGCCATTTTGGCGCGCCTTCTGCTTGCAATTCAAGTGCCGCTGCCTAGACTCACGCATGTTTGCGGGCCGGGGAGGTTTCTGCCTTCCTTTTGTGCGCCCCTGATTTACGGTTTCCCAGTTTGCGTTTCCCATTTCACAGGCCCTAAATTTACCGGCCCCCATTATACAGGACCAGTGTCGATGTCGCCCTCGGCTATTCAGCGTGCTACCAAGATTGTTGCCACCATCGGGACGAAGAGCGGAACACCCGATATGTTGCAGGCTCTGGCGCAGGCCGGCGTGAATGTATTCCGGTTGAATTTCTCGCATGGCACGCAGGCCGAACACGCCGAGAGAATCAAGGCCATTCGCGAGCTGGAGCAGGCCACCGGCCGCCCCACCTGTATCCTTGCCGACCTGCAGGGACCCAAACACCGCATTGGCGAGGTGGCCGCGGGGGTGGTGCTGAAAGTTGGTGATCAATTCACCTTTGACAGGTCAACGGCCCCTGGCGATGCGGATCGTGCCGGGCTTCCCCATCCCGAGATCTTCGCGGCGCTGACACCCGGCGCCAGGCTCCTGATTGATGATGGCAAGCTTGTTCTGCGGGTGACGACAATCAATGATGACAGCTTCACCACAATGGTCGAGGTCGGCGGTCCGCTGAGCAGCCGGAAGGGTGTTAATCTGCCGGACATGGTGATTGGCAGCCCACCATTGACCGAAAAGGACCATGCCGATCTGGCCTTCGCGCTCGAATGCGGTGTTGACTGGGTGGCGCTGTCCTTTGTTCAGCGCGCCAGCGATATTCTGGATGTGAAGGCGAGGATTGATGGCCGCGCGGCGTTGATGGCGAAGATCGAGAAGCCGGCGGCGCTTGCCGAGCTGTCCGATATTATCTCTGCCTCTGACGGGATCATGGTGGCGCGTGGCGATCTTGGTGTCGAACTGCCGCCGGAAGATGTGCCGGGATGGCAGAAAAAGATCATCGCCGAATGCCGGTTGGTTGGCAAACCGGTGGTGGTGGCAACACAGATGCTGGAATCCATGATCACAAGTCCGACCCCGACACGCGCCGAAGCGTCGGACGTGGCTGGTGCTGTCTTTGACGGGGCGGACGCCGTGATGCTGTCTGCCGAAACCGCTGTTGGTCAGTTCCCTGTGGAATCAGTCCAGATCATGTCGCGGATCGTGGCGGCGGCGGAACTTCATATTGCCGGGAATCCGGAAGCCGCGCCGGCGAAGCTGCCAACCGAGCCAAGCCTGTATCATGCTGTCGCGCTTGCCACTGTTTCGCTGGCCGAGACGGTGGGTGCCGAGGTGATCATTGCGTTCTCCACCTCGGGCAACACCGCTGTCAGGATTGCGCGCGAACGGCCAGGAATTCCGTTCTTCGTGCTGTCACCCTTCATCGATGTGCGCCGCCGGCTTGCCATCCTGTGGGGAACGCAGACCGCTGCCAGCACCATCACCGAGGATTTCGAGGCGGCCATAGCCGAGGGAGTGCAGGAAATCACATCGCGCGAGATCGCGGCGGCGGGATCGCATGCCGTGATTGTCGCCGGCATGCCATTTGGCATCGCTGGCACCACAAATTCCATCCGGGTGACAACCCTCTAGCCACACTCCTTTTTGTGATCAGTTTGCGATTGCATTTGCCACCACAAGCCTGTTCAAATTCCTCGCACGAAAACCAAAAGGGGGAGATGTCTGATGGCAAGTGTCGGCTTTATCGGACTTGGCAATGTCGGCGGCAAGCTGGCAGGTAGCCTGCTTCGCAATGGACTCGATCTGACGGTTCGCGATCTGGACCGCGACGTGGCGCAACCCTTTCTTGATGCTGGTGCGGCCTGGGGCGAAAGCCCGAGAGCGATGGCCGAGGCCTGCGATGTGATCATCACCTGTCTGCCGTCGCCAGCGGCAAGTGCCGCTGTGATGGAGGCCGATGACGGGATCCTTGTTGGCCTTGGGCCCGGCAAGATCTGGGCCGAGATGAGCACCACCGACGAGGTCGAGGTCACACGCCTTGGCGAGATGGTCGCGTCTGCCGGCGCGGCGGCTGTTGATTGCCCGGTTTCAGGCGGATGTCATCGTGCCGCGACCGGCAATATCGCCATTCTCGCCGGTTGCGACCGGCCGGTGTTTGAGCGCATGCTGCCGATTCTGACGGTGCTCGGGCGGCGGGTCCTGCATGCCGGGCCGCTGGGATCGGCGTCAAAGCTCAAGGTGATGACGAATTACCTTGCCACAGCGAATCTGCTCACGCTCTGCGAGGCGCTTGTCACCTGCAAGGCATCCGGGCTTGATCTGAACACCACCTTCGAGGCGATCCGCATTTCCTCGGGCAATTCCTTTGTTCATGAGACAGAGAGTCAGGTCATTCTGAATGGCAGCCGCGACATCAATTTCACGATGGACCTTGTGATCAAGGATATCAGCCTGTTCCAGGAACTTGCCGACCGGGCCGGAGTGCCACTCGAAATTTCGCCGCTGATGATCGAGATATTCAAGGATGGCGCGGCCCGTTATGGTGACCGCGAATGGTCTCCGAATATCATCCGGCGGCTTGAAGATGCGACCGGGCTTGATATCAGGGCCCCGGGTTTCCCCGATGAGATGCTCGATGATGAACCCGAGGAAGCCGGGTATGAAGTGGTGCCAAATCGTGCCTAGTCAGGGCGATCTGCTTCCACAATCGTAACTGTCATATCCTCGATGCCGTCCGCCGGCACTGACAGCCGTGCGGTGATGGTGCGCTTGTCACCGGGGGCCAGCGCGGCCTCACGAACGGCAATTGGCCGTGACGCCACCGGACTGCCAGCTGAATCAAGCAGGGTTACGGCGACCCGATCGGGCGCGCCGGCGGCGGTGCCAAGATTGGCAAGAGTGACGGTTACAAGCACCGCGCCGCTGGCG
Source organism: Puniceispirillaceae bacterium (SeqCode) (assembly GCA_049623505.1). GTDB lineage: Bacteria > Pseudomonadota > Alphaproteobacteria > Puniceispirillales > Puniceispirillaceae > UBA8309. The sequence continues at coordinate 102,385 of JBMZTC010000005.1, read as the reverse complement.
CCATCAAGCGCTGCATCAAAACGCGCTTCGGTCACCGCAAAATGCGGAGCCGGGCTGATTTCCAGTCCAAACGGGGTCGGCAATGGTGGGGTGATCCTGAAGATGGCGCTTGCCGCGAAGCCGGCGATGAGGGCGCCAGCAAGAAGCAGCGACAGCAGCGTGCCAACAATTCTTTGCCGTGGTGATGGCGGCTGTGGTGGTGATGGCAGGTCGGCAAGCGCATCGGCGCGGCCAACATCGTCAGGTCGCATGAGATGTCGACAATGCGGACATTCCACCATGACCGCCTCGCCGGCATTCAGAGGCGGCACGGACAGGCTGTCGCCACATGCGGTGCAGATTCCCACCCGTGGATTGGGGTTTGGCTGGCTTGGCGTTGCCGCGGCCGATACCGGTGAATTGTCATTCATCGGCTGGAAAATCTCATCACATTTGTGACAGGCAATCCGGATATGCTGGCCCGATTCGCGGGCTCTGGCGACGATATCCTTTTCAACGGCGCATTGCGCACCACATGCCGGGCAGCGGTGGATGTTGCTTTGCTGGGTTTCCAGGATCAGGGTCATGAATGCAACGCCAGATGGACTTCGCCGGAACAATAAAAATCATAATACTAGGCCAGTGTCGCCACTCTACGGACTGGGCGCGGCCTGTCAATCTATGGCGATCGCATGTCCGTGTCGAAAGACGGTCTTGCACCATCGGCTCACAGCGGTTGTCCGCGAAGCTGTTGGCGAAGTTTTCTGGTGATGTCCACTGTCTGGTCGAGATGCGGATTGATCCGCAATGCCGCCTCAAACGCCTGCAGCGCCGCCTTCAGATCTCCGCTTTGCATGTTGATCATGCCAAGGCCGCTGAGAGCCCCGAAATGCCGTGGTTCAAGATCGATCACGCGGGCGATGTCGCGGCGTGAGCCGGAAATATCACCAAGAAGAAAACGCACTGTTGCGCGCTTGTTCCAGGCTTCGGCAAAATCGGGATGGTCATGGATGAGCTGGCTGAACACCTGCTCGGCACCATCAAGAACGCCCCTGTTCATCAGCGCCATGCCGGTTTCCATCAGCAGGTCGGCATCGGCATCATTGTCAGCGGCAATCCAGCGTGCCCAGATTTCGGTGGTCAGCTGTTCAGCCCTGGCGCTGTTTCCTGTGTGCAGGAGATCCGCGAAAAGTTGATTCAGCGCGGGATCGGTCTGATCGCTGGCAGCCGGCATGGCGCCAGCCATGCAGAAAAGGCACAGGGCCGCCGCCATCCTGCAAACCGCGCTGATCTGTCGTGCTGGTCTCATGATTATGATATGGGGCGTTTTGGCAAACTTCCAAGACCGCGACAGGGCCCGGGATGACGGCTGTCATGATATCCGCGATCACGGTGAAGGGCATCGGTCGGCTGGCGGCCTTTATCTCATCAATGAAATGCGGGTTGGGGCGCCCACCCTCATCGGCCACAGCTGCCAGTACAACCTTTTTGCCAAGCGCCGAAAGATCAGGCATCCCGGTGAAATGCCACTCTGCTGGTGACCGGCAATCGACGAGAATCGCGTCGTCCTCAGCGGCCAGCTCGGCATAGGTTTCGGGGGGCGTGAGTTCGCGAAACATCGCTTTCCCTTTGGTCGGCGTTCTGGCAATTTGGTGCCAGACAGATTCAGTCCCGATGCCGGGGTCTATTGTGTTTGACACCTGCGTGTTTGACACCTGGCATTCTTAGCAAAGGTGGCAACCATGATTAAAGCGCTAATTGTCGAGCAGGCCGAGGACAAAACCGTTTCGGCGGCCATTCAGGAGATTGCGGAATCCCGGCTTCCCGATGATGGCGACGTCGATATCGCGGTGGAATATTCCAACATCAACTACAAGGACGGGCTATGCCTGTCCGGTCTTGGTGGTCTTGTCCGCAATTATCCGCATGTTCCGGGAATCGATTTCGCTGGCGAGGTGATCGCCAGCCGCGACCCCAATTTCAAGCCTGGCGACAAGGTGATCATGGGTGGCCAGCGTGGCGGTGAGGTGCGCTGGGGCGGTTACGCAACACAGGCAAGCGAGAAATCCGAACGCCTTGTTCATCTTCCGGAAGGCATGACAACGCGTGAATCGCAGATGCTTGGCACCGCCGGCTTCACCGCGATGCAGGCCATCATGCGGCTTGAGGCGAATGGCATGAGGCCTGAAGGCGGTGAGGTGCTTGTGACCGGCGCCGGTGGCGGGGTTGGCTCAATCGCGACGGTTCTGCTGGCGCGGCGTGGCTACGAGGTCGCGGCGATGACCGGACGGGCCGAGATCGCGGAATATCTGACTGGCCTTGGCGCCACGCGGATTGTCACCCGGGCCGATATGGCGGAGGATCCCGGCAAGGTAATGGAATCGGCCCTCTGGGGTGGCTGTATCGATTGTGTTGGCGGCCAGATTCTGGCGCGTGTCATCAAACAGCTGAAGAACGGGGCCGGCGTTGCCTCGCTCGGCAATACGGCTGGCGCGACAATGAATGCCAGCATCATTCCGTTCCTTCTTCGCGGTGTGTCTGTCTATGGGATTGATTCGGTAACTGTGCCATTGCCGCAGCGTGCCGAGATCTGGACCGCGCTTGCCGCCGAAATGCCAAAGGACGTGCTTGCCGAGATGAGCAGCGAGATTGGCCTTGGCGAGGTTGTTGATCATGGGCGGCAGATTCTTGATGGCAAGGTACGGGGCCGTGTTGTCATCGACGTGAACCGCTAGTCACCCGCACTGAAATTGCTTGCCGTCAGTTCATAAAGGCAGCACTGTTTTATGTCGGTTGTAGCGTCAATGGTTGTCATTGTGACAGTTGCAGCTGGAATGATCGGGGTGTGCCATGGACCAGACCATCATTGGTTCCAATCGCAGGATCGATCCGACAAGGCGGGCGCATCTGAAGCCTGACCTGACGCCGGATGACAATGACCGCGTTGAAATAGGCCCGACCGGGCTTGCTTTTGGCGAATGGGCGGCGGCCGGACTGACGCCACCCGACATGCCGGCGCTTCGCGAATACAGGCTGTCGCGTCTTCAGGAGCAGATTCGCCAGCATGATTGCGCCGGTCTGTTGCTTTTCGACCCGCTGAATATCCGCTACGCCACCGACACCACCAACATGCAGCTATGGATCGCGCATAATGCGGCGCGGGCCTGTTTTGTGCCGCCCGAGGGCAACATCGTGCTGTGGGATTTCCATAATTGCGAGCATCTGTCAGCGCATCTGCCGCTGGTTGGCGAGGTGCGTCATGGTGCCAGTTTCTTCTATTTCGAGACTGGCGACAGGACCGCCGATACGGCCCGTCATTTCGTTGACCAGGTGATCTCGCTGATGCGCCGGCATGGTGGTGAGAACAGGCGCCTCGCCGTCGACAAGATTGAGCATGTCGGCTATGCGAGCCTGATCCAGCAGGGTGTCGAGGTTCTGGAAGGGCAGATGCTGACCGAACATGCCCGCTCGATCAAGAATGAGAACGAACTCCGCGCCATGCGCTGTGCCATCCATGCCTGTGAGCTGGCGATCGATGAAATGCGGCAGGCGATGCGCCCCGGGGTTTCGGAGAATGAAATGTGGGCGGCGCTGCATGCTGGCAACATCAAGCGTGGTGGCGAGTGGATCGAGACGCGGATCCTGTCATCCGGACCGCGCACCAACCCCTGGTTTCAGGAATGCGGCCCCCGCATCATGCAGGAAGGCGACATGATGGCCTTCGATACCGACCTTGTCGGCCCCTATGGTTATTGCTGTGATATCTCGCGGAGCTGGATTGTCGGCGACGCGACCCCGACCGACGAGCAGCGGGCGCTGTACCGCGTTGCCTATGACCATGTGATGACGAATATCGAAATCATTCAGCCCGGGATGAGCTTTGCCGAGATGACGGCCAGGGCGCATCGCCTCCCTGAATCCTATCGGGCCCAGCGCTATGGCGTGATCGCGCATGGTGTCGGGCTATGTGACGAATATCCCTGCGTGCGCTATCCCGAGGATGTCGAGGCGCATGGCTATGAGGGTTGTTTCACGCCTGGCATGACGCTCTGCGTCGAGGCATATGTCGGCGCGGTTGGCGGGCATGAGGGTGTGAAGCTCGAGGAGCAGGTTCTTGTTACCGAGACCGGCTGCGAGATGCTGTCACGCTATCCGTATGAGGATGCGCTGCTGGCCTGAAATTGACCTGACCATCGGTTTGGCTGCCGGTGCCTATTTCTTGATGACGATGCCGATATGCGGCAGATTGCGGCCCTGCTGCGCGAAATCGATGCCATAGCCAATGACGAATTCATCGGGGATGTCGAACCCGACCCAGTCAATCTCGACATCGATCTCGCGGCGTGACGGCTTGTTCAGCAGCGCGCAGACACGAAGCGATTTCGGCTCGCGGGTCCTCAGGATGTCATGAACCTGCGCCAGCGTATGCCCGGTATCAATGATATCCTCGACAATCAGAACGTCGCGCCCGGCGATGGGAGTCTCCAGATCCTGAATGATCCGCACCTGGCGTGACGACACCATCTTGTTGCCATAGCTTGAGACGGTCATGAAATCGACCTCGACAGGCAGGTCGAGGCGGCGCACCAGATCGGCGATGAAGACGAAGGAGCCGCGCAACAACCCGACGACGACAAGCTGTTCGGTGTCGCGATATTGTTCCGAGATCATTCGTGCCAGCTGCGTCGTTCGCGCCGCGATCTCGGTTTCGGAAATCAGAATCTCGATATCATGTTCGGCGGACAGGACGGTCATGCTTTGGCTCCGGTGGCCCCCGAAGCCCATATGCGGGGGCAGGACATAATGGCGGACAGGCATAATGGACAGCGTTCGCATTATAGGCATCACTTGCCGACTTGCGAACCGCAATATTTGGGCAATTGATCGCAACCGACATTGTCTTTGTATATTGTCTTTGCCACCTTGTCTTTGTCATCGGCGCGCCCACATGATGGGGGCCGATAATAACTACTGACCTGCCCGCGCCGACTGTCGGCCGGGCGGTCCCCGAACGGGAACTTTGAACAGGAATTTCGACATCATGGCAAACATCGCTTTTCTCGGTCTTGGCGTCATGGGCTATCCCATGGCTGGACATATCGCCGCCGCCGGTCACGAGGTGACGGTCTATAACCGCACTGCCGCCAAGGCCGAGGCCTGGGTGGCCGAATTTGGCGAGGGGCATGGCGGGTCGCACGCGCCGACCCCGGCCGCCGCCGCCGCCGGTGCCGATGTCGTGCTGTCCTGCGTTGGCGATGACCCGGATGTAATGGAAGTTGCGCTTGGCGCCGCGGGTGCCATTCCGGCGATGCGCGAGGGCGCCATCTATATCGACAACAGCACTGTCTCGGCCGAGGTGGCGCGCAATCTGGCCGCGGCCGGCGGCGCGCGCGGGATCGGCGTGCTCGACGCGCCGGTATCCGGTGGCCAGGCCGGCGCCGAGAATGGCAAGCTGACGGTGATGGTCGGGGGCGCGCAGGGCGATTTCGAGTCCGCTCTTCCCATCATGGAATGCTATGGCGCGCGGGTTGTGCGGATGGGCGAGGCCGGCAGCGGCCAGCTTGCCAAGATGGTCAACCAGATCTGCATCGCCGGGCTTGTCCAGGGCCTGTCCGAAGGGCTGAATTTCGCGATGGAGAGCGGGCTTGATACCGACGCCCTTCTCGAGGCCATTTCCGGCGGCGCGGCGCAGTCATGGCAGATGGTCAATCGCGGCCACACGATGGTGCAGAACGAGTTTGATTTCGGCTTCGCCGTCGACTGGATGCGCAAGGATCTGCGGATCTGCCGCGAAGAGGCGGCCCGCAACGGCGCGCCGCTGCCGGTGACCGAGATTGTCGCCGGTTTCTATGACGAGCTGTCCGAGATGGGGCATGGCCGCGGCGATACCTCGTCGCTGATCCGCCGCCTGCGCAAGGGGTGACGTCGCCGGATCCCGAAACAGCGCTTGCCGTGCCTGCTGGCGCTCAGCGTGATGATGATGATCTGAGCCTGAAATTCAAATCTACAGACCGACGCAGACGAATTTGATTTCCAGAAACTCGTCGATCCCGTATTTCGAGCCCTCGCGGCCAAGGCCGGAGCTTTTCACCCCGCCGAACGGCCCGACCTCGGACGAGAAGATGCCGGTATTCGCCGACACCATGCCATATTCCAGCGCCTCGCTGACGCGGAACAGCCGCGTCGTGCTGTCGGTGAAGATATAGGCGGCAAGGCCGAATTCGGTGTCATTCGCCATCGCGATGGCCTCCTCGTCGGTGGAGAACCGGAACAGGCCCGATACCGGCCCGAAGGTTTCCTCGCCGAACATCTGCATTTCGGATGTCATGCCGGACAGCACCGTTGGCTGGAAGAATGTGCCGCCAAGCTCATGCCGCCCGCCGCCGGTCAGCAGTTCGGCCCCCTTGTCCAGCGCATCGGCGACATGGCGCTCAATCTTGTCCAGCCCCTGCTGGTCGATGATCGGCCCCTGTTCGACGCCGTCCTCCATGCCGTTGCCGACCTTCATCGCATCGCTTGCCTCGACAAGCCGCCTTGCGAACTCGTCATAGATGCCGTCCTGGACGAAGATCCGGTTGGCGCAGACACAGGTCTGCCCGGCATTGCGGTATTTCGAGGCCATGGTGCCGGCAATCGCGATGTCGATATCGGCGTCGTCAAAGACGATCAGCGGCGCGTTGCCGCCAAGCTCGAGGCTCATCTTCTTCAGGGTGTCGGCGCTCTGGCGCATCAGGATGCGGCCAACCTCGGTCGAGCCGGTGAAGGTCATCTTGCGGATCCTGTCATCGGCGCACAGCGCGGTGCCGATGGCCGGCGCGTCCATGCCGGTAACGATGTTGATGATTCCGGCCGGAATGCCGGCCCGGTGCGCCAGTTCGGCCAGCGCCAGCGCCGACAGCGGCGTCTGTTCGGCCGGTTTCAGAACACAGGCGCAGCCGGCGGCGATTCCGGGCGAGACCTTGCGGGTGATCATCGCGATCGGAAAGTTCCAGGGCGTGATGGCGCCGAACACGCCGACAGGCTGCTTGAAGGTCAGGAACCGCTTGTCCGGGATCGGGCTTTCCATGACATCACCGCAGACCCGTCGCGCCTCTTCGGCAAACCAGTCGACAAAGGTCGCGCCATAGGCGATCTCGCCGCGCGCCTCGGTGATCGGCTTGCCCATCTCGGTGGTCAGGATGACCGCGAGATCCTCGGCATTGGCAAGGATCAGCTCGTACCATTTGCGCATCACCATGGCCCGGTCCCTGGCGGTGCGCGCGGCCCATGCCGCCTGCGCCGGCACAGCGGCGTCGATCGCCGCCGTGACAGCCTCGGCACCAAGATCAGCCACCTCGGCGACAGTCTCGCCAGTGGCCGGGTTGGTCACGGCAAAGCGTCTGTTCTGCGGCGCCTGTGCCCAGTCACCATTGATATAGGCATCGGTGCGAAGCAGGGTCGGGTCGTTCAGATTCATTGTTTGGGGGCTCCTGGAAAGCGTGGATCAGTCGCGAGGGGGCAGCGGACGCCGGTTCATCGTTTCAAAAGGCCCGCCATCAAAGCCAAGCCGGTGCGCCCGCGCCACCTCGACATAATGCACCGCCGACATGCGATTATGGGCAAGGTCCTCGTCGCTGAGGTCGCGCATCTTGCGGGCCGGCCGACCGGCCCACAGCTCGCCGGCCGGAATCACCTTGCCCGGGGTCAGCATCGCGCCGGCAGCCAGCATGCCGGTCGGCTCGATCACCGCGCCGTCCATGACAATGGCGCCCATGCCGACAAATCCGCCATCACCGATGGTGCAGGCATGGACCAGAGCGCAATGCCCGATGGTGACGTCATTGCCGATGATGGTCGGGTGGGTGCGGCTGTCGATATGGATACAGCTGTTGTCCTGAATATTGGTGTTCTCGCCAACGGTGACATAATTGTTGTCGCCGCGAATGGTCACATTGTGCCAGACGCTGCTGTTGGCCTCGATTCGCACCGCGCCAACGATGGCCGCCGTCGGCGCCACAAAGACCGTGCCGTCGATTTCCGGCACCAGGTCCATGAAGGGCGCGATATAGGCGCGCCGGATATGCGCCCCTGACGGGCCATCCTCGGTCAGGTCATAGGTCATCTTGGCGCTCCTTCCGGTGGCGGTGACATAACAAGACTTAGCGTCATCGGAAACCGATTTATAGCGATTTTTCATGTTCGTGTTTATTGAAAAGGCCGACTGCTGTACCAAGATACGGAACAACGCAAATCTACGGAGGCTGACATGGCATTCACTCTACCGGACCTGCCCTACGCGCATGACGCGCTGGCCAATCTGGGCATGAGCGCGGAGACGCTCGAATATCACCACGACCTGCATCACAATGCCTATGTCGTGAACGGCAACAAGCTGATCGCCGGTACCGAATGGGAAGGCAAGTCGCTTGAGGACATCATCACCGGCACCTATGACGCCTCCGCCGTGGCGCAGAACGGAATCTTCAACAACGCGTCTCAGCATTGGAACCACAACCAGTTCTGGGAGATGATGGGCCCCGGCGAAGCGGGCATGCCCGGCGAGCTGGAATCGGCGCTGAACGAAAGCTTTGGCAGTGTTGATGCCTTCATGGATGAATTCAAGGCAGCAGGTGCCGGGCAGTTTGGTTCGGGCTGGTGCTGGCTTGTCAAAACAGCTGACGGCGAATTGAAGGTGACAAAGACCGAGAATGGTGTGAATCCGCTGTGCTTTGGCCAGACAGCGCTTCTTGGCTGCGATGTGTGGGAGCATTCCTACTATATCGATTTCCGCAACAAGCGGCCGGACTATCTTGCCAATTTCCTCGACCGGCTGGTCAATTGGGAAAATGTGGCTTCGCGTCTGTAGACACTGAAAATTTACCTTTCAGCCCCGCCCGGCTCCGGTCTGGCGGGGTTTTTTGTGCGTGCCGCATTTACACCCCAAACGCGCCACAATGAGATACTTAATCAGCGTTATAACGAGGCCAGCATAAGACGTCCCCCAACCCAACCCTTACCATGAAAGGATTCAGCCATGGCAGCAGCCGCTATCATGCTTCTCATTGGTGTCGCTTTCTACAACAGTGACGGCATGTCCGAATTTCGTGAGCACAGCAACCACAACGCCAAATATGTTTTCACCTATGTGAAGGAATGCGAAAGTGGTCTTCGCGATTCGGGCTATGCCTATGCGCCGTCAGGAAGCATTGTCCTGAAACAGGTCAACCGTGACGACACCGTCGGCGAGGTCTGTGCCGAATAGCGCCGCCCCGAATGATCCCCGTCAGTCCTGCGAACTGCCGTCGGCAACCATGCTGTTGACGCGCAGGCGCAGGGCGTTGAGCCGGATGAACCCATGCGCATCCGCATGGTCATAATCAACCGCGCCTTCCTCGAACGTGACAAGATCGGCATTGTACAGCGAGTTTGGCGACTTCCTGCCGGTGACGATGACATTGCCCTTATACAGCTTCACCCGCACAACACCGCGAACAGCGTCACGACAACTGTCGATCGCCGCCTGCAGCATTTCGCGCTCCGGCGCAAACCAGAACCCGTTATAGACCAGCTCGGCATAGCGCGGCATCAACTCGTCCTTCTGATGCGCCGCCCCGCGGTCCAGCGTGATTGACTCCATGGCCCGCCGCGCCGTCAGCAGGATACTGCCGCCCGGGGTTTCATAGACGCCGCGCGACTTCATGCCGACGAATCTGTTCTCGACCAGGTCAAGCCGGCCAATGCCGTTGGCGCCGCCAAGCTCATTCAGCCTTGTCAGCAGTTGTGCCGGTGTCATTTTCACGCCGTCAATCGCCACCGGGTCGCCAGCCTCGAATTCAATCTCGATTTCGGTTGGCTTGTCGGGCGCGTCCTCGGGCGATACCGAGCGCGAAAAGACATATTCTTCCGGCGCCACCCATGGATCTTCCAGAACCTTGCCTTCGGCCGAAATGTGAAGAAGATTCGCATCGACGCTGAATGGCGCCTCGCCGCGCTTGTCGCGCGGGATCGGGATCTGGTTCTGCTCGGCATATTCGATCAGCTTTGTTCGCGACCCGAGATTCCATTCGCGCCAGGGGGCAATGACATGGATGTCGGGCTGCAGCGCGTAATAGGCCAGTTCGAACCGGACCTGATCATTGCCCTTGCCGGTGGCGCCATGCGCGACGGCATCGGCCCCGACCGCCCGTGCGATCTCGATCTGACGCTTGGCGATGAGTGGGCGCGCGATCGAGGTGCCAAGAAGATACATGCCTTCATAGAGCGGGTTGGCCCGAAACATCGGGAAGACGTAGTCGCGAACGAATTCCTCACGCAAATCCTCAATGAAGATCTCCCTGATGCCGAGCATCTCGGCCTTGGCGCGCGCGGGTTCGACCTCTTCCCCCTGGCCGATATCGGCGGTGAAGGTCACGACGTCTGCGTTGTAACGGTCCTGCAGCCAGCGCAGGATGACCGAGGTGTCGAGCCCGCCGGAATAGGCAAGAACGACTTTTTTGATTGAATCCTGTTTCATGGCGTTTCTCATAACGGATCGAATGCCGCCCGGCAACGCAGATTTTATCTGCTGGGCAGACCCGGCAAGGCCGTTCGTGGGACGTTTTGTGGCGACAAGGGCATACTTTGGAGTGGCATTGGCGGGTACTCCAGCAGTCATGGTGCCAGACCACGATCTCGAAGGATGAAGACAAATGAGCCCTAAATCGGACATCGAAATTGCTCGTGCTGCGACCAAGCTGCCAATTCAGGAAATTGGCGACAAGCTTGGCATCCCGGCGCAGGACCTTCTTCCCTTTGGCCATGACAAGGCAAAATTGTCGGCGGAATTCATTTCTGCCGCCGCGGACCGCAGGGATGGCAAACTGATTCTGGTGACGGCCATCAACCCGACCCCGGCCGGTGAAGGCAAGACAACCACCACGGTCGGGCTTGTCGACGGGTTGAATGCCATTGGCAAGCAGGCGACTGTCTGTATCCGCGAAGCTTCGCTTGGTCCCTGTTTCGGGATGAAAGGTGGTGCTGCCGGCGGTGGCTATGCGCAGGTCGTGCCGATGGAGGAGATGAACCTTCATTTCACTGGCGATTTTCACGCCATCACCTCGGCCCACAACCTTCTGTCGGCGATGATCGACAACCATATCTATTGGGGCAATGAGCTGGAGATTGACCAGCGCCGGGTGACCTGGCGCCGCGTCGTCGATATGAATGACCGCGCGCTTCGCGATATCGTGACAAGCCTTGGCGGTGTGTCGAACGGCTTTCCCCGGCAGGCCGGCTTCGACATCACCGTCGCGTCCGAGGTGATGGCCATCCTGTGTCTTTCGACCGATCTTGAGGATCTGCAGAAACGCCTTGGTGATATCATCGTCGCCTATCGCCGCGACCGGTCGCCCGTCTATTGCCGCGACATCAAGGCAGATGGCGCCATGACCGTGCTGCTGGCGCAGGCGCTGCAGCCAAATCTGGTGCAGACACTGGAGAACAACCCGGCCTTTGTGCATGGTGGCCCCTTTGCCAATATCGCGCATGGCTGTAACTCGGTGATTGCCACGCAGACGGCGCTGAAGCTGTCTGACTATGTTGTGACCGAGGCCGGTTTCGGGGCCGATCTTGGCGCTGAGAAATTCATGAATATCAAATGCCGCAAGGCCGGCCTCGCGCCAAGCGTCGTTGTTCTTGTCGCCACTGTTCGGGCCATGAAGATGAATGGCGGTGTCGCGCGCGCCGACCTTGGCGCCGAGAATGTCGCCGCGGTACAGGCCGGCTGCGCCAATCTGGGACGGCATATCGAAAATCTGAAATCCTTTGGTGTGCCGGTTGTTGTGGCGGTGAACCATTTCACCGGTGACACCGATGCCGAAATCGCCGCGTTGCAAAGCTATGTAACCGAGCAGGGAAGCGAGGCCATCATCTCAAGGCACTGGGAGCTTGGCGGCGAGGGGGCAAAGGAACTTGCCGTCCGTGTTGCCGAGATCGCGGATGCCGATATGGGGAATTTCGCCCCGATCTATCCTGATGACATGCCGCTGTTCGAGAAGATCGAGACCATCGCCAAACGGATCTACCGCGCCGACGAAGTGCTGGCCGACAAGAAAATCCGCGACCAGCTCCGTCAGTGGGAAGATCAGGGCTATGGCAACCTGCCAGTCTGTATGGCAAAGACCCAATACAGCTTCAGCACCGACCCGAATCTGCGCGGCGCGCCAACTGGCCATTCCGTGCCGGTTCGCGAGGTCCGGCTGTCAGCTGGTGCCGGTTTCATCGTTGCCATCTGCGGCGAGATCATGACCATGCCGGGCCTGCCACGCGTTCCGTCAGCAGAAAATATCTGCCTGAACAAGGATGGCGAGATCGAAGGGTTGTTCTGAGGCGCCTATAGCGATGCGGCGGCGGCTGTCAGCGCGTGATGGAGCGACTGCGCCGAGGCCCGCGGACCATAGATGGTGAAGCTGGTGCCGGCCTCACGGCAAATCAGAAGACACAGCATGTGATGAACCGGTGTCCGCACCGCCGCGTTGGCCTGCATCTGCCGTGTATCGGCGGCGCTGAGGCGCTCCAGCATGGCCACCGTCTTGTTGCCGCTGATGTCGAAACGAACCCACGCATCGCTCTGATCGGTGATTGAGGCCGCCGCGCCAAAGGCAGCGCCGAGTCTGTCAGCGAGATCACCGGCAAGATCATC
>JBMZTC010000005.1:72583-89650 GCA_049623505.1 Puniceispirillaceae bacterium (SeqCode) | reverse complement strand
AGATCACCGGCAAGATCATCAGCGCTTGTTGCGATCTCGACAAGGAACTGGTCGGGTCCCATCCAGATCACCGCCTGTGCATCGTTGCCTGTTCGCTGGCCAGCTGCTGGCAAATTGGCGCCAAGAGCCTTTTGCGCGGCTTTCCTGAAGCCGGCCGTCTTGCCGCGGCGCATGGCCAGCGAGGCAAGGCAGGTGTCGGCGATCTCGGTGATCCTGATGCCGCTGATCACCTCATCATACGCGGTGGTGCCGCCAAGGGCGGTGATTGCCGTCAAGCTAGTCACGGAGCCGGCCTCCCTCGGGGTCGATGAAATGTGGGCTGCAGATGCGGGCCAGGGCCGATCGCCCTTCAAGCGGGTTCATCAGCCGTACCGTCTCGCCATGCCGTTCGCCGCCACGGGTGATGAAGCCAAGCCCGATTGAGGCTCCGACATGCGGCGACCAGGCAGCCGAGGTGACATAGCCTTCATCATGCGCCGGGTCGACCGGTGTTCCTTCGGCGAACAGATGCGCGCCGGCGGTCACACTATCGCCGTCAACGGCCTGCAGCCCGACAAGACAAAGCCCATCCTCGGCGACAAGCGCCTCGCGACCGGCCAGAACCGCACCGATGCTGTCTTTCTTCGCCGAAACCATCTTCGCCATGCCGAGATTGCGCGCGGTGATGGTGCCGTTCAGTTCATTGCCGGTGACATGCCCCTTTTCGATCCGCATGACGCCAAGCGCCTCGGTCCCATAGGGAGTGATGTCATAGGCCTCGCCGGCCGCCATCAGCGCCCGGATCATCGCGTCGCCATAGCGGGATGGCACCGCGATTTCATAAGCCAGCTCGCCGGAGAAGGAAATTCTGAACAGCCGTGCCGGCATGCCGCCGCACACGCTGATGGTCCCGCAGGCCATGAACGGGAACGCCTCGTTGGATATATCATGCTCGGGGTCGACCAGCGCCTGAAGAACGCGTCTGGCATTTGGGCCGGCAACGGCGAACTGGGCCCAGCTGTCGGTGGCCGAGATCAGCTGCACATCCATATCGGGGCGCAGACACTGACGCACGAATTCAAGATGCCGATAGACGCCGACGGCATTCGCCGTGGTGGTGGTCATCAGGTAATGAGTGTCGCCAAGCCGCGCCGTGGTGCCGTCATCCATCACCATCCCGTCCTCGCGCAGCATCAGCCCATAGCGCGTCTTGCCAACTGGCAGGGTGGAAAACATATTGCTGTAGACAAGGTCGAGAAAGGCACCGGCATCAGCGCCCTGAATATCAATCTTGCCAAGCGTGCTGACATCGCAGACCCCGACCGACCGACGGGTTGCCAGCACCTCGCGATCGACAGAATCGCGCCAGCCGGTTTCGCCCTCGCGCGGATACCATTGCGCCCGAAGCCAGCTTCCCGCCTCGACAAACACGGCGCCCTGCTCGGCCGCCCAGTGATGGGATGGTGGCAGGCGCGTTGGCCGGAAATCACGGCCTGCCGACCGGCCGGCAAAGGCGGCGATCGGCGTAGGCGTGTAGGGAGGGCGATAGATGGTGGTGCCGGTCTCGGCGATGGTCTTGCCGGTGAGTTCGGCCATGACGGCAAGGCCAAGAACGTTTGATGTGCGTCCCTGGTCACTTGCCATGCCGAGCGTGGTATAGCGTTTCAGATGCTCGACAGCGCGGAAATTCTCCTTATGCGCCAGCCCGACATCCTTCACCGTGACATCATTCTGTTGGTCAAGCCAGGCGCGCCTGGTGCCGCCGACATGCCATAGAGGGGTGATGTTGACAGCGGCGTCATCGGCCTCTGGAACAGGTTCCGACCTTGCCTTGATGCCAAGCTCGGCAAGGTGCGCCAATGCCTGGTCACGTCCATCGGCAAGGGCGCCTGCGGTGCTGAAGACGCCGCGCGCGGCGCCAGCGACGGCAAGGCCCGGCGGCACCCCGTCGCCAGGGACGAAGGCCGCGATATCTTGCCGCCATTGGGGGCGGCCGCGATGGTGGCATGTCAGGTGGACATTCGGGTTCCAGCCGCCGGATACGGCCAGCGCGCCGCAGGCGATATTCCGCGTCCCGCCATCGGCAAACCGCAATGAGACATGCCCGATTCCATGCCGCCCGCTGCTGTTGCTGACAACAGCGCCGGCATACAGCTCGGCGACATCGCTAGCCGGCGCGTCGGGGCGTGAATCGATGATGGCGGCAATGTCGAGTCCGGCGGCGGCGAGGTCGGCAGCCGTTCTGTGCCCGTCATCATTGTTCGTGAATATGGCGATCCGCTCGGCCGGTGCCGTGGCCCAGCGATTGACATAGGCGCGAACGGCGCCCGCCTGCATGATTCCCGGGCGGTCATTGTTTTCAAAGGCGATCAGCCGTTCGGTGGCGCCGGCGGCAAGAATGGCGCGCTTTGCATAGACCCGCCACAGGATCTGGCGCGGCGTGCCCTCACGCGGCACCGCCAGATGGTCGGAAACACGCTCCAGAACACTGTAGATGCCGTGATCAAAGACACCGATGGCGGTGCTTCGTGGCATCACCCGCACATTCGGCATCGTGGCAAGCTCGCCCGCCACGTTGGCTGCCCAGTCGCCGCCGCTGGCACCGGCAATGGTTTCGCGTTCCATGGTCAGCCGCCCACCGGCGCGAAAATCCTCGTCGACAAGGATCACCTCGGCGCCAGCACGCCCGGCCGTCAGCGCCGCCATCAGCCCGGCTGGTCCGGCCCCGATGACAAGAAGATCACAATGCCGGAAACCGCGATCATAGACGTCCGGATCGGGATCGCCCGACAGCGCGCCAAGTCCGGCCGCCCTGCGGATGATCGGTTCGTAGACACGCTCCCAGAATGATTTTGGCCACATGAATGTCTTGTAATAGAACCCGGCACCAAGAAAGGCCGAGAACTGGTCATTGATTGCCAACAGATCGAAGCCAAGCGATGGGAACCGGTTCTGGCTCCGGGCCACCAGCCCGTCATGAAGCTCGGTCACGGTGGCGCGGCTGTTCGGCTCGCGGCGCGCGCCTTCGCGAAGTTCGACAAGGGCGTTCGGCTCTTCCGATCCGGCCGAGATGATCCCGCGTGGCCGGTGATATTTAAATGACCTGCCAACCAGCCTGACGCCATTCGCCAGCAGGGCCGAGGCAAGCGTGTCGCCGGCAAAGCCGCCATAACGACGCCCATCAAAGGTGAAATCCAGCGGGGTCGTGCGGTCGATCAGGCCGCCATCAAGCCGGTTCACCTGTGTCATCGCTGACCCCCTTGCGCTGCCACGTCGGCGGCAAGCTCGACGGTGACGATCTCATGGGTGACGGTGTCGCGCGTGATGACCAGCCAGCTGCGGTCGCCCATTTCATGGTACCAGAGCTCGCGATGGGTTCCTGCCGGATTGTCACGAAGGTACTGGTATTCAAAGAACGCTCCGGCGGCATCATCTGCTGTCCAGTCTGGCCGGCGCATCAGGCTGGCATCGCCAAGACAGGTGAATTCCTGCGAATCGCGAGGGCCAAGAAGCGGATGTTCGATAATCATGGCGGCGCTGTCCTCAGTGCAGGTTGGGCTGTGCGCCCGACCCCTTCTCATCAATCATCATGCCGCGGCGGAACCGGTCGAGCCTGTAGGCGGTTGCGGTTTCATGCGGCGTGTCGGTTGCCAGAAGATGGGCAAAGCACAGCCCTGAGGCGGGGGTTGCCTTGAACCCGCCATAGCACCAGCCGCCATTGAAATAGAGTCCGTTGACAGGCGTGCGGTCGATGATGGGAGAGCCATCCATGCTCATATCCATGATGCCGCCCCACATCCGCACCATTCTGGCGCGGCCGATCATCGGCATCAGCGTCATGCCGCCCTCACACACATCCTCGACCACCGGCAGGTTGCCGCGCTGGGCGTAGGAATTATACATGTCGAGATCGCCGCCAAAGACCAGCCCGCCCTTGTCGGACTGGCTGATATAGAAATGCCCGGCACCGTAGGTGACGACGCCCGGGATCACCGGCTTCAGCCCCTCTGACACGAATGCCTGAAGGACATGGCTTTCAATGGGAAGCCGCAGGCCGGCAGACTGCATGACGCGGCTGCTGCTGCCAGCGACGGCGCAGCCAACCTTGCGGGCGGCGATGAAACCGCGGCTTGTCTCGACGCCGGTACAGCGCCCGTTCTGGATCCGAAATCCGGTGACTTCGCAATTCTGGATGATGTCGACACCACGCCTGTCGGCGCTGCGGGCATATCCCCAGGCCACCGCGTCATGCCTGACGGTGCCACCGCGCCGCTGGACAAGCGCGCCCTGCACCGGAAAGCGGGCATTGTCGAAATTCAGGAATGGAATCTCGGCGCGAAGCTGCGCGGCATCCAGAAGTTCGGCATCGGCGCCATGAAGGATCATCGCGTTGCCGCGCCGCCGATAGGCGTCGCGCTGCGCGTCGGAATGGTAGATATTGAACACGCCGCGCTGGCTGACCATGGCGTTGTAATTGACATCCTGCTCCAGCCCTTCCCACAGCTTCAGTGACAGCTCGTAGAATGGCTCATTGCCGGCAAGAAGATAGTTCGACCGGATGATGGTGGTGTTGCGGCCGACATTGCCGCCGCCAATCCAGCCCTTTTCAAGAACAGCGACCGATGCCTCGCCATAGCGGCTTGCCAGATAATGGGCTGTTGCCAGCCCATGTCCACCACCGCCAACAATCACGAAATCATAGGATTTCTGTGGTGACGGATCGCGCCAGGCAGGCCGCCAGCCACGGTTTCCGGTCAGACCTTCCCGCAGGATCCGGAACCCGGAATACCTCCCCTTGCTTCGCATGACACCTCGCGTTTGCTGCAGCTGTTTCGACTTCACCACACAGCCACCATTGTCGATTCAATTCAACCCATATGACGCCACCATGCGACATTTTGTGGCGTGAATCTGCAGGGTGTTGCGCGCCGGTATCAGCTATCGCGAAGAAGCGGCGCCGGTTTGCGGCCAAGCGTGCGTACAGCGCCGGCCAGCCCCAGCATGGCGGTCGCCGCGGCACCGGCCATGGTCGTGATCAGCACAAGCGTGAAATCGAGCTCGAAATCCGAATTCAGAAACCCCTCGATCAGGCCCCAGCTTGCGATGCTGCCGATGAGTGCCGCCGCCACCGCGGCCAGCATGCCAAGAAGCGCGTATTCCAGGAACCAGGCGATGGCGATCGACACACGGGTCGCGCCAAGAACCTTCAGGATCACAGAATCCGCAAGCCGCTGCGCCTCGGTGCTGGCCACCGTGCCGGCAAGAACGGCAATGCCGGCAACAAGCGTGACAAGCGCGGTCAGTTGCACCGCCGCGCCAAGCAGGCCGATCACCCGCTGCGCTGTGGCCACCGCCTCGCGTACCGAAATTGCCGAAATGTTGGAAAAGGCGGCGGCGACATTGCGATCGACGGCGATGGCCGCCTCGTCACTGGCGACACGGGCGCTTGCCATCCAGCTGTGCGGTGCCGCTTCCAGAAGCCCCGGTGACAGGACAAAGACGAAATTGATGCTGAAGCTTTCCCATTCGACCGCGCGGATGCTGGTGATCTCGGCGCTGATTGAACGGCCAAGAACGTTGAAGGTGACGCTGTCACCGATCCACACGCCAAGCTCGCGCGCCTCTTCCTCGGACATCGAGGCCAGCGGCGGGCCGGCATAATCCGCCGGCCACCATTCACCGGCGATGATCTCGCCACTGTCTGGCGGCGTCGCCGACCAGGTCAGCGCGCGGTCACCGCGAAGCACCCAGGCCGATCCGCCCTTCATATCGAAATCCTCTGCCGCCCTGCCGCCAAGGCTTGTCACGCGCCCGCGCAGCATCGGCGTCTTCGAGACCGAGGTGACGCCCGGTGTGTCGGTGGTGATCGACATGAAACTGGCGATCTGGTCGGGCTGGATGTCGATGAAGAACCAGGCCGGCGCGTCTTCGGCCACTCTTGTGTCGATCTGCCGGCCTATATTGGCCTGCGACAGCGATACAGTGACAAGAACCGACAGGCCGAGACCAAAGGCGATGACGATGGCGCGCACAGGCGAACCCGGCCGCGTGATGGCTGACAGAGCCAGTCGTCCTGGCACGTATGACGGCACCGGCAGCCGGCGCAACGCCACCAGCAGCAGCTCGCCAAGTCCGGCCAACAGCGCAATCGCCGCCAGTGACCCGCCAATGAAAACCAGCGTCAGGATCAGGTCGCGCGTTGCCACAAAGGCCAGCCCGGCAAGGCCAAGTAACGCGCCAAGCGCCATCATCAGATAGGCTGGTCGTGGCCGCCCGCCGGGCATGCTGTTCAGACGCCGGAACAGATTTGCCGCCTTCACTTCCTCGGCCTTGGCAAGTGGCCACAGGGCGAACAGAAACGAGGTGACCATGCCAAAGCCGGCGGCGACGATGAGTGGCAGCGGATAGACCGAAACGTCGATCGGAACGGTCACATAGGCTGACAACAGGTCGATGGCGAATATCGGCGCGATGGCGGCCAGAATGACACCAAGCGCGACACCAAGCCCGGCAATCACCATCACCTGCAGAAGATAAATCCGGAAAATCAGCCGTGAAGGCGCGCCAAGACATTTGAAGGTGGCGATCACCGGCATGCGGCTGCCAAGCCAGGCCCGCACCGCGCCGGCAACGCCCAGCCCGCCAATCAGCAGGGCTGTCAGGCCAACAAGCACCAGGAACACTTCGGTCCGGTCGATGAAGACATCGAATCCCGGGGCGGCGTTCATGACATCGCGCACCCGGACGCCGCCGTCGCGTCCGGCTGCCTGAAGCGCGCCAACAGCCGCCTCGCGGTCATCCTGCTGGTTGAGAAGAAGCCTTGTCCGGTGCGTGATCATGGCGCCCGGCTGGTCAAGGCCGGTCATCCTGAGCGTCGCCAGCGACATCAAAACGCGCGGCCCGAAGGTCACAAAACTGACCGATCTGTCAGGCTCATAGATCAGCGTGTCGCTGATTGTCAGTTCAGCCTCGCCAATTTGGACCCGTGATCCCGGTGTCAGGTCGAGGGCGCGGGCCATCTGCGGGTCGATCACGATCATGCCGTCGCCAAGCGCGTCGGTGACAGCGCCGCCACGGCCAAGAGCGGCAGCGCCGACAAGCGGCCAGTTGAACTCAACGGCCTTCAACGCCACCAGCTTGCGTTCGTCGCCGGCCTGCAGCATCGCGCGCATCTCGAGGCTTCGTGACAGGGTGCCGTAATCCCGGGCGATCGATGTCACCGTTTCGGGTGTCGGCCGGTAGAGACTTCGCAATTCGATATCGCCGCCAAGAAGAAGCTGTGCGTTGCCGGTAATACCGGAACGCATGGCCTCGGCAACCGATCCGACGGTGCCGATGGCGGCAACGCCAAGCATCAGCGCCCCGAGGAACACCCGGAATCGTGCCACCGAGCCGCGGATCTCGCGCCGCGCCATTCGCAACGCCAGACGCCAGCCCGAATTCCCACTTGTCATATGCTCGTCTGCCATGACGTCATCAGCCATCGGCGCGGTCACGCGGCGTGATGCGCCGAGGCGCGGTCCTCGACGATCTGCCCATCCTCGATGGTCAGGACGCGGCGACACTGTTCGGCCAGCCCGGAATCATGCGTGACAAGCACCAGCGCGGCCCCCGCCGCCGCCGTGGCTTCGAATAATGTTGATATCACCTTCTCGCTGGTGCCGCTGTCGAGATTGCCTGTCGGTTCGTCGGCGAGAAGGATTTTCGGACGCGGCGCGATGGCGCGGGCGATGGCCACACGTTGCTGTTCGCCGCCTGACATCTGATCGGGAAGATGTGTTTTCCGATGGCCAAGCCCGACCGAATCAAGCGCCTTCGCCGCCAGTTCGCCAGCATCGGAACGACCGGCAAGTTCCAGCGGCACGGCAACATTCTGCAGAGCTGTCATTGACGGGATCAGACGAAAGGCCTGGAAGACGATCCCCACCTTGTCGCGACGAAGCGCCGCCAGCGCGTCTTCGCCCATGCTGGTGACATTCCGGCCGGCAAGATGAATGCTGCCGCCGGTCAGGTTTTCCAGCCCGGCCATAATCATCAGCAGGCTTGTCTTGCCAGCGCCACTCGGCCCCAGAACGCCAACGGTCTCGCCAGCATTGATCCGCAGCGAGATGCCGCGAAGAATATCGACCATGCCGTCAGCGCTTGCCAGTGACAGGCTGGCGCTGTCGAGCGCGATGATGGCGTCACCATCTGTGGTGGGTCCATCGGACAGGGGTGTGGTGGCCTGTGTGGACATGGGTGCAGACATGGATGTTGACACGGATGTCGATCCTTCCTTGTGGGCTGTTCGTCCCGGCATGCTTCCGGCATCATCGCGCCGGTCGGTGCCTGTTCATCTGGACTAAACTCTGCCAGCTTCATAAAGTGACAACGCGGCGAGGCGGCCTCTGCAGGCCGGAAACACCGCGGCGATGCGACGCATATGGTGGTCACCACAATGTCAATCAACGGGCCAATGTCAAACAACCTGACTGGAAGGATCATTTTGTTGGTCCTTGCCTTCATGCTGCTGCTGGCCGGTCAGCTGTTGTCGATGGTGGCGGCACATGCCGAACCGCCGCGGCTGATGGTTCTCGGTGACTCGCTTGTCGCGGGATATGGATTGCCGCCGGGGCAATCTCTTCCCGACCAGTTGCAGCGCGACCTTGCCGATCGGGGCATATCGGTTTCCATGATCAATGCCGGTGTGTCCGGCGATACCACGGCCGGTGGTCTGGCCCGCCTTGACTGGTCGCTGGCCGACAATCCGGATGCGGTGATTGTCGTGCTTGGCGGGAATGACATGCTTCGTGGTCTTCCGCCGGACGGAACGGCGGCCAACCTCAATGCCATCGTCACCCGACTTCGCGACCGGAATATCGAGGTGCTGCTTGCCGGCATGATGGCGCCGCGCAATCTGGGCCCTGCCTATATCGAGGCTTTTGATGCCATTTATCCGGCGCTGGCGCGCCACCATGACATCGAATTCTACCCCTTCTTTCTGGATGGGGTGGCTCTCGACCCGGCATTGAATCTCGATGATGGGCTGCATCCGAACCAGCAGGGCATTGGGGAAATCAGCCGTCGCATGCTGCCTGTCGTCGAACGTCTTCTGGCGCGCCTCACCAGCTGAGGTCGGCGGTGCCCCAAAATTCTTTGCATCACCCAGCGAGGTGCCTTACAGTGCCGCCGATGGCGCTGGATGGCTGGTTGTTTTCATAAATTGGCCACAGTCTGACGGCATCGTTCGGCACTTCGTTTTTCGGCGTGCCGCCAAAAACCTGAGGCCCGTAACAGAGGATGACGATCGGACAATGACGGCGAAGCGGACTTTCGTTTTCACAATGATGGCGGCGCTGATGACCGCGCTCATCGGTACGGTGTCACTGGCGGCCGAGCCGCAACGCATGCTGACCGAGAAGGACTGGCAGGCCTTTCGTGTCGACGAGGACAAGGGCCGCACCTGTTTCATCAGTTCGGTGCCAATCAAATCGACCGGCAAATATGATCCGGCAAACCGCGGCGAGGTACGGGTGTTCGTGTCGCACGGCCCCAACAAGGCCGAGCGCAACGTCGTGCAGTTTGTCGCTGGCTACAAGCACAAGAAACACTCCGATGTGACGGTGAAGATCGACAGCAAGAAATTCACCCTCTTCACCATCGAGGGGCGCGCCTATGCTGAGTCTGAAGAGGATGATATCGCGATCATCAGATCGATGAAGCGCGGCAGCAAGATGACGGTTGTCGGCATGTCAAGCAGGGGCACAAAGACCACCGATGTCTATTCATTGTCTGGTTTCACCAAGACAAAGAACCTGATTGACAAGACCTGCAGCTGAGCCGGGCCAGCCGGAACCAGCCCGCGTACCGACAGCAGATTGGCGCCACGCGTCAGGCCGAGGATGATGACAAACGCAGCCCCACTCCAGACACCGGCCGAGACAGCGGCGCCGCGCGACCTCCTTGGTCTTGATGCGGCCGACCTTGAAGCCGTGATTGTCGCTGCGGGGTTCCCAAAATTCCGCGCTCGTCAGCTCTGGCGCTGGGTCTGGCGGCACGGTCTGACGTCATTTGAGGAGATGAGCGATCTTGGCAAGCCGGTGCGGCAGGCCTTTTCCGAGATGTTCACGCTTGATCGGCCGGCGGTGACGCGGCGCCTGACGTCGAGTGATGGCACCATCAAATGGCTGCTTCGTTTCCCGGACGGGAATGAGGCCGAGACTGTCTACATTCCCGACAAGGATCGCGGCACGCTGTGTATTTCCTCGCAGGTCGGGTGCACGCTGACCTGCAGCTTCTGCCACACCGGAACGCAGAAGCTGGTTCGCAACCTGTCGGTTGGCGAGATCACCGGCCAGGTGATGCTGGCCATGGACGAGCTTGGTGACTGGCCTGCTGGCAAGCCTGAACGGCGGCTGACCAACATCGTGCTGATGGGCATGGGTGAACCGCTGTTCAATTATGACAATGTTGCCAGCGCCATGCGGATCATCATGAGTGGCGAGGGGGTCGGGCTGTCGAAGCGGCGGATCACCCTGTCGACCTCTGGCGTGGTGCCGGAGATTGCGCGCTGCGGGGCCGAGCTTGGGGTCAATCTGGCGATCTCGCTTCATGCGGTCCGCGACGAACTGCGCGATGAACTGGTGCCCATCAACCGGAAATACCCGCTTGCCGAGCTGATCGAGGCCTGCCGGAACTATCCCGGCCTGTCAAACGCACGCCGCATCACCTGGGAATATGTAATGCTGGACGGGGTCAATGACAGTGACGAGGATTGCGCCGCGTTGCTGAAGCTGATCCGCGGCATCCCGTCAAAGCTCAATCTTATTCCGTTCAACCCATGGCCGGGCAGCCCCTATGAATGTTCCAGCAACCGCCGGATCGAAGCGTTTGCCGCGAAGGTGCTGAAGGCAGGTTATGCCTCGCCCGTGCGGACGCCGCGGGGACGTGATATCCTGGCCGCCTGCGGGCAGCTGAAGTCGGCTTCGGAACGATCGCGCCGCCAGCGGACGGGCACCGGCAGGCCGGCAACGCAAACAACCGCCGATGCCACATGATGATCATGTGTGGCAGCGGTCCCAAAGCCTTGAAAATATGGGTTTCGGCAATTACATTCTTCTAAACGGATTATCGATCAGGGGGTAACAATGGCTGATAATCGCTTCATGAATACTGCGGCCGCCGAGGCGACACAGGTCGATCTCGGTCTTCGCAGCTATATGCTTGGCGTCTACAACCACATGACGACCGCGCTGCTGATGACGGGTTTCTTCGCCTATGCGATGAAATGGGCGGTATTGAATGTCGCCGGCGTCGGCCAGCTGGTTTACGGGTCACCTCTGAAATGGGTGGTGATGCTGGCGCCGCTGGGCTTGGTTTTCTGGCTTTCGGCGCGCATTCAGGCGATGTCGGCCGCGAAGGCCCGCAACCTCTTCTATGTCTACGCGGCACTGATGGGGCTCTCGCTTGCCTCGGTGCTGTTGATGTTCTCGACCGCCAGCGTGGCCCGCGCCTTCTTCATCACCGCCGGCGCCTTTGCCGGTCTCAGCCTCTATGGCTACACCACCAAGCGCAGCCTCTCGGCCATGGGATCCTTCATGATCATCGGTCTGTTCGGGCTGATCATTGCCATGGTCGTCAATATCTTCGTGGCATCGACCACCATGGATCTGGCGATCTCGGTTCTTGGTGTGTTGATCTTCGCCGGGCTGACAGCCTGGGATACGCAGAAGATCAAGCTGATGTATATGGCCGGCGACAGCGACGCCGAGCGGACCAAGAAATCGATCTTCGGCGCGCTGACGCTGTATCTCGATTTCATCAACATGTTCATGTTCATCCTGCATCTGTTCGGCAATCGCGAATAGTCACGGGGTGACGGAATTCAGGGGCGCGCTCGGCTTCATGGTCGGGCGCGCTTTTTTATGCAGATTATTTTTGGCAGACCATCCCGATGATCTGCGCTGTCGGCTGAACAGGAGCCGCGTTTCATGACAAGTCTTTCCGCCTATCTCGAGTCCCGCGCCGGCGCCGAACTCGCCACAGCCATTCATGAGCTGGCGAAGGCGGCGGCGCGGATCAGCGCCGAAATCCGTGCCCCGCGCCGTGTGCTGGATGCTGTCGCAGGCGATGTCAACGCGGATGGCGATACGCAGAAGGCGCTTGATGTCCTTGCCGACGAGATCATTCTCGAAGCGGCGCAACATGCTGGTGCGGCGGCCTATATGTCAGAGGAACGCGAAGCGTCAATCCCGCTGGCCGAAGATGGACACTTCATCATTGCCAGTGATCCGCTGGACGGATCGTCCAATATCGGGGTCAATGTGTCGATCGGCACGATTTTTTCGATCCTGCCGACAGCTGGCACCGGGCTCATCGCCGGTCGGCAACAGCTGGCGGCGGGGTTCTTCGTCTATGGGCCGCAGACAACGCTTCTGGTAACCGTTGGCGCTGGCACCGCGGCTTTCAGAATGGATGCTGACGGGCATTTCCTTCTCGTAGATGACGATGTCCGTATCCCTGCGCAGACAGGCGAATTCGCCATCAATGCCGGCAATCAACGCCATTGGCTGCCGCCGGTACAACGTTATATCGCCGATTGTGTCGCCGGGGCCGATGGTCCCAGAGGTAAGAATTTCGGCCAACGCTGGGTCGGATCGCTTGTTGCCGATGCCTGGCGGATTTTCTGCCGCGGCGGCGTGTTTCTGTATCTGGCGGATTCGCGGGATGGATTTGCCAATGGCAGATTGCGGCTTGTCTATGAGGCGGCGCCAATGGCCCTTCTTGTTGAACAGGCCGGTGGGCGCGCCACCGATGGCACACAGGATATTCTCGACATTACGCCGACGGCGGTTCACCAGCGGGTGCCGCTTGTCTTTGGATCGATCGAGGAGGTTGACGAGGTTGGCCGTCAGCACGCAGACGGCTAGACACGGCTAGGCGTCGCGTTCGGCCGCCAATATCGCGGCAAGGCCGCTCTCATAGTCAGGATAGAGAAGGTCGATGCCAAGCTCCGGCCCGATGACGCGCGAGGCGACGCGTCGTCGTGATACATAGAAGGTCCGCGCCATCGGCGACAGATCAGCCTCCTCAAGCGTTTGCGGGTGTGGCGGCTCCACACCAATCAACGCCGCCGCATGCCGCATCACCTCGCCCTGTGCGGCGGGGCGGGTGTCGGCAAGGTTGATGATCCTGCCGCGACGCGGGGTGTTCATCGCCGCCTCGATAATCCGGCAGATATCGTCGACATGGATGCGGTTGAAGACCTGGCCGCGATGTTCGATGATTCGCGCTGTGCCGGCGCGAAGCGAATCAAACGGGCTTCGCCCGGGGCCATAAATTCCGGCGGCGCGGAAGATCTCGCTCTGCAGCAGTGACAGCCAGCGGTTCTCCGCCACCACCCGCGCGCGACCGCGTTTGGTGGCCGGGTCGGTTGGCGTGTCCTCGTAACAGAAACCATCCGGCCGGTCGGGATAGACCGATGTTGCCGATACATAGCCGGACCAGCCGTCGAATCCGGCCAGCACATCTTCATGCGCATCAAGAACCGGGTCGCTGCCGCCAATGGCGGTGATGGTCGACAGGACAGCGTCGACCCCGGCAAGCGCGGCCTCGGCATCGGCCAATGGCTGGTCATCGGCGAAAGGATGGATCTGCCATCCGGCTTCAGCCTCGGCAGCCAGCTTGTCAGGGGTACGGGTGGTGCCCCGAATCTGCCATCCGGCCGCTGCCAGGCGATGCCCGAGTGGACGCCCGACATAGCCAAGTCCGAAAATGAAGATTGTCCCCGCCATGCTTTTTCGGTCCCGGTCTATTCGACCTGGCGGCTGGCAAGCTGTTGACGCACCAGCGCCGCATCAAGGCGGCGGCCCTGCCAGTCAATCCGCCAGTCAAGATGCGGGCCGGTCGATCTTCCGGTTGATCCAACGGTGCCGATAATGGCGCCACGCTGAATCTCTTCACCTTCGGCGACGGCGACACTGTCGAGATGCAGGAAGGCTGAATTCAGGCCAAGGCCATGCGTCACCAGAACCGTCCAGCCGGAAAAATACAGATCCCTGACAAGCGTCACCCGCCCGCCGGCCGGTGCCAGCACAGCGGTGCCGCGCGCCGCCGCGATATCGATTCCGTAATGTGGCTGGCGTGGCTCGCCATTCAGGATTCGCTGACTGCCATAAACGCCGGTGACCTGCCCCTCGACCGGCATGTCGAGGCCGCGCAGAAAATCGCCTGCCGATATGCCGGCATCATCGCGCGCACGCGCGGCGCGAACCGCCGCGGCGTCGGCGCCGATCCGGTCAAGAACCTCCTGCGGCGGGGTCACATGGTCACGTTTCAGCCCATCGATGCGCTGCACGGCATAATCACGCTGCGCGGCCTCAAGGATGACGGTATGTCGTGCGCCGTCCTGATGTATGACAACAAGGCGCGCTGGCGTGTCACTGTCACGATGAAACCCGATCATGGCATGGCCGTCATCGGTCAGCGGCACCGGCGCACCGTCAAGGTCGAGCCTCACCCCCGGCGCCACTCGCGCCAGCACCATGCCGCCCTCGATGGCGGTGCCGGCGATCCAGCTGATGCCCGGCGCTGAATCGGGAAGGTGCGCCTGCTGCGCACTGGCCGGCAGGGCGAAAAACAGGGCGATACAGGCCAGCATGGCTGTCAACGGACTTGGCTTCATCACTGGAGAACGCTACCATTGCGGGGCGTTCTTGGCACGTCAAAACAGCTCCGATATACGGGCCAAACACCGATTCCCACGCTGGGGCCAGAAGGTCCCCGGCATATCATCATCAGATCAGTCTGGCAGACCGGAAGAAGGTACAATGTCGAATACCACCCACGAAAAAGTTGTCATCATCGGCGCTGGCGCCGCCGGCCTGACAGCCGCCATCTATACGGCACGGGCCAACCTGTCGCCGGTAATCCTTGCCGGCCTGCAACCGGGCGGCCAGATGACGATCACCACCGATGTCGAGAATTACCCCGGTTTTGCCGAGGTCATCCAGGGACCGTGGCTGATGACCGAGATGCAGCAGCAGGCCGAGAATGTCGGCGCGCGCGTTGTCTATGACATCGTCACCGGGGTTGACGCGTCCAGCCGCCCCTTCAGGCTGACGCTGGATTCAGGTGACGAGATGACCGCTGATGCGGTGATTGTGGCCACTGGCGCGCAGGCGCGCTGGCTTGGGCTGGACTCGGAACAGACCTTCAATGGCCGTGGCGTGTCGGCCTGCGCCACCTGCGACGGGTTCTTCTACAAGGAACGTGACGTTGCGGTCATTGGCGGCGGCAACACCGCTGTTGAAGAGGCGCTGTATCTGGCCAATATCTGCAACTCGGTAACGCTTGTTCACCGCCGTGATTCGCTTCGCGCCGAGCAGATCATGCAGGACCGGCTGCTGCGTCATGACAAGATCAGGGTGGAGTGGAACCGCACCGTTGCCGAGGTTCTTGGCGATGACAGTGGGGTGACCGGACTGCGCCTGGCCTCGACCACGGGTGAAGATGACCGTGAAATTGACGTTCAGGGAATGTTTGTGGCCATTGGGCATGATCCGGCCACAGCCGCTTTCCGCGGTGTCCTCGATCTCGATGATGAGGGGTATATCCTTGCCGAGACCGGTGGCACCCGCACCTCGGTCGCGGGCGTGTTCGCTGCCGGCGATTGCGTCGACAAGATTTACCGGCAGGCTGTGACCGCCGCCGGCATGGGGTGCATGGCCGCGCTGGACGCCGAAAGGTGGCTTGGCGAGCAGGCCTGATAAGGCGTGGCCCCAGGGTCGGGGTCAGGATCAGGGTCAGGGCCAGGGTCAGGCGGTGGCTGGCTGCGGACTGCCGACAGCCTGTTCGCGGATCATCAAGTTGACGGTGAAGGCGAACAGCGCCGCCACGACATTCAGCCACCACATCAGACTGTAACTGCCGGTGATGTCATAGATCACGCCGCCAAGCCACGAGCCGACAAACGAGCCGACCTGGTGCGAGGCGAAGACAATGCCATACAGCATGCTGAGATGTTTTGGTCCGAAGAATACGACGATCAGGCCACTTGTCAGCGGGATTGTGCCAAGCCAGAGCAGCCCCATCGCCGCGCCGAAGACAAGCGCTGACAATGGTGTGATCGGCAGCAGGACGAAGCCGCATATGATCAGCCCACGAAGCAGATAGACCGTGGCCAGGGTCTTGCGTTTCGAGACACGCCCGCCAAGCCAGCCACAGAAAAACGCACCAATGATATTGAACAGCCCGATCAGCGCCAGCGCCCAGCTGGCGATATGCGGCGGCACGCCCCGGTCGCCAAGAAATACCGGAAGATGTGTCGTGATGAACACCAGCTGCAGCCCGCAGACAAAAAATCCGGCGGTCAAAAGAAGGTAGTCACGGCTTCCCGCCGCGACACGCAATGCCTGCGCTGTTGTCAGTTCGGCGACATCGGCGGTTCTGGCTGCTGGCGCTCCGCGAAGGCCAAGTGCAACCGCCATTGCTGCCGCTGTCAGAAAAGACAGCAGCAGCAACGCTGTCTGCCAGCCATGCTCGGCCATGAGGATCTGCGTCACCGGCAGCAACGCGAACTGCCCGAAAGAACCAAAGCTTGTCACAAGTCCGAACGCCAGCGACCGCCGGCCGGGTGGCACGACCCGGCCAACCGCGCCGATGGCGATGGAAATGCCGGCACTGCCGAGCCCGAGCCCGATCAGGGCCTGGCCAAGAAACAAACCCGATGGGGTTATGATAAAGGCGCTCGCCAGCAGGCCGGCTGTATAGATCGCGGCACCGAGGATGGCCACCTTCCACGCGCCGATCCGGTCGGCGAGAGCGCCAAAAAACGGTGATGAAAAGCCCCAGACAAGGTTCTGAATGGCGATGGCCAGCGCCACAAGCTGGACTCCGCTGCCAAGCGCGTCTGACAACGGCACGACGAACAGGCCGAACACCTGCCGGATGCCGAAAGTAACGGTGACAAGCGTCGCGCTGGCAATGAGAACCCGCAACCAGATATCAGGCTTTGCGGTGCCAGGGGAAGATGCTGTCATGGTAGAAGGCTGCCCTGGTTCGATGAGGTTCGATGACCTTGAGGTGCGGTGGCTTCGGGAGGCGCGGCTG
>JBMZTC010000005.1:0-72484 GCA_049623505.1 Puniceispirillaceae bacterium (SeqCode) | reverse complement strand
GGCTTCGGGAGGCGCGGCTGGCGCGTTCCTGCACACACAACCCTGACCCCACCCTAGCCCCGCGACCCGGGAAAGCGAAACGGTTTTTCCGCCTGTAACGTGCCCGCCTGTAACGTGCCCGCCTGTCAGGCACCGGATCGTCCGGCCGGACTAGTCAGCCAGCAGCCTGACTGAATTGACCTGCAGTCCGCGGCTCGAATTGTCCACCCTGACCAACAGCTTCTGCCCCTGGACAAGCGAATGGAATCCGCAGTCATTCAAAACCCGTGAATGAACGAAGACATCCTCTTCGGATGTATCGGTGGTCACAAAGCCGTAGCCGCGAAGGTCGTTGAAGAATTTGACGACGGCAAGCACCTCGCCATCTTCCGGTTCCGACGCAACCGGCGGGGCCGGGGTGGCTGGTCGTTCAACCGACAACAGGTCCTTGATCACGCGGCCATGCTCGTTCGTGCTCAGCGAAACGGTAATCTGGTCACCGGTCAACAGTCGGACGAGCCCGAATCTATCAAGCGTCGAGCGATGAAGGAACACCTCCTCCTCGCCGATCCTGACGAATCCATATCCCTTGCGTTCATTATACCAGACCAGCTGTCCCTGGCTGATTTCTATATCCTGCGACGTGTCGCGGGTCACCACATCCTGTGTCATTGTCATCTTTCCTGGGCAGTCCTGCACACGACACCGGCAACCGCCTTGTCCCGGCCCGATAAAGACGCCGGATCAGAGGCATTACGCCGGGCATGACAGGCACCATCAAATTTGCCTCACACCGATAGCCAGAGGATGATGTCAGTTAAGACCCGGACCGAAGGGAGAAATTCCCGGGTCACGAGCATGTGAATGTGATGAAAGAGTCTTGAAAGTCTCAGCTGGTGCCAAGCGCCGTGCGGCCGGCTTCGATGGCATCGCCAATCGCGGTCCGCCACGCATCGATTGTGCCTGCCTCGCGGGCGGCGGCAGGGAAAATCAGGCCGCGTGTGCTGTTCACAAGGCCACCCTCCGGCCCCTCGGGACCGACAGTCAGGCCGGCAAGTGCCTGCGCGGCACCAGCGCCCTGAGCGCCAAATCCCGGCACCAGGAACGGCGCCCCGGGCAGGGTCTGGCGCAACGCCCGCGCCTCGTCGGGCCAGGTGGCGCCGGCAACGATTCCCAGCGAAGACAGGCCAAGCTCACCCTCGCGGGCGGCGGCAAGCGGTGCCAGTCCGGCGGCCAGATGCTGGAACAGCGGCTTGCCGTCAACCTTCAGGTCCTGCAGGTCGCCGGCCCCGGGATTGCTGGTGCGGGTCAGCACGAACAGCCCGGCGCCCTGCTGGTCGGCGCGCGCCAGAAGCGGGTCGAGCGTGTCGAGCCCGAGATAGGCATTCACCGTCAGCGCGTCGCTCGGAAAGGCGGCATCATGTCCAATCCAGGCCGCGGCATAGGCGGCATTGGTGCTGCCGATATCGTTCCGCTTGGCATCCATGATGACAAGAATGCCGGCATCAATCGCGGCGCGACCAAGCCGCGCCAGCACATGCATTCCGTCCGGACCCTGCGCCTCGAAAAACGCGGCCTGCGGCTTGATGGCGGCGACACGGCCCTTGGCCATCTCAAGGCAGGCCATCGAGAAATCTTCGATGGCACGGATTGTCGATGAGCTGGCGGTTTCACCAACGTCACCAAACAGCGTCGGCATCAGTGACAGATGCGGGTCGATCCCCATACAGAGCGGGGTTCCCACGCTGCGGATGGCGGTGGTGAGTCTGTCGCCAAAATGGTCCGGTGCCATGCGCCGTCCTGCCGTCAGACGAGGCCGACCGCGGCACGATAGGTCTGCAGCAATTCGTCCTGTTCCTGCAGAAGATCACGGTCCATGGCCCGCATCTTGACAAGCTGGCGCATGATTTTCGGGTCGAACCCGGTTGCTTTCGCCTCGGCATAGACATCGCGGATATCGGCCATCATGGCGCGTTTTTCTTCCTCGAGGCGTTCAATCCGCTCGATATATTGTGTCAGCTGATCGGCGCCGGCGCCAGTGCCTGCGATAAGTGCCATGTTATGATGTCCCCGCGGAATGCTTGTGGCGTCACTTGTCGCCGTGATTGTGAATGGCTTCGTATTTTTCCCGTTGCTCGGCTGTCGCCTCGGTCTGGTATTTCGCCTTCCATTCAGCGTAATCCATGCCATAGACGGTGGCCCGTGCCGCCTTGTCGTCCATGTCCATCCCGCGCTCGCCGGCAGCCTCACGATACCAGCGTGACAGGCAGTTCCGGCAGAAACCCGCAAGGTTCATCATGTCGATGTTCTGAACGTCGGTGCGTTCCTGAAGATGCGCGACAAGGCGCCGGAAGGCGGCGGCCTCGAGTTCGGTTTGTGTTGAGTTGTCCATGGAAACCCCACTGGTCGCAAAGCTGGTGGCGCGGCTGCGGGCCGCTGCCTTGGATGGGTCGGACTTTATCCAAACCATGCCGCATAGGCAACTGCCTTGCGGGCGGTCAATCGCATCATTTGGACGCAAGGGCTTCATGTAGAATATAAAGATTTCGAGAAATTTTTGATGTGGCTAAATTTATTCATACTCTTTATAAACAGCGAAACATCCGAGGCCTTCCATGTCAGACAGCAAGAATCAGCCAGACGTCGCCAACAGCGCGGCGAAGTTCGATCGTATTCGGCGAGCCCACCAGTCCGAGGTGGCCGAGGATTATGTCGAGATGATTGCTGATCTGATCGCCGAGACAGGCGAGGCGCGAACCGTTGATCTGGCGGCGCGCTTTGGAGTGACCAGCCCGACGGTCAATGCCATCATTCGTCGGCTGCAGCGTGAGGACCTTGTCGAGACACGCCCCTATCGATCAATTTTTCTGACCGAGGCTGGTCAGGCGCTTGCCGAGGCAAGCCGGGCCCGGCATCGGATCGTGCGCGATTTTCTGGTTACCATCGGAGTTCCTGTCGCCATCGCCGAAGAGGATGCCGAAGGGGTCGAACATCATGTCAGCAAGGAAACGCTGGCGGTGTTTGCCAGCATCACCGAGACCGGCCGGTTCTAGTCCGACTCCACACCCTGATGAAGAACAACGCTGCGCGTGCGGTCGCGGCTTATGCCAACCGTCGAGATCAGCGGCGGTGGCGCGGTGATCCAACTGACGCCGTTCATATCCGGCGGTGCCGTGTCGCCGCCAAGTACAATCAATCGGCGGCCGGGTTGCGGTGCATCGGGGTGGCGTGACCAGGCAAGGTTCTGCTCAAAATGATTGCTTGGCACGCCATCTTCATCATGCACCAGGACATCAATGCCGGTGCCGTGGAAATGCCAGCTCAGAAGCGCCGCCGCGGCGCGTCTGTCGGCAATAATCGTGGCCGCGTCATGGCGCGCCAGCGCCGCTGTCACATCAGTGGCAAGCTGCTGCCATCCGCGCTGCCGGCGAAGAGGGTCGGAGTCCGGGGTCAGCGGCCCAAGTGACCCGGCACATGTCACCGCCAGGATGATTGCTGACAGCCCGGCATTGATGATCAGCGCGGCCGCCCCAATGCGCCTCCGCGTCGGTGATGATGCCGGGCCGGCAAGCCAGCCTGCCAGCCACACCACCAGCGCCGGCATCGCTGCCAGCGCCCAGTTTGCATTCGCTTCGCTGAGATAGGCCTGGATCATGATGATGGCGATCACCGGCAGGGACATGCACATCAGCAACCGCGCTGCCGGATCGCGCCGCTGCGCCAGGATCCCGAACATCAGCGCGAAGACAAGGGGGCCGGCGGTGGCGAACTGCCCACCCAGAAACTGCAGGCTGTTCAGCAGGTCATGGCTCTGCTGGTCAAGATTGGCGTTATCACCAAGATGACGGACGGTGGTGAAATCATGCGTCAGGTTCCAGAGCAGATTCGGGCTGGCCGCAATCCCCATCGCGAGGGCAAAGATCGCCAGCGATGGCAGGGTGATGCGCCATCCGCCGGCCAGCCGGTCAACCCCCCAGAACAGCAAGATCCCGATCAGGCCATAGATGGCGGCATATTTGCCAAGAAGCGCCACACCGAAAGCGGCGCCGGCAAGCGCCATGGCCCGGTTCATGGCGATGTGACCGGTGAAACCCCCGATCAGGGCCATCAGACCAAGTGACCAGAACAGCAGAAGCGGGGTGTCGGTTGAGATGACGAAACTGCCAAGCGCCACCGCCGGCAGGCAGGCCCAGAGCAGCGCCGCCCAGCGTCCGGCAACGGCCCCGGCAAGCCAGAACGTGGCACGCCACAGGATCAGAGCTGTCAGAAGATGAAGCCATGGTGCGGGCAGCCGGACAGCCCATGCATGATGCCCGAAAAGGTGATGGGTGGCGCCGATGATCCAGCTTGTCAGCGGGGGTTTCGTGTAATAGCCGAAATCAAATTCAGTGCTCCACAGCCAGTACTGTGCCTCGTCGACGCCAAGTTCGAGCGGGCTGAGGACAATGACAAGGGTGCGTGACGCCGCGACCAGCATGAGGACGCTCAGAACCAGCCAGTCAGGTCGGGTCCAGCCATCAGGCGCGGCGGAAACAGATGTGGCGTTGACCGCCGGCATTGGCTATCCTCGGGCTTGTGTTTCACCTGGCGGTTCTCTGCCGGGACTATAGCCCGGTGAGCTTGAGAAAGAAACCGATGGACATGCCAAGCACCGAAGCGGCGTTTGAGCCAGCCGACATGGCGCAATGGACCGCCATGGTCGAACGAATCCTCCGGGGCGCGGCGCCCGAAAGCCTGGACCGGACTGATGAAGACGGTCTTGTCACCCACGCCCTGTATCCTGTTGCCGATGGTACGGTGCCAGCCAGACATCATCTCCCCGCCGCCCCGCAGGCACGGCTTGCCGAGGGATGGCAGGTTCTTCAGACCGTATCGCCGGACATGGCCAATGCTGAAATCCTGGACACGCTGGCAAGCGGGGCCACCGGTCTTGTCCTGACAGCGGGTGACGTCACGGTACTGGACGCACAGCTTGCCGGTGTCATGTTGCCAGCTGTCGCCATCAGCCTTGGCGGCGCCGCGGCAACGGCCACGCATTACCATCGCCTGCAGGCGCTTGCCGGTGCGCAGGCGGCTGCCACGAAGATTGATCTGGGACTTGATCCGGTGGGTGGATTTGCGACCGGCATGGACCTCCACGCCGCCGCGCCGCCAGCGCACCGGCTGTTCCGAAGCGATGGCTGGTACTGGCACAATCGCGGCCTGAGCGCGGCGCAGGAACTTGGTGTTGTGACGGCCGGCTGTGCCGCAGTACTTCGTGCCGCCGATGCGGCGGATGAGGATATGGCGGCGGTGGCACAGCGGCTTTCGGCCCGCGTCGCGTTGCCGGCGGATATGTTCGCCGGAATTGTCATCTGCCGGGCGATGCGCCAGCTCTGGGACGGGCTCCTTGCCGGGTGCGGCATTGCGGCTACGCCACTGCCCCTGGCTGGCCATGCTTCGTTGCGGATGATGTCGGTGCTTGATTCGGAAGTGAACATGTTGCGGATGACGACGGCACTTCTTGGCGGCGCCATTGGCGGCGCCGATGCCATGGCCGGGTATGGGCATGATCTGTTGACCGGCGAGACCGCCGGTGCCCGCCGCATTGCCCGCCTTGCGCAGGTGATGATGATGGCGGAATCGCATCTGGATGCCAGCCTCGACCCCGCTGCCGGCGCGCCCTTCATCGAATCGCGCACCACCGCGCTGGCCGAGGCGGGATGGCGGTGTTTCCAGCAGATTGAGCAGGCTGGCGGCTTGGCCGCGGCCCGCGAGAGCGGACTGATTGCTGGGTGGGCGGATGACGCTGCCAGCGCGCGCGCGGCACGGCTTCGCAGCGGCGCCACCGATCTTCTTGGCGTGACGCTGCAACCCCGTGCGGAAGCTGTGCCCACCATTCTGCCGGAGTTTGCCGCGGTCAGACGTCCGGCGGCGCTGATCGAATCCATCCGCCGCATGGCCACTGCGAATGCGCCAAGAGTGCTGATTCTGTGCGGCGAGGGTGCCACCGAGGAAGCTGCCGCCGAGGAGGGTGCTGTCCGTGGCCGGCTTATGATGGCCGGGCTTGGCGCGGTGACCCTTCCGGAAGGTGACCCGGGGATTGACGCGGCGCGCCCTGACTGGGTGATTGGCTGCGGTATGTCGGTGCCGCCGACGGGCATTTCGGAATCGCGCTTTGTTCTGGCGGCGGATCTGCTGCGGGCCGATGACAGGCTGGCGGTGCTGGCAAGGCTGGCTGGTGACGAGGGGGTGGCATCATGACCTTCCCTGATTTCACCTCGCTGCCACTGCCGCCGTTCCGGGAAGCGCCATTGTCTGATCTTCCGGCCCCGATGCCGACCGATGAAGGCATTGACGTCCCGCCGCTGACCGCGGTTGATCCGGTGACGCAGGCCGCCGCCGGGTCGGCGCTTCCCGGAATCGCCCCCTTCATGCGCGGACCCTATGCCACAATGTATGCAAGCCGGCCCTGGACGATCCGGCAATATGCCGGGTTCTCGACAGCCGAGGAATCGAACGCCTTTTACCGGCGCAACCTCGCCGCCGGACAGATGGGACTGTCGGTGGCTTTCGACCTGCCGACGCATCGTGGTTATGATTCTGACAATCCGCTTGTCGCCGATGATGTCGGCATGGCCGGGGTGGCGATTGATTCGATCGCCGACATGGCGCTGTTGTTCCAGGACATTCCGCTGGACCGGATGTCGGTCTCGATGACGATGAATGGCGCGGTGATGCCGGTGCTGGCGATGTTTATCGTCGCCGCCGAGGAGCAGGGCGTCTCGCCAGAGGCGCTGGCAGGCACCATCCAGAACGATGTTCTGAAAGAATTCATGGTCCGCAATACCTATATCTATCCCCCCTCGCCATCGATGCGGATCGTGTCGGATATTTTCGGCTATTGCGCGGCCAATATGCCGAAATTCAACTTCATCTCGGTTTCCGGCTATCACATGCAGGAAGCTGGCGCGTCAAACGACCTTGAACTTGCCTACACGCTTGCCGATGGTCTGGAATATGTGCGGGCGGGTGTTGCCGCCGGGCTTGATGTTGATGCGTTCGCGCCGCGACTGTCCTTCTTCTTTGCCAATGGCATGCATTATTTCATGGAGATCGCCAAGCTTCGCGCGGCGCGTCTGCTATGGGCCGAGATGATGAAAACGCATTTTGATCCGAAGGACCCGAAATCGCTGATGCTGCGGACGCACTGCCAGACTTCGGGATGGTCGCTGGCGGCGCAGGATGTTTTCAACAATGTGGCCCGCACCTGCATAGAGGCAAGCGCCGCTGTGGCCGGGCACACGCAGTCGCTGCACACCAATTCACTTGACGAGGCGCTTGGCCTGCCAACCGATTATTCGGCTCGGATCGCCCGCAACACGCAGCTCCACCTCCAGACCGAGGGCAACATGGCGCATGTCATTGACCCGTTTGGTGGCGCCTATCATCTCGAAGGGCTGACCCAGGGGCTTGTTGCCCGCGCGCGGGCGCACATCGCCGAGGTTGAATCGCTTGGCGGCATGGCGGCGGCGATCGAGGCGGGCATTCCGAAGATGCGGATTGAAGAGGTGGCAACGGCATCGCAGGCGGAGATCGATTCTGGCCGTCGCCAGATCATCGGCGTCAACAGCTGCCGGCCGGCATCGCATGCCGATGGCGGCGAGGAGGTGCAGGTCCGCCGCATCGACAACAGCCAGGTGCGGGCACAGCAGCTTGACCGGCTGAAGATGATCCGCGCCAGCCGCGATGAGGCGCGACTCACAGCGGCGCTTGCCGCGCTGTCAGCCGCGGCGGAAGGGTCGGGGCCTCTGATGCCACTGGCCATTGAGGCGGCACGAAGCCGGGCCACGGTTGGTGAAATTTCGGACGCGTTGGGTCGGGTGTGGGGCCGCCACAAGGCCGAAATCAGGGGCGTGCGCGGGATCTGGAAGGCCCGCATGGCGGCTGACGCCGATCTGGATATATTGCGCGACCGGGTGGCGGCCTTCACCGGCGCGGCAGGGCGGGCGCCGCGCCTGCTGGTTGCCAAGCTTGGTCAGGATGGCCATGACCGTGGCCAGAAGGTGATTGCCTCGGCCTTTGCCGATCTTGGTTTCGAGGTCACGATCGGGCCGCTTTTCGCCAGCCCGGATGAGGTGTATGACATGGCGATTGAGCACGATGTCGATGCGGTTGGCATTTCCACCCTTGCCGCGGCGCATCTCAGCCAGGTGCCGAGCCTGCGCCGCCGGCTTGATGCTGGTGAGGGGCGTCATATCGAGCTTGTTGTCGGCGGTGTTATCCCGCCGGGGGATGTGCCGGCGCTGACGGAATCTGGCGCTGCGGCGGTGTTCCCGCCCGGCACGAAATCGACCGATGCGGCAAGCCGCCTTCTTGATCTTCTGTCGCGCCGCCGCAATATCCCGACAAGTGCGTAATACCTGACCTCGCCTGTTACCTGGAGCCGCCCCATGAACCGCGCCGCCGAAGCCGCCAGTGAAATCATTGATGAGTTCGATTTTCTCGATGACTGGGAGGACCGCTATCAGCTTCTGATCGACCTTGGTCGTCGGGTGCCGCCTTTGCCGGCGCAGTATAAGACAGATGACCATCGGCTCAGGGGCTGTCAGTCCGTGGTGCATTTCGCGGCCGAGACAAGCGATGGCGAGATCATTTTTCATGCCGGATCGGACGCCGCAATCGTGCAGGGGCTGATTGCCCTGCTGCTGCGCGTTTACTCGGGCCGGACACCAGATGAAATCCGCGCTACCGAGGCGGCGTTTCTGTCAGAAATCGGTCTGGATTCGCATCTGTCGCCAACCCGGAAAACCGGTCTTGCAAGCATGCTGGCGGCGATCAAGGCGGCGGCTGACTGACCCTGGCCGGCCCACTGTTCTGATCAGGCCGCCCTTCTGATCAGGCCGCCCTTCTGATCAGGCAGGCGCGCGTTCGGCGCGTGGCGTGCGCCCATAGCATTCCCGATAGCATTTTGAGAAATGCGAGGCTGAGACAAAGCCGCAGGCAAGGGCCACCGACAGGATCGACATGGAGGTCTGCCGTAGCAGGTGGCGGGCCCGGGCCAAGCGCAGATTCAGATAGTAGCGGGTTGGTGTCGTGTTCAGATATTTGCGGAACAGACGTTCAAGCTGCCGCGTTGACAGGTTGGTCATCCGCGCAATGTCTGTCTGCGCCAGCGGCTCTTCCAGATTGTCTTCCATCGTCTTTACCACGGCCAGCAATTTGGGATGGCTGACACCAAGCCGTGAGCGGAGTTCCATCCGCTGCCTGTCGGTCGGCTCGCGGATGCGGTCATGGATAAACTGGTCCGACACCTCGGCTGCAAGCGCGGCACCATGCGACTGCGCGATCAGGTTCAGCATCATGTCGAGCGAGGCGGTGCCGCCAGAACAGGTGACGCGGGTGCCGTCCACCTCGAACAGGTCATTGGTGATATCAAGCTCGGGAAATTCCTCGCTGAGACCGTCAATATTTTCCCAATGGATGGTGCAGCGCCGATCATCAAGCAGGCCGGCGGACGCCATCACATAGGTGCCGGTGCAGATGGCGCCGATCACAGCGCCGTTACGGTCAAGCCGGCGCACCAGATTCAGGACATTGCGGTCCGTGTTCTCGCGCACATTCAGGCCGGCGCAGACAAACACCATCCGGCAATCCTGCAATACCGCGGCGTCTCCGTCAGAGGCCACCTCGACACCATTGCTGGCCACCGCCGGGGCACCGCTCGGGCTGGCGATTACCCAGGCATAAAGATCGCTGTTGCTCTGCCTGTTGGCGGCGCGCAGGGGCTCAATCGCCGAGGCAAAGGCAAGAAGGGAAAAATCATTGAGAAGCAGAAAACCGATTTTCTGCGGGGAAGTGTTGCTGTCATGCTGCAACAGTGACTTGATGGTCTGCACACTCATCGCAGATGACCCCCACAAGCAGAGTCCGAAACCCGATCAGCGGGCTGGCCCTTTATATGTCTTAGAATTTTGTACGACGAAAAAAGTCGGAATTGAAACAAAAAATTTGGGGCTGGCGACGGTTTTTGCTAGGACAGCCGACATGAATGACACAGCGTCTGACATTATCACAAGTGCCGCGAATGGCGAGGTGAAGCGGCTTCGATCCCTTCATGAGCGCAAATTCCGCCGCCAGACAGGCTGGTTTCTGGCCGAAGGCATGCGAATCTGTGCCGAGGCGGCGGCGCTTGGGTGGCGCATGCACCGGCTTGCCTATCTGGCCTCGCGTTCTCATGACAGCCAGCTTGCCGAGCTTCTGGAGGCCTTGTCGCGTGATGGTGGGCGCGCCCTTCCCGTCACCGAGTCGCTGCTGGCACGGGTCAGCCGCAAGGATAATCCGCAAATGGTTCTTGGCGCGTTTGAACAGCGCTGGTGTGACAAGGATGATGTGATGCCAGATCCAGGCCGGTGCTGGATTGCGCTTGACCGGGTGCGTGACCCGGGCAATCTCGGCACCATCATGCGGACCGCCGACGCCACCGGCGCGCGTGGTGTCATCCTGATTGGTGATTGTACCGACCCCTATTCGGTGGAGGCGGTTCGCGCGTCCATGGGGGCGGTGTTCAATGTTGAGCTGGCGCATATGTCAGAAACGGACTTCCTGGCCCTTGCCGCCGGCTGGCCCGGACGAATCGTCGGCACGGCCCTGCCGGCAAGTGTCGATTACCGCGAGGCGGATTATGGCGGGCCGCTGATTCTGCTGATGGGCAACGAGCAGGCCGGCCTCACCGACGGGTTGATGGCCGCCTGTAGCCAGCTTGTGCGGATGCCAATGCTGGGGCGCTCGGACTCGCTGAACCTCGCCGTTGCCAGTGGCCTGGTGCTGTATGAGGCGCTGCGCCAGTCCTGAGCGGTGGTGGCTGCTGCTACGTCGCCGCTGTCCAGCGGGCGAAATTGGCCTGGCTGACGACACGCGGGTTATCACCGGCCTCGACACTGACAAGCTCGCCCGAGGATACGCTTCCTCCGGCCCCGGCCATCATGTCGGCAAGGGCGTAATGTGCCGCCTGCGAAGAGGCGCGGATGGCATAGATGGTCAGCAGCAGGAACAGCGGTGTCTCGGACATAAGATCCCGGCAGCCGCGCAGCAACGGCATCAGGTCGGCCTCGATCTGCCAGCGCTCGCCCTTCGGGCCGCGGCCATATTTCGGCGGGTCGAGAAGAATGCCGTCATAGGTCCGTCCACGCCGGATCTCGCGCTCGACAAACCGCCCGGCATCCTCGGTGATAAAGCGGATTGGCGCGGCCTCAAGGCCAGCCTCATCACGATTTTCAAAAGCCTGCGCGATCGCCTTGCGGCTGGCATCGACATGCGCCACCTCGGCCCCGGCGCGCGCGGCGTGGAGGCTGGCGACGCCCGAATAGGCGAACAGATTCAGAATTCGTGGCGCCCGCCCGTGCCGCGCGATAAACCCGTCAATCAGGCTGGCGCACCAGTTCCAGTGGGGTGCCTGTTCAGGAAAGAATCCAAGATGCCGGAAGGGTGTTGGTCTGGCGAGGAACCGCAGGCCGTCATAGCCAACCTGCCATTGCGACGGCAACGTCTCTGACAGCGTCCAGCCGCCGGCCTCCTCGTCATCATCGCCGCGCCCCTGGCTTGCCACAAAGCGGCCATCGGCCGCCTGCCAGTCCGTCTCGCGCCGCCGCGGGGCCCACATTGCCTGCGGTTCCGGGCGAACAAAGGTAAAGCTTCCGAACCGCTCAAGCTTCTGTCCGTTGCCGCTGTCAAGAAGCGCGTAATCCTGCCAGTCATCGGCAAACAGCAACTGCGGGTGAGGGATGGTGTTTTCATTCATTCGCGGACCATGACGTCTGGGCGCGGCAAAATCAACCCCGACACGCCCCACGCCATGATATCACGCAAAGCGCGAAAAATTATTCTTTTGGGATTGCTAAATTCGTTCACCTGCAATTATTTTCCAAAATACTTTGGATTGTGGTGGTTTTTCCTATATATCCCAGATCGTCGAAAGCTTGGCGTGGCTGTCTGGCAGACCGAAACAGATCATGGAAATCAAGGAAGGATGACTCCGATGGCGGCGATGGACGCAACCGACAGGAAGATCCTTGTTCATCTTCAGGACAACGCGGCGCAGCCCGTGGCCGAGATCGCCCGCAAGGTCGGGCTGTCGGTAACGCCTTGCTGGCGACGGATTCAGCGGCTTGAGGAAATCGGTGTGATCCGCAAGCGCGTGGCGCTTCTCGACCCGACAAAGGTTGGCGTCGGGATGTCTGTCTTTGTCGCGCTGCGCACCGACCAGCACAATGCCGATTGGCTGGCATCCTTCGCGACGATGATTTCCGAGATGCCTGAGGTTGTTGAATTCTATCGCATGAGCGGTGAGGTGGATTATCTTCTTCGTGTCGTTGTCGCCGATATGGCCGCCTATGACGCCTTCTACCGCCAGCTTATTGGCCGGGTTCAGCTGACCGATGTCAGTTCATCCTTCGCCATGGAAGAGATCAAATTCACCACGGCATTGCCGATTGCCGCCGAGCCTGCGACCTAGCCATCCCGATCTGGCCACCCCGATCTGGCCACCCCGGGCCTAGCCGCGCGCGCCAAGGATGTCGGCAAGCGGTTGTTCGGCACTGATGCCGCGCTGATGAATCTGATGCCACAGCGCATAGAAAAGCAGCCGCCATGCCAGCAGCCCGCCGCGGCCATCGGCTGATTCGATAACCGCCCGCGCCGCATCGGCCCTCATCATCCGTGCCACGCCTTCCTGTGCCGCTACCAGCGGTGCCAGCGTGCGGGATTCCTCGGAAATCCATTCGCCAACAGGCACCGTGAAGCCGCGCTTCCTGGCAAAGGGTCGGCAGGCTGGCAGCCGCCTGGCAAGCCAGGATTTGACCAGATGCTTGCCACCGCCACGGCCAATCTTCGCCGCCACCGGCAGATGAAATCCATAGGGTGACATATGCCGGTCGATGAAAGGTGTGCGGCCCTCCAGACCATGACGCATCAGACAGCGGTCGAGCTTGATCAGAAGGTCGTTCGGAAGCCAGTCATCAATATCGTGGCGCTGCAATGTGGCAAGGGCACCGCGCCTGTCGGCAAGCCGACGGAACAGACCCGGCATGCCGGCGGCGGCCAGATCATAATGTTTGGCAAGTTGCCTTGCCATTTCATCGCTGAACAATCCGGCCCGCAAGGCCGGCCCGGCGCGGGTTGGAAATCTGGCGCCAAGGGCGCGCAGACCGGCCCGGTAGCGGCCATAGCCGGCAAAGAATTCATCGCCGCCTTCGCCCGACAGCACCACCTTGACATCCTGTGCCGCCCGGCGGGCCAGATGCAGGGTTGGCAGAATGGCATAATCCGCCACCGCATCATCGCAGGCCAATGCCGCCTGCCCCGCATCCGCCAGGAAATCGGCCTTGCCGTAGGGGACATCGACGAAATCGGCACCCTCACTGGTGGCGAGCGACGCCGCAAGGCCTGTTTCATCATCATTGCCGCGGTCAAAACGCACCGTATAGGTCAGGATCGGTTCGGTTCGCCCGTCGCGTGACCGCAGATCGGCAAGCGCGGCGAGGATGGCTGTCGAATCAACGCCGCCGGAAAAAAACAGGCCAAGCGGGACGTCTGCCATCAGATGCGCCTCGACACTGTCATGAAGCTGTGCCTCGAATTGGTCCATGGACGGCACAGATGGATCTGCCACCTCTTCATCAAGAGGGGCGTCGTTGTGTCTTTCGGCAATTCGTCCGCCGCGAATGACCAGTATCTCGCCCGGCGCCACCCGGTGGATCGCCTGGAAAGGCGGCAGGTCATCGGGGGCGAATTGCCGGTCGATGATGCAGGCGGCGTGAAGCTGGTCGGGCTCGGTGTCGGCAAGACCGATGGCGCGAAGCGCGGCGATCTCCGAGGCGAAAAACAGCCCATCCGCGGTTTCACAGACATAAAGTGGTTTGATGCCGAAGGGATCGCGGATCAAAAGCCCTTCATCCCTGCCGGGATCATACAGCGCCGCTGCATACATGCCGCGAAGCTGCCGCAACGCGGTGGTGCCATGGCGTGTCCACAGTGCCAGCAGCGTCTCGCAATCCGAGTTCGAGGTGAAGGCATAGTCGGCACAATGTGATTGCCGCAGCGCCGCGTGATTATAGATCTCGCCATTCGCAATCAGCACCTGACCGCCCTTCGCGCCGGGCGCGATGAAGGGCTGCGCGCCCCTGGCCAGATCAACAATCGAGAGCCGCGTGTGGACGAATCCGACCTGGCTGTCGACAAAACGTCCACTGCCATCAGGGCCACGGTGCGTCAGCGCGGCTTCCATCCTGGCAAGCGCGCCCGCCGGCGCCGTGCCACCTGAGGAAAGAAAATAACCGCCAATCCCGCACATCAGCTGGCAACCCTTTCCAGAAAATCTGTCCAGTCGCCTGTCACCTGCTGCGGCGACAGGTTGGCCTGCCAATAGGCCCGCCCGCCTTGTGCAAGGCGCGCCGCCAGCCCGGTGTCGCGCATCAGTTGACCAAGCGCGTCCGCCATCGCCGCCGCATCATCGACCGGCACCAACAGGCCATTCACACCATCCTCAATCAATTCAAGCCCGCCATTGGTTCGGGTCGAGATGACCGGCCTGCCACAGGCAAGCCCCTCGGCGATGACATTGCCGAAGGGTTCGTGTCGCGACGGGCAGACAAGGATGTCGGCCCCGCGGATGACAGCCTGCGGGTCTTCCTGCCACCCCAGAAACGATACCCGTGAAGCGACGCCGAGCTCGGCCGCAAGATCGCCAAGCCTGTCACGTTCCGGCCCTTCCCCTGCCAGCCACAGCCGGCCGGTCGGCAGGGCCGCGAAGGCGCGGATCAGCGTATCAAAGGCCTTGTTGTCATGCAGCCTGCCAAGCGCGGCGATGATTGGCCCCTCAGATGCGGACCCTTCAGATGCGGGGCCGCCAAATGCCGGCCCGTCGTGTCCATCGGGAACGAAATTGATCTGGTAGTGAACGCGGTCCTTCGGCACCCCTTCGGCAATCAGATAGTCGGCGATATCGCGCGTGTTGGCGACCAGCCAGTCACAGCCGCGGTAATATTTCAGATTGTAGAAGCCCCCAAGTCTGGCGACATGCGGGCAGGTGCCCGAAGGTGTCAATATGGTCGCCCTGTTCATCCAGCTGA
Organism: Puniceispirillaceae bacterium (SeqCode); assembly: GCA_049623505.1. Taxonomy (GTDB): domain Bacteria; phylum Pseudomonadota; class Alphaproteobacteria; order Puniceispirillales; family Puniceispirillaceae; genus UBA8309. The sequence continues at coordinate 57,398 of JBMZTC010000005.1, read as the reverse complement.
GAATGACGTCGGGCTTGTTGCGCCGGACGGCGGCGGCAATCTGTCGGCGGTGAAACGCTGCCAGAAGCGGTGAGAATCCGCACCCGGTCACGGCAAGCCCGGCCGCGCGGAGCCTTGCCATGCGATCGCTGTCAGGCTTGATCATCAGCTGCTGCGTCATGCCGGTCTCGTGAAAGGCGACGGCAAGCCGTTCAAAGAACAGTTCGGCGCCGCCATGCCTGGCCCCGGCCATGGTCTGGAAGAGCCGCAGATCGGAACGCGGGCTGGATGCAGGGGATGGTGTCACGCGATGTCCGTCTAGAGCTGGATGTAGGTGGTCTTGATCTCGCTGTAGGCTTCCAGCGAATAGGCGCTGTTCTCGCGGCCGAAACCGGATTGCTTGACCCCGCCAAATGGCAGTCCGGGGGGCAGGATATTATAGGTGTTGACCCAGACATTGCCACTTTCAAGGTGGCTTGCGACGCGATGCGCGCGCGCCAGATCGCGGGTCATCAGCCCGGCCCCAAGGCCAAAGCTGGTGGCGTTGGCGCGGGCAATGGCCTCGCCCTCATCCTCAAAGGTCAGCACCGACATTACCGGCCCGAAGATTTCCTCTCTGACATGACGCATCTCGTCCCGGCAGCCGGTAAGGATGGTCGGTTCCATGAAATAACCAGTCTCGAACCCCTGCGGATGAATCCGTGTGCCGCCGGCAGCAAGCGTGGCACCCTCGGCCACACCGCCACTGACATAATCAAGAACCTTCAGAAGGTGCGGTTCCGAGATCAGGGCCCCCATCTGCACATCCTCGGCCATCGGGTCGCCAACCCGCATGGCACGGGCGCGCTCAACAAGCGCCGCCTCGAAATCAGCAGCGATGCTGGCCTCGACAAAGACCCGCGTGGCGTTCGAGCAGACTTCGCCGGCGGTGTAGAAATTCGCATCGAGCGCGGTTTGCACGGCAAGGTCGAAATCGGCATCGGCAAAGACGATCAGCGGCGACTTGCCACCAAGTTCCAGCGTCACCTTTTTCAGTGTGTCGGCGGACTGGCCCATGATCAGTCTGCCGGTATCAACGCCGCCGGTCAGCGAGATCTTGGCGATGCCCGGATGGGCACAGATGGCGCGCCCGATGCTGTGGTCGCCATGAACAATCTGGAACAGGCCATCGGGAAGCCCGGCCTCGCCGAGCAGGTCGGCCACCATATGCGCTGTCAGCGGCGTCATCTCGGACGGCTTCAGAATGAAGGCGTTGCCAGCGGCAAGCGCCGGTGCCGCTTTCCAGCAGGCGATCTGTACCGGATAGTTCCAGGCGCCAATACCGGCGCAGATACCAAGCGGCACGCGCTCGCAATAGGCGATGGCGTCGGGATAGCGGCGCATATCGCCGGTGGTCGTCTGGGCCAGCGCGCCAAAATATTCCATGGCGTCGGCACCGCTTGGCACGTCAGCCGAGACAGCCTCGCCAAGGCATTTGCCAACATCCATGACTTCCAGCCTTGCCAGCTCGTCATTATTCTCGCGCAACAGCTGCGCGGCGCGGGCCAGAATACGGCCACGGTCATGGCTGCTCTGTGCCGCCCATTCGATCTGTGCCGCGCTGGCGGCCGCAACCGCGGAGTCCAGGATGGAGTCGTCGGCAGGCTCAATTCTGGCGATCACCTCACCGGTGGCCGGATAGATCTTGTCAATTGTCGGGCCTGCGCCGGCGACGGCTTTGCCGCCGACAAGGGATCTGCAGATCTGCATCACGCGCTCCTGTGTCTCGTGCCGCCATTTCACCCCGCCGCCGGTCCCGGCGCAACCGCTAAAACACCGTCAGGTGAGGGCGGCCAGTTTTGCGTTGCGAAGACGGGTGGCCTGCGGCAGGCTTGGACCAAGAAGCCCGGCATGGAGATGGGACATGGCAAAGGCAGTTTCAGACATTGACGAGGCTGACATTCGTGAGGCGCGCCGCGACCTGGCGGCGATCTTTCGCTGGACAGCCCGCGAGAGTATGCATGAGGGGGTCTCGAACCATTTCTCCTGCGCGGTCTCGGATGACGGGCAGATGTTTCTGATGAATCCCTATGGCATCCACTTCTCGAAACTGAAGGCAAGCGACATGCTTCTTGTCGATGCCCGCGAGCTTGACGATTCGGTGCGCCCGCATATTGACGCCACCGCCTGGGCGATCCATGGTGCGATGCACCGCAACAATCCACAGGCGCGCTGCATCGTGCATCTTCATTCGCATTACGCCACCGCGCTCAGCGCGGTGAAATCGCCGGTATTGCCGGCGGTCGACCAGACGACGGCCCGGTTCCATAACCGCGTCGCCATCGACCACGGGTTTGACGGCATGGGTCTTGGCGACGAGGCGGAACGTCTGTCGACATTGCTTGGCAACAAGATGATGATGATGATGGGCAATCACGGCTTCATGACGGTTGGTGACTCGCCGGCGGTGGCGTTTGACCTTGCCTATCATTATGAGCGTGGATGCCGCACCTATATGACGGCGCTGGCAACCGGTCTTGAGCTGTCGGTTCTCGATGAGGACGTTGCCGAGAAGACAGCGCAGCAATGGGAAACCTATGAAGGCGGACCGCAGAAACACATGCAGGCGATCCGCAGTATCCTTGATGAGGAAGAGCCGGACTACCGGCGGTGAGAGTGAGACATTATGAACAAGATCAGCCTGACACTGGATGAAATCCATGCGCTTGCGCATGAGGCGATGACGAAGAATGGCTGCGACGAGGTGAACGCCGCGGCGCTGGCCGATATTGTCATGCGGGCTGAACGCGACGGGTCGCATTCGCATGGGCTGTTCCGCATCCCGGGTTATGTGAAGGCGCTGCGAAGCGGCAAGGTCGATGGCAAGGCGCGCCCCACGGTGACGCGCAAAACCCCGGCTGTCATTCAGTGCGAGGGGCATGGCTGTTTCGCCCCGCTGGCCCAGGCCACGGCCCTGCCGGTGCTCGCCGAGGCGGCCGCTGAAATTGGCGTTGCCGCACTGTCACTCACCGGGATCCATCATTTCGCGGCGCTGTGGCCGGAGACCGAATATCTTGCCGATCGCGGGCTCGTCGGCATTGCCTGCACCGCCTACATGCCGATGGTGGCACCTGTTGGCACGACTGAAAAGCTGTTCGGCACCAACCCGATTTCCTTTGCCTGGCCGCGTCCCGGCAAGACCCCTGTATGTTACGACATGGCCACCGCGTCGATGGCGATGGGTGACCTTCAGATCGCCGCCCGCGATGGTCGCGAGGTGCCGCTGGGCACCGGGCTGGACGCCGATGGCGAATTGACGACCGACCCGGCGGCGATCGCCAAGGGTGTGTTGCTCCCCTTCGGTGGCTACAAGGGGTCGGCCATTGCCCTGATGGTCGAATTGCTTGCCGCCGGCCTCACCGGTGAGAGGTTCAGCTATGAGGCAAAGCAGCATGACAATGGGGATGGTGGCCCACCACGTGGCGGCGAGATGGTGATCGCGCTGTCACCCGAACTGATTGCCGGTGACGGCTGGGAATCGCATGTGGAGGGTTTCATGGACCGGTTGAACGGCCTTGACGGGGTGCGTATTCCCGGGGCTCGCCGGCATCGGAACCGGCTTGATACCGGTCCGCGCGACATCAACGCCACGCTTGTCGAGACCATCCGCGAGCTGATCTGACGGACGGCCGTTTCAACGGCCTTTCCAGACCGGATCGCGCTTTTCGGCAAAGGCGCGGAACCCTTCAAGCCCGTCCTCGGAATTATACAGCCTGTCGACGGTTGGAAGCTGCATCTTGGTAACCCGGTTCATCGCGTCCTGGAACTTCATCGCCTCGGCCTCGCGCGCCACCTCCTTGATCGCCGCAAAGACAAGTGGCGGGCCCGAAGCCAGAAGCCGCGCCAATTCCCACGCCCGGTCATACAGCGCCGGCCCGTCGGCGAATGTCTCGGTCACAAGGCCCCAGCGATGCGCTTCCGCGCACTCCATCCAGCGGCCGGTCAGAAGCATGTCCATGGCCACATGATAGGGGATCCGCTTCGGCAGCTTGATTGTCGCCGCATCGGCCAGGGTGCCGGCGCGAATCTCGGGGAGCGCGAAGCTCGACGCCTCGGTGGCCAGGATCAGGTCGCAGGACAGCGCCAGTTCAAACCCGCCGCCGACACACATGCCCTCGACGGCAGCGATCACCGGCTTGTTGAGGTCGCGAAGTTCCTGCAGCCCGGCAAAGCCGCCAACGCCATAATCGCCAACCACCGAATCCCCGGCCGCCGCTGCTTTCAGATCCCAGCCGCCCGAGAAGAATTTTTCACCGGCGGTGCGAACGATACAGACCCGCAGATCAGGATTGTCACGAAAGGACTGGAAGACCTTTCCCATGCGCTGTGAGGTGACAAGGTCGATGGCGTTCGCCTTTGGCCTGTCGAGGGTCACTTCGAAGACATGACCCTCGGTGCGGGTGATGACGTTCTGATCTGTGGTTTCGCTCATGATGATGTCTCCTCACTTGGCGTCAGTCTTCCATATCACCGCATCAACCGCCAGTGCGCCGCCACCTGCCGGTGCCAGCATCAGCGGGTTGATCTCGATCTCGTCGAAGTCCGGATTGCTGGCCAGGATCTGGCACAGCGTCTCGACAGCGTCGATGGCGGCGTCGATATCGGCGGGTTCACGGCCGCGATAGCCGGTCAGCAACGGTGCCAGCCGCAGGCGCAACAAGGCCTCCCGGATTTCGCTGCCATGTACCGGCAGCACGAGGGTGACGACATCGCCCAGAAGTTCGGCCGATGTGCCGCCCATGCCAAGGCTCAGCGTCAGACCATAGACAGGGTCGCGCCGCAGTCCGACAAGAAGTTCGGCGGCTGGCGGTGGTGCCATTTCCTCGACAAGGAATGCTGTCGCCGGTGGCATGTTGACCGCGGCACCGGCCAGATCATCAACACCAAGATCAAGTCGCACAAGGCCAGCCTCGCTCTTGTGCGCATGGCCAAGCCCTTTCAGTGCCAGGGGTGGTGTCAGGCCCGCGGCGGCGGCGGCGATGTCTGTCGGCCCGTTGGCGCGCGCGCCCTGCGGCACCGGCACACCGGCGGCAGCGAGGATGGATTTCGCTGTTGCTTCGTCGAGAAGGGTGCGGCCCGTCGGGACCGGGCTGGCGGCATGCGGGCGCCAGCCGCCAGGCACGGTCGCGGTGGTTGCCAGTTCGATGGCGCGAAGCCCGTGCGTAAAGCCGTTCAGCGGGACTATGCCTTCATCCATCATCCGTGTGGCCCAGCTGTCGGGAATTCCCTCGGCAAGACTGCCAAGACAGGCCACGCTTGTGCCAGTCATCTCGCCGGCGCGTTTCATCGCCGCCACCGCCGGATGCCAGGCTTCATCGCTGCATCTGTCGGCACGCGGGAAATCGATCACAAGAACCGACAGATCGACCCAGTTACCCATCATGGCGGCGAAACTGTCGGTCATCTTCTGCTCATCGCCCCAGATGAAGGTGTGGTAGTCCAGTGGATTGGCAAGCGCCACCAGCGGTCCCAGAATATCGGCAAGCCGGTCCAGGTTGGGCGTCGGGATGGGCGGCCATTCCAGGTCATGTGCCGCGGCAAGATCGGCCATGAGTCCGGCCTCGCCACCGGAACAGCACATTGCGGTCACGCGCCGCCCGGCAAGCCGGCCATGTGCATGGACAAGCTTCAGCACCTCCAGCATGTCCTCCGGCGCGGCGGCCTCGATCACGCCGCAGCGGGCAAGGAAGGCCGACGAGGCGGCACCGTCGCCAGCCAGCGCGGCGGTGTGCGAGCTGGCGGCTGTCTGCGAGGCTGTCGTCTTGCCGGCCTTGATGGCGACAATGGACTTGCCAATGGCGGCGGCCTCTTCGGCCATGGCGGCAAAATCTGCCGGGTCGATGATCCCCTCGATATAGAGGCCTGCCGCCGTCACCCGGTCATCGGCGAGAAGGCTCCGCGCCATATCGGTCAGGCTTGTCTGCGCCTGGTTGCCAACGCAGGCGATATAGGCAATTGGCAGGCCACGGGCCTGCATGCTGATATTGATGGCGATGTTCGATGACTGGCTGATGATGGTGACGCCACGTTCGACGGCGCGCCCGCCATGCTGGTCGGGCCACAGCATCGCGCCGTCAAGATAGTTCAGAACGCCATAGCAGTTCGGTCCCAGCAACGGCATGTCACCCGCCGCCGTGACAAGCGCCTGTTGCAGCTCGTCATCGCCTGTCTCGGCAAATCCGGAGGCAAAGCAGACAGCGCCGCCACATCCCATGCGCGACAGTTTTCCGGCGACATCAATGGCGGCGTTGCGGTTGATTCCCAGAAAGGCCGCGTCGGGGGCGGCCGGAAGATCATCGAGACTTCGCAGGCAGGGAACGCCGCCAATCTCATCGCGCGTCGGATGGACTGGCCAGATGTTGCCGTCGAACCCGGATTTCAGACATTGCGCGACCACATTTTCCGCCCACCAGCCGCCAAGGACGGCGATCGAACGGGGTCTGAAAAGGCGCGACAGGTCCCTCATCACTAGCCCCCGAGCGGGCGGAGCAGCTCGCGGCTGATGATGTGGCGCTGGATTTCCGAGGTGCCGTCCCAGATCCGTTCCACCCGTGCATCGCGCCAGAATCGGGCAAGCGGCAGATCATCCATCAATCCCATACCGCCATAGACCTGTATCGCCTCGTCGGTGACCCGCGCCAGCATTTCCGAGGCATAAAGCTTTGCCGAGGCGATCTCGCGGTTTGCCGGCAGCCCCTGATCAAGCCGCCAGGCCGAAGACAGGGTCAGCCAGTCGGCGGCGTCGATCTCGGTCACCATGTCGGCAAGCTTGAAGCCAACGCCCTGGAACTTGCCGATCTGCCTGCCGAACTGTTTGCGCTCGACAGCATAATTCAGCGCATAATCAAAAGCCCGGCGAGCGCGGCCAACACACATTGTCGCGACAGTGATACGGGTGGCGTAAAGCCAGGTGTTCATCACTTCAAACCCACCATCGACCTCGCCAAGAACCTGGCTGTCGGCAAGTCGGCAATCCTCGAATTTCAGGATTACATTGTGATAGCCGGCATGCGAGACGGACCTGTATCCCGGCACCACGTCAAACCCCGGATGCCCGCGATCAACCAGGAAACAGGTGATGCGTTTTTTCGGCCCGTGCGGCGTGTCATCGACTCCGGTGGCGACAAAGACAATGAAGAAATCCGCATGGTCGCCGCCGGAGATGAAATGTTTGGTGCCGTTCAGCACCCAGTCGCCGCCATCGCGGCGGGCGGTCGTGCTCATGCCGCGCACATCCGATCCGGCGTCGGGTTCGGTCATCGCCAGCGCGTCCATCTTCTCGCCGCGCACGGCCGGCATCAGATAGCGTTCGATCTGGTCCCCCTCGCAGGCCATCAGAATGTTCTGCGGACGCCCGAAGAAATGCGTCAGCGCCATCGACCCGCGCCCCAGCTCGCGTTCAAGAAGCGCGAATTCCAGATTGTTCAGCCCGCCACCGCCGACCGATTCCGGGAAATTGGCGGCGTAGAACCCCATCTCAAGGACCTTGTCCTTGATCTGCTGGCCAATCTCGGCAGGGACATCGCCGCGCGCCTCGATCTCATCTTCAAATGGATAGATCTCGGTCTCGACAAAACTTCGCACGGTCGAGACGATCAGTTCCTGTTCTTCGGTCAGTCCGAACTGCATCCTATTTTCCTCCTCCGACAGCGTGACCAGTGCCTTCTGGACGTGGCAGGGCAGCGTGCGCCGTTGCCAGTTCGGCAAGCCGCGCCGCGACGTCATCACGTGGCAGGCTTGCCGACCGGCTGGCCATATCGACATGGATCAGCATGTGTTCGCCAGTGGCCAGACACCGCGCGCCGCCATCCGCCTCAACAGCATACAGATGGTGGAACAGCTGCATCCTCTTGCCCTCGCCAAGCAGAACCTGCGAGGTGGCGAAGATCTGCGTTCCGGCCGTGACTTCATCAAGATGCCGGATATGCGTCTCGACGGTGAAATAGCTGCCGCCATCCGCAAGATAGGCGGCGTCGACACCGACCCAGCGCATCACCGCGTCGGTGGCCATCGAAAAACAATCCAGATAGCGCGCCTCGTTCATATGACCGTTATAGTCGGTCCAGCTTGACGGCACCTGCTGGCGCATGGTTTCCAGCGGCCCGTCGATGGCCGTTTCGGCGCGCGCCGGCACCGCGTCATAGAGCGCTTTTTCCCATGTGGCGACTGACCGGCCCGCGCCCCAGTCATTGGCCTTCAGCGCCTGCAGAATGGCGACAAGATTGTCATCTCGGATCCGTTCCAGCTCGCGGATGGAATGCTGGCCGGACTGCGCGTCGGACTGGTCGGAAATGGTTTTCACCAGATCGTCGGTCAGTTCCGGCACATCCATCAGTTTCGTCCAGGGCCATTTCAGGCAGGGGCCGAACTGCGCGATGAAATGCGCCATGCCAGCCTCACCACCGGCAACCCGGTAGGTTTCAAACAGCCCCATCTGGGCCCAGCGGAGCCCAAAGCCGAATCGGATGGCGTCGTCGATTTCCTCGGTTGTCGCGATGCCATCCTTGACCAGCCACAGCGCCTCGCGCCACACCGCCTCAAGGAACCGGTCGGCGACAAAGGCCTCGATCTCCTTGCGAACGCGCAGCGGGTGCATGCCAAGCCCGGCAAAGAAGGCCGCCGCGCGGTCAATGGTGCCGGTTGTGGTGGCGGTGCCGCCGACAAGTTCGACAAGTGGCAGCAGATAGACCGGATTGAAGGGATGCCCGACAAGAAGCCGGTCCGGGTGTGTCATCTTTGCCTGCAGATCGCTTGGCAGGATGCCCGAGGTCGACGAGCTGATCACCGCATCCGTGGCGGCGGCGGCCTCGATCTCGGCATAGACGGCCTGTTTGACGTCGAGGCGTTCCGGCACCGCCTCGATGATCAGTTCGGCACCGTCCACCGCATCGGCGATGCTGGCGGCGAAACGCATCTCGCCGCGCGCCGGCAGTGGGGCCATGGTCAGCCGCTCTATCGCATGGTCGGCATTTGTCATCACATCGCTGATCTTGCGGGCTGCCTCCGGATCGGGGTCGAAAATCCCGACATCGACGCCATTCTGGATCAGTCTCGCGACCCACCCGCCGCCAATGACGCCGCCGCCAATGACCGCGGCGCGGCGTGGTTTCATTGCTGCTGTCATGTGTTCCTCCGGCATGCGTCCCTCCGGTATGTGTCCCTATGGCATGCGTCCCTATGGATTTTGATCAGCCCGACAGCGGCGCGCGTTTGGTCAGGCCAAGCTGCGCGCGCACGGCGTCGGGACCGATGATGCTGGCACCCATATTTTCGACAACATTCGCCGCCCGCTCGACAAGTTGCGCGTTGGTGGCGAAGACGCCGCGTGACAGATAGATATTGTCTTCGAGTCCAACCCGCACATTGCCACCGGCCAGTACCGCCGCAGCCGGATAGGCCATGGCGTTGCGGCCAATCGAGAAGGCCGAGAAGACCCAGTCCCGGGGCACATTGTTGACCATGGCCATGAAGGTGTTCAGGTCGTCGGGCGCGCCCCAGGGAATGCCCATGCAAAGCTGGACCAGTCCGGGGCTGTCAATCAGCCCCTGTTCGGCAAGATGTTTGGCAAACCAGAGATGGCCGGTATCAAAAGCCTCGATTTCCGGCTTCACGCCAAGGGCCTGCATCTGCGTCGCCATCTCGACCAGCATCGCGGTGCTGTTCGTCATGATATAATCGCCATGCCCGAAATTCATCGTGCCACAATCAAGAGTGCAGATTTCCGGCCGGCATTCGGCGACATGTGCCAGACGTTCGGTGGCACCGGCCATATCCGTTCCCACGGCGTTTGGGGGAATCGGGGTTTCGACACCGCCAAGTACCAGATCGCCGCCCATGCCGGCGGTCAGGTTCAGAACGACATCGGTCTCGGACTCGCGGATTCGCTCGGTCACCTCGCGGAACAGCGCCGGGTCGCGCGACGGCTGGCCGGTCTCCGGGTCACGGACATGGCAATGCACGATGGCGGCGCCCGCCTTCGCGGCGTCGATGGCCGATTCGGCGATCTGCGCCGGGGTTACCGGCACCTGGTCCGACTTGCCGGTGGTGTCGCCCGAGCCGGTTACGGCGCAGGTGATGAAGACCTCACGGTTCATCGTCAGTGGCATGATCTTTTCCTCCTCCAGTCCGCAGATGGCTGCCGACTCCCCGCTGTGCGGTCGGTGTCTGGCCCGGCTTATGGCCCGGCTCATGGCCCGGCTTATGGTCCGGCTCATGACCCGCTGTGCGGTCATTCAATCTGGCGATCACATTTTCGCAAAAAACGGGGCTTGGCAACTTCTTTACTGTTCAGTCACGAAGGCGGCCGCAGGGGTGTTTGGGAATTGCCGGAATAATGGCAGTGCCAGAACAGAAACTGACGCATTCATTACAGGTGAGAGAGAGGTCTGCGCAAGCATGAGAGGTGGCCGAGGCCCGCAGCCAGAAAAGGATCAGCACCAGATGAACGCGCCGTCCAGACCGGCCCGCCGCGGCCGCAAGACAAGGCCGTCAAACAATCTTCCCGACCAGCCGGGCTGGCAGGAGATCCGCAACCACATGGCGCCACTGGCACCGCTCAGCGATGACCAGATCGACTCCATCCATGATGCCTCGCTTCGGCTGCTTGAGGAGTATGGAATTGAGGTGATGAGCGCGCCGGCACGTGCGCTGTTCCGCGAGGCTGGCGCCGAGGTTGATGAGGCGACGCAGATCGTGCGTGCCGATCGCGGGCTCATCGAGGCGGCCATTGCCAGCGCGCCGTCGCAATTCACCCTGACGCCGACCAACCGGGCACATGCCCTGACCATTGGCGGCAACCATATCCATTTCGGACTGGTATCCGGAGCGCCGAACGCCCATGACATTCGTGGCGGCCGCCGCAGCGGCAATTTTGCCGATTACCAGAGATTGATGAAGCTTGGCCAGAGTTTCAACGTCATCCATTTCTTTGGTAACCAGACGCTGGCACCGAATGATCTGCCAGTGAACACACGGCATCTGGACACCACTTTTGTCAATCTGACATTGACCGACAAGGTCTTTCTGTCGATGTCGATTGGCGCGGGGCGGGTTCGCGACGCGGCCCACCTGACAGCGATTGCGCGCGGCCTGACAATGGACCAGCTGGCCTCGGACCCCAGTGCGATTACCAACATCAACATCAACTCGCCACGCAAATTCGATCTTGAAATGGCGTCGGCCGCCATGGCCATGGCCGAAATGGGCCAGGCCTCGGTGATCACGCCCTTTACGCTGATGGGCGCGATGACACCGGTCACCATCGCGGCGGCGCTGACACAGCAGAATGCCGAGGCGCTGTTCGGCATTGCACTGACACAGCTTGTCCGCCCGGGGGCACCGGTTGTCTATGGCGGCTTTACCTCGAATGTCGACATGAAGACCGGTGCGCCGGCTTTCGGCACGCCGGAAAATACCCTTGCCAACATCGCCGGCGGCCAGCTGGCGCGCCGCTATGACCTTCCCTATCGTACCAGCGCCTGCAGCGCGTCGAACGCTGTCGACGCGCAGGCGGTGTGGGAAACGCAGATGGCGCTGTGGGGGGCGGTCACCGGCCACGGCAATCTGATCTATCATGCCGCCGGCTGGGGCGAGGGCGGGCTTGTCGCTGATTTTGAAAAGCTGATCGTCGATTGTGAAATGCTGCAGGCGATGGCGCAGTTCCTGAAACCGCCCGCCTTCACCGAGGCCGATTTCGGCTTCACGGCGCATGACGAGGTGGCCCCGGGAGGGCATTTCTTTGGTGCCGCCCATACGATGGAGCGGTATCAATCGGCTTTCTACAGCCCGTTCCTGTCCGACTGGTCGAACAATGAGAACTGGCGTGACGCCGGTGCGCGAACAACCACCGAGCGGGCGATGGATATCTGGCCAAAGCTTGTCGATGCCTATGTGCCGCCGCCGATGGATCCGGCGCGGACCGAGGAAATGCAGGCCTATATCGCGCATCGCCGCGCCGAGATTGGCAGCGGTGACCCCTAGGCCGGGTGGGCCGCCGTTTTCCCACGCCACAGCTTGCGATTTCGCGAAAAGCGGCTACATTCACGGCATCTGAACCATGGCATAATCTCGGGGGATCAACTCATGACCTTGATGCATTACATCGCTGGCGCCGAAATCGCCGGAACAAGCGGGCGCGAACAGGATGTTTTCAACCCGGCAACGGGCGCGGCCACGACGTCGGTGCCGCTGGCAAGCGCATCGGAAGTGGATCAGGCTGTCGCCGCGGCAAAGGCCGCGCTTCCCGGATGGGCGGGCACCCCGGCAGCCAAGCGCGCCCAGGTAATGTTCAATTTCCGCGATCTGATCAAGGCCAATCTCGATGAGCTGGCGACGCAGATTTCGGCGCAGCATGGCAAGACCTTCGATGACGCCAAGGGCGAGGTGGCGCGCGGGGTCGAGGTTGTCGAATTCGCCTGCGGTATTCCGCATGTCCTGAAAGGCGAGTATTCGCCGCAGGTCGCCGGCGGCGTCGACAGTTTCTCGATGCGCCAGCCGGTTGGCGTCGTGGCCGGAATCACCCCGTTCAACTTCCCGGCCATGGTGCCGATGTGGATGTTCCCGATGGCGCTTGCCTGCGGCAACACCTTTGTCCTGAAGCCGTCCGAGCGCGACCCGGGCGCGCCGATGATGCTGGCCCGCCTGCTGTCCGAGGCCGGACTTCCCGACGGTGTCTTCAATGTTGTCCATGGTGACAAGGAGGCGGTCGACGCCATCCTCGACCATCCCGATGTCGGCGCCATCAGCTTTGTCGGTTCGACGGCGATTGGCCATTACATCTATTCGCGCGGCTGTGAGAATGGCAAGCGGGTGCAGGCGCTGTGCGGGGCGAAGAACCATATGATCATCATGCCCGACGCCGATATGGACCAGGCTGTCGACGCGGCGATGGGCGCCGCCTACGGCTCGGCCGGCGAGCGCTGCATGGCGATCTCGGCTGTGCTGGCGGTTGGCGATGATACGGCTGACAGGTTTGTCTCGCAGCTGGCGCCAAAGGTGCGGGCGCTGAAGATCGGCCAGTATGACGAGCCGGGCGTCGAGATGGGGCCGGTCATCACCGCCGCCTCGAAAGAACGCATCGAGGGCTATATCGACCAGGGCGAAAAGGATGGCGCCGAGGTGGTTGTCGATGGCCGCGGCCTGCGCCTTCAGGGTTATGAAAACGGCTTTTTTGTCGGTGGCACGCTTCTCGACAAGGTGACGCCCGACATGTCGGTCTATCGTGACGAGATTTTCGGGCCGGTGCTGTCGGTGCTGCGCCCGCAATCCTACGAAGAGGCGCGCCAGCTTGTCATCGACCATGAATATGGCAACGGCACCGCGATCTTCACCCGCGATGGCGACACCGCGCGCGATTTCACCACCAATGTCAATATCGGCATGGTCGGGGTGAATGTGCCGATTCCGGTGCCGGTCGCCTATCACAGCTTTGGCGGCTGGAAGGCGTCGATGTTCGGCGACCATTCGATCCACGGCATGGAGGGCGTGCGCTTCTACACCAAGCTGAAGACGGTGACGGCGCGCTGGCCAAGCGGCATCAAGGAAGGCGCGGTGTTCAATTTCAGCGCCGGAAGCGACGTCTGATCATCTGACCGCCTGACCAGATCACGCGAGATCGAAAACAAGGGCCGCCCCGCAAATCGCCGGGCGGCCTTTTTTGTGGGGGTGTTTTATGCCGGGGCGACGCTACATCAGCACCTTGCCCGGGTTCAGCAGGTTATGCGGGTCGAGCGCGGTCTTGATCGATTTCATCATCGCATAGGCCACCGGGTCCTTCAGCCGCTTCATATCCTGCTGCTTGTCGGTGCCGATGCCATGCTCGGCGCTGATCGACCCGCGCCATTTGATCACCGTGTCGCGCACCGCATCCTTGATCGCCTTCACCTCGTCCGGGCTTTCCGACGGGTCCCGGTCATAGGGGCGGGCGTTGATATGAAGATTGCCGTCGCCCATATGGCCGAAGGCAACGCAGAACGGCCCCGGCGCGATGGCGGCAAAGGCGGCCTCCATGTCGGCGATGGCGCCCGGCAGGTCCGACACCTGGAAGCTGATGTCATTCATCACCCACCTGCCATGTTTCTGCATGGCCTCCAGCGTGCCCTCGCGCATCGCCCAGAAATTCGCCCGCTGCGCCGCCGATCGCGCGATCACCGCGTCATGGACCAGCTCGGCCTCGAAGGCGTCGGCGAGAATGCCCTCAAGCTGCGCTTCCAGCGCCACCGTGCCGTCGGCGCCGATCTCGGCATCTTCCTGCGTCGCCGCGCCGATTTCCATCAGCACCGCCAGATCAGGCGCCTCGTCGAAGGGCGCGGTGACATGGTCGAGATATGTCACCGGCAGTTCATACATCAGCCTGCCGATCAGCTCGAACGCCTCGATCCGGCCGCCGGTGCGGGCCTGCGTCATGTTCATCAGCTGCAGCGCCGCGTCGACATCGCGAACCTTCACCATCGCCGTGGCCTGCGCCAGCGGCGGCGGCACCAGCTTCAGGCTGGCCGCGGTGATGATGCCAAGCGTGCCTTCCGAGCCAACCATCAGATTGACCAGGTCATAGCCGGTATTGTTCTTCTTCAGCGCCGGCAGCAGATCCATCACCTCGCCGGCCGCCGTCACCACTTCCAGTCCCATGCACAGGGCGCGCGCGCTGCCATGCCGGATGACGTTCAGCCCGCCGGCATTGGTGCCAAGCGCGCCGCCGATCTGCGCCGTTCCCTTGGCACCGAAGACAAGCGGGAACATCAGCCCCTCCGCCTCGACCGCCTGATGCAGGTTCTGGATGATGCAGCCCGCCTCGGCGACCATATACATGCCGGCCTTGTCGATCCGGCGGACCCGGTTCATCCGCTCCAGCGACAGCAGCACGACCCGGTCCTCGGCGCGGGCCACGGTGCCGCCGGCAAGCCCGGAATTGCCGCCAAAGGGAATGACCGGCGTGCGGGTCTCGGCGCACAGCTTCATGATCGCGGCGACCTCGTCGGTTTCGCCCGGGCGCACAACAATGGCTGGCGCTGAATCCTTGGTTCCCAGCCAGTCACTCTGATAGCGTGTGTCGATGCTCTCGCCGCGCTGGACATGCGCCGCGCCGCAGATGGTGGCAAATTGCGTGGCAAGATCGGTCAGCCGCATTTCGTTCATGGCCGGTCCCCCTTCATGGTCAGCTGGACATCCGGCAAAAGGCTAACACAGCACCACCGGCGAACCTAGCCGCCCTCTCAGTCGCAGAGCAGTTCCAGCCGCAGCAGCGCGATCTTGTGGACTTCGGCCAGCGCGGTGGCGAATTCGGTCGCCCGGTCATTGTCGATCCGCGATTCAAAGGCGGCCAGAATGGCGGCGCGGTCAAGGCCCCGCACGGCGATGATGAACGGGTGGCCAAAGCGCGCGCCATAGCGGTCATTCAGATCGGAAAAGCTGGCAAATTCCGCCGGTGTGCAGCTGTCGAGGCCGGCGCCAGCCTGCTCGGAACTTGACTCCGCTGTCAGTCCGCCGGCGATGGCAAGCTTGCCGGCAAGTTCAGGGTGGGCGCGAAGCAATGCCAGCTGGCGTTCATGCCCGGCCGCGTCGACAATGTCGCGCATTCGTGTGGCAAATCGCGATAAGTGCCGGTCATCGGGACCAAGCCCCTGGTTCCACAATGACGCCGCCACCCAGGGTGAATGTTCGTAGATGCCGCCGAATTGCGCCATGAATTCAGCCTCTTTCAGACCGTCAGGCGGTGTTGTGAATTGGTGATTCGACGTCATGCTCTGTTGGTCCCCGGGGTGAAATTCGCCGTGTATTGACGCTCGGATCTTGGTCAAATTTGTTTGCGTCTTCAATGTTTAATTGGCACTCTTCACGTAATTTGAACACAGGCATCTCTTGAAAGGGTGACCCGTCATGGGCAGGCTGACGACGCATGTTCTCGACACCGCCGCGGGCCGTCCGGCCGCCGGGCTGCGGATTGACCTTTATGGTCACGATGATGATTCGCGCCGGCTGATCACCACGGTGGTGACGAATGATGATGGCCGGGTCGACGCGCCGCTTGTCGAGGGCGCGGATTTTGATGGCGGGCGCTATCAGCTGGTGTTTCACGCTGGTGCCTACCTTCGCGCCAGCGGGACAGACCTTCCCGAGGTGCCGTTCCTCGATGAAATCGTGATCGCCTTCGGGATCGACCGGCCGGACCAGCACTATCATGTGCCGCTGCTGCTGTCGCCCTATGGCTATTCGACCTATCGCGGCAGCTGACCAGACCATGCGTGACAGGATCACATTCGTTCTCAACAATCAGGTTGAACAGGTCAGCGGCCTGGCTGGCGACACGACGCTGTTGAACTGGCTGCGGCAGACAAAACGCCTGACCGGATCGAAGGAAGGATGCGGCGAGGGCGATTGCGGTGCCTGCACGGTGGTGGTGGCGCGGCGGCAGACTGATGGCAGCATGCGATGGCACCCGGTCAATGCCTGTATTCAGTTCATGGGCATGCTCGAGGGTGCTTCGGTGACAACCATCGAAGGCCTGCAGAGCGCTGGCCCGGGCGGCGGCGGACTTCCCGATGGCGGTCTTCATCCCTGCCAGCAGGCGATGGTCGATCTTCATGCCTCGCAATGCGGGTTCTGCACCCCGGGATTCGTGATGTCGCTGTTCGCCGCCTGGTGCAATGGCGACGGGTTGGCGCCGTCGGAAATCGATACCACCCTTGCCGGCAATCTGTGCCGGTGTACCGGCTACCGGCCGATTGTCGAAGCTGCCTCGGCGCTGGAGGTGCGGGCTATACCGCCAGCGTTTGAGCGTCAGCGCCGCGAGACTGAAGCCAGCCTGATGGCCGCCATCGCGCATGATGAGACGGTCTGTCTCAGCGATGGACGTCGCAGCTTCACCGCCCCGACGAATCTCGAGGGTTTCCTGCAAAATTTCGCGCAGTCGCCAGATGCCACGATCGTGTCCGGCGCGACCGATGTCGGGCTCTGGGTCACGAAACAGAACCGCCATCTGCCAGACATGATCTGGACCGGGCGGGTCAAGGGGTTTGACCGGGTCGAGCGCAGCGGCGCGCATTGGCGCATCGGGCCGGCAGTGACACATGAGGCGGCGATGACCACGCTTGCCGACGGACGCGCCGATCTTGGCGAGGTGATGCGGCGTTTCGGGTCGATGCAGGTGCGCGCAAGCGGCACTGTCTGTGGCAATATCGCCAACGGATCGCCAATCGGCGACCTGCCGCCAATGCTGATCGCGCTTGCCGCCGAAATCGAGCTTGTCGGCCCGGCCTCGAACCGGCGCCTGCCGCTGGAGTCCTTCTTCATTGATTATGGGCGCCAGGATCGCGAAGTGGATGAATTCGTGTCGGCTGTTCTGGTGCCGGTAACGCCGACGCCGCTTTTCCGCGCCTATAAGATTTCAAAACGGTTTGATCAGGATATCTCGGCTGTTCTCGGGGCTTTCAGCCTGACATTGTCGGATGGCCGCATCACGTCGGCGCGGCTTGCCTTTGGCGGCATGGCGGCAACGCCGAAACGCGCCGAGGCCGCGGAGGCGGTGCTGACCGGTGCGGCGCTTGAGCTGTCCGTTTTCGAGGCGGCGGCGGCGGCGCTGGCCGAGGATTTCACTCCGATCAGCGATATGCGTGCCTCGGCTGACTATCGCCTGCAGGTGGCGGCCAATCTGATCCTGAAATATGGGCTTGATGTCACCGGCACACCGGTGCCGCGTCTGACTGGCGCCGGGCTGTCGACCAGTGATCTTCATGGCGCGGCGCCGGGGAGGGCAGGATGATGGCCGGCACCGGCATTTCCGGCGACGTCCGGACAGCGCGCGAACATGACAGCGCCCACAAACATGTGTCGGGAACAGCTGTCTATGTTGATGATATCCGTGTTCCGGATGACACGCTGGTGGTGTTGATCGGGCAGAGCCAGCACGCCCATGCGCGAATCACCGGCATGGACCTGTCGGCGGTCGCGAGGGCGGAAGGCGTGGTAGCGGTGCTGACACATGCCGACATTCCGGGGCGCAATGACTGCAGCCCGGTCTATGATGACGATCCGATCCTTGCCGAGGATGTGGTGAGTTATGTCGGTCAGGCGGTGTTCGCCATTGTCGCCGAGACCATGCTGGCGGCGCGCGACGCGCTGGCGCTTGCCAAAATCGACTATGATCCGCTTCCGGCGGTGCTGACCATTGAGGATGCGATGCGAGCCGGATCCTGGCTTGGTCCCTCGGTGACGATGGAATCCGGAAGTCCTGACAGCGCGCTTGCGGGCGCGCCGCTGCATTTGTCCGGCCGGATCGAAATTGGCGGACAGGAACATTTCTATCTTGAAGGGCAGGCGGCGCTGGCGATCCCGGGTGAGGATGGTGACATGACGCTGCATTGCTCGACGCAGCATCCTTCCGAGATTCAGCACAAGGCCGCCGATTGTCTTGGCGTTCCGAACCATGCGGTGACTGTCGAGACGCGGCGCATGGGCGGCGCCTTTGGCGGCAAGGAAAGCCAGGGCAGTCTGCCGGCGTTGCTGGCGGCGCTGGCGGCGCGGCGGACCGGCCGCCCGGCAAAAACGGTCTATGATCGTGATGATGATTTCATGCTGACCGGCAAGCGGCATGATTTCAGGATCGACTACGATGTCGGGTTCGACTCCGAAGGACGGATCCAGGCGGTGCTGTTCGAGCAGGCAATGCGGTGCGGCATGTCATGGGACCTGTCCGAGGCGATCGCGGCGCGCGCCATGTGCCACGCCGACAACGCCTATCACATTCCGCATATGCGGGTGATCTCGCACCGTTGCCGTACGAACACACAGTCGAACACGGCCTTTCGCGGCTTTGGCGGGCCGCAGGGCATGGTCGGGATCGAACGTGTGATCGATCAGGTGGCGCATCATCTTGGGCTCGATCCTCTGATTGTTCGTCAGCGCAATTTCTATCCGCATAAATTCAGCGCCAGCGCTGCCAAGGGGCGCACCCCCTATGGCCAGATTGTCGAGGACTGCATCCTTCAGGACATCGTGCCCCGCCTTGCCGCCGATTCAGACTATGCCGCCCGCCGCGCCGGCATCGAGGCCTTCAACAGCGCTGGCGGGATGATCCGGCGTGGCATCGCGCTGACACCGGTGAAGTTCGGCATCTCCTTCAACACCACCTTCCTGAATCAGGCCGGCGCGCTGGTGCATGTCTACAGCGACGGGTCAGTCCATCTCAATCACGGCGGCACCGAGATGGGCCAGGGGCTGAACACCAAGGTTGCGCAGATCGTGGCGCATGAATTTCAGATCGATTTCGGGGCGGTGAAGATCACCGCCACCAATACAGGCAAGGTTCCCAATACTTCGGCCACGGCGGCGTCATCGGGGACCGACCTCAATGGCATGGCGGCACAGGCGGCGGCGCGCACCATCAAGTCGCGGATGCGGGATTTCCTTGCCGAGCAGCACCAGTGCATGCCGGATTCGGTGACCTTCGCCAATGGGCAGGTACGTGCCGGCGCCATGCAGATGTCATTCGCCGAGGCGGTGAAGACCTGTTATCTGGGGCGGGTTTCTCTGTCGGCGACCGGCTTCTACGCAACACCGAAAATTCACTGGGACAAGGCACGAAGCCGCGGACGCCCCTTCTATTATTATGCCTATGGCGCGGCGGTGACCGAGGTCGCCACCGACCTTCTGACCGGCGAGAACCGGATCCTTCGTGCCGATATCCTGCATGATGTGGGGCGGTCACTGAACCCGGCCATCGATATCGGCCAGATCGAGGGCGGCTTTGTTCAGGGGGCAGGCTGGCTGACCACCGAAGAGCTTGTCTGGGATGATGAAGGCCGTCTGCGGACCCACGCCCCCTCGACCTACAAGATTCCTGCCTGTGCCGACAGACCGCCTGTCTTCAATGTGGCGCTGTTCGATGATGGCGAGAATATCGAGGACACGATCCATAAATCCAAGGCTGTTGGCGAGCCGCCACTGATGCTGTCCATCTCGGTTCTGATGGCGCTCTCGCACGCGCTGGAATCAGTATCAGACGGGTATCCGATGCTTGATGCGCCGGCCACCCCGGAACGACTCTGTCTTGCGGCACGCCGGCTTGGCGGCCCTGGAATCGCGCTTGGTGACAATTGATGGCGGGCTGGATTGACGTGGCCCGCGACCGGATCGCCCGTGAGGGTGGTGTCGTACGCGCCAGCCTTGTCAATGTCAGGGGGTCGGCCCCGCGCGAGGCCGGGGCGATGATGCTGATCACCGCCAGCGATATCTGGCAGACAATCGGCGGCGGGTCGCTGGAGTTCGAGGTGATGGCAAAGGCGCGGGTGATGCTCGACGCGCCGGCAGCACCCTGGCAACGGCAGCTGATCAGCGCGGCGCTTGGCCCCGATATGGGGCAATGTTGTGGCGGCCATGTGAAGGTGCTTCTTGAGCGTTTCGGCACGGCCGAGGCAACCGAACTGGCGGCGCTTGAAGGGTGCAGGCGGCTGGCGCATCCGCTTGCCGGGACCGCCCCGCCCGCGGATGCTGGTGACGCCGCGATCGGGCTGAACCCTGACAGTTCGGCGTTCATCGCGCCGGTGATACAGCCCGGGCGTCCGCTGTTTCTCTATGGCGCCGGGCATATTGGGCGCGCGCTGGCACCACATCTGGTGGCGCTGCAGCTTGATCTGCATTGGATCGATATCGAGGATACACGCTTTCCGGCTGAAATGCCCGATGGCGCGACCAGGGTGGTTGCGTCCGATCCGACCGTGATCGCGGCGCACGCGCCTGTCGATGCCATTCACCTTGTGATCACGCATAACCACGCTCTTGACGAGGCGATCTGCCATCGCATCCTGTCCGGGCCCGGGTTCGCGCGGCTTGGTCTGATCGGGTCGGTGACAAAGGCGGCGCGGTTCCACTCGCGGCTGGCAAAGTCCGGTATCACGCCAGAGGTGCTGGACAGGCTTGTCTGCCCGGTCGGGATGGCGCAGATCACCGGCAAGCATCCGGCGCGGGTGGCGCTGTCGATTGCCGCCGGTGTCGCTATCTGGCAGCAGGAAATGGACGAAAGCGACTGACGCTGGCACACTGCCATCACGAAACAGAATGCGGGAAGATCAATGATTGATTATCTCTGGATGTGGTCCGAATTCATGGTGCGCTGGCTGCATGTGGTGGCCGGCATCGCCTGGATCGGGTCATCTTTCTATTTCATCGCGCTCGACCTGAGCCTGAAACCCGGCAAACAGCTTCCCGACGAGGCGCACGGCCAGGCCTGGCAGGTGCATGGCGGCGGCTTCTACAACATGGTCAAATATCTTGTCGCGCCGGCAAGGATGCCGGACGAGCTGACCTGGTTCAAATGGGAGGCCTATACCACCTGGCTGTCGGGATTCGCGCTGCTGACCATCATCTATTACGCCGGCGCCGGGCTGTATATGATTGATATCGAGATCCTCGATCTTGAACCATGGCAGGCCATTGGTCTCAGCATTGGCGGTATTGTCGCCAGTTGGGTTGCCTATGATCTGATGTGCCGAAGCCCGCTTGGCCGCGATGACCGTCTGCTGGCGCTGGCCGGGTTTGTCTTCATTGTCGCGCTGGCCTGGCTTTATACCGAGATGTTCTCGGCGCGCGGTGCCTTTGTGCAGATCGGGGTCAGCATCGGCACCATCATGGTGGCCAATGTCGCCATGGTGATCATTCCCGGGCAGCGAAAGGTTGTCACGGCCCTGGTTGCCGGTGACACGCCCGACCCGGCCTTCGGGCGCCGCGGCAAGCAGCGCTCGCTGCATAATAACTATCTGACGCTGCCGGTGATTTTCGTGATGATTGGCGGCCATTATCCGGCCGTGTTCGCGACTGACTATGCCTGGGTGATCCTGGCGCTGGTGCTGGTGATGGGGGCGGTGATCCGGCATTTCTTCAACACCAGGCACAAGGGCGACCCGGCGCCATGGTGGACCTGGGGCGTCGCGGCGGCGCTGACCGTGGCGGCGATCCTGCTGTCGCAGGTCGGCGCGCCGAAATATGATGAAACCGCCTATGCTGATCAAGCCTATGGCGAGGGCGGCGAACTTCATCTGGCGGCGGTCGAGCTTGTCACCGAACGCTGTGCCATCTGCCATGCCGCCATACCGCAATGGGATGGCATGGCCTTTCCCCCCAAAGGCGTGAAGCTGGAAACCGAGGCGGATATCATGGCGCAGGTTGATGCCATCTACTGGCAGGCCGCCGCCTCGCACGCCATGCCGCCTGGCAATGTCATCTGGATCGAGCCGGAGGAGCGCGCGATGCTGGCAAAATGGCGGCAGATGCTGCGAAGTGGCGGGACACCGACAGCCGGAGAGTCCGGATGAGCTATCCGCGCGACCTGATTGGCTATGGCGACGCGCCGCCGCATCCGCGCTGGCCGGACAAGGCGCGGATCGCTGTTCAGTTTGTGCTGAATTATGAAGAGGGAGCGGAAAACACCATCCTTCATGGTGACGCCGCCTCGGAGATGTTCCTGTCCGAAATCATCGGCGCCGCGCCATTCGAGGGTGCGCGGCACATGTCGATGGAATCGATCTATGAATATGGCTCGCGCGCCGGCGTCTGGCGGCTTCTTGATCTGTTCCGTGACCGCGGGGTGCCGCTGACGCTGTTCGCTGTCGCCATGGCGATGGAGCGTCATCCGGCGGTGATCGAGCGCGCGCTGGCGGACGGGCATGAGATTGCCTCGCATGGCTATCGCTGGATCAATTATCATGGCATGTCCGCGGCCGAGGAGCAGGAGCATCTGGAACGCGCCATCGAGATACACACGCGAATTTGTGGGGAACGACCGCTTGGCTGGTATACCGGGCGAACCTCGGAAAACACCCGCAGCCTTGTCGCCGCCGAGGGCGGGTTTCTCTATGATGCCGATGATTATTCCGACGATCTTCCCTTCTGGAGCACGCAGACACCGACCCGACATCTGATTGTTCCCTATACGCTCGACACCAATGACATGCGGTTCGCGACAGCGCAGGGCTTTCATGCGGGTGACCAGTTCGCCGCCTATCTGATCGACGCCTTCGACACGCTCTATGACGAGGGCGCGACAGCGCCAAAGATGATGTCGGTTGGCCTGCATTGTCGGCTTATTGGCCGGCCGGCGCGGTTTGCCGGGCTGGTGAAGTTTCTTAATCATGTCCAGCGCCATGACAATGTGTGGCTGGCGCGGCGGATCGACATCGCACGGCACTGGCGGGCGACACATCCCTGTGATGAGCCAGCTGGGTCGACGGGCCCATGACCGCGCCGCGAGACCTGCCGGTTGAACGGCTGAGCGCCGCCGCCTTTGCCCCCTTCGGCCAGGTGATCCAGACCGACGGGGCGGAGCGAATCATGATCAATGAGGGCACGACAACGCGCTTTCACGAGCTTGCCGGGGTCGATGTCGCGACCGGTGACGGGCTGCCGATCCTGTCAATCTTTCGCGGCACCCGCCGGCCCGACCCGATTGCCATCAGGATGATGGAACGCCATCCGCTTGGCTCGCAGGCCTTCATGCCGCTGGCGGCGCATGACTGGCTGGTGGTGGTGGCGCCGGCGAATGCGGATGACAGCGCGCCGGATTTCGACCGGCTACGCTGCTTTCGCGCGCCCGGCAATGTCGGCGTCAGCTATGCCCGCAATATCTGGCATCATCCGCTTCTGGTGCTGCAACCGGAACAGGATTTCCTGATCATCGACCGCGCCGGCCCGGATGGCGAGGACAGATCAGCCAACCTTCAGGAACAATGGCTCGATGCCCCGATCGCGGTGATCACCGCGCCTTTTCCAGAATAACCACTCACCGCAAAGAGATGGCGCGGTAACCATGCATTCACTGGTCAGCGCTATTTTGTTCATGATTTGCTCTTCTCAGATGGGCAGGCATGGGCACTCGAACTCGTATCCAGCAAGTGACATCCGGTGAACGGATTCTCGGTATCTGGCTGATCCTTGTTTCAGCGATTTTCTACAGCACGGCGGGCGTTTTCAGTAAGGGTATCGCTGCTGATGCCTGGACCATTATTTTCTGGCGGGGTATTTTTGCGGTGGCCTGCGGGCTTCTCTATCTTCGGGCGATTGGGCGTCTGCGGGATGAGGTCAGGGGTTTCAAAACGCCTGCCATCGCCCTCTCCATAATCTATGCGTCCGGCGCGGGTGAGGCCGGCCTAGCCGGCGAGGCCGGCGCGCCGCATCAGGTCATGCGCCATGGCGGCGTGGCGGGACAGCAGCCTGTCCATCTGCATCGTCGCCAGCCGTCCCTCGGCGACCACGACGCGGCCATTGATGATGGTGTAGCCGGCCTTGACCGGCCCGCAGAAGACAAGGCTTGCCAGCGGATCCCAGTCGCTGCCGGCAAAATCGATGCCGCGCCGGTCAAAGGCTGCCAGATCGGCGGCATATCCCGGGGCCAGCATGCCGATATCATCACGCCCGAGAACACCGGCCCCGCCGCGCGTCGCCGTGGCCAGCGCCTCGCGCGCCGTCATCGCATCGCCGCCCTGATTGACCCGCTGCAGCAGCATCGCCTGCCGCGCCTCGTTCAGCATGTGACCGCTGTCATTCGACGCCGACCCGTCAACCCCAAGCCCGATTTTCATGCCGGAATCCAGCATCCGCCGCACCGGGGCGATGCCGCTGGCAAGCCGCATGTTGGAACAGGGACAGTGCGCCACGCCGGTGCCGGTACGGGCGAACAGGTCGATCTCGGCCGCATCAAGCTGCACACAATGGGCGTGCCACACATCGTTGCCGGTCCATCCGACAGCCTCGATATATTCACCCGGGCGCATGCCGAAATGCGCCAGGCTGTAGTCGATATCCTCGACATTCTCGGCCAGGTGCGTGTGCAGCCCGACACCAAGCTCGCGCGCCATGCTGGCCGTCTCGCGCATCAGATCCATCGACACCGAGAAGGGCGAGCATGGCGCCAGCCCCACCCGCTGCATGGCAAATCGCGCTGGATTGTTGAAGGCCTCGACCACGCGCTGGCAGTCGGCGAGGATATCATCCTCCTGCCAGCACAGGATGTCGGGTGGCAGCCCGCCGCCGGACTCGCCGATGCTCATCGACCCGCGGGTGCCGTGAAAGCGCATGCCAAGATCGGCCGCCGCGGCGAGCGAGTCATCCAGCCGTGCGCCATTCGGATAGAGATAGAGATGATCCGACGAGGTTGTGCAGCCGCTGAGCGCCAGTTCGGCGAGCCCAAGCGCTGTCGACCAGTAGATATGCTCTGGTCCGATATGCGACCAGATGGGATACAGGGTCTGCAGCCACCCAAACAGCGGGGCGTCCTGTGCCGCCGGCACCGCGCGGGTCAGGTTCTGGAACAGATGGTGATGCGTGTTCACCATGCCGGGGATGACCACATGGCCGGTCATGTTGATCACCGTATCGGCGCTGTCTGGCAAGGTGTCATTTGGCCCGACCATTTCGATCACGCCGTTGCGCGCGAACAGCCCGCCACCGCGAATCTCGGCCCCCACATTGTCGCCGGGGCGCCCGCCTTCCGGTGTCGCCGCATCGGCCGGATTCATCGTGCAGAGAAGATCGGCATTGCGGATCAGCAGGGTGCTATCTGTCATAATGGTCCCTTGTTATCTGCCAGGTCTGTTGCTGATGCCCGATCATGCCAGAAGCGAGGCGATGGTGCTGTCGGTCACAAGCTCACAATAGGCGTCCAGTGACAGTCTGCCATCTTCGCGGAACCAGGTGTAGGTCCAGTTCAGTGTGCCGAACAGCATCATGGCGCGTGGCCCGTCAAGAGGCGTTGTGCGACCTGCCGCGCTTGCCGCCGCGGCAAGCGCCAGGTCGAACCGCGCCATGATCCGGCGTTCGGCGGCGCGAAGCTGGGCCTGCTGGTCGGCGGGAAGAACCGGCAATTCAAAGGTCAGAAGCTTGTGCGTGTTGCCGGCCTCGCGATATTGCCGCAGCAACGCCCCAATCAGATCGCGAAGATGATCGCGGGCATTCGCCGCCGTCGTGCCGTCGATCTCCACAACCTTTTCCAGATCACGAAGATAGGCCTGGAGAATGTCGAAAAGCAGCGCTTCCTTGCTGTCGAAATAGTGATAGAGGAGCGCCTTCGACACACCGCAGGTAGCGGCAAGCTCGGCCATTGAGGTGCGGCTGAAACCATCCCGCGCGAACAGCCCGGCGGCGGTGTCGCGGATATGTTCAAGCTTGGTGTCATAGCTGACGGCGCGGCGGCGGGGCATTGGCGTTGCGTCCCTCAGTCGCCGCGGCGGTCGATGATTCGGACCGCCTTGCCGGCAGACCGGTCAACGGTGCCGACCGGGGTGACATCGATCACCGCCGAAATGCCGACATTCTGCTTGATGTTATCGCCAAGCGTGGCCGCCAGCGCGGCGCGGCGGTCATCGGATTCATGCCCCGGGGCCGCTTCGACACGAACTGTCATTGAATCCATGGGGCCATCCTTCCACAGTTCGATCTGGTAATGCGGGCTGATACCGTCGATCTGCACGATATGTTCCTCAATCTGGCTTGGAAAGACATTGACCCCGCGAAGGATGATCAAATCATCGCTTCGGCCTGTCACCTTGTCCATCCGCCGCATGGTCCGCGCGCCGCCGGCGCGAAGCCGGGTCAAATCGCGCGTCCGATAGCGGATGATCGGCAACGCCTCCTTGGTCAGCGAGGTGAAGACAAGCTCGCCAGTTTCGCCATCGGCGCGCGCTACGCCGCTGTCCGGATCAATGATCTCGGGAAGGAAATGATCCTCCCAGACATACAGCCCGTCCTTTTCCTCGACAGCCTCATTGGCGACTCCCGGCCCCATCACCTCGGACAGCCCATAGATATCGACACCATGCATGTCGAATCGCTGTTCGATTTCGGTCCGCAGCGCATCGGTCCATGGTTCGGCACCGAAGATGCCGCTCTTCAGGCTGGTGCTTCGCGGGTCGATCCCCTGGCGTTCAAACTCGTCGGCGATGGCCAGCATGTAGGATGGCGTAACCATGATGATATCGGGCTTGAAATCGACAATCAGCTGGACCTGTCGCTGTGTCATGCCGCCACTGACCGGGATCACTGTGCAGCCCATCGCCTCGGCACCGTAATGCGCGCCAAGCCCGCCGGTGAACAGCCCATAGCCATAGGCGACATGAACACGGTCACCGGGGCGCCCGCCGGAGGCGCGGATGGACCGTGCCACCAGATGCGCCCAGTTATCGACATCCGTCTGTGTGTAGCCAACGACGGTTGGCTTGCCGGTGGTGCCACTCGAAGCGTGAATCCGCGCCACCTTGTCCAGCGGCACGGCCATCATCTCGAACGGATAGCTCTGCCGCAGATCCTCTTTCGTCGTGAAGGGGAATTTGGCGATATCCTCAATCGTTTTCACATCATCGGGATGGACACCCGCCTCGTCGAATTTGCGGCGATAGAGCGGCACATTCTCATAGGCATGTGCGAGGGTCCATTTCAGGCGCTGCAGCTGCAGCGCATTGATCTCATCGCGCGAGGCGATCTCGATGGCGTCCAGAATGTCGTTTGAAGGTGTCAGATCTTTCATCATGGTCTCGTCTGATCGGGATGGTGGACGGATATCACGCCGGGGCGGGAATGACAGGATCGCTCAGCGTCCGCGACATGCCCCTGAATTCAGCGATCACTGTGCCGTCGTCGGTGGCAATGGTGACGTCATACAGGCCGGTGCGGCCACTGCGGGTACGCCCGCGCGCGGTGGCGGTCAGCCTGTCGCCAACCTTGCCCGGCTTCAGAAAATTCACCTGGCATTGCTGCGCCACCGTGACGATGTTCTCGGAATTGCAGGCATGGGCAAAGGCGGTGTCGGCAAGCGCGAAAATGGCACCGCCATGGGCAATCGAAAAGCCGTTCAGATGACGCGCGCCAAGCGTCATGCCGACGACGGCAAAATCCGGGCCGGACTCGACAATCTGCATGCCAAGAAGCTGCGAAAAGCCGCATTTCCCGATCATCGCTTCGGCGACGGTGCGGGCGATTTCCTCCGCGCCCTCCCCCGCAGATTTTCCGTGCTGATCCGACATTGCCAGTCTCCCTCCAACCCTGCGCCAACTGACCGGTTGGGCCAGCCATCGGCTTGACCGGCCATGCAAAACCGGCAAGGATCATGCAACGGTAAAGATTGACCGTCCGGTTAGTCAAGTACGCCAGCCGACGGTGACCGGCCGGACAATGACAGAGATGGGAAGCGATGTCAGAAATTGACGATGCCGCACCTGACAGGGCGTTTGACGAGGCCGCCGCGCAGGCGCTTCTCGATGATGTAACGGCCCCCTGGGTGCGCGATCTGGGACTCCGGGTGACTTCCGTCTCGCCTGCTCAATCCTGCTTTTTTCTGCCTTTCAGCGAGGCGCTCACGCGTGATGCCGGCATGATCTGTGGTCAGGCCATCGTTGCCGCCGCCGATACGGCGATGATCGCGGCGGTTACCGCGGCCATCGGCGGCTATGCCCCGATCACAACGGTGGATATCGCCAGCCGCTTTCTGCGCCCGCTTGGCAATGAAGGCGGTGACGTGACTGTCGACATTCTGAAGGCTGGCCGGCGGCTCGTTGTCGGCCGGATCACCATTACCGACCATGCCAGCGGTAAGCTGGCGGCCGACCTGACAAGTACCTACGCGCGGCTTTAATCCGGCAGCTGTTCAGTCAAATGGCACGGTGATCAACTGGCACGGTGATCAACTGGCACAGGGCGCTGTCCGGGTCGGTCATTGTCTCAATGATGGTGAAATGGTTGTGACCGGCCAGAAGCTGGCAATGGCCCGTCACGCCAAGCCCCTGCCAGGCAAGCGGCAGCAGCGCGTTCTGACGGATGAATTCCGGGCGCTCATCGGCGCCGGCGACACAGACAAGGTCAATGCCCGGTCGCGGCCTCTGCAGAACCGGACTTTCCTGCACGGACTCGTC
The DNA here is from genome assembly GCA_049623505.1 of Puniceispirillaceae bacterium (SeqCode). Classification (GTDB taxonomy): domain Bacteria; phylum Pseudomonadota; class Alphaproteobacteria; order Puniceispirillales; family Puniceispirillaceae; genus UBA8309. The sequence continues at coordinate 28,497 of JBMZTC010000005.1, read as the reverse complement.
ATCATCAAGCTGCCAGATCTCGTTTTTCGCGAGTTCGCGGAGCGGGCGCAGATCGTGAAGTCCGCTGATTGACACGACCCTGTCCATCCGCGCCAGCGCTGTCGTGCCAAGGTCGACATCGCGGCACATCATGCGGGTCACCAGATGCCCGCCGGCGGAATGCCCGGCAAGCCTGAGTGGCCCGGTTCCGACGTCGCCAAGTGCGGTGATGGCGGTGGCGATTTCCTGGGTGATGCCGGCGATGCGTGACTGCGGTGCGAGGGTGTAGCCGATCATCGCCACGGCCCATCCCCGGTCCAGCAGCCCTGATGCCAGATGCGAGAAATCATTCTTCGACAGCGCCACCCAATAACCGCCGTGAATGAAGGCGATCAGCCCCTGTGCCGCCTCCAGACCGCCAGCAGGCAGGAACAGATCATAGGCGGTGCGTTCACCGGTGCCATAGGACCGATGACAATCACTGTCCGGATGGCGGTCCCGAAAGGCGGCGGCGTCAACTGGCCAGGCGGTCATGTGCTGGTCGGCATGCGGGATGTGAAGCCTGTTTTCATAGGCGTCGTCGGGGTCTGCTGGCGGCGTAAAGGCCAGCGGCACGTCGGAGGCGGCCAATGGCGAAAAAATGCTCATGCTGGTCAGGTCCGTTGACTGGTGAAATGGAACAGGCGGCCCGTGGGCCGCCTGTTGAACGCGTTGGACGATGGACTGTTCGGCTCTACTTCAGCTGCGAGCGGAAATAATCCAGCGCCGCGGCACCATCGACACCACGGTCATTGATGGCGGCAAGAACATTGGCTTCGACGTCGGCTGTCTTCTCGCGGAAATAGGCCTGCTCGGCGGCGCTGGCATCGGTAACGGTGCCACCCATCTCGGCGAACTTCTCATAGCCAAGCGCGTCGGCTTCGTCCCACCATTTGCCGACCCGGCGTGCCATGTCGACGCCGGTCATGCCGTCGATGCACTTCTTATGGGCGGCTGACAGATCGTCATAGGTGTCGCTGTTCATGATCAGGCCAAAGGCGGTGGTGTACATGCCTTCCGGGTTGCGGAAGGTGTATTTTGCAACTTCGGCGACCTTGAAGGCGTACATGGTCTCCATCGGGAAGAAGACGCCCTCGGTCACACCCGAGGAAACGGCCTCATAAACGGCAGGTGCTGGCATGTTGACGCCGGCGACGCCAAGCGCGGTTCCGATGTCATTGGCGACACCGCCACCGACACGAAGTTTCATGCCGACAATGTCCTTGTATGATTTGACCGGCTTTACCGTGTTCACATGGCCCGGGCCGTGAACATAGTTGGTGAGGATCTTGATGCCTTTGGCTTCCTTGGCGGCGGCGAGATATTTCTCATGCGTCATCTGGAAGGCAACCGACATGTCTTCGGCGTTGCCGCCATTGCCGGGCAGTTCGGCGATCTTCGTGGTCTCGAACTTGCCAGGGGTATAGCCATAGACGATCCAGCCGAAATCCGCGACGCCATCACGAACAGTGTCATACTGCGCTGGCGGCGGTGCCAGACCGTATTCGATCTTTGCCGACAGGCTGCCGCCCGAACATCTCTCCATCTCAGAAATCATCCAGGGAAAAATATCCTTGTTCATGGTGTGAACAGGGGCCGCCCAGGAAGAGATAATCAGTTCCTTGTCTGCGGCGATTGCCTGACCGGACGCCAACATCGGCAGCGCCATAATCAGACCAGCAACGATCTTTTTCATGCAATTCCTCCTTGAAGGTAACTCCGGGCCGCGCTGAGTTTCTTCATGAAACCTCTTCTGACATGCCCAGGTTGGTCAAATGATCATGCAACAGCCTGTGATGGGTCTTTCATTGCAGTCAAGCAAAAACCTGCCTGCCCGCGAACCTTCGGGCGCTTTATGGGCGTCCATGTCTGATTGCCGTATGAAAAGCTGTCTGTTACCGTCATCTTTGGTCACGAGAATTTCCTTTGAAAGAGGTAGACAGATGCAGATGACAGCTGGTGTCACGAAGTCGAATGAGGGGATGGAGGACATTACCTGGAACATCCTTGGCCAGACCTACGTCCCGAAACAGTGGAGCGAGAATTCCTTTTCCTGGCACGCCACACTGCCGCCAGGCACCTTCGTGCCGCCACATATCCATCCTGAACAGGATGAGTTCATTTATGTTCTCGAGGGACGGTTCGATCTCATCCTGGATGGTTCCGAGGCCATCGCCACGCCGGGCGACCTGATCAGGCTGCCGCGCGGAATCCCGCATGGCATCTTCAACAATTCGGAAGAGACGAACAAATGCCTGTTCTGGGTATCGCCGGCACGCAAGCTCTATGATCTGTTCTGGGGCATCCACAACCTTGGGCCGACCGCCAATCCGGCCGAGGTTGTCGAGCTTTCCGCCAAGCATGAGGTAGATTTCCTGCCACCGCCCGAGGACGGTTGACATGAAGGTCATCATCGCCGGTGGCGGAATAGGCGGTCTGACCACCGCCTTGATGCTGCGGGCCAGGAATATCAATGTGCAGGTCTATGAATCCGCGGCGCGCATTCGCGAGGCTGGCGTCGGGATCAACATCCTGCCGCACGCCATTCGCGAGCTTGAGGCGCTTGGCCTGCTGGGGGCGCTGGACAAGGCTGGGCTGCGAACACGAAGCCTGACATATTTCACGAAGTCCGGTCAGGAGGTCTGGTCCGAGCTTCGCGGCATGCATGCTGGCCACGAGGTGCCGCAATTCTCCATCCACCGCGGCAGATTGCAAAAGCTTCTCTATGACGCGCTGATCGAACGCGCCGGACCTGAGGCGGTTGTCACCGGCCGACGGCTTGCCGGCTTCGTGCAGAACGAATCCGGTGTCACGGCCAATTTCGTCGATACGCTGGAAGGCGCCGGCGGCATCACGGCGGCGGGCGATATCCTTGTCTGTGCCGACGGCATTCATTCCTGCGGCAGGAAGATCTTCTATCCTGACGAGGCGCAGCCAAGCTGGAACGGCGTGATGATGTGGCGCGGTGCCGCCGAATGGCCGTCATGGCGTGACGGTGAAAGCATGGCCATCGGTGGTGGGCTTGGTGGCAAATTCGTGCTGTACCCGATTGAGACACCGAAGAACGGCAAGCAGCTGATGAACTGGGTGGTCAATATCAGGACAAAGGATCCCACGATCACACCGCCGCCCGACAATAGCTGGTCGCGCGGCGTGTCGTTGTCGACGGTGCTGCCACACGCGCTCCGCTTTGCCATTCCGGAGTTCGACATTGAAGGTCTGGTGCGGGCGACGGACGGGATTTTTGAATATCCGATGGCCGATCGTGATCCGTTGCCGCGATGGACATACGGGCGGGTAACACTATTGGGTGACGCGGCGCATCCGATGTATCCGGTTGGCTCCAACGGGGCCAGCCAGGCCATTCTCGACGCCCGCTGTCTCAGCGATCAGCTGCAGCAGGCCGAACATCCCCGGGCCGCGCTCTGGTTCTATGAGAAGCAGAGATTGCCGGTCACGGCGGAAATCGTGGTCAATAACAGAAGGGGCGGGCCTGAAGGCGTCATTGATGAGGTCGAGAAGCTGGCCCCGGCCGGTTTCGACAATGTGGATGATGTTCTCAGCTATGAAGATCGCAAAGCCATTGTTTCAGGCTATGCGGTGAAGGCCGGGTTTTCAAAGGTGAGCATGGACCGTGCAAGCTGAAAAAGGCACAAATCCGGGTTGGTTGTCTGATCAACAATTGCTATTCGGCAACAATTGCTATTCGGATTGTGTGAAAAGGAAAGATGGGGGCTGCGTCGGCAGCGTCGTTAAGGAGAGTGACGACTATGAGTGATGTTGCCAATGATCACCCGCTGATCGCATGGCTCAACCGGATCGCGGCAAAGATCGCCGATCTCTGTCTGATTGTGGCCTGCCTTATTCTTCTGTGGCTTGTCGGGCTGACCTGCGTTGATGTTATCGGCCGCTATTTCTTCCGGTCACCGGTGGTTGGCGCGACGGAGCTTGTGCAGATATCGATGGCCGGCACCATCTTTTTCTCGCTGCCGGCGATGTTTCTGCGCGATGACCAGGTTGTGGTCGATCTTTTCAGTTTTGTCCGCAAGGGATGGTTCGGCTGGATTGTCAGTCTGATTTTCAGCCTTGTCACTGTCGTCGCGGTCTTCATTGTTGCCGACCGGGTGTTTGATTACGCGGTGCGGGCCTGGGAAGACGGTGACAAGACAATCTATCTTCACATCCCGCGCTATCTCATTGTCAGCCTGATCACCGCCATGGTCTATCTCTCGGCAGTCTTTGCCGGGTTCCGCGGTCTTCGTCTGCTGCTGCGGCCGGGGCGGATACTGCCAGACGAAACCGGCCACCGGATTCCAGGGGAATAAGTCATGATCGTATCACTCATCGGCTTTGCGGCCCTGCTGTTTCTCGCCTTTCTTCGAATGCCACTCGGCCTTGCGCTTGGCATTGTCGGTGGTGTTGGCTTCTCGCTTCTTGCCAGTGAACGGGCGGCGATTTCCAACGCCGCGCGGCTGGTCATCGATTCCGGCCAGAAATATGAATTGTCGGTGCTGCCGATGTTCATTCTGATGGGTCTGCTTGTCGAACGCGGCGGCATGGCGAAGGAACTTTACCGTGCCGCCTATGTGTTCCTTGGTCATCGGCGGGGTGGTCTTGCCATGTCGACAATCGCCGCCTGTGGCATGTTCTCGGCCATCTGCGGGTCCTCGCTGGCGACGGCGGCGACGATGTCGAAGGTCTCGATGCCCGAGATGCGGCGGTATAAATATGATGATTCGCTTGCCACCGCCTCGATCGCCGCCGGCGGCACGCTGGGAATTCTGATCCCGCCAAGCGTGATGCTGGTGATCTACGGCTTCCTGACCGAACAGTCGGTCGGCAAGCTGTTCGTCGCCGGGGTGCTTCCCGGCCTGCTTGGCATCCTGTTCTATATTCTGGCCGTGGTGTTCGTGGTGACGCGCAATCCGGCGCTTGGTCCGGCCGGCGAACGGTCGAACTGGCGCGAGAGGTTCCTGGCCCTTCGTGATGTATGGACGACGCTTGGCCTCTTCATCTTTGTCATTGGCGGGATCTATGCCGGCATGTTCACCCCGACCGAGGCGTCTGGCATGGGGGCGGCCGGCGCGCTGCTGATCGCCTGGCGTCGCGGCGCGCTGCGGGATGGCGCGCTGATGCAGGTGCTTCGCGAGACGACGATCACCACGGCAAAGCTGTTCTTCATCCTGTTCGGCGCGCTGATCTTCTCGAATTTCGTCAACCGGGCCGGTCTTCCCGACGGGCTGATCGGCATCGTCACCGCGTTCGATCTGTCGCCGCTCGGGGTGATTTTCATCATCCTGCTGATCTATGTGCTTCTTGGCTGTGTCTTTGAATCGCTGTCGATGATCCTTCTGACCGTGCCGATCTTCGCGCCGGTGGTGGCGAATCTGGGCTTTGACCTGATCTGGTTCGGCATTCTTGTTGTCGTGGTGACCGAGATCAGCCTGATCACGCCGCCCATCGGGCTGAATGTGTTCGTCCTGAAAGGGGTGCTGAAGGATGTGTCGGTCAGTACCATCTTCAAGGGCGTGACTCCCTTCTGGGTGGCCGACATCATCCGCCTGATCCTGCTGGCGGCGGTGCCGTCGATCGCGCTGTTCCTGCCCTCAATGATGGGCTAGGGCGATGATGGGCCAGGGCGGGCCCGGATCTGCCTGTAACTAGATGATGTGGGCGCCCTCGACCATGCCCTCGACCATGTCGCTGTCCTGCGTCGGCTGATCGTCGAAAGGGACCGGCGGGGTGGAATTCGATGCGGTGCCGTCCTGAAGAAAATCCCGCCATTGGAACCGACCCTGAACAGATCGTTGTCACCGAGCCCGGCCGGCAGTTGATCCTGTCCGGTGTCGGGATAGAAAACGGGTTTGTGAACAGGATGATTTTCATGAACGTCATATCGCGCGCGTGATCCCGAGGAACCTTCCGGCGGCGGCGGCGGTCCCGGTGGGGGCCTGACAGGATAGGGGGGTTTAGCTCCCGTCGGGAACGTGACAGGGGCGGAGATGCCACCACCGCCGCAACCGGCAAGCAGAAGCAGCAATGCCAAAGGAGGTTGCCACGACCTGACAGAGGTGTCAGGGCGACCGTGCAAATATCCTGAAGATCGATCCTGGACGTTGAATGACGCCATATCGGCCTCGCTTTCGCCGGTAACTGGCCCGGAATTCTCGTCAGCGCACCTTTCACCCACGGGAGCGTCTTCTGTCCAGAGCGTCTTCTATTCAGCCCGGCATTTGCATGAATATCATTTGCATGAATATCGGGGATGCGAGGTTAACGAGGCGTTAAGGGGTGCTGACAAGGCCGTTCAGTGTGCCTTCGCCGGCGCGGCCTCATGATCAAAGCAGCGCCCGCACCTCGTCGGCGACGATCTTGCCGAGGGCGTTGCGTGGCAGCGCGGCGACAAAGACCACATCCTTCGGTTGCTTGAAGCGGGCCAGCCGCCCATCGAAATGCGCCAGCACGGCGGCGCCGGTGATGGCATCATCGCCGCGCACCGCGACGACGACGGGCACCTGGCCCCACCTTTCATCATCACGGCCGACGATGGCGAACTCGGTCAGGCCCGGCAGGTCGCGAAGCACGCGTTCCAGTTCGGCCGGGTAGATGTTCTCGCCGCCCGAGATGATGACATGCTTCAGCCTGTCGGCGAACCAGTACAGGCCTTGATCATCCACCCGCGCCATATCGCCGGTATGGAACCACCCATCGGTGATGCTTGCCGCGCTTGCCGCCTCGTCATTCCAGTAACGGGTCAGGATATTGGCGCCGCGAACCCGGATCTCGCCAACCTCGCCGTCCGGCATCACGGTGCCGTCCGGACCGGTGATGCGGATTTCGCAGGCGCATCCCGCGCGGCCGATTGATCCGGCGGTGTCAAAGGCGATATCGGCGGTCTGGTAAATCGCCGTCGGCGCTGTCTCGGTGGCGCCATAGATCTGCACCACCGGAATGCCGCGATCATGCACCGCCGCAATGAGCGGCACCGGCACGTCGGTCGACCCGATGGCGATCATGCGAAGGCTGGCGAGATCCGCCGCCGGCCACCCGTCCAGGGCCAGCAGGGCCGCCAACACCGTCGGCACCACCGTGACCTGGGTGATGGCATGACTGTCGATCATGGCCAGCGTGGCGGCCGGGTCGAAGGCTGGCGCGATTACCACATGCGCGCCGATCAGCAGGGCTGGCAGCGGCTGGATGTTAAGCCCGCCGACATGGAACAGTGGCAGGATGTTCAGCACCACATCATCAGGCCGCATCGCATAGGCATCATGGCTCATCACGGCGTTGGCGATCATCGCCGGCTGCGCCAGCACCGCGCCCTTTGGCCGGCCTGTCGTTCCCGACGTGTAGACAATCATCAGTTCGGCATCGGGGGTGCCGGCGCCATCCGCCTCGGCAAGGTCATGGCCGGTCCGCGCCGCCGCCAGTTCGGCGCCAAGCGCGACCAGCAGGCAGTCTGACCCGGTCGCCAGCCGCACCGCCATGTCGATGAATTCCGGCCCGTGGATCAACAGGGACGGCGCGGCATCGGCCATCTGCCAGGACAATTCGGCCTCTGACAGCCGCCAGTTCAACGGCACCATCATCGCGCCAAGGCGCGAGACGGCCAGCAGCGTGATAAAGCTGTCGGGATGATTGCGGGCATAGAGCGCGACCCGGTCGCCGGCGGCGATCCCTTGTGCCACAAGCCAGCCTGCCATGGCGGCAACAGCGCTTTCCAATGTGGCGTAGGTCAGGGTGGTGCCCTCGAAGGTGAGGGCCGGTCGGTTCGGGGTCGCGACAGCATGGGCCGCCACCAGACTGTCGATCCGGCGGTTCAGCACCTAGGCTTGGTCCTCATCAGTCTCGCCCGGCTCATACAGCGCACCCTTGCCAAGCATGTCGGTGCACAGTTCCGCCGTCCAGGGAAGCATCAGCGCGCCGCAGCGGCTGTCACGATAGAGACGCTCAAGGGGAAGTGATTTCAGCATGGCCTGGCCACCGCAGGTGCGGATGGCAAGCTGCGCGATCTCATTGGCGTTTTCCATGACGCTGTATTGCGCCGCCCAGGCGCGCAGCAGCGATTCCCTGCCCGGGTTGGGCCGCGCCTCGCTGATCGACTGGAACCATAGTGATTTGGTCTGTTCCAGCATGATCTTCATCTGCGCGACGGCAAGCTGCTTGGTCGGATACATCCGGCGTTTCACCGGCGGTGTGCCGGGCATCTCGCCACGAAGATAGCGCACCGTGAAATCATAGGCCGCCTGCGCGATTCCCATATAGCTCGGGGTCAATGTCATGAACATGTGGGGCCATTGTCTGGCGGCATTGAAATAGACGCCACGTGGCATCAACTGCTCGCTGAACGGGATGAAGACATCCTTGAAGATCAGCGTTCTCGATACGGTGCCGCGCATGCCAAGCGGGTCCCAGTGGCCCTCGACCGATACGCCCTTGGTATCGCGCTGGATGGCGACATACATCGTGTTGGCGCGGGACGGCCGGCTGTCCGGCGTGTCCAGCTCGGTGCACAGAACGCCGTAATAATCGGCATGCCCGGACAGCGAGGCAAAGATCTTGCGTCCGTTGATGATCCAGCCGCCATCAGTCCGCAGCGCCGTGGTGCCAAACGCCGCCTTGCCCGCCGCCGCGTCACCGCCCTCTGAAAAGGGCTGCGCATAGACCGCGCCATCCTCAAGAATGCGCTTGTAATGGCGGGCCCGCATGGTGGCGTGTTCGTCGCGCTGGGTCGCGCTCATGTCCACGCCATCGGCCAGAACACCGGTCCACAGACAGGAACTGACATGCATGTTGAAGGTCAGTGCGGTGGCACCGCAATAGCGACTGATTTCAGCTGCTGCCAGCATATAGGCCCGCAGATCGGCACCGCGCCCGCCATGGTCCGAAGGGATGCAGATGCCAAGAAGATCATGCGCCTTCAGATCAGCGTAATTCTCAGTCGGAAAGCGAGCCTCGCGGTCAATCTCGGCAGCGCGGGGCGCGAATTTCGTCTGTGCCAGCGTGCGGGTCTCGGCGCACAGCGACGCCTCGAAATCCGTCAGCTTCCAGCTGTCAGGGTCGAAGATCGGCGCGTCGGCCAGCGTCCCGTCAAATCGTGATGTGCTACCGTCATGCATGCTGTGTCCGGTCCTGTCCGTCGCCATCCATATTGGGATCACCGCAAGGTGTATCACTGTCCTTTTCAAGACGCCGTAGATAGGCGCTGATCGCCTCGTTGCATTCCTGATACGCTTCACTATTGACCAGATGACCGGCATTTTCAATCACCAGCAATGCCGCATCCGGCAGGCGTTCGGCCATTTTTTTCATCACCCGTGCCGGGCTGTTGTCATCCTGGCCACCGGCGATCAGCAGGCAGGGACAGATGATGTTATGCTGATCCTCGCGCCGATTGAAGGTGACCAGCGTTACCAGCACCTGGCGGTAGGCAGCTTCAGGAATGGCCGCCATGGCCTTGATGGCATCGTCGCGGGTGGCGCTGTCGACATCGGGACCAAGAACGGCCGGGATGGCCGCGGCGGCAAGAGCGTCCATGCCGATCCCCTGATCCAGTGGCGCCAGCCTTGCGGCCAGAAAGGACTTAGCGAAACTGTCATCGCGCCCCCCAAAACCCGGCACGGTGGCGATCAGCACAAGCCCGGCAACCCGGTGCGGATGGCGGATCGCCATTTCCTGGGCGATCATGCCGCCGATCGACTGGCCGGCGATGACGACACGCGTCAGGCCAAGCTCGTCAAGCGCGGCGCATAGCCGGTCGCACAGCGCGGCGAAATCCATCGTGGCAAGCGGTGCCGAATCGCCATAGCCGGGCATGTCCCAGGACAGCACCCGCTGGACTGGGCCGGCCAGACCGTCAATCTGCGCCTGAAAGCTTGTTGAATCACCGCCGATGCCGTGAAGACAGACAAGCGCTGGCGCATCGGCATTGCCGCCAACCAGAAAGTTGACGCCGGCAGCCTGCAGGCGCGTGGCCGGACTCGCCCGGCCCGTCATGCCGGTACGCCGTCGCGGACGACAACCATGTCATCAAGGCTGATGGTGCATCCCATCATCGGCAGGTCGAAATGGCCTTCGGTAAAGCGCCCGGCGAATTCATTGGCACCAGTCGAATAGAGGAAATTGCCAGCCAGGGCCCGCAGTTCGGTGCCGTTGAGGTCGGCCTTGTCATACATTGTCAGCGCCTCATAGCGCGCCGCCTGATTGAGTCCCCAGCCAACATGGCTTGTCGCAAAGGCAAGCGGGTCGCTGAACCCCTCGAGATAGCGTTTCATCAGCTGCGCATCGGTGCCGTCACCATTGATCTCGGTGATGAAATCATCACGCACCACGCAGCGGACCGTGCTTTCAAAATAGCGTTTGAAGGTCAGGTTGATGTCGCCCGGGGCAAAGATGATGGTGCCATTGCAACTGGCCTTTCGCGGGAAACTGACAACAAGGCCGCCCGGCCAGTGCGCCAGCGTCCCCGGCCGGTCGGTCCAGCCCCAGACACCAACTGTCGGTATATCGGTCATCGCCACGGTCAGGTCGGTTCCGGCTGGTGAGGTGACCGTCATGGTCGTGGCGGCGCGGCAGGCGGCAACGGCGCTGCGAACAACATCCTTCATCGCCGGATCGGGGCGAAGCCGCGCCAGAATCTCGGGATGTTCGTTCGAGATTGTCATGATCCGCGCGCCGGATTTCAGGATGCCGGCGGTTTCCGGCGCGTGCATGAGTCCCTCGACAGTCAGGTCGATGACAAGATCCGACCGGCACAGCTTGCCGATGGCCGCATCCTCGCCGGTCAGCGCCGTCGAGGCGCCGGTCGACCGGATGATCGGGCCCGATATCGGCTGTTTGCCGGGGACGTGGACGATCTGATGCGCCAGCTTCATATTCTTCAGGGCGCCGCGCGCCAGTTCGATATTGATCTGGCGGCTCCGCGATTCGGTCAGCAGGGTTATGGTCTCGTCGGCGCGCGCCCCGCACAGCGAGAACAGCTCGGTGAAGGACTCGAGCCAGACGCCCTCATGGGGCATGGCTGACGACACGTCGGACGGCATCGGTCAGATGCCCCGATCCTTGGTGAAGGGGTTGAAGCAGACGATGGTGTTGGTGTCGCGGACACCCTCGACCTTCTGGATGCTCTCGCAGACATAATGGCCGATGTCATCATTGTTATCGAGTCTGAACATGGTGAACAGATCATAGTCGCCCGAGGTCGAATAGACGATTGGCGCCTCGGGAAGATCGGCCAGTGTGGCCGCGACATCATAGGTGCGTCCGATCTCGCATTTCACCATCACAATCAGATTGCGCTTGTCCATTACGTGATGCCCTCCCGGCCCTGTGCAGTCCCGTGCCGTGCCGCGTTCCACAGCACTTCATAACCCCGTCACCATGCCCCGCTTCGCTGCGGAAAGTCCAGTGCCCTCATGCCCCGTCGGCAAGTGTCAGCGGCATGAATTCGAACCCGCGGAAGCGCACCCGTGGCGAGCGGCGCATCCCGTCCGCCAGCTGCAGCCCCGGCCAGCGGCGAAACAGGCTTGCCAGCGCGATCTGTCCCTCGATCCGCGCGATGCTATTGCCAGCGCAGACATGCACCCCGCCGGCAAAGGCGAGATGCTGATTGTCGCCGCGGTCGAGGCGGAACTCGTCAGGCTGGTCGAACACCTCCGGATCGCGGTTGGCGGCGCCCATGCCAAGCGTGATCAGCGTGCCGCTGGGCCAGCTTCTGCCGCCCATGTCGAAATCGGCAACGGCGCGCCGGTTGCCAAGCTGATTCGGGCTTTCCATCCGCAGGATTTCCTCGATGGCGACTGGCCACAGCTCTGGATGATCCGCCAGTCTGGCGACAATCTGCGGAAGCTGGGCCAGCAGGAAGATTCCCGAACAGATCAGGTTGGTTGTTGTTTCATGGCCGGCATTGAGGATGAAGATGCAGTTCTGAAGAAGTTCATGTGGCAGCAGATTGACATCCTCGCCCTCCTCGCCTGTCTCACGGATCAGACGTGCCATGATGTCGCCGGCCTCGTTCAGCTCTTCGCTGCGCCGCCGCGCCACAAGCGCCTCGAGATAGGCCAGGAATTCGCGAACGGCGCTTTCGCCTTCATCGAACTGTTGCTGCGATATTTCCGGCTCCAGCGCCCCGAGGATGGCCAGTGACCAGTCACGAAGTGGCGCCCGTTCGGCGCGCGGAATGGCCAGAAGATTGCCGATCACCTCAATCGGGATGTTCTGCGCGAAATGCGCCACGGCGTCGATCTGTTTGCCAGCCTGATGGCGTGCCTCAAGGTCCTCGATCAGCCCGTCGACAAGAGCTTGAACCACGACATCCATGCCGGCGATGGCGCGCGGGGCGAGGGCGCCGGCAATGGCCCGCCTTACCCGCGTGTGAAGTGGCGCGTCATTGAAGACAAGCGAGGTTGTGTGATGCTGATAGAGGAGCGAGTCACCGAATTTCGGGTAGAACTCGACCTTCTTGTCGGATGAGAAGATCTTGCGATCCTTGTAGACGCGAACAAGGTCGGCATGCCGTGACAGGAACAGCCCGCCCCCGGGCATTTCATAGACAGGGCTGGTCTGGCGCAGCGCCGCGTAATGTGGGTGCGGGTTGTCGATGAAATCGTCGGGGAGTCTTGTCAGGTCAAAGGTCATGATACAGTGGCACCATCTCAATGTCCGGTGAAACGGGCCGGACGTTTTTCAAGAAAGGCCGTGACGCCTTCGCGGTAATCATCGGTGGCGCCGGCACGCGCCTGCAGTTCGGCCTCGAGGTCAAGCTGCTGGTCCAGCGTGTTGGCTGTCGCCGCCCGGATGGCCTGCTTTGTCAGCGCGAGACCGGTGGTCGGGCCGTCGGCAAGTTTGGTCGCCATGTCCCGCGCCTCTGTCATCAGAAGGTCATCATCGACAGCTTTCCAGATCAGCCCCCATTCAGCTGCTGTCTCGGCAGGCAGCGGTTCGGCCAGCATCGCCAGCGCCCGTGCCCGCGCCGGCCCGACAAGGCGGGTCAGGGACCAGCTGCCTCCGGCGTCCGGGATCAGTCCGATGCGGGAGAAAGCCTGCAGGAACTTTGCGCTTCTGGCCGCCAGAACGATATCGCAGGCAAGCGCGATATTGGCACCAGCGCCGGCCGCCGCGCCATTCACCGCCGCGATGACAGGTTTTGGCATGTCGCGGATCAGCCGAATATTCGGATTGAAGAAATTGCGCAATGTCTCGCCAAGGTCCGGTACCTCGCCTTTTGCCGGGTCGCGGTCGCCAAGATCCTGGCCAGCGCAGAAGCCGCGTCCGGCGCCGGTCAGCAGCACCGCGCGGCAGGCGTCGTCGTCCCGCGCTGATTCAAGCGCCGCGCGGAAGGCAAGATGCATCTCCTCGGTAAAGGCGTTCAGCTTGTCCGGACGGTTCAGCGTGATTGTACGGAAGGGGCCGTCCGCTATCACAAGAATGGTGTCACTCATAAGCTGTCTCCGCTGTCGTGAGATGGGCATTGCCGCAGTGAAAGCCTAGGCAAGTGGCCCCGCCACTGACCAGCAAAAAATGTCCGATGGTGATGACAGGAGGCGTCATCCCGGTGCCGTCGATGCGCCGGCAGATCGCGGCAGGCAGCAGCGCTCATGATGCGGGATATGGCTTTACATAGACTGACCGGTCGGTCAATAATAGAAACAAGACAGTGGCAGAACGTTCCGGGCGTGGTCCGAGGACACGCGTCCCGCCGCGAATGAAGGCCATCCAGAGGAGGTGGGCAGGTCATGAGCCTGATGCAGGTCCAGTCATTTGTTGCCGGCAGCTGGGTGACGCCGGATGCCGATCTGGCGCCGCTTCACAATGCCTGTACCGGTGCTGTGATCGGCCATGCCGGCACGGGCGCGCCTGACGTGATGGCGATGTATCGTCATGCGCTGGCGCAGGGCGGTCCGGCGCTGCGTGCGATGAGCTTTCATGACCGGGCGCGCATGCTGAAGGCGCTGGCGCAATATCTGTCCGCCCGCAAGGACGAGCTGTATGAACTGTCCTATCTCACCGGCGCGACAAAATCCGACAGCTGGATCGACATTGACGGTGGCATCGGCACGATGTTTGTCTTTGCCTCCAAGGGCCGGCGCGAGATGCCGGATTCACATGTCTATCTTGATGGCGATGTCGAGATGTTGTCGCGCGGTGGCAGTTTTGTCGGCCAGCATGTCTGCACGCCACTTCAGGGTGTTGCCATTCACATCAACGCCTTCAATTTTCCGGTCTGGGGCATGCTGGAAAAGCTGGCCCCGACCTTGCTTGCCGGCATGCCGGCGATCGTCAAACCGGCAACCGTGACAGGTTATGTTGCCGAGGCGGCCTTTCGCATGATCCTGGACTCGGGATGCCTTCCGGATGGCGCGGTGCAGTTCGTCTCCGGTAGGCTTGGCCCGCTTCTAGACAGGCTTGGTCCGCAGGACGCTGTTGGTTTTACCGGGTCTGCCGACACCGCACTGGCGCTTCGGGGCACCCCGAATCTGCTTCGCAACTCGGTCAGGTTCGCAGCCGAACAGGACAGCCTGAACGCCACCATCCTCGGTGCCGATGTCGCCGCCGGCGACCCGGAGTTTGATCTGTTCGTGTCCGAGGTGGTGACCGAAATCACCGCCAAGGCAGGCCAGAAATGCACCGCCGTCCGGCGCATTCTGGTGCCGGAACCGCTTCGTGGCCCGATGGCCGAGGCACTTTCGGCACAGCTTGGCGAGGTGACGCTTGGGGATCCGCGCCTGAAAGAGGTTGGCATGGGCGCGCTTGCCGGGACCGCGCAGAAACAGGATGTGCTTGGCACCTGCGCGCTGTTCGCCGATGAGGCGCGCTGCATCATTGGGGGCAAAGCCCCGCGTTTGACAGGCGAAAATCTCGATGGCGGCGCCTGGGTTGCGCCGACCATCTTCGACTGCGCCGATCCGGACGCGGCGATTCATCTTCATGAAAAAGAGGCTTTCGGGCCGGTGGCCTGCCTGATGCCTTACCGCGATGCCGGCCATGCGGCGGCGCTTGCCAATCGTGGCGGCGGGGCGCTTGTCACCTCGGTTGTCACGCGGGATGCGGCGCTGGCGCATCACTTCGTTGCCGCCAGCGCCAGCCATCATGGCAGGCTCTATTTCAACAATCGCGAGTCGATGGCCGAGGCCACCGGCCATGGCGCGCCACTGCCGCATATGGTGCATGGAGGCCCTGGCCGCGCTGGTGGCAGCGAGGAACTTGGTGGCATCCGCGCGGTCAAACATTACATGCAGCGCACCGCTCTTCAGGGCCCGCCGGCGCTGTTGTCGGCCGCGGGGGAAACCTGGCTTGCCGGCAGCCCGACGCATGAAGGGCCGGCGCATCCGTTCCGCCGCCGGTTCGGTGATCTGGCGCTTGGCGAAACGCTGGTCACCGCGCCGCGTCGCATCACCGCCCAGGATATCGCGCATTTCGCCGATTTCACGGGTGACGGCTTCTATGCCCATACCGATGCCGAGGCGGCGGCGGAAAACCCGTTTTTTCCCGGAATCGTCGCGCATGGCTATCTTCTTCTCAGCTTTGCCGCAGGCATGTTTGTCGACCCGGTGCCGGGGCCGGTGCTGGCCAATACCGGGCTGAACGGGCTGAGTTTTGAAAAGCCGGTGACCCCCGGCACCGACATCACCGTCCATCTGACGGTCAAACGCAAGACCCGGCGCACCGATGACTATGGCGAGGTGCGCTGGCATGTTGAACTTCGCGACAACGAGGATGATCTCGTGGCACGCTATGAGCTGCTGACCATGGTGGCCATCTAGATCGGAAAGGACCAACGGCAATGTATTCGCAAGGACTGATCGGCGCCGACGGGCGCACCATAGAGGATGACGCGTTTCTCGCCCGTTTTCAGGCGCGGATCGATGATGAACAGAAGATCGAGCCGAATGACGAGATGCCGGAGGGCTATCGCCGCACACTTGTCCGGCAGATTGGCCAGCACGCGCATTCCGAGATTGTCGGCATGCTTCCCGAAGGCAACTGGATCACCCGCGCGCCGTCGCTTCGTCGCAAGGCCTCGCTTCTTGCCAAGGTTCAGGATGAAGGCGGGCATGGTCTCTATCTCTATGCCGCCGCCGAGACGCTTGGTGTCAGCCGCGAACAGATGACCGAGGAGCTTATTGACGGAACCGCGAAATATTCCTCGATCTTCAATTACCCGACGCTGAGCTGGGCCGATATCGGCACCATTGGATGGCTTGTCGATGGCGCCGCCATCATGAACCAGATTCCGCTCTGCCGCTGTTCCTACGGGCCCTATGCGCGGGCCATGGTCCGTATCTGCAAGGAAGAAAGTTTCCACCAGCGCCAGGGCTACGAAATCGTCATGACGCTGGCGCAGGGGTCGCCGGAACAAAAGGCGATGGCGCAGGAATCGCTGGACAGGTTCTGGCAGCCGGTGCTGATGATGTTCGGCCCACCGGACAGCGAATCACGCAACACCGACCAGTCGGTGAAATGGAAGATCAAGCGATTCACCAATGACGAGCTTCGCCAGAAATTCGTCGATGCCACCGTGCCGCAGGCCGAATATCTGGGGCTGACCATTCCCGATCCCGACCTGACCTGGAATGAGGACCGGCAAAGCTATGATTTCGGCCCGATCGACTGGGATGAATTCTGGCGCGTCGTCAAGGGCAATGGACCGATGAACCGCGAGCGTGTCGCCGCCCGCCGCAAGGCGTGGGATGACGGGGCGTGGGTCCGAGAGGCCGCGCTGGCGCATGCCGCCAAACGGCGGGCACAGGCGGCGGAATGATTGCCGGTGGAGACAGATCATGAGCGATGACGCTGAAAAGTCGACCCCCGGGACCCTCATGCCGTTATGGGAGGTGTTTATCCGTCCGCGGACCGGCCTTGCCCACAGCCATGTCGGCTCGGTCCACGCCAGCGACGAGGTAATGGCGGTTCAGGCGGCGCGCGATGTCTATACCCGCCGCGGCGAGGGTGTCTCGATCTGGGTTGTGCCGTCGGCCAGCATCACCGCCTCGGACCCGGACCAGCGGGACGAGAATTTCGAACCGACAGCCTCAAAGATCTACCGGCACCCGTCTTTTTATGACATTCCCGATGATGTGGGTCATATGTGATGACCGGACGTGATGACCTTCTGGCGCTCCTTCTGCGCATTGGTGACGATCATCTGATCCTTGGCCACCGGCTCAGCGAATGGTGTGGTCACGCGCCGATGCTGGAAGAGGATCTGGCGTTGCCGAACATGGCGCTCGACCTGATCGGTACGGCGCGGATGTGCTATGGCTATGCCGCCGAGATCGAGGGTGACGGCCGCAGCGAGGATGATTATGCCTTTCTTCGCGACGGCACCGATTTTCGTCATATGCTGATGGTTGAGCGGCCGAATGGTGATTTCGCCCACACCATCCTTCGCCAGTTTCTGTTCGCCGCCTATATGCAGCCGATCTGGGACGGGTTGACCGCCGCATCTGACGCGCGGCTTGCCGATCATGCCGGCAAGGCGGTCAAGGAAATGGCCTATCACGTCAGGCACAGCGGTGAATGGGTGATCCGGCTTGGCGACGGCACCACGGAAAGCGCGCGCCGGATGAAGGCGGCGCTGGATGATCTTGCCCCCTATATCGGCGAGATGTTCGAGAGTGACGAGACAGCCGGGCGCCTTGTCGCGGCCGGGTTGCTTCCCGATCCGGCTGCTGTGCGGTCCGCGTTTGACAGCGTTGTTGCGCGTACCTTCACGATGGCGCACCTGCCGCCGCTTGACGTGACAGCCGGCATTTCCGGTGGCCGCACCGGCCGGCATGGAGAGGTGCTTGGCCATCTTCTCGCCGAGATGCAGTTCATGCAGCGGGCCTATCCGGGGCTGACATGGTAGCGGCGCGCGACATCGACCGCGACGGATCGCTGGCCGAGATACGCCGTATCGCCGAATCGGTTCCTGACCCAGAGCTTGTCGTCGTGACGGTTGGCGATCTTGGGATCGTCCGCGATCTGCGGCATGATGGCGGCGCTGTCGAAATTGACGTTACCCCCACCTATTCGGCCTGCCCGGCGACAGTGGCCATTGAATTTGCCATCGAAACCGCGGTTGCGGCGGCCGGGCATGATGTGCGGGTGCGGCGGGTGCTGGCGCCGGCTTGGACAACCGACTGGATCACACCGGCAGGCCGCGCAAAGCTGAAACAGGCCGGCATCGCGCCGCCATCCCGCCATGCCGACGCGCAGGCGAAAGAAGACGAGTATTTCGAACGTCCGCAGGTGGCCTGTCCGCGCTGTGACAGCCTCGACACCACCGAGCTGTCCGCCTTTGGCGCCACCGCCTGCAAGGCGCAATATCGCTGCCTGTCCTGCCGCGAGCCTTTCGACTATTTCAAATGCCTCTGAGATGACCCGGGACCACCCCGCATGACACCAAAATTTCATCAGCTCACGATCAGCCATCTGGAACGGTTTGGTGATTTCGCCGTGGCGCTTGGGTTTGCGGTGCCGGACGAGCTTGCCGACTCCTATCGCTTTCTTCCCGGGCAGTATCTGACGCTTCGCGCTGACATTGACGGTGATGAGGTGCGCCGCCCCTATTCGATCTGCACGACACCGCATGGTGGCAGGCTTGGGGTCGGCATCAAGCATGTCGCGGGCGGGCGGTTCTCCGGCCATGCGCTGACCAACCTCGCGGTTGGTGACAGCATCGATGTGATGACGCCGCTGGGCCGCTTTGTCCATGCCCGGCGCGGCGATGGCGCGGCGGAGGACATCCTGCTTCTGGCCGCCGGATCAGGGATCACCCCCATCCTGTCAATTGCCGAGACGGCGCTGGCGACCGGCCACCCCGACAGCCGGGTGACGCTTGTCTACGGCAATCGCAACGCCGCCTCGATCATGTTTCGTGATCGGGTTGAGGATCTGAAGGATCGCTATCTTGATCGCTGCCGTGTTGTGCATGTTCTGTCTCGTGAACCTCGTGATACCGCGTTGCTGAACGGCCGGGTCGACGCTGGCAAGATCGCCACGCTTGTCGATGCGGGCCTGATCGCGCCGCCGCGCCTGTCGGCGGCCTATCTTTGCGGGCCCGACAGCATGATGACCAATTGCCGCGACGCGCTTGTCGCCGCCGGCATGGATGGCGGGAGAATTGCCACCGAACATTTCACGCCCGCCGTGAAGCCTGCCGCGCCGCCGCGGGTGTTGGCGGATGACCCGCCAGCCGGCGATTGCCCGGATGGCAACTGCATGGTCGAATTGCGGGTGGACGGCATCACCCGCAGCTTTGCCATGGACCCGTCGCGCCAGACCATTCTTGCCGCCGGTCAGGCCGCCGGGGTCGAACTTCCCTATTCCTGCGAGGCCGGCATGTGCTGTACCTGCCGCTGTCGCCTTGTCACCGGCGAGGTCGATATGGATGCCAATTACTCGCTTGAACCGTGGGAGATGGAGGCGGGTTTCATATTGTCCTGCCAGGCGCGTCCGAAGACAGACAATGTGACGGTGGATTTCGACGCTGTCTGACCTGTCTTCTTCAGGCGGTCGAGGCCCTGTGCAGCCTCTGTGAAATGGCCAGCCCGACAAGGATTGTGACCAGCGCCATCATAAAATGGCCGGGAAGCGACTCACCAAGAATGCTGATACCGATCAGCACCGCCCAGACCGGCACCTGATAATTGACCAGTGACAGGAAGGGCGGTCCGGCACGCCGGATGATGATGGTCAGCAGGATTGTCGCCAGCCCGGTCGGCAGCAAAGCCAGGAACAGCACACCGGTCAGGCTCGTGGCGCTGATCGCGGTCGGAACGCCATGCACAAAGAGGGCCAGCGGCAGGATCGCCAGGCTGGCGCACAGAAGGCCGGCCGCGGCGAAGGTCAGTGTGCTGACAGGCGGGCATAGCCGCGTGATGATCGACCCGCAGGCATAACAGCAGCTTGCCGCCACGCAGGCGAGCTGGGCAGTCAGCATCGTTGTCCCATCGCCGCCTGTCACGGGGGCGAACAGCCGGTCGCCCCCGACAAGAAGCACCACCCCGCCAAATCCGGTCAGAAAGCCGATCACCCGTGCCGGGCCCAGACGTTCGCCGGGGACCAGAAAATGGCTGAGTGGCAGGACGAACAGCGGCACCACCGCCATGGTAATCCCGGCAAAGCTGGAGGTGACAAATTGCTGGCCCCATGACAGCAGGCTGAAAGGAATGGCGTTGGTGAACAGACCCATCCCGAGGCAGTGCAGCCAGATCCGGCGCTGTGTCGCGGTGCGAAATCCGGGAAACCGTTCGCCCATCAGATGGGCCGTGCCAATCAGCAGCATGGCCGCCAGCGTGATTCGCCCGGCCGCGACCCAGAGCGGCGGCAGGCTGTCCAGCGCCAGTTCCACGCCAAGGAACGAGCCACCCCAGATCAGGCCAAGCAGAGCCAGAAGGCCCCAGTCAAGGGTGCGCGGCCCGGATGGTGTTACAGACATCATGTGACCTTTCGGCGGGCGTGGAATTCAGGCTGGTCCCAGAGCCGCTGGTCGAGGATGTCTGCCAGCCTGTCAACGGCATGCCAGACATCGGCAAAGCGGGTATAGAGTGGCGCGAAGCCGAACCGCATCACATCGGGCGCGCGGAAATCGCCAATCACACCATTGTCGATCAGCGCGCTGATGATGGCATAGCTGCCGTTTGGATGGGTGAATGAGACCTGCGCGCCGCGCCGGGCGGCGTCGCGCGGCGAGATCAGCGCAAGATCATGGCCGCCGCACCGCGCCTCGACAAGGTCGATGAAATAGCCTGTCAGCTGCTGTGCCTTGGCGTGGACCTGCCGCATGTCGATCCCCTCCCACACATCAAGCGCCGCCTCCAGCGCCGCCATGCTGATCACAGGCGGTGTGCCGCACAGATATTGCGTGATGTCCGCCGCCGGATGGTAATGCGGGGCGAACCCAAAGGGGTCGGCGTGCCCGAACCAGCCGCTGAGCGGTTGCCCGAACCCGCCAAGATGGCGCGGCGCCACATAGAGGAAGGCCGGCGCGCCGGGCCCGCCATTGAGGAATTTGTAGCCGCAGCCAATGGCGAAATCGACATCGCATCCGGCAAGATCAAGCGGCATCACCCCGGCCGAATGCGCCAGATCCCAGATCACCAGCGCCCCGGCATTCTGCGCGGCGCGGGTCAGCGCGGCCATGTCATGAACGCCGCCGTCGCGGTAATTCACATGCGTCAGCATCAGCACCGCCACGTCATCATCGAGAAGGTCGGGAATCGCCACCGCGGTTTCGGCATGGACAAGCTGGTGTGTGCCGCCAGTCTGCCTGATCACGCCCTCGGCAATGTAATTGTCGGTCGGGAAATTGCGCCTCTCGGTGATGATCTTTTTCCGTTGTGGTCGCAGCGCCAGCGCGGCTGACAGCACCTTGAACAGATTCACCGTCGTGCTGTCGGCGGCGATGACATTGTCCGGGGCGGCCCCGATAAGGGGGGCGATCTTTGCGCCAACACGCTGCGGTGAGTCGATCCATCCGGCGTCATTCCAGCTTCGGATCAGCCCGGCGCCCCATTCCGCCGCGACCGTGGCGGCGATCCGGTCCGGCACCGCGCGCGGCAGCGCCCCCAGTGAATTGCCATCCAGATAGATCACATCCGGCGGCACTGTGAAGCTCTGTCGAAGGGCGGCCAGCGGATCCGCGGCGTCAAGCGCGCTGGCGTGGCCGATGCCCGGATCTGGAGTGGTTTTCGTTGTCATATACCGGCTGTCATGAGGCGTGATGTTGCTGGACAACAGGTAGCACGCGCCCCATATGATGCCCATAGCGAAAACAGGCTGGTGATGGCCAGCGGATGGACTGCGAAGGAGATGGATATGGGATATGCAATGGCGGCAGAGATGCCTGGCGGCGCCGAGGTCATTCGCCGGATCGAGATTGGCGACATCACCCCGGCAGCTGGTGAAGTGGTGATCGAACATGAGGCCATCGGCGTCAATTTCATCGACATCTATATCCGCACCGGTGCCTATCCCTGGCCGGTCGACAAGGATCTTGTTCTTGGCAGTGAGGGTGCCGGCATCGTCACCGCCGTTGGCGAGGGCGTCACGCACCTGGCGACCGGTGACCGCGTTGCCTACACGCTGCCCAACGGGGCCTACGCCACCCAGCGGGCGATCAATGCCGATATGGTGGTCAGGCTTCCCGACGCCATCGCCAGCGATGTTGCCGCCGCCATCATGCTGAAGGGGCTGACGGTGGCCTATCTCACCTCGCGAAGCTACGCCGTCGGCACGGGCGATACGGTGCTGTTCCACGCCGCCGCGGGGGGTGTCGGGCTGCTGGCAGGCCAGTGGATGAAATCGCTTGGCGCCACCACCATCGGCACCGCCGGCGGGGCCGAGAAATGCGCGCTGGCGAAGGCCAATGGCTATGACCATGTGATTGATTATCACAGCCGGGATTTCGAGGAAGAGGTGATGAAACTCACCGATGGCGCGGGGGTGAATGTTGTCTATGATTCGGTTGGCAATGACACCATGGCGAAAAGCCTGAAATGCGCCCGTCGGCATGGCACGGTGGTCAATTTCGGCCAGTCATCCGGCGCCTATACCGATTTCCAGATCAAGGATCTTGCGGCCGGTTCGCTCTATCTGACGCGCCCGACGCTGTTCCATTTCGCGACCGAGCGCGACTGGCTGGAATCGGCAAGCGCCGAGATGTTCGCAAGGGTTGCCGACGGCACGCTGAAGGTCAGCATCAACAAACGCGCGCCGCTGGACAGGGTGGCCGAGGTTCACGAGGCGCTCGCCGCCCGCCAGACAACCGGCTGCACCGTCCTGACAGTGTGATTCCCGGTTTGATCCCCGGCGGTTGATCCCGAGGGATCGGCCGCCATCACTTGACCTCCCTGTCATTTGACCTCCCTGTCACTTGACCTATTGTGCCGCCGGCAGGTTGCCTTGCGTGTGTGTGGGCGCGATGGTGTTCGCGGTGACATCTGTAGTGGCGATCATGCCGGCGTTGGTGTCAGCCGGGTCGGAACTGCCACATTGCCAGTAATCGGTGGCGTGGCATTGTCTGGCCAGCGCCTGCGCGGCGGCGATTTCAGCCGCGGACAGGCGCGTCGCCATCCGGTGCCGCGCCGAATCGGCCGTGTCATGCCCGGCCGTCGCCGCCAGAAGATACCACATATAGGCCAGCAGGTCGCTCTGCCGCACCCAGTCGCCAGCCTCGTAATTCTCACCAAGAACGAACAGCGATTCCACCAGCGAATCCAGTGACTCCAGCGGCTCCTGCGCGGTCGCGCCGCCTCCCGCCACCGCCAGCAGCAGCGCCGTGAGAAACGGCAGGCGTGCCCATTTTTTCGACCATCTTGCCATGGGCCAGTCTATTCACCGACCGGTTAACAGACCGTTACGGCGCACCCGATGCCGCTGAAAAATTTTCCTAAGAAAAACGCCCCGGCCGGGTGGGTGGGGCGTTCTCTTGGATTTCGTCCGGCGTCGCCGCCGATGGTGCTTGCCCGGCGGTTACGAGGCCAGCGGCTGTGTGCGCATGTCGCCAGCG
Source organism: Puniceispirillaceae bacterium (SeqCode) (assembly GCA_049623505.1). Classification (GTDB taxonomy): domain Bacteria; phylum Pseudomonadota; class Alphaproteobacteria; order Puniceispirillales; family Puniceispirillaceae; genus UBA8309. The sequence goes on along the minus strand of JBMZTC010000005.1, from coordinate 4,985 downwards.
TCGATTCCGGCGACCGATACCGGTGCCTTCATCGCGTCGCGGCGGAACGGCTCGCCAAGCTCCTGGTTCAGCATCACCTCGATGAAGGTGGTCTTGCCGTCCTTCATCTGCGCGTCGACAGCCTTGTTCAGCGCGTCGGTCAGCTCCTGCTGCGACTGCACGACAACGCCTTCCACACCACAGGCCTTGGCGATGCCGGCATAGGAGACCTGCTCGTCAAGCTCGGTGCCAACGAAATTGTCGGCAAACCACAGGGTGGTGTTGCGCTTTTCCGCGCCCCACTGATAGTTGCGGAAGATGATCATGGTGATGGCGGGCCACTCTTCGCGGCCGATGGCCGACATCTCGTTCATCGAGATTCCGAAGGCGCCGTCACCGGCGAAACCGACAACCGGCACGTCGCGCCGTCCGATTTTCGCGCCCATGATTGATGGCAGGCCATACCCACAGGGGCCGAACAGGCCGGGGGCCAGATATTTGCGGCCTTCCTCGAAGGTCGGATAGGCGTTGCCGATGGCGCAGTTATTGCCGATATCGGACGAGATGATGGCATTCTTCGGCAACGCGCTCTGGATCGCCCGCCAGGCCATGCGAGGCGACATTTTCTGCGGCTCGCGGTCGCGCGCGCGCTCGTTCCAGGTTGTGCCCGGATCGTCATCCTCATGGTCCATCGAGGTCAGTTCCTGCGCCCAGGCCGATTTTGTCCTGGCGATCATCTCGCGGCGGGCCTCACGACCGGTGTCGCCGGCATTCGGCGCGAGCTGGTCAAGAAGGCTGGCGGCCACATGCCTGGCGTCGCCGACAATGCCGACGGTGACCGGCTTGGTCAGGCCGATGCGGTCCGGGTTGATATCAACCTGGATGATCTTGGCGTCACGCGGCCAGTAATCAATGCCATATCCCGGCAGGGTCGAGAACGGGTTCAGACGGGTGCCAAGCGCCAGCACGACATCGGCCTTGGCGATCAGTTCCATGCCAGCTTTCGAGCCGTTATAGCCGAGAGGGCCGGCGTGAAGCGGGTGTGATCCCGGGAAGGCGTCATTGTGCTGGTAGCCACAACAGACCGGCGCGTCCAGCCGTTCGGCAAGTTTCATCGATTCGCCGATGGCGCCGCCGATGACCACACCGGCACCGTTCAGGATGACCGGGAACTTGGCTTCCGACAGCAGCTTTGCCGCGGAATTGATGGCATCGCTGCCACCTGCCGGACGTTCAAACTCGACAATGGCGGGAAGTTCGATATCGATCACCTGCGTCCAGAAATCGCGCGGCACATTGATCTGCGCCGGTGCCGAGGCACGCTTGGCCTGCAGGATCACGCGGTTCAGCGTCTCGGCGATACGGGCCGGATCGCGAACCTCTTCCTGATAGGCGACCATGTCCTTGAACAGCGCCATCTGCTCGACTTCCTGAAAACCGCCCTGGCCAATTGTCTTGTTGGCGGCCTGCGGGGTGACCAGAAGAAGTGGTGTGTGGTTCCAGTAGGCTGTCTTGACCGGGGTCACGAAATTGGTGATTCCGGGACCGTTCTGGGCCACCATCATCGACATCTGGCCGGTGGCGCGGGTGAAACCGTCAGCCATCATGCCGGCATTACACTCATGCGCGGCGTCCCAGAAGGTGATTCCAGCCTGTGGGAACAGGTCCGAGATCGGCATCATCGCCGAGCCGATAATGCCGAAAGCATTCTGAATGCCGTGCATTTGCAGGACTTTTACAAAAGCCTCTTCCGTTGTCATCTTCATGATGCGTCACCCCTCTTCGGTTATGGTCTTGCTTTAATAATGACCGACGCGCCGTCGCCCTGATATCGGTTCCCGCTACCGGTTCCTGATTCCGGCTCTTGTCACCGACTGGCGCCAGCGCTGTCTTGGTTCCTAATCAATCGCAGGCATCTCGATCAAGCATTAGAGCCAGATGGACGGAAACATAGGTCCAGATTCCCGCGCTGTCACTGGCGCTAAATGTCGCCATCGGGCGGCGATGGTTGCGTCACCCCCGGCTTCGCGATAGCGTCAGGGCAGCGTGTCCCGGATCGGACTGACCGGCCCTGCTGTCTGAAAAGTGAGGATTCACCCGTGAAGGTTTCAAAATTGGCGCCAGCCATGGGCGCCGAAATCACCGGTATCAATTTTGCGTCGCGCGATATCTCGGACAATGTCATTGGCGAGATCAGGGCCGTCTGGCTCGAGCATAACATGGTTGTTCTGCGCAATCAGAATCTGACCCCGCAGCAGCAGCTTCAGCTTGCGCGCGCCTTTGGCGAGCCGGCGATCTATCCGTTTCTGGAAGGTGTCGACGGCATCCCCGAGATCACCGCGGTGCTGAAACGCGAGCATGAGACAGTCAATTTCGGTGGCGTCTGGCATACGGATACCAGCTATCAGGACGAGCCGCCGATGGCGACCATGCTGCAGGCCATTGAACTGCCGCCAATCGGGGGCGACACATTATTTGCCAATCAGGAACTTGCCTATGACCAGCTTTCCGACGGGCTGAAGGCAACGCTTGCCGGGCTTCGGGTTGTCTGTGCCGCCAACAAGGCGAAGGTGGCGGCAACACGAACCGCGCGGATCGAGGAAGCTGGCAAGGGTGTCGATGTCAACGAGCTGGAGGCGGTCCATCCGGTCGTGCGGACGCACCCCGAAACCGGGCGCAGGTCGCTGTATCTCAGCCCTGGCCACGCCATCAGATTCGATGGCTGGACCGAAGAGGAAAGTGCCGGCCTTCTCGACTATCTCTTCCAGCATCAGGTTGCGCCGGAATTTCAGTGCCGGCTTGGCTGGGGTGTCGGCGACATTGCGATCTGGGACAATCGCAGCACCCTTCACTACCCGCTGAATGACTATCATGGCCACCGGCGGCTGTTGCACAGGATTACCCTGAAAGGCGACCGGCCTGTCTAGCGTGTCGGCCTGTAACTTGATGAAGAGGGTGAAAGCGTGACCTGGCTGTGGATCTGGGTGACCATCGGGGCTGCGGTGTCGCAGACGGTGCGAAGTACCTACCAGAAAAAGCTGAAAGCCCCGCTTGGCGACCTCGGGGCAAGCTATGTCCGTTTTTCCTACGCCATTCCCTTTGCCTGGGCCTGGGTCTTCATCTATGGCGCCTGGAGCGGTGTGCCGTTGCCGGGGGTGAATGTTCCGTTTCTTCTCTGGACCACTGTCGCCGGCGTGACGCAGATCATTTTCACCGTTCTTCTGGTGACCCTGTTCTCGCACCGGTCCTTTGCCGCCGGCACCGCCTTTTCGAAGACCGAGGTGATCCAGGCGGCGCTGTTCGAGGCGTTGATCCTTGGCCATATCGTCAGCTTTCAGGTTGGGCTGGCGATCGCCATTGGTGTTGTGGCGGTGTTCCTGCTGTCACTGGCAAAGACCAGCCTGACGCTTGGCAACCTGCTGGCCTCGCTGTTCACCCGTCAGACAGCCATCGGGCTTGGCAGCGGTGCCTTCCTTGGCTTCTGCACGGTTGCCTACAAGGCGGCAAGTGATTCGCTGGCAAGCGATGATCTGGTGACCCGGGCCAGCATGACCGGTGGCGTGTCGGTGTTGATTCAGGCAGTGCTGATGGGGCTGTGGATGTGGCGCCGGGCGCCCGATCAGCTGAAGGCAAGTTTCGTACATTGGCGTGACAGCAGCATCGTTGGCCTGTCCGGCGCCGTGTCGACGGCCTGCTGGTTCACGGCCTTCTCGCTTTATGCGGTGGCGCCGGTTCGCGCCGTCGGCCAGATCGAATTGCTGTTGGTGTTGGGGATTTCCTTTTTCTATTTCCGTGAGCGCCCCACCGCAAAGGAACTTTTCGCGATGCTGTTGCTGGCAGTGTCGATTGTCATGGTGCTTCTTGGGTGACATCTTCCTGCCCCGGTTTCGATGAAACAGTGATCTGGCAGGTCCAATTTGTCACATAAGGCCAAAATTGATTTGGTGCTTGCTGATTCTTTGTTCATAGTAATGCGCTAAATGATGACTTCAGGATTTTCTGGGAGGAAACCAAATGTTCATGAAGCATGGTATTGTGGCAGGCATCGCTCTGGCGGTCAGCCTTGCGACGCCGGCTATGGCAAAGGTCGAGGGTGACACCATCATTCTCGGTTCGTCGATTTCACTGACTGGCAAATACGCTACCAACGGTCTGCACACGCAGCGCGGGTATGATTATGCCGTGAAGGTGATCAACGAGTCTGGCGGCGTGAAGGTTGGTGGCAAGAGCTACAAGCTTGACGTAAAATACTACGATGATGAATCGACCCCGGCTCGTGGATCGCAGCTCGCCGAGCGTCTGATCCAGCAGGATGGTGTCGAATTCATGCTTGGGCCGTACAGCTCGGGCATGACAAAGGCCATCGCGCCGGTATCTGAAAAGTTCGGTGTGCCGATGGTCGAGGCAGAGGGCGCGTCGCGCTCGCTCTTCACCCAGGGGTACAAGTATCTGTTCGCCGTTCTGTCGACGTCCGAGCAGTATCTTGCCACCGCCATTGATTTCGCGGCTGAAAAGTCGTCGAACCCGGGCGATGTCCGCATCGCGCTGGCCTTTGAGGGCGATCCGTTCTCAATGGACGTCCGCGCCGGTGTGATGGACAAGATCAATGAGTATGGCATGAAGGTTGTGATCGACGACCAGCTGCCTGCCGACCTGTCCGACATGTCAACCACGCTGACCAAGGTGAAGGCGCTGAAGCCTGATGCCCTGATCATTTCCGGTCACTCGAAGGGCGCCGCCACGGCGGCCCGTCAGATTGACGAGATGAAGGTCAATGTGCCAATGATCGCGCTGACTCACTGTGAGGCGGCGAAGGTCCAGGAGAAGTTCCCGAAGACAGCCAACGGCTTCCTTTGCCCGACACAGTGGGTTGAGTCGCTGTCCAAGTCCGACCCGATGTTCGGTTCGGCTGCTGACTGGAATTCCGGCTTCAAGGCCGACTATCCGTCCTACACTTCGGTCCCGTACCAGTCCGCTCAGGCTTCGGCAGCCGTCTATGTCTTCAA